>CALFFN010000019.1 GCA_937958185.1 uncultured Neglectibacter sp. | reverse complement strand
TCGGTGGTTATTTCTTTTGCTCCGCTTTTTTATCTCCCCCGGTAAAACCGGGGGATTTATTTCGCCTCATGGCGCCACTAAAAGGGAAGCTTCGCCAAATTGGCAAAGCTTCCCTTTTTTACGGTCGATCGCTGTTTCCTTTCCTGTTTGGGTATTTGATATTTTGCCTAGCTTTCCGCTAAGATCATCAGCATGGTGTCGTAGGATTGGGAGACGATTTTTTCAATTTCCTCGTCGTTTTCCGCTTCCAGACAGGCTTCGTACATGGTTTGCAGCTCCTGGTCTAATGCGCCGTAGAACCGCGCGTGGGTCACTTCACTCCGCAGGGCAGTGTATTCGGAGAATAATTCTTCGTTCGGTCCGGGAACAATGCTCATTCGTGAACTATACTCCATCTGAAAAGCCAAGGTATGATCTTTCAACAAGTCATTTCGAGATGGAATTCCGTAACTGCCGCGAAGAGCTAAGGTTTGAAATTTCATATCTGATTGTGCTTCCGGTGTAGAGCCTTGTCCGTTTTGAACATCTATACAAAATAAAGTGTCCAAGACCCGAAAGGCTTCCTCCGGGTGTTTCGTATTTCGGTTAATGCTGGCATAGGTGGTGATACCAGCCGTCACGCCACCTGCTGTATTATAAATTGGTTCTATTATCTGGCTGCATTTTTTTGTTTCCCAGCGGTAATCATAAATTCCCGGAGACCAAAACGATATATTGTAATAATCTATCGAGCGTTCTGAAAGAAAGCCGCCAAATTCTTCTGCTGGGAAGGGAGAAGCCGCCACTTTCTCTGCGTAATTGATATATTCATCATACTCAAGAAGTTTGGGCAGATTATCTGCTGCTGTTTCCATCATTGTCAAGAGATTAAAATCGCACAGCTTCACCGCTTCTTTTACTCTTTGTGTCAATTCTTCTTTTGTAACTGTCAGCCCCCAGCCGGAGGTATCAGACAACCTTGGAAAAATGTCACTGAACTGGTTCCATGCAGCCACACCATATGCCTTTTGTGCGGCACGATTGGAGCTATCAGCTGCCGCTTGCCAAGATGTCGGAAGTTCTCCCTGCGGCTGAACGATATCTTTCTGGTACACAGCAATCGGAAACGTAAAGGTAATAGGCAGAACCATTTGTCCCTCGTCGGTCTTTCCTGCTTCCAAAACTGCCGGAAGTATCATGTCCGGGTCAAAATATTTCGCTTTTTCAAAGAAGTTGTCCAAAGGAAAGAAAAAGTGGTTTTCCATGCATTTTTCCACATCGCTAAACAGCCTTTCCTGCTCAAACGGGTCTTTCCCATCTCCTGAATTAGGTCTATAAATTCCCCGTCCAGAACGCCAGCCGGAAAAATTGCAGGTCATAAGAAAAACATCGGGACCGCCCCCGGACATGATCTCTGTCCGTAACGCACGGAGTCTCACCGTTCGCTCCGCTTCTTCCGTTGGTAAAAGCTCTATTTCCAAAGTGTCAGGGTCTAGCTCTCCTTTGGATTTAAGCGCGCGGCGTAGATTTTCCGGCTCAGAAGAAACGAAATCGACATCACGAAGATCCACCAGTATTCTTAGCTTGTTGGATTCTTTTTCCCGACAGCCTGTAAAAGTAACAAATAGAAATATCGTCAAAATCATACGCATAAATATAGAAAAGTGCTGTTTCTTCTTTTTGGTCAATCAAAAACACCTCCTATAAAGCGGCACAGGTATGGTAAGCGCTTACCATACCTGTGCTTTGCGAATAAACTTAAAATATCATTAGGTGTGCCAGCCACATTCCGGGCAAGTATGAATTTTCGTCGCCGCATTATAATTGCAACGAATGGCACAATAAGGGCACATAACAGCCGGCGGTCTGCGCATGATGACACTTTCGGCGGCGCAATCGGCGCAGCCGTCATGGTCGTGGGTTTCTGCGGCGGCGGGCAGGGCAAAAATCGCCAGAGCCAGCGCCAGCACCAACAGCAGGGACAGGATTTTCTTTGCTTGCATGTACATCGTTCCTCTCTTTTTTATTTTTTGTAATGAAGGTCGGAACGAAGAAAGCAGCTTGTAATACTATAAACCGCGGTACTGTGCCATTTCTGGAAAATAGACACAGTGAAATATTTATTTTAGAAATTTCACGCAAACTTTCTTCTTGTAGCTATTTTACCAAACAATACAAAAGATGTCAACAAAAAACTGGAAATTTCTCGCAGTTTCGTTCGACACGATTCGACAAAGCTTCTCTTTTCAAAGTACAGCTAGAACAGCAGGTCATAGTTGACGGGGGTGTAAAACAGGCGGCGGATTTCGTCTCTGTCATTGGACTGCCCCAGCACCCACATCAGCTTTGTCACGGTGGATTCCAGCGTCATGTCGTAGGGCTCCAAGAGCTGGTAGCGCTCTTTCAAGCGGTGCCCCACCTGATACACGGACAGGTCGCTGCCCTCCTGAGGAACCTGCGTTGCCATGACCACGGTCTTGCCCGCCTGCACCAGAGCGTCCAGCTCATGGAGGTAAGGGTCGGGAATGCCGCCCACGCCGTAGCTTTCAATAATCAGCCCGTCGCACAGCCTGCCGGCGGCGGAAAACGCCCCCACCGGGAGACCGGGGATCAGCTTCAGCAGCACCACATTTGTATTCAGGGTATGGGTAAATTCCGGCTCTCCCTGCTCGGCGCAGGGAATGAACCGTACCACCCGCTGGTCGCGTATCTCCGCAAGGTCCGGGAAATTGATGCTGGAAAAGGCGTTGTAGCTTTTCGTCCGGGTTTTCCGCGCCCTTGTCCCGGCGATGACATGCCCGCCGAACACGATACACACCCCGCTGTCACCGTCGCAGGCATAACGCAGGCTGTCCAGCAGATTCTGCCGGGCGTCGGTGTCCTCCTGGTCGATGGGCTTCTGCGCCCCGGTAAGGACAATGGGCTTCCTTGTGTGACGAATGAGATAAGAAAGCGCCGCGGCTGTATATGCCAGCGTGTCCGTGCCGTGACAGATCACAAAGCCGTCGTACTTCTCATAGCGCTCTTCCATGCTCTTTGCCAGCAGTAGCCAGTGCTCCGGCAGAATGTTGGTGCTGTCCAGATTCAGGGGCTGCATGGTATCCACCTGGCAGAAAGAAGCCGCGTCCGGCACATGGCGCAAAAGCTCCTCCGGGGAAAGTCCTGGCACAAGCCCGTCTACAGTTTTTTGGGAAGCGATCGTCCCCCCGGTGGCGATCAGCAGGATTCGCTTCATTTCTTCAGCCGCTGCACCAGCAGCTCCACCACTTTTTCCTTTTCTTCCGCCGTATAGGTATTGGACACCATACCTGTAACAAAGCCGCGGAGCAGCTCTACAGGGTCCTTGCCCTCAAGGAAGAAGGCTGTGTCGCCGGACAGGTCCGTGCCCCAGCGCCTGAGCTGCGCTTCCACCGCGTTGGCAACACGCTCTGCGCTGTCTATGCCGTGGCAGTCCGCTTCCTCCGGCGGCATGGCGTTGATATTCTGAGACTTCCAGTAGGGTACCCAGGCATGGAGACGGGTCTTGAAGTCTTCAAAATCCTTCTCCCGGGTCCAGGCGTTTTCCGCCAGGGCTGCCATACGGGGGAAAATCATCTCTTCCAGACGCTCCGGCGTTTCCACATATTCCGTCCACAGCGGCGCTTCCAGACCCATCACCTGCGCGGCGGGAATCTCCTGCCCGGGCAGGATAGAAGGCTCATAACCATAGGTGGCGCGGAGGGTAACCAGCGCGTGGTCGTAATCAAAGTAGAAGGAATTGACGTTGGAGAAAATAAACTTCCTGCCCTTGGGCACTTCCCTGGCGGAAGCTTCCGCGCCCTGGGGCGTCCAATACTGGGCGATGGCGTCGGAGCGCATGGTGCCGGAATCCAGAATCTCGTTCCAGCCAATAATGGACTTTCCCTTTGTCGTCAAAAGGTCCGCCAGCCGGGCGGTGAACAGCGCCTGCAGCTCTTCCTCATTGTTCAGCCCGTGCTTCCTGATCTCCTCCTGGCAGCGGGGACATTTTTCCCACTCGCTCTTGGGGGCTTCGTCGCCGCCGATGTGGAAATAGGGCGCCGGGAACAGGGCGCATACCTCGTCCAGCAGCTCGAACAGGAACTCGTAGACCTTTTCATTGCCCGCGCAAAGAATGCGGGGGAAAATCCCGGCGGTGCAGACCACCTCTGCCGGCTCGCCGGAGCAGCTCAGCTCGGGATACGCGGCGACGATCGCCGTGGTGTGACCGGGAAGGTCTATCTCAGGAATGACCTGTATCTGGTGCTCCGCAGCATAGGCGACCACCTCGCGAATTTCGTCCTGCGTATAAAAGCCGCCGTACTTTTTGCCGTTTTCCATTCTCCAGGAGCTGATCTCGTTCAACCTGGGGAATTTTTTGCTTTCAATACGGAAGCCCTGATCCTCGCTCAAGTGCCAATGCAGGGTATTCAGCTTCAGCCGCGCCATCTGGTCGATGACCTTTTTCACTTCCTGCACAGGGAAGAAATGCCTGCCCACGTCCAGCATGAAGCCGCGGTAGCCGTACCTGGGCGCGTCCTCATAGGCGCCGCAGGGCAGGGAGCCTTTCTCCTCCTCCAACAGCTGGAACAGGGTCTGCAAGCCGTAAAAGGCGCCGTGGTCGTCGGAATGCACCAGGGTGATGGCGGCAGGTTCAATGGTGAGAGAATATCCTTCGGCGGGCAAAGCCTGATCCTGCACCAGCGACAGCAGCCCGTTGATGTCCTCCTTCAAAGGGAACAGCTGGGGGCTGGGGCAATAGCCGCGGTAGGTCAGGGGAAGGGGAACAGGGCAGCGTTCCCCGGTCTGCCGGACAGGTCCGTTGCATTTTGGAATGAGGTTCATCAAAAAAACTCCTTTTTCATCTACTGCGCGGCAAAACGCCGCCTTTTGCTTTGCGGGCAGTGCAGGCTGCCGCATATTCTGGTTCCAGTATAGCAAAATGCCCGGCAGATTGCAAGGGAAGCCGTCTGCCGGGCAAAAAATATTTGTTCAAATTTCCGATTTACGCATTCCTGCTCTGCCGGTACTCCTGATACGCCCCATAGCCGCCGTCAAAGCTTTCTATGGCGTGCTCCCGCAGCACGGCGAGCCGCGTGGCGATCTTCTCGATGAAATAGCGGTCGTGGGACACGAACAGCATGGTTCCCGAGTATTCCTGAAGGGCGTCCTCCAGAAGCTCCCTGGTCTCAATGTCGATGTGGTTGGTCGGCTCGTCCAGGATCAGGAAATTCACCGCGCGCTGCATCAAAATCGCCAGCTTCAGCAGCACCTTTTCCCCGCCGGAAAGCGCGGTCACGCGCTTGAACACGTTCTCCCCGGTGAAGAAATACTTTGCCAGCAGGTTCCGCGCCTGCCCCTCGCTGCCGGGGCATTCCCGGCGAAAGGCTTCCAGCACGCTGTCCGTCTCCACGGGGAAGCGTATCTCCTGCGGGATATATCCCAGCTGCACCCCGGGATTCAGAGTGATTTCCCCGGAATAGCGGGGATTTTCCCCCAACAGCGCCCGGAGCAGGGAGGTTTTCCCTGTGCCGTTGTCGCCCATGAGACAGACCTTATCCTTTTCCCTGATGAGCAGCTCTGCGTGTTCCAGCAGGATCACAGGCTCGCCGAAATCCAGAGAAAAATCTTCCAGCCGCAACACCTCCGCGCCGGTGCGGGCCCCGCTGAACTGAATGGGCACCTTGGGCTTTTCCAATTGGGGACGCTCCAAAAGCTCCATTTTTTCCAGCCGCTTTTCCAGTTCCTTCGCCTTGCGGTAAAAAGAGAGATTCTGCTTGTTCAGCGCCCCCCATTCCCGGAAGCGCTTGATGGCTGCTTTCATGGCGTCGATTTTCCTCTGCTGGTTCTTGTACTGTTCAAATTCCAGCAGCATCAACCGCTCCTGCTCTTTTACGCTGAAGGAGTAATTCCCGGCAAAGGACTGGCACTCGCCGCCCTCCAAAATGAAGGTGCGGGTGGCGACCTTGTCCAGGAACCAGCGGTCGTGGGACACCATCAGCACCGTGCCCCGGTACTTGCTGAGGAAGCCCTCGAACCATTCCAGCGTTTTCACGTCCAAGTGATTGGTGGGCTCGTCCAGCAGCAGGATATCCGGCTGGCGCAGCACCACTGCTGCCAGATTGACCACGGTTTTCTGCCCGCCGCTGAGGACGTTATATTCCCTGTCCAGCAGCTCTGCCAAATGAAAGCCCTGAATGACCCTGGAGGTGTGTTCCTCCATATCGTAGCCGCCCAGGGCTGTGTAGCGCTCCTGCGCTTTGGCGTACTGTTCCAGCAAAGCGTCGTAATCCTCTGCCGGAGTCGCCATCTGGCTTTCCAAACGGCGCAGCTCCTGTTCCTCTGCCAGAACGTCTGCGAAAGGCTCCAGCAGCACCTGTCCCACGGTTTTTCCCGGCTCCCGCAAATGAGGGATCTGTTCCAGCAGACCCAGGGTCGCCCCACGGCGAATGCTGATCTCCCCGGAATCGGGAAGCTCCTCTCCGGCGATAAGCTTCAAAATAGTGGACTTCCCCGTGCCATTTCTTCCCACCAGAGCGGCGCGCTCTCCGGTCATGATCTCCAGACAGGCGCCGTTCAGTATCTTCTTAAATCCAAAATTCTTTGTGATTTGGTTCATTCCTATTTCAATCATGGTCTTTGCTCCTTTGTTTGTGAAAAATATCCGTTTTCACAAACCCGACCACACGGAATAGGAAAAGGCGATCCGAAGAATCGCTCCGTACAATGGATCAGCCTGCTTATTCCGCATCCATCGGGCTTGTACGGAGCACAGTGAATCCAGTCCTGCAGCAGTAAATCCCATTTCTCTTCAGAACCATTTGTACCACCCCCTTTTAGTTGTTAGTTGTTAGTTTTTAGTTGTTAGCATTTTCAGAACATGCTGACGATTGCAAGCCCTCTTATTGCAGCGGGAAACATTTTTTCCGCCCATTCCACAGGTTTTTAGAACTCCTGCGCCCATAGAACAGTGTACCCTAGAGCCGCTGAAAAAGCAGGGTTTTGCGAAGCAAAAGAAAGGCTGCGCCTTTCTTCCTGGAAAAGGCTTCGGCTGCACCGCAGCCGATTTTCTAAACGAAAACCGCCTTTTCTGATTTTTTAATCTGCCGTGAAATATTTTTCCGCCCATTCAAGGAATGTTAGGACACCAACCTTTATAGAGCAGTGTACCCTTGAGCCGCTGAAAAAAGCGGTTTTGCAACGCAAAATCGGTCACGGTGTGACCGAAGCTTTTTTGTCCCTTGATGGCAGTGTACCCTAGAGACTATGAAAAAATATGGTTTTGCGAAGCAAAAGGCAAGTATCTCATACTTGCCACTGCTTTTTCCGCCCATTATCTGCCGAGCATTTCCTTCACCAGATTCTCACGGGTCAGCATGCGCAGATAGGGCATTCCATAGAAGGTTTCCGCTTCGCTGTAATCGTTAGAACCCATAACTTTCTGGAAATAATCCTTCACGTCATCATCGGTGGGTCTCACGTCCATGTCCTCGCTGAGCGCCTGCGCGATCAGGCTGGTCCTGGCGTTGCTGTCCAGTTGGCTCCTGTTCTGCTCTACCAGCGCCTCCATGCTTTCCGCGCCGAACTGCTGGCTGATGAAATCTTCCACCGTCATCTGGTACTGGGACGCAACGCTGGTGTAATACTGCTTCATGTATTCCTCATGGTAGCTCCGCAGGGCGTCGGGCACCTCTTTCACGGTGGATTTCTCCTGGATCTCCTGCCAAAGGTAATCTGCCACAGCGGCAGCGCGCAGGGATTCCTTCACCCCCGCTTTCGCTTCCGCCACATTACTCCAACCGTTGCTTTCTTTCCAGTTGGAGACCACAAACTCATCGGTCAGCTCCGGCAGGGTCTGGTCTTCAATATAATTGATGGTGGTGACGAATACGGCGTCTTTGCCGTTTAAGTCCTCCTTGCCGTAATCCTCCGGGAAGGTGACGTTCACATCGAAAGTCTCCCCGGGCATATGCCCGATGAGCTGATCCAGAAAATCGTCGATATAATTGGTCACGCCGATGGTGACGGTAGTGCCGTTTCCGCCGGTATTCCCGCCCTCGAACTCAACTCCGTCAACGCTCCCCACGTAGTCGATGTTCACCGTGTCGCCGTCCTCCACCGGGCGGTCCTTGACCTGCTCCGTGGTGGCGTAGCCGTCCCGCATGGAATCGAGCTCGTCCTCCACGTCGGCATCAGATACCGTGGAAACGTCCTCCGGCACGGTCATGGTCTTATAATCCGGCAGCGTCACATAATCCAGCGCCGTAACACCCTCAAAATAGCCGTCCTCCGTAAGACCGGCGCTGTAGTTATAGCTGCCGGTGCTCCCCGTATCTGCCTGAGAAGAAGGGGACGCGCTGCTCCCTCCCGAAGCCGCGCCGGAGGAGGCATTCTCCCCCTGCCTGCCGGAGCAGCCCGCAAAGGAGCCTGCCGCCAGCGCCAGCGCCAAAAGCAGCGCCCCCAGTTTTTTTCCATTTTGAATTTTCATGTTGTTCCTCCTTTGGAATCGGGCGGCGCCCGGTCCATTCTCTCAGCGACGCCGCACGATGCTTCAGGAAGTTCCCCGCAAATCGTAAGGCGTTCTCTTTCCTTAACATACACCTGCTTCGTGTTCTTTCTGTGAAGATTCCGTTACAATCCTGTATTCCAGCTGGCAGTCGCAGGGCTCTGCCGCCACGTGACGGTCATCTGCCTCCTCCGCTTCCACACAGCCCATGCGGTGATAGAACGCCTGGCTTTCCACCGAGGAATGAGCAGAAATGTAAAGTGCTTTTGCTTGATGGCGTTTTCCCGTCTCCACTGCCTTTTGGAACAGCAGCCTGCCAAATCCATGCCCGCGGCAGTCGGCAGAAACGTACAGTTGGGAAAGGTCCGCATATTGATGGCGGGAGCCCAGCAGCTTTCCTTCTACAGCGCAAAAGCCCTTGAGCTTTTCCTGCACAAACAGCCCCCAAACCGTGCCATTCCCGGAAAGGGTATCGCGCAGGCTTTGGCACAGCTCCCGATAATCGGTCTCGCTCCACTGTTCCAGAAAGGCGATCTCCTTTACCACCCATTTTCCCTGCTCCTTCCGCCAGCACTGCCTGACCTCCTGATAGCGGTCAAAATCGGAAAATAGCGGCAGTGTCAGTTCTCCCGCGGCAAGCCGGCGCAGAACAGGTTCATTTCTGTCCATAATAGGCGTTTGCCCCGTGCTTGCGGAGATAGTGCTTTTTGAGCAGCTCCTGCTGCATGGGGGGCAGATCAGGCTCCAGCTGCAGGGCGTGCCACGCCATGAAGCAAAGCTCCTCCAGCACCACGGCGTTGTGGACGGCGTTTTCCGCGTCCGTGCCCCATGCAAAGGGTCCGTGGCTGTGCACCAGCACCGCCGGGATATCCATGGGCGCTTTCCCACAGAAAGTCTCCACAATGACCTTGCCCGTTTCCAGCTCGTATTCCCCGGCGATCTCCTCCGGGGTCATTTTCCGGGTACAGGGAATTTCCCCATAAAAATAGTCCCCGTGGGTCGTGCCCAAAGGCGGCACCCCTCTCCCCGCCTGGCTGAAGGTGGTCGCCCATCTGCTGTGGGTGTGCACCACGCCGCCGATCTCCCCAAAGCTGCGGTACAACTCGCAATGGGTAGGCGTGTCGGAGGAGGGGTTCCATTTTCCTTCCACCTTTTTCCCGGTGTGGATATCTACCAGCACCATGTCCTCCGGGGTGAGCCTGTCATACTCCACTCCGCTGGGCTTAATTGCCATCAGTCCCCGTTCCCGGTCAACACCGCTGACATTTCCCCAGGTGAAAGTGACAAGGCGGTGCTCCGGCAGCAGCAAGTTCGCCCGCCAGACCTTTTCTTTCAATTCTTCCAGCATAGCGCGCTCCTTATTTTTGCAGCTTTTTCATGCGTTCCATGGCTTCTTTGGTCTTCTCCGCGTCGCCAAAAGCGGTCAGCCGGAACCAGCCCTCGCCGTTTTTGCCGAAGCCCTCGCCGGGGGTGCCCACGATCTCCGCCTTGTTCAAGAGGAAATCGAAATATTCCCAGCTGCCCATGCCCTCCGGGCACTTGAGCCAGAGATAGGGGGAATTTTTCCCGCCTGTAAACTTCACGTTCATCTCTTCCAGCGCTTCCGCCATGGTCCTGGCATTCTGCCGATAGTAGTTCAAGTTCTCCCTGATCTGCTTCTGCCCCTCGGGGGTAAAGACCGCTTCCGCCGCCCGCTGGGTGATGTAGCTGACGCCGTTGAACTTACAGCCCTGCCGCCGTTCCCACAGCTTGGAGACCTGCACGCCGTTGACCACCAATTCCTTGCGAATGACCGTATAGCCGCAGCGCATTCCCGTAAAGCCGGCTGTCTTGGACAGGGAGCAGAACTCGATGGCGCATTTCTCCGCGCCGGGGATCTCAAAAATGCTTCGGGGCAGGTCCTCGGAAATAAAGCTTTCGTAGGCGGCGTCGTAAAGCAAAATCGCGTTCTGCTTCAAAGCATAGTCCACCCATACTTTCAGCTGTTCCCGGTCATATGCCGCGCCGGTGGGGTTGTTGGGGGAGCAGAGATAGATCAGGTCCACCGGGTGGTCGTCCTTGGGCATGGGCAGGAAGCCGTTTTCCTCCGTACCGTCCAGATAAACGATTTTTCTCCCGGAAATAGTGTTGGTGTCCACGTACACGGGATATACCGGGTCGGGCACCAGCACGGTGTTGTCCTTATCAAATAAGTCCACAATATTGCCCACGTCGCTTTTGGCGCCGTCCCCTACGAACACCTCGGAAGCGTCCACGCTGACGCCGAAGCTGTGATAGTAGCCCGCAATGGCTTCCCGCAGGAAGGGATATCCGTTGCTGTCCGGGGAATAGCCCCGGAAGGTCTCCTTCTTTGCCATTTCGTCCGTTGCCCGGTGCATGGCTTCGATGACCGCCGGGGCAAGGGGCAGGGTCACGTCGCCAATGCCCATGCGAATGATCCTGTTATCCGGGTGCGTCTCCGTATAGGCCGCCACCTTCTTTGCAATGGTGACAAACAGGTAGCTTTGCCCCAGATTTTGAAAATTTCCGTTCAATTTCATCGGTACTCATCCTCTCTGTGATTTCCTGTCCCTTTTTGGGCAAGGGCATAGGCTCTTGCCTGAGCCAGGGTCTTTTCCATATAGTCGTGCTTGCCGTCGGTATAGACCGTCTGTATGTTATTGCACTCCTCTGCAAGCCGAAGCTTCAATGCTTCATACTCCTTCGCCCTCTCCGGGAAGGCGTTCATGTAGTCCCGAAAATCCACATAATTGTGCCACTGCAGGCTGTCATAAATCAAAATATGCACCTGATGGGTACGCACCATATCCTCTGTTTCCAGCACATAAAGCAGGTTGCTGGAAAATCGGTTGTGCCGCTCCTGAAATCCCGCGGCTTCCAGTGCTTCCAAGGGCAGACCCTCCATGCTGCGAACACCTACGGCGATGTCGATGATGGGCTTTGCCCGAATCCCCTGAATGGCGGTGCTGCCGATGTGCTGGATATCCACGGCGCTCCCGCCGAAAACAGCTTTCAACACACCGATTGCTTTTTCCGCCTGTGCCGCCCATTCCGCATCGTGGGGGCTCAGGCGCACCGTTCCTCGCTTCAGTCCTGTCATAAACGAATCTCCTTGAAAACGATTTGCTAAATCGGGTAAGTATAGCAGGAAGTTTTCGGGGTGTCAAGGAGTATTTTCATTTTTTCGATTCGTTTTCTTCCATGTATTCCACCGCCGCGCCGATCAGCCCGCGGAACAGCGGGTGGGAGCGGTTGGGGCGGGACTTGAACTCCGGGTGGAACTGCCCCGCCACAAAGAAGGGGTGCTCCGGCAGCTCCACCGTTTCCACGATATGCCCGTCCGGGGACGTGCCGGAAAGGACCATGCCAGCCGCCTCCACGGTTTCCCGGTAGTCGTTGTTAAATTCGTACCGATGGCGGTGCCGCTCGTGGATCAGCTCCTGCCCGTAGCATTCCGCCATCTTTGTGCCGGGCTTGATCTGGCAGGGGTAGCTGCCCAGCCGGAGGGTGCCGCCCTTGTTGATTTCCTTGTTCTGGTCGGGCATGAAGTCAATGACCTTGTGCAGCCCGTACTCGTCAAACTCGCCGGAGTTGGCGTCGGCAATGCCGCAGACGTTCCGGCAGAACTCGATGACGGCGATCTGCATGCCCAGGCAGATGCCAAGGAAGGGCAACCCGCTTTCTCTCGCGTATTTCGCCGCCAGCACCATGCCCTCAATGCCCCGGTGACCGAAACCGCCGGGGATCACCATGCCGTGGCAGTCCCGAAGGCGGGACGCCACGTTCTCCTCCGTCAGGGTCTCGGAATCCACCCAGTCTATTTCCACCTTGGCGCTGTGGTCATAGCCGGCGTGGCGCAGGGCTTCCATCACGGAAAGGTAAGCGTCGTGCAGCTTGACATACTTGCCCACCAGAGCGATCTTTACCGTCTTCTTCCGGCTGCGTATCTTTTCCACCATAGTCAGCCAGTCGCTCATATCCGGGGCGGGGGTGTCCAGCTTCAGCTCCCGGCAGACGATATCGGAGAAGTGATTTTTTTCCAGCATGATTGGTGCTTCATACAGCACGGGAATGGTCAGGTTTTCGATGACGCAGTCCGGCTGTACATTGCAGAACAGGGCGATCTTGTGAAAAATGCTGTCGTCTGTGATAGGCTCGTCGGTACGCAGCACGATGATATTGGGCTTGATCCCCATGGATTGCAGCTCCTTCACCGAATGCTGGGTGGGCTTGGACTTGTGCTCGCCGGAGCTTTTCAGGTAGGGCACCAGCGTCACATGGATAAACAGGGCGTTTTCGGGTCCCACCTCCTGCGCCACCTGGCGGATCGCTTCCAAAAAGGGCTGGCTCTCAATATCGCCCACCGTGCCGCCGATCTCCGTGATGACGATATCGGCGTTGGCTTTGCTGCCCACGCTGTAGATAAAATTCCGAATTTCCTCGGTCACATGGGGAATGACCTGCACCGTCTCCCCCAGGTATTCTCCCCGGCGCTCTTTGTTCAGCACGTTCCAGTAGACCTTGCCGGTGGTCAGGTTGGAGAATTTGTTCAGATCCTCGTCAATGAACCTTTCATAGTGCCCCAGGTCCAGATCCGTTTCCAGACCGTCCTCGGTGACGTACACCTCCCCATGCTGATAGGGGCTCATGGTGCCGGGGTCCACGTTGATGTAGGGGTCCAGCTTCTGTGCCGCCACCTTCAGCCCTCTTGCTTTCAAAAGCCGCCCCAGAGAAGCGGCGGTAATGCCCTTGCCCAGACCGGAGACAACGCCGCCGGTCACGAAAATATATTTTGTCATATGATTTTTCCCTCAAAAAATGTTATTCTGCTTCCCAATTGATTTCGCCGCGGAACACCTCCACCGCTTCCCCGGTCATCAGGACCCGGTCGTCGGTGTAGTTTATCACAAGGTCGCCGCCCCGGAGATGGACAAGAATGTCCGAGCCTTTCGGGCAGTAACCCCGCAGCACCGCAGCCACGGCTGCCGCGCAGGCGCCGGTGCCGCATGCCATGGTCTCGCCGCTGCCCCGCTCCCACACCCGCATTTTCAGGGTGTGGTCGTTTTTCACCTGAATAAATTCCGTATTCACCTGCTCAGGGAACAGGGGCGCCTGCTCAAACTTCGGACCAAGCCGCTCCAGCTCCAGAAGGTCCGGGTCATCTCCAAAAACGACGCAATGGGGGTTCCCCATGGAAACGCAGGTGATCTCCCAGTCTCTGCCGCCGATGGAAACGCTTTCGCCGATAACCGCCTTGCCCGGCAGCTTCACGGGGATCTCTTCGGGGCGCAAAATCGCTTTCCCCATATCCACCGTGACGGCAACAGCTTTTCCGTCCTCTTCCCGGATCGTGCAGGTTTTGATACCGCTTCTGGTTTCGATTTTCAGCTTCGGCTTACGGGCGATGTTGTGGTCGTAGGCAAATTTCGCCACACAGCGAATGCCGTTGCCGCACATTTTCCCCTCGCTGCCGTCCAGATTGAACATTCTCATCTGCACGTCGGCAACGTGGGAAGGGCAGATCAAGATCACGCCGTCGCCGCCCACGCCCTTATGGCGGTCGGAAAGGCGGACTGCCAGCTCTTCCGGGTTCTCGACAGGGTCTTCAAAGCAGTTGAAATAGATGTAGTCGTTGCCGCACCCATGCATTTTTGTAAAAGCGAGCTTTCTCCCGTTCATGATAGACGTCCCCTTTCCCCGGTTCCCCGGCAGATACTTTTTTCGAGCCTTCCTGCAAAATAGGATCTTATCGTTTTAGAATACTCCCATTTGGAGAGAAATTCAATGACAAAATAAAAAGAAAACCCTCAGCTGCGGGAACATTTTTCCGCGTCGACCGCCAGCACGAACATCAACACGTGCAGGGCGTTTCCAGGGTCCGTAATATCCAGCACATAGGTATCCGTCCAGTTCCAGACCTCTTTTGTGATCACCGCCACGGTCTCCCCCATGGCGCCTGCCACGGTGTAGTCCCATTCCAGCCAGTTGCCCTGGACCTGCCAGCCATTGCAGTCGATATGGTAGCGCGGCTGAAAAAAGCTGAACTCCTTGCTGATACAGCCGATGTACTGCCCCTGCTGGTACAGCTCGAACTTGGGCATCCATGTCAGCACCTTTTCCTTCACCATTCCCAGCTCGTTCCCATAGGCGTCGAAGATTTTCAGGCAATGCCCCCAGGACAGCTGCCCTTTTACCGTGTAGACCACGTTTCCCGCCTCGTCATAGATATCGTAGCTGTCGAACCAGGAAAAAAATCTTTGCTTAAACAGAAGCTTCATCGTAAATTTCCTTTCACGCTTTTCTCATTTTTCTTCCGCGGCGGATACTGCCGAAGCGTCCTGCTCCTGGCTCATATAGGCAGGCTTTTCCACGCTCGCCTCGTCCACCGTCAGGAAAAGCCGTTCCGCATTTTCCCAAAAAGCGTCCAGCCCGCTTTCCGGCAGCCGGACCATAAGCTGGAACCCGTCCGTCTCCCAGCGCACCCAGATTTCATCGGGGCGCATATCGGGAGGAAAGGTTGCCTCCGGCTGCCCCTGCTGAGCGGGCAGGACATACACCTTCCTCACTTTCCGCACTTCAAAGCCGGGGTGCTCCTCCGGCTGGGTCCAGTCCTCGATCGCCCGGTATTCCAGGTTGCCGTCATGCTCCGGCGCCGGGATATCCACGCCGGGGAACATGGCGATGGAAACATAAAAATGCTCGCGCCGTTCGCCCTCGCTCTCGCGGTCAAAATCAAAGCTTGCCACAAAATCCCGGCAGCCCGCGGAGACGTACCCCTCGATCCCCCAGATTTCCCGCACCGCGTCTTCATTCAGCCAAAGGAAGCTTTCCGGCGGCTTCCGGGTGGAAGCATGGCAGATTCCCTGCAGCAGCGCCTCCTGCCCGGAATAATAGGGGCTGGATTCCAGCAGGTCAAAATCGCCGCCGTCTTCGGCGACCGCTTCCGGCAGCGGCGTGGGCTCCGGGTCGCTTTCCACTTCGTGAGAAGCAGAAGATTGGGAGCTTTCCGGCACGGGCAGGGACGGCGCCTCAGAACCGGCATAGCTTCCTGCGGAAGCCTGCCCCGGCGCGCCGGGCTTGGAAAAATCATCGGGACCGCACCCGGCGGCTCCCAGCAGCACAGCGGCGGCAAGCAGGACAAAAACAGTCTTTTTCATGGAAAATACCTTCCTTCCGGGTTTTTCCATTATACAACAGAGCACTCCATTCCACTCACCAAAATCAGAAATTTTCTGCCCAAACGCCCTTTTTCTAAAGACTGACAACGCACGGCGAACGACGAATGGCTGTTAAATTTCCACAACGCCGTCGTAAACCTTTTCCGCCTTGCCGGTCATCAGGACCCGCTCGTCGGTGTAGTTTACCTTCAGCTCGCCGCCCTTTAAGATCACCCGGATGTCCTTGCCCTTTTCGCAGGAGCCGTTTAAGGTGGCAGCTACCACCGCCGCGCAGGTGCCAGCGCCGCCGGCCATGGTCTCGCCCACGCCCTGCTTCCAAATTCTGGTTTTCAGGGTGTGGCTGTCGATGACTTCCACAAAGCCCACGTTCACCTTTTTCGGGAACATGGGGTCGTTCTCAAAGGCGGGACCGATCTTCTCCAGGTCCAGCTTGTCCACCGAAGGCACGAACACCGTGCAGTTGGGACTGCCTAGGGAGCAGCAGGTGATACGGTAGACCTCGCCGCCGATGGAAACAGGCTTTGCCACCACCCTTTCCCCTTCCAGCTGGACGGGAATCTTCTCGGGGGAAAGCTCCACCGTGCCCATGTTCACAGTGACCTTGGACACCAGTCCATTTTTTGTCACGGCAGTGCAGGGGATCACCCCGCGCCGGGTATCAATGTGCAGCAGATACCGACCTTCGCCCACCTTTTTGCCCCGGGCGATGCCATTGTCGAACACATACTTCGCCACGCAGCGGATCCCGTTGCCGCTCATGGCGTCCTCGCTGCCGTCCAGGTTGAACATGCGCATTTCCGCGTCCGCCCGCTCCGAGGGCAGAATGAGGATCACAGCGTCGCCGCCTACGCCGTTGTGCCGGTCGGAAAGATAGATGGACAAAAATTCCGGCGAGACCACCCGGTTCTGGGGGTCAAAGCAGTTGATGTAGATATAGTCGTTGGAGCAGGCGGTCATCTTGGTAAAGTGGATTTTCTGCTTCTGTTCTTTCAGGTTATTGATATCGATGATCTCCGTGTTTTCCGGGGTGTAGCGGCTCATCAGGGAATCCGCCAGGGCGTTTGCGGTGTCCAGCGCCGTCAGGCAGGGTATGCCCAGAAGGCTTGCTTTCCGGCGGATCTTCACGCTGTCCCGGGCAGGGTTCCTGCCCTTTGCGGAGGTGGAAATGACGTAGTTCACTTTTTTGCTTTCCAGCAGGGTGATGGTGTTCACGGAGCTTTCGTGTATCTTATCCACGATCTTCACCGACAGCCCCACCTTGGCAAGCACCATGGCGGTGCCGGTGGTGGCGTACAGCGCGAAGCCCATTTTGGCAAACTTCTTGGCGATCTCCCCGATCTCCGGCTTGTCCTGGTCCCGCACGGTGATGAAAACACCGCCGCCGCGCTTCATATTGTGCCCGGAGGCGATCAGACCCTTGTACAGCGCTTCTTCCAGATTGTTGCCGATACCCAGCACCTCGCCGGTGGATTTCATTTCAGGTCCCAAATGGGTGTCCACATCAGTCAGCTTTTCAAAGGAGAAGACCGGCACCTTTACCGCCACATAGGGCGAGGGCTTGTACAGCCCTGTGCCGTAGCCCATGTCTACAAGCTTTTCGCCCAGGCTCGCCCGGGTGGCAAGGTCGCACATGGGAACGCCTGTCACCTTGCTGATATAGGGCACAGTGCGGGAAGCGCGGGGGTTCACCTCGATGACATAGATTTCCCCGTCCATGATGATGTACTGGAGGTTGATCAGCCCGATCCCGTGAAGCTCCCTGCACAGCGTTTCCGTGGTGGCGACGATCTTCGCGCTCATGTCGTCGTCGATATCGGAGGCGGGGTACACGGCAATGCTGTCGCCGGAGTGAATGCCCGTGCGCTCCACGTGCTCCATAATGCCGGGGATCAGAATGTTTTCCCCATCGCAGATGGCGTCCACCTCGATCTCCATGCCGGAGAGGTACTTGTCGATGAGCACAGGGTTATCCTGCTTGTGGGACAGAATGATCGCCATATATTCTTCGATGTCCTCGTCGCAGTAGGCGATGATCATATTCTGCCCGCCCAGCACGTAGGAGGGGCGCATCAGCACGGGATAGCCCAGCTTGCCCGCCGCCTCCAGCGCTTCCGCCGCCGTCATGATGGTGTAGCCCCTGGGGCGCTTGATGCCGGAGCGCTCCAGCAGCTCGTCGAACCGCTCCCGGTCCTCCGCCATGTCGATGGTGTCGGCGGAGGAGCCCAGAATGGGGATATTGTTTTCCGCCAGCGTTTTGGTGAGCCTGATGGCGGTCTGCCCGCCAAAGGCTACCACCACGCCAATGGGCTTTTCTATTTTGATGATGTCCAGCACGTCCTCCGGGGACAGCGGCTCAAAATACAGCCTGTCTCCGGTATCGAAATCGGTGGACACGGTTTCCGGGTTGTTGTTGACGATGACCACCTCATAGCCCATTCTGCGCAGGGACATGACGCAGTGGACGCTGGCATAGTCAAATTCGATGCCCTGACCAATGCGGATCGGACCTGACCCCAGCACCATGACGGTGGGTTTATTCCGGTCGCCGCCGATAAACTCCGCCGCTTCGTCTTCGCCGCCGGATTCCACGGTGTCGTAGGTAGCGTAAAAATAGGGCGTGTGGGCGGCAAATTCCCCGGCGCAGGTATCCACCATTTTGAAGGTGGGCTTGCGTTCAAAGGTCACGTCGCAGTGGGAAAGCCGGGCAATGGTGGAATCGGGATAGCCCAGCTGCTTTCCCTTGATGTACAGCTCTTCCGTCAGCTTCCCAGCCGCCAGCTCCTTTTCGTAATCCAGCAGGTTCCTGAGCTTCCACAGGAACCAGCAGTCGATCATGGTCTTCTCGTGCATTTCCTGAACGGGCACGCCCCGCTTCAAAAGGGCGTACACGGCGAAAATGCGCTCGTCGGTGGCATGGGTGGCAATGTGCCACAGCACGTCGTCCGTTTCGGTCTTGAACTTGGGCAGGTTCAAAGTGTCCAGCTGACCGTAGCCGTGCCCGGCGGAAAGCTCCGCGCCACGCACCGCTTTCATCAGCGCCATTTCAAAGGTGTCCGCAATGCTCATGACCTCGCCGGTGGCTTTCATCTGGGTGCCCAGCTCCCGCTTGGCATAGACAAATTTGTCAAAGGGCCATTTGGGGAACTTCACCGCCACATAGTCCAGCGCCGGCTCAAACGCGGCATAGGTCTTGCCCGTCACGGCGTTTTTGATCTCGTCCAGCGTATAGCCAATGGCGATCTTCGTCGCCACCTTGGCAATGGGATAGCCGGTGGCTTTGGACGCCAGCGCGGAGGAGCGGGACACCCGGGGGTTCACCTCGATCACCGCGTATTCAAAGGACGTGGGGTGCAGGGCAAACTGGCAGTTGCAGCCACCCTCCACGCCCAGCTCGTCGATGATGCGCAGCGCCGCCGAGCGGAGCATTTGGTATTCCTTGTCGGAAAGGGTGACCGTCGGGGCGATGACGATGGAATCCCCGGTGTGCACACCTACAGGGTCCAGGTTTTCCATGGAGCAGACCGTGATGGTATTTCCCTTGTGGTCGCGCATGACCTCGAACTCGATTTCCTTCCAGCCGGCAATGCTTTTTTCCACCAGTATCTGGGTAATGGGAGAAAGCGCCAAGCCGTTGGCGGCGGTTTCCCGCAGCTCGTTCAAATCGTTCACAATGCCGCCGCCGGAGCCGCCCAGCGTAAAGGCAGGGCGAATGATGACGGGGTAGCCGATCTCACCGGCGAACGCCGCCGCGTCCTCCACGGTGGTGACCACCTTGGAGGGAATGCAGGGCTGACCGATCTTTTCCATGGTATCCTTGAAGATCTGGCGGTCCTCCGCCTTGTCGATAGTCTCGGGAGAAGCGCCCAGCAGCCGCACGCCGTGGCTTTCCAGAAAGCCCTCCTTGGCAAGCTGCATGGAAAGGGTCAGGCCGGTCTGCCCGCCGAAGCCGGAAAGAATGCTGTCCGGTTTTTCCTTTTCAATGATCCGCTTGACGGTGGTCAAGGTCAGCGGTTCAATATAGATTTTATCCGCCATGGCCTTATCCGTCATGATGGTAGCGGGGTTGGAGTTGACCAGCACGATCTCGATCCCATCGTCCCGCAATGCCCGGCAGGCCTGGGTGCCTGCATAGTCGAATTCGGCAGCCTGGCCGATGACGATCGGGCCGGAGCCGATCACCAGTACCTTCTTGATGTCCTTATTCAGCGGCATAACGATCCCCTTTCCTCATAAACCGTAAAGTGATTTCACACCCTGTACAGAGTGCCTCCGTTTTTGCTTTCGTAGGGCGCAGCCTCCAGGCCGCCGCCGTTTTCTCTCGCTTTTAGAGCGCTTTCGATCAGGCTTTTGGTCAGGCCGGGCACGTCTTCCCGGGAGAGGGCTTCCGTGCAGTCCAGCCAGAGGGCCTCCGAATTTTCATCGTTGTCGGAGCGGGCTTCCCCGGAAAGATAGTCCGCCAGAAAAGCGACGTACCAATCCTTTTGATTGAATCGAATCCCCAACACCGGACCGGCGCTGATCTCCACCCCGGTTTCCTCCAGCAGCTCCCGCCTTACGGCGTCCTCCGGGTTTTCTCCCCGGTTTACATAACCTCCGGGGACGATCAGCATTCCCTTGCCCGCGCCATAGCTGTGGCGCACCAGCAAAACCTTTCCGTCCCGGACCACAACGCCGGCCACTGACCGGCTCCAGTCCGTGTTTCCATGCTCCATGCGCTTCCCTCACCCTTCCATCATGGCAAAAAATTCATCGAACAGCTCTCCGGTGTCCAGCGGGCCTGCGCAGGCCTCCGGGTGGAACTGCACGGAGAACGCCGGGCAGTCGTGATAGCGTATCCCCTCGCAGGTGCCGTCGTTCACATTGACGAACAGCTCTTTGGCAGTTGCAGGGTCGATGCTGTCGGACACCACCGCGTAGCCGTGGTTCTGGCTGGTGATGTACACCCTGTCCCGTTCCAGGTTTTTCACCGGCTGGTTGCCGCCCCGGTGCCCGTATTTCAGCTTTTCCGTGCGGAAGCCGTGGGCAAGGGCAAGCAGCTGGTGCCCCAGGCAGATGCCGAACACAGGGATATTGAGTTTACATATTTCTTTTAGGTTTTCGATGATTTCCATATTTTCAGCGGGGTCACCGGGTCCATTACTTAACATAATTCCGTCTATGTCAAGGGCTTTGAGCTCCTCCGCAGTGGTGCCGCAGGGGCAGACGGTCACCTCCGCGCCCCGCCTGACAAGCTCCCGCCAGATGTTCCGCTTCAGCCCGAAATCCAGCAGGGCGATCTTATATTTTACTTCGCCCTCCGGCGAAACGGTGTATCTTTCCTTTGTGGAAGCCGCCTGCACAGCCCCTGTGACCCGGTACTGCTTCAAGGCTTCCAGGTCCACGCTTTCGGGGTCGTCGGTGATGACGCCGTTCATCACGCCCCGCTCCCGGATCATTTTCGTCAAAGTGCGGGTGTCGACGCCGGACAGGGCGACCACATTTTTTTCCTGAAAAAAGGTGTCAAGGTCGCCCTCCGAACGGAAATTGGAAGGTTCCTGACACCAATGCTTGACGATATATCCCCGGGGACCAATGCTGCCGCTTTCAAAATCGGCGGGAATGACCCCGTAATTCCCGATAAGCGGGAAAGTCTGTACTGTGATCTGTCCCCAATAGCTGGGGTCGGTGAGCGTTTCAAGATACCCTGTCATGCCGGTGGTGAACACCACCTCCGCGGTCACTTCTCCCGGTGCGCCGAACCGCTCTCCCCGAAAGCAAGTTCCGTTTTCCAAAACGAGATAACCTGTTTTTCCCATGTCTGCCGTCCTTTCTCCTTGTCCGTCCATCTTCCGCGGGACTTCCGCACAGCCAGCCGGGGCAATATCCCGCGGCTGGCTGTTCCGTTGCACTTTGCGGGCAAAATCTTTAGTATTTTGCCGGAAGCCCTTTTTATATCTGTTTTCACCCACGTTACATGATACCCTATCCGGCGGAAACACGCAAGAGACTTTTTTCGATTTTCCCGTTTTCACAATTTTTTCTCCCCCACCGCGGATTTTTTTGCCACACAGCCAAAATCCTTTTCCCTTGCCGGAAAGCGTTTCCCCGGCGAATCGGTCAAGCACGCTTTGCCATATAGATAAAGGCGGGTTTCCCCGTCAGACCTCTTCCGAATATTTGAAAAAAAGGTCCGATTCCCCGTAGAATTTTATACAACTTGCGGAATCATCGGGAAACAGGGGGAATTTCATTGACAAATTTCCCGGATTCGTCTAAAATAATGCCCAAGGCTGCACGGGCGCTGACGGGTTTCCCCGCAGCGCCCTTCCTGCAATTCTCTGCCGGAGCTGTGTGAAATGCCGCAGCGGCGCGGCAGCAGGAACATTTTACATGAGAAAAGAGTGGTTGGTTATGGGAAATTGTTCGGAAAACCGTAAGACTGTCCCCGGGCTGTTCGGCAGCTCAGTATTCAACGACGACGTCATGCAGGAACGGCTGCCCAGAGACGTGTACCGTTCTCTGCGGAAAACTATCGACGAGGGCAAGGATTTGGATTTGACCGTGGCGAACGCCGTTGCCAGCGCCATGAAAGATTGGGCGGTGGAAAAAGGCGCCACCCATTTCACCCACTGGTTCCAGCCCCTAAACGGCATTACCGCCGAAAAGCACGACAGCTTTATTTCCCCCACCTCCGACGGCAGGGTGATCATGCAGTTTTCCGGCAAGGAGCTCATCAAGGGAGAGCCGGACGCTTCCTCTTTCCCCTCCGGCGGGCTGCGGGCTACCTTTGAAGCCCGGGGCTACACCGCGTGGGACCCCACCTCCTATGCCTTTGTCAAGGGAGATTCCCTGTACATTCCCACCGCCTTCTGCTCCTACAGCGGAGAGGTGCTGGATAAAAAGACCCCCCTGCTGCGCTCTATGGAAGACCTGAACCGTCAGGCGCTGCGCATTCTCCGGCTGTTCGGCGACACTACCACCAAACGGGTGGTCACCACCGTGGGACCCGAGCAGGAATATTTTCTGGTGGACAAAAAGCTCTACGACCAGCGGGAAGATTTAATTTTCTGCGGACGCACCCTGTTTGGCGCGAAAGCCCCCAAGGGGCAGGAGCTGGAGGATCACTATTACGGCAGCATCAAGCCCAGGATCGCCGCCTATATGAAGGAGCTGGACGAGGAGCTGTGGAAGCTGGGCATTCTTGCCAAAACCAAGCACAACGAGGTCGCGCCGGCGCAGCACGAGCTTGCCCCCATCTTCTCCACCACCAATATCGCCACCGACCACAACCAGCTCACCATGGAGACCATGAAAAACGTGGCAGCCCGCCATGGGCTGGTATGCCTGCTTCACGAAAAGCCCTTTGCCGGTGTGAACGGCAGCGGCAAGCACAACAACTGGTCCCTGTCCACCGACACGGGGGAGAACCTTCTCGACCCCGGCAAAAGCCCAGCGGAAAATGCCCGCTTCCTGCTGATTTTAGCGGCGGTCATCAAGGGTGTGGACGAATATCAGGACCTGCTCCGCATTTCCGTGGCGTCTGCCGGAAACGACCACCGTCTGGGGGCGAACGAAGCCCCGCCCGCTATCATCTCCATGTTCCTGGGAGACGAGCTGAACGGGGTGCTGCAGGCCATTGAAAACGGCACGGCATACGGCGGCATTGAACATAAAAAGCTGGAAACCGGCGTCCATGTGCTGCCCGACCTGAATAAGGACACCACCGACCGGAACCGCACTTCTCCTTTTGCCTTCACCGGCAATAAATTCGAGTTCCGATCCTTGGGCTCCGCCATTTCCATCGCCTGCCCCAACATCATGCTGAACACCATCGTGGCAGAGCAGCTGCGGCAGTTTGCCGATGAGCTGGAGCCGGCTGACGACCTGAACGCCGCCGTGATGGCGCTGGTCAGGCGGGTAGTTTCCCAGCACAAGCGCATTATCTTTAACGGCGACGGTTACTCCGAGGAATGGGTCAAGGAAGCGAAAAGGCGCGGGCTTTTGAACCTGCCCACCACCGTGGACGCGCTGCCCCGGTATCTGGACAAAAAGAACATCGACCTGTTTACCAACCATAAAATTTATACTGAAGCGGAAATGGAAGCCAGATACGAGACCATCATGGAGGAATACTCCAAGACCCTGCGTATCGAAGCGCTGACCCTGAGCAGCATGGTGCGCCACAAGGTGATCCCCGCCGTCAGCCGCTATCTCGCCGACCTGGCAAACGCAGTCAACGCAAAGCGGGGCGTTCTGAAGGACCTGCCCTGCAAGGCGGAAACAGAACTGCTCCAGAAGCTTTCCACGCTGCTGGATGACGCCTACACCCGCACGGAAGCGCTGGACAACGCCCTCAACGCGCCCCAAACCACCAGCTGCAACGTGTTGACCGTCGCTTCCTATTATCGGGATACGATCATTCCCGCCATGGACGATATCCGCACCGTGATCGACAGGCTGGAGGAAAATGTCGCCGCCGACTATTGGCCCTATCCCACCTATGCACAGCTGATGTTTCAGGTTTAAGTTGTAAGTTGACATAGAAAAGAGCGCCCCCGGTCGGCTGACCGGGGGCGCTTTTACATGGAAGAACTATTTCAGATATTCTACAAAGCGGGTCAGCACCGCGGCGACCTCCGCCCGGGTGGCGGTGCCCTGGGGCGCGATGTGCGTTCCACTGCCGCTGCTTCTGCCTGTCAGCAAGCCTTCAGTAACCGCCCACGCCACGGCTTCCTTGGCGAAGCCGGACACCTCGCCGGAATCCGGGAAGCTTTCCAGCGTTTCCTTGCTCTTTTCCGGCGCTCCGATGGCGTTGGCGTAGCGGTACAGCATGGTCACCATCTGCTCCCGGGTGATGTTCTGCTCCGGGGAGAAGCCGCCGTTCCCTGTGCCGGAGGTCACGCCGACCTTTGCCGCCCAGTCCACCGCGTTTTCGTACCAGATATTTTTCGTCACATCGGTAAATGTGCCCTCTCCTGCGCCGTAGCTTGTTTTGCCGCTGAGGTTCCAGAGTGTCTGCGCCAGCATACTTCTTGTCATGGAGCCGTTGGGGGTGAATTTCGTTTCAGACGTGCCCTGGAACAGCCCGTATGCCGTGGCGCTGTCCACGGATTTTTCAAACCAGTCGTTTTCTTTCACGTCCTCGAATTTCTTTCCCGCTCCCGGGTCGGCAGGGAGGTTCACCTTGGCGATCACCTCGCCGGAGGGCGTTTTGACCTCAATCTCTTTGTCTCCCTCGGGCTGGGTGGTAATGGTGGCAATATTGCCGTTTCCAGTAATCACCGTTTTCACGGTGGGCTGGGGCACGGAGGGAACGGGAGACGGTGTGGGCGTCGGCGTAGGCGTAGGTGTAGGGGTAGGGGTAGGGGTAGGGGGGGGCGGAGGGGTTGGCGGCGGCGGGGGCGGAGGTGGAGGTGGCGCGGGAGGCGTGGGGGTGGGCGTGGGCGGGTCGGGCTCCTCTTCATAATCCCCGCTTTCATAATGAATGGTCGCTTCCTCTAAATCATTATTGGCAAAGCCAATGGATATGGCGTTCCACTGCTCCTGCGTGCCGGCATAGTAAACATCTGTGAGAAGCTGCGCGTTGCTGAAAGCATACTCCCCAACCTGCGTCAGGCTTTTGGGAAGGGTGATACTGGTCAGGCTGTCGCAGCAGTCAAAAGCATTGTCCCCGATCTGTGTCACACCGTTGGGAATGACTATGCTGGTCAAGCCATGGCAAAGACTGAAAGTCTCTTTCCCGATCTCCGTGATGCCTTTGGGAAGGACAATATCGGTCAGACCCACACAGAAGGAGAAAGCGCCCTCCCCGATCCGGGTCACTCCCTTGGGAACGGTAATACCGGTCAAGCCGGCGCAGCTGTAGAACGCATACGCTCCGATGGCGGTAACGCCGTTGGGTATCTCATAGGTCCCTGTTTTCCCGGCAGGGCATTCCACCAGCGTTTTCCTGTCCTTGCTGAACAGCACGCCGTCCACCGCACAGTATGTCCTGTTCCCCGGCGCGATCCCGATGGCAGTCAGCTTTTCACAGTCTGAGAAGACCCCCGTCCCAAGCTTTGTCAGGCTGGCGGGAAGCGTCACGCCGGTCAGGTTCATGCAATAATTAAACGCATCATCTCCGATTTCCGTAACACCCTCGGAGACTGTGAACTCCGTAAAGGCGGTGTTCCGAAAAGCGAGCATTCCGATCCGCCTGACGCTGCCGGAGAACGTCACATGGGCAAGGTTCATGCAGTCATAAAAAACCTCTGTGTCGATCTCCGTGATACTGCTGGGGATCGTTACATCGGTCAAATCTAAAGAACAGGAGAACACTCCCGGCAGGATTTTTGTCGTTCCGGCGGGTATCTCATAGGCGCTGCCTTTCCCGCCGGGATAGGCAACCAGCGTCTTCCTGTCCTTACTGAACAGCACGCCGTCTACGGAGCAATACGCCCCGTTCCCCGGCGCGACTTCAAGTGCCGTCAAGGTACTAACACCTCGGAAAGCTTCTTCTCCGATAGCCGTCACGCTTTCGGGAATGGTAACGCTCCCCTCCAGCTGCCAGCACTCAGAAAAAGCCCATTTTTCAATGACCTGAAGCCCCTCGGGAAGCGTGAGATGGGTCATTTCACAGAGATAGAAAGCGCTCTGTCCGATTTTTTTGACCGCCACCCCGTCTATGGTACCGGGGATATCGGCGGAGGTGATTGACTGATCACTGCTTGTGATAGCTCCTGTTCCTTTATCAAATTTAATTCTTCCGCCCTCAATGCCGGGCACGGTGATCCATTCTCCGGCCGGTTCCACATACTCGTACTCGGCGCTTGCCGCAGGGGGAAAACAGCCGACCAGCAGGCACAGGGCGAACAACAGGCTGACAAATTTTTTCATGTTTTTTCTCCTTCCACAATTGTCAAAAAGTGTACTTTTTGACAATTGTCCTTTTGGGAAACAAGGCTTGGCGATTTGCGTAGGTTTTGGAAAAATCAAAAAGAAAATTTGGCAATTTTGTTGACACTTCCAGAATTTTCCTGTAAAATTTACCTTGTAAAATTCACTGTCAAAAAGTACACTTTTTGACAGTGTTTTATTTGGTCGAATCTTTTGTTGAACCGCGGCAGACCTGAAAGCGAAAATGCTTTCAGGTCTGTTTTTTGTTGGAAAATGCATTGTGAAATGGCGCAGCTTCCGTCCGGCGGTTTATTGCCAGAGCTTGCCCTCTTTTTGATAGGCTTCGTTCCAGTAGCCGTCCAGCCAGCTCAGCAGCTCTTCCCTGGAAAGCTCGCCGCTTACAAGCTGGCGCACACGGGTCTCTTCCTGTTCCCGGAAGCCCTCATATGCCTGATACATGGCAGGCGGCATGGCATAGCGGAACTGGTCCCCCTTGCCCGCCATGGTCATTTCCGCCGACATATCTCCCTCTGTCAGGGATTCCTCCAGCGCCGCCGCTTCCAGGTGAATGGGCAGGCAGTCGCATTCTTTAGCAAAGTGGGTGTTGTTGTCCGCGTTGGACAAAAAAGTGAGGAAATGCACGGCGATCTCCTGCTCCTTTGCGGCAGTGGAAACGCCCCAGCCCACATAGTTTTCCGCGCTCACCGCCGAGGTAACGCTCAGCCCCAGGGGAACGTTCGCGATCTCCCACGACCCTTCCGGCATAGTATCCCGAAGCTGCTTTGCCACGGAACGGGGCGCAAGCAGCAGCCCGGCTTCGCCGTTTTGGAACGCTTTCGCCGCTTCCTGCACAGTCATGTCCATAGTCCCCGGCAGGGCCGCTTTCATAATATCCAAAAACTGCTCCGCCCCCTGCTTTGCCCGGTCCGAGGAGAAGATGGACTTCCCCTCCTCCGCCAGAGAAAAATATCCCGCACCGGGGTCGGCAAGGCGGTTCTGCTGCACGGAGCTCCAAACGGCGGCGTCAAAATATCTCGCCAGGGAATCCTTTCCCCCAAAGGCAACGCGCCCCTGCTCCCCCAGCTTTTCAATGGAGCCGGTGATCTGAGACCCATTGGCGTTGGCGCCCCCCACAATGTCGTTCCATGTGCGGTGGCGGGCGTATTCCTCCTGCGTTTTGCCCTCGTTGTAATCGTCGAACCAGTCCGCGCGGTAGAACAGCACGTCCAGTGAGATGTCCTCGGGGACCGTATAAGCGTGCTCCATGCCCATGGCGCCCACCACCGTCTGCGCCGCCTGGGTCAGAGTGGCGCTTTCTTTCCACACCGTCATGTAGGGGTAGATGTCCAGCAGCGTGCCGTCCTGCGCCAGCTTTGGCACGTCCGCGCCCGGCACCTCGCCGATATCCGCTTCCCCGGTTTTCAGCGCCCGGAAAATATCCTCTTCGCTCTCGAAAGCTTTTATTTCAATTTTTGTATGGGGAAAATCGGCTTCATACTTTGCGGCGATCTCCTGCAGGACTTCTTTCCTGCTGTCGGCGCCGCTCAGCATTCCCAGCACCAGCTTCGCTTCCCTGCCGTCATTGTGCAGCGTTGCCAGCGGTTCCGGCTCAGGCTCGGACTCCGAGTGGGCGCAGCCGCCCAGCAGATTGGCACAAAGCGCCGCCGCCAGCGCCAGCGCCGCGATTTTTCTCAGCTTCATAAAATTTCATGCTCCTTTCGGAAGCGTTTTTTGTTTCAAAGGATATTCTTATTATAATCGGCTATCCGACAAAATACAAGAGCGGCATTCTTACGAAAGCCTTTCCGCCGAACGCCGCCCTGTCCTCTTTTCATGTTGATACTGCGCTATTTCCGCAAAGCGCGATTCTTCCGTTTCCACGGTTGCTGCCCGGTTACGCCCGGACGATGTAATCCTTTTTCCGCTCCTTGGGCTGGGGCGGCTCGCCCTCTCCGTACCCGACTGCCAAAGAACCCACGCCCCTGAGGGTTTCCGATAAGCCCAGCTTTTTCAGCAGCGCCTTACCCTCCGGCAGCTCGAACATTTCCCGCTCGCCGTGGATCCAGCAGGAATCCACTCCCAGCGCGTGGGCGGCGTTCATCATATTGGTCAGCACACAGGCGCCGTCCTCCACATAGGTGCCGCTGCTGGGGTCGCCCAGCACCAGCAGGATAACGGGCGCGCCGTAGTAAGGGTCCCCGTTTCCGCCGCGGGCACGGCAGTTCAGCTCCTGCACGGTCTGGCGGTTCTCCGGGGTCTCCACGGCAATGATCGTCGCCGACTGCTTCCCCATGCCGGTGGGAGCATAGGTGCCGGCTTCCAGGATCGCGTCCAGCTTCTCCTTCTCTACCGGGGCAGACTGATAACGGCGCACGCTCCGGCGGGTCTTCAGCAGCTCCAACATCTTGTTTTCCATAGATATCTCCCTTTCTGTGATTTATTTTTTCGCCCGGCGCTGTGCCGGGCAAAATTTTTACAGTTGTAAAGTATATTTACTTGTCAATATTTTTCCAATTCTGCAAGCAGGGACAGCAGCAATTTCCCCGTTCCCACATTGTATCCGCTGCAGGCATAAAGCCCATTACCTTTGCAGTCAGCTAAGATCACCAAGGGCAGCTTTTCCGGGTCTACAAACATTCTGCGGGCAAGCTGCGGCACAGTATCCTGAAAATCGCCATACCATATCTGGTGGTCGGGCAGCAGAGATAACGTCCTGCGGAGAGTGGCGTCCCGCTCCTGCTCCGGGCTTTCCAGCAGAAAATGCAGCGCGCAGCCGCTTTGGGCAAACGCTTCGGCGGCTTCCCGCAGCTCGTTCAAAATGTGCTCGGTGGGCTCCCTGCCCACCTCCAGCCAGAACAGAAGGGAAAACGCGCTTTTTTCCAGCAGCTCCCGGTTTTCCACGTTCCGCCCGGCTCCATCTCTCAGCAGGAATGGCGGCAGCCCCTGGGATTCCAGCATATCCGCGATTTTTCCCTCACGGAAGGTCAGCTCCAGCCGCCGTGTCTGCCCCGCTTCCAGCCGGAAGCATTTCTGCCTTGCCAGCTGATTGCCGTTGGGCATTCTGGTCGTACAGACTGCCCGGTACATTCCGGGCAGCAGCGACAGCTCCATACTGCTCCCTGCCGGGATATCCGCCAGCTTTAACGGTACTTCCCGTTCCGCATCCAGCCGGGTCAGGGAAACGTTTTGGAAAAACAGGGCGCCCTGCTCTGCGGGAGTGGAAATTTCCAGCATTCCCATAGCTTTTTCCCCAAGGGCAGCGCGAAAACTCCCGTTTTGATAATACTCCGGTGTGCCGTCCACCGGGGAAAGCCGCGCAGGGATTTCAAAGCTTCTGCACAGGGCGCAGAACAGCACATTTTTTCCAGCGGAGCTTGCCGCGCCCGTCTTCCAAACAGCCAGGGGAGAAGCGGGCAGATCCACATAGGAATCGACCGCCGGAACATTTTTGTCTATCCATTCAAGCAGGGTTTCCGGGGCAGACAGAAAGCCCTCCCGCTCCGCCGGGGAAAACCATTCGGAAAGCTCTTTCCGCCACGGGCGCAGCGGTTCCAGCCCGATTCTGGGAGAAAGCAGCCCCTGGGAAAAAATATCCGGCGGGAAGCTTTCCTCCCGGCAAAAAGCCGGAAGTGCGTCTTGGAAAATTTCTTCCGGCAATTCTCCCGCCCTGTCCTTTTCCGTCAGCACAGCCAAAATCCGCCGCTTTTGTTCGGGCGGATCGCTTTTGCTTTCACTTTGGAACCGCCGCTGCTTTTGTTCCCGCAATGCGGCGGCATCAGCGAGGACTTCCCGCCGTCGTTTTTGCGCAATGGGAGACAAGGGCGCGGGATAACCCGCCATTCCTATCGGGGCAAAAAATTCAAAATCCTGCCAATCGCTTTCCGCTTTATTTTGCAGCGTCAATTCCACATGGTCCTGTTCGCCTGTAGAAAAAATTGTCTCTGCGGTACTGTCCTGCGCAGCCGCAGATACTTTTACGCTGCCCAAGCCCAGCCGCAATTTCGCCGTTCCGTCCTGTCCAGTTTTCTGGACAGAAATTTTCAAAAACTGCGCCATGTTCAGCAAAGAAAAGGTCACTTTCGCATTGGGGACAGGCTTTCCCGCACCGTCCCTAACAGACACGGTCACTTCTTTTGTTTCCCCGTAGCGGTGGGTAACGGCTTCATAGACTACGCCGTGCTCCGTCCATAAATCAATGGGGGCAGCGTCCGGGAACAGAAAGGCAACGTCTTCCAGCTCCCCCGGCGCAAAGACGCGGGCGTGGATCATCATAGCGCGGGAAGCGGCGCTGGTGAACCAGCCGCGGTCCAGCTCCGGCTCCGGCTCACAGGCGCCCAAATAGCGCCAGCCTGCTCCGTCGTACACCTCCACCCATGCATGGTTGTCGTCACAATGGGACCACCATGGAGCATAGACCTGCCGGGCGCAAATGCCCACGCTGCGCAGGGCGTTTACCGCGAAGGTGGATTCTTCCCCGCAGCGCCCATAGCCGCAGCGGTACACGGACAGCGCGGACGCGGTCCTGTCATCGGTAGAGCGGTACGTTACCTCCTCCGCGCACCAGCGGTTCACTTCCAGAATGGCGTCGGTCAAAGACAGCCCGCGTATTCTGTCCGCCAGCGCGTCATGGAACAGACCGCGGCAGTCGGACAGCTCTTCCGTGTTGATACGGGGATACAGGACTCCGATGAGAAAAAGATGCTCCGGCAATGCTTTGCACCAGGGGAATTCTTCTCTTGCCCGCAAAGCGTTTTGTACGATATGCAAAAACAGCTCTGTTTTATAGTCCGACAAATCGGACAGTGGAATAGTCGCAAGCACAAAACGCAGATATTTTTCTTCCTCCGGCGTACAGCAGTTCAAAATACTGTCCGTTTTTTCGCCCAGTTCCTGAAGCTCCGCCCGCCGCTTCTGCCAAAGGCGGTCGGTATAGCTTGTCAATTGCTCTGTCCAGCTCATGCCCGGTTCAATTCCTCCCATGCCGCGCGAATGCTTTCCTCGTTTGTGCGCCAGATTTCAAATTCACTCATGCTTGGCAGCCCCATGCTGACCCCTTCTTTCCGATAAGCCATGCCGCTTTCCAGTACCTGCTTGCCGCTCATATGGAAGCTGTTCGCTTCGGGAAGCTCCTGCCGCACCTGGCGGATAGCGTTGGCACTGACGCCGGCGCCGATCAGCAGCTCCACATCGCCTGCCCTGTCAAACAGCTGCTTGAGCAGCCCTATGCCCTCCACACAGCTTGCCGCCTGCCCGGAGGTGAGAATGGTTTCCACGCCCCATTCCCGGCAGCGATCCAGCGCGGCAAAGGGGTCCCTGCACACATCAAACGCCCGGTGCAGCGTAAAGCGTTTTCCGTTTTTATGGACAAGGGAGATCATCGCTTCCATGCGGGAGCTGTCCAGATCCCCTGCCGGGGTCAAACAGCCGCTGACGATAGCGTCGGCTCCCGCGTCCAGCAGCGCGACGGCGTCCTCCAGCATCAGGGCAAATTCCCGTTCCGTATAGAGAAAATCGCCAAACCTGGGGCGCAGCAGCGCATGGACAGGCAGCCCGGTTTCCCTTTTGACCGCTTTCACCAGCGACAGCGCCGGGGTGGTGCCGCCGATGACCAGATTGGCGCACAGCTCCAGCCGGGTCGCGCCGCCTGCCTTTGCCGCCAGCGCCGATTCCATGCTGTCCACACAGGCTTCCAATACTTTTTTCATGGTCACCGCCGCCTTTTACTCTTTCAGCGTGATTTCCAGCACAGTATCCACCGGGTCGGGCAGCACCGGATCGGGACCCAGATCGGCAAACACGATATCGGGATAATTGTCGTAGATCCAGCCCTTGGCAATGGGCGCTTCCGCCCCGGTTGCCAGCCAGCGGACGCTTTCCACCTGCTCCCGCTTCAGCCCCATCAAGGGCATACAGCCCACGGTGTTTTCAAAAAGATGGTAGTAAAGCTTATTGCCGTTCCGGGTGATCCTGCCCACGTCCGGCTTTGGCAGCCCGGCTTTCCCGCAGCCGTAAATGCTTTTAGAATTTTTCCGCATCCAGTCTCCAATATCCGATAAAATGGACAGTGATTCCGCTGGGATATTGCCCCGGGCGTCAGGTCCCACATTCAGAAGCAGGTTCCCGCCCTTGGAAACGCATTCCACTAGCTTTTTGATGAGCATGGAGGAGGGCTTAAAGAACCTGTCGTTTTCACAATAGCCCCAGTTATTGTTCATGGTAATACAGGCTTCCCACACCAAATCTCTGCCGTTTTTATCTAATAAGCCGTTGGGGGGAATGATCTGCTCCGGGCTGACAAAATCCCCGTGGTACGGCGTGGGATTTCCCTCCCACAGGGAGCCGAAGCCCTCGCCGCTGACCTCCAGACGGTTGTCGATGATAACGCCGGGCTGCAGGGTGCGGACCATGTCCACCAGCTCAGAACCCCGCCATTTTTCACCGCGCATGGCGTCCGCGCCTTCGCCGTAGGAGAAATCGAACCAGAGAATATCTATCTTCCCATAGTTGGTGCAAAGCTCCCGCACCTGATTGTGGAGATACGTGAGATAGCGGTCAAAATTCCTGCCCTCGTTCCCATAGGCGGGGTTTTCCCGCATGGGGTGGTGCTGGTCGCCGTAATGGGGGTAGTCCTCGTGGTACCAGTCCAGCAGGGAGAAATACAGCCCGACCTTCAAGCCCTCTGCGCGGACGGCTTCCACATATTCCGCTACCAGATCGCGCCCGCATTTCGTGTTGGTGGACTTAAAGTCCGTGTATTTGCTGTCGAACAGGCAGAACCCATCGTGGTGCTTCGCGGTGAGGACCACATATTTCATGCCGGCTTCCCTGGCGGCTTTCGCCCATTTCTTCGGGTCGTAATCCACCGGGTCAAATTCCTCGAAATATTTCATGTAATCCTCTTTGGGGATACGCTCCACGCTGCGTACCCATTCCCCTCTGGCGGGAATGGCATACAGCCCCCAGTGAATGAACATTCCGAACCGCGCCTGGGTGTACCAGGTCATGCGCTTTTCGTATTCCGCCCGATCAAATTTGTACATAAAAACTCGCTCCTCCCAATCAGGGTTTCTTATCCACAATATAGCATATGGTGCGGCAGAACGCAAGACAAGATATGGAACTCTCCCACCAAAAATGTCCGCTCCCGGTCTTACAAAGGAACGCAGCAGCCTGCGTTGTAAAACCGCCGGCTGCTGTGTTTGGAGTGTGTGTATGGAAAATGTTTTGGGGAGGGTCAGAGAATGTTACGATCAAAAGAGCAGAGCGCTCAGATGGCGTCCAGCGCCTGGGACAGGTCGTCGATCAAATCGTCCACGTGCTCCGTGCCGATGGAAAGACGCACGGTGTTGGGCTTAATGCCGGAGGCAAGAAGCTCCTCCTCCGTCATCTGGGAATGGGTGGTGGACGCAGGGTGGATCACCAGAGATTTCACGTCTGCCACATTGGCAAGCAGCGAGAAGATTTCCAGATGGTCGATGAAGCGCTTGGCTTCCTCAGCGCCGCCCCTGATCTCCAGTGTGAAGATGGACGCGCCGCCCTTGGGGAAATACTTTTGATAAAGCCTGTGGGAGGGGTTACCGGGCAGAGAGGGGTGGTTGACCCGCTCCACCTTGGGGTGAGCGTTCAAAAATTCCACGATCTTCAACGTGTTTTCCACGTGGCGCTCCACCCGGAGGGACAGGGTTTCCAGCCCCTGCAAAAACAGGAACGCATGGAACGGGGACAGGGTCGCGCCGGTATCCCGCAAAAGGATCGCCCGGATATAAGTGACAAATGCCGCCGCGCCAGCCGCCTGCACAAAGGAAACCCCGTGATAGCTGGGATTCTGCTCAGTAAACTGAGGGAATTTCCCGGAAGCCGCCCAGTCGAATTTCCCGGAATCCACAATAACGCCGCCCAGCGCCGTGCCGTGACCCCCGATAAATTTCGTGGCGGAATGCACCACGATGTCCGCGCCGTATTCGATGGGGCGCAGCAGGTAAGGCGTGGCAAAGGTGCTGTCTATGACCAGCGGTATCTTATGGGCATGGGCGACAGCAGCCACTTTTTCAATGTCAATTAAATTGGCGTTGGGATTGCCGATGCTTTCTATAAAAATCAGTTTGGTATTGTCCCGCACCGCCGCTTCAAACGCGCCTTCCTGTTCCGGGTCTACAAATGTGGTGGTGATACCGCTTTGGGGCAGGGTGTGCTCAAAATAATTGTACGTGCCGCCATACAGGGTGGACGCCGCCACAATATGGTCGCCCGCATGGGCAAGCGCCAGCACGGTATAGGAGATCGCCGCCGCGCCGGAAGCCACCGCCAGCGCCGCCGCTCCTCCCTCCAGGGCGGCAATGCGCCGCTCAAACACGTCCTCGGTGGGATTGGTCAGCCGCCCGTAAATATTCCCCGCGTCCCGCAGACCAAAGCGGTCAGCGGCGTGCCCGCTGTTATGAAATACATACGATGTGGTGGCATAGATCGGCACCGCGCGGGCGCCTGTGGCAGGGTCAGGCTGCTCCTGACCCACGTGAAGCTGCAGCGTTTCAAAATGAAGTTTTTTATCAGACATGGTTAGCTTCCCCTTTTCTTCATGAAATTTTAAGTGTGACGTCAATTCCCGGCAAATCCCGGGAAGATAAGCTCCGCAGCCTTTGCTTCACATTCGGCCGTTTCGGAAATTCTGCCGGAGCAGAGATAAAAATAATTCTTTCATGCTTTCCCCCATTTCCATATTTTCCTATTAGGTTTGTATGATTATATCCTTTTTTCCTTTTCCTGTCAAGGGCTTTTACGATTTTTTATTTCTTCTCCGCAAAAAGCTCCGTTGTGAGCTCCCTTGAAGATTTTTCGCGGATAGTGTAAAATAGGGTGGAAGAAAATCATATGGCTTTCTTCTCTCTGAAAAAGCAATCTGTCGTATATGGAAAGGAAACGCTATGAAAAAACGTATTTCTGCCACACTGCTTATTTTCCTGCTCCTGTGCGGGTGCGCCACAGGACAGACGCCCTCTTCAGACGTAAAAAGCGCCTCCTCTTCCGCGCCGGAGCCGTCCGCTTCTTCTGCGCAGACCCTGTCCCTTACCGACTCTAACGGGGACACGGTAGAGGTGCCGCAGAACCCCAGGACCGTCTGCCTGTACGGCTCCTATGCCGACGCCTGGCTGCTGGCGGGCGGGTCGCTGGTCGGCACCACGGAGGACGCGGTGGAGGAACGGGAGCTGGACGTGGGAAGCGCGGAGATCGTGGGCACGGTAAAGGAACCCAACACGGAAAAGATCATTTCCCTGAACCCGGAGCTGGTGCTGCTTTCCGCAGATATCGTCCCGCAGAACGACATTCGGGACGTGCTGGAGGACGCGGGGCTTGCCTGCGCCTACTTCCGGGTGGACACCTTTGAGGATTACGCCGGAATGATGGAGCAGTTCTGCAAGCTCACCGGCAGGCAGGAGCTGTTTGACGCCAATGTGACCCAGCCCCGGCAGCAGATCGAAGCGGTGAAAGCCGCGGTCTCGGCGCGGGGAGAGTCTCCCAATGTCCTGCTGATCCGGGCATTCTCCTCCGGCATCAAGGCAAAAACCGACGACGAGCTGGCTGGGCAGATCTTGAAGGAGCTGGGCTGTCACAACATTGCCGACGACCACCCCTCCATGCTGGAGGACCTGAGCCTGGAGGAGGTCATACAGGCGGACCCGGACTATATTTTTGTCACCACCATGGGCAGCGAGAAAAAGGCGCTGGATTATCTGGATTCCCTGATTTTGGCGAACCCCGCCTGGCAGGGGCTTACCGCCGTGCAGGAAGACCGCTACCATGTGCTGCCGAAAGAGCTGTTCCACTATAAACCAAACAACCGCTGGGGGGAAAGCTATGAGTACCTCGCAAATATCCTCTATCCCGACCTCGACCTCACAAAATAGAGCCGGGCGAAAGCTGCTGCTTGCCCTGCTGTTTTTGGTGGTTTCCGCGCTGCTGGGGCTGAGCCTTGGTTCGTCGCCCCTGCCGCTGCTCGACAGTGTGAAAGCATTGCTGCGCGGAGAAGCTTCCACCCCGGAAACCCGCATTTTGCTGTATGTCCGGCTGCCCAGGGTGTGCGCTTCCCTCCTTGCCGGGGCGGCGCTGGCGGTCAGCGGCGTGCTGATCCAGGCGGCGCTGAACAATCCCCTTGCCGCGCCCAATGTGATCGGCGTCAACGCCGGGGCGGGCTTCTTCACGTTCCTTGCCATGGCATTTCTGCCGGGGCTTCCCTGGGCAACGTCCCTGGGGGCGTTTCTTGGCGCACTGCTTGCCACTTTGATCATTTACGCGGTGGCTGCGGCAGCGGGGGCGGGAAAGCTCACCATCATTCTGGCGGGTGTGGCGGTCAGCAGCATTTTCACCGCCGGGATCAACACGGTCAAAACCTTTTCTCCCGACACGCTCTATAACGGCAGCACCTTCCTGATCGGCGGGTTCTCCGGCGTTTCCCTGCGGGACATTTTCCCGGCGTGGGGAATGATCCTCATAGCGCTTCTCGCCGCCCTGCTGCTTGCCCGGCAGACGGACGTGCTGTGCCTGGGCGAAGAGACCGCCCGCAGCCTGGGGCTTCCTGTGGGGGCAGTGCGGTTCGGGCTGATCGTCACCGCCTGCGTGCTTGCCGGGTGCGCCGTCAGCTTTTCCGGGCTGCTGAGCTTTGTGGGGCTGATCGTCCCCCACATCGCCCGGCGGCTGTTCGGCTCGTCCCACCGGGTCCTGTGCGCCGCCAGCGCGCTGCTGGGCGCAGGCTTTGTCACCCTGTGCGATTTATTGAGCAGGGTGCTGTTCGCCCCCTATGAGATCCCGGTGGGTATCCTGCTTTCTCTGGTAGGCGGACCGTTTTTCCTGTTCCTGCTGCTCCGCGGCAGGAAGAAACGGCGTTCCCTTTCCCGAAGAAATCCGGCAAAGCGGGAGGGAAATGTATGATAGTGTTTTCCAATCTCTGCGCGGGGTACGGCGGGGAAGATATCCTGCGCGGCATTGACCTGACCATTCCCATCGGGGAGATCACCACGCTGATCGGTCCCAACGGCTGCGGGAAAACCACCCTGCTCCGCACCGCCTGCGGGCTGCTGCCGCCCAGCGCCGGTTCCGTACAATTCCTGGGGCGTGACCAGCGGGACTACGGGCGGAAAGAATTTGCCCGGCTTGCGGCGTTCCTGCCCCAGTCCCGGGACATTCCCGCCATTCGGGCGGACCGCTTTGTCGCCCACGGCAGATATCCCCATCTGGCGTTCGGGCGCAGCCTGACGGAAGCCGACCGCCGTGCCGTGCGCACCGCTATGGAACAAACAGGCACCCTGCCCCTGGCGGAAAAAGAGCTGCCGGAGCTTTCCGGCGGGGAACGCCAGCGGGTGTACCTTGCCATGACGTTGGCGCAGGACGCGGATATCCTCTTTCTGGACGAACCCACTACCTATCTGGACATCGGGCAGAAATATGAGATCATGGAGCTGATCCTGCACATCAAATCCCTGGGGAAAACCGTGGTCATGGTGCTGCACGACCTGCCCCTTGCCTTTGCCTACAGCGACAATGTGGCGCTGCTGCAGGACGGCAGGCTGCTGTGCTATGGAAACGCGGAGGAGGTTTTTGACAGCGGTCTCCCCGCAAAAGCCTTTGGCGTAGCTTCCCGGAAAATCCTTCTGGACGGCAAAACGGAGTACCTGTTTCAAAAGTAAGAAACTGTAAAGTATATTTGCTTTTCAATAAATTCCAGCTATTTTACTGAATTTTGCAGATACACAGGAAGCCGGGCGCTGTGCGCCCGGCTTCCTGCTGTTGATAAACTCACCCACCCTAAAATACGGAAGGGGGAAGAGTGTGAGAGGGGACCATCAGGGTCCCTCTCTCGCGTTTCAATCAGAACTTATTGGGGAAATCTTTGGTTTCCCCAATAAGTTTGAGCGTGTCGAAAAATCTTTTTCGACACGCTCAAACTGTCTGTTATTTGCCATAGACTCTGGCGGCCACAATGGTATTGACCAGCGTGTACACGCCGTCAAAGATAAAGCCCCAGCCGATGAACACCACCAGAGACGCCATGGTGCCGAAAGGATTAAAGATCATCAGGGCGCCGAACACCGTCAGCAGCAGCGCCACCAGAAAAGATACCCACCATTTCTCAAAGCCCAGCGTTTTCATGTCCAGCGCCTTTTTCATGGCGGCAAAGCTGTCCACCACGATGTAAATGCCCAGCGCAATGGGGATCAGCGACACGATAAACTGCGGGCAGAGCAGCAAAAACACGCCGATCACCGCCAGCAGCACACCCAGAAACAGGTCGAAGCGGTTGGAGTACGCCCCGCCGTTCTGGAAATACGAGACGATGCGCACCCCGGCATAAGCCAGCGTGACCACGCCGATCAGGGCGCAGGCAAGATTCAGGGAGGAATCTGGGAACGCCATCAGGATCACTCCCAGTATGATGTAGAGCACCGATGTAAATACCAGACTGTTGCGAATACTTTTCAGCATAACAAATACCAGCTTTCTTTTGACTTGATTTTTTATTGTAATAAATTTCCAGCTCTGTTTTTGCGCTCTGCCGGAATCCCCGTGTCAGCGGCTGAGCTTTTTGACCATCAGGTACTCGTTCAGCAGAACGCCGTCCTTCCGGCGAATGGCGTCGGGACGCATACCCGTAATGCGAAAGCCCATTTTTTCATACAAGCCCCGGGCACGGGCGTTGCCCTCCACAAATTCCAGCTCCATCTGGGTGACGCCGTCCCAGCCCTCCGCAACGCGGATCATTTCCTCAAACATCTTCGTGCCGATCCCCTGACCCCAGAACTCGCTGAGCAGGGCGATGCCCACCGTGGCCCGGTGGCGGGTCTTCATTGATCCGTGCCGTTTTACCTCGCAGTTTCCGGCGATTGTGCCGTTTACCTCGCAGACCAATGTAACGGCATCCTTTGAGGAATTCATCTGCTCGATCCACTGGGCCTCCTTTTCCGGGGTGTACTTATCACATTCCTCGGGGGAGCGCACGATGAAATCCGTCTCTCCTGAAGAAACGACCAGATAATTCAATAAGCCCGGGATATCCTCGTTCCTTGGGCAGCGCAGCAGCGCTTTCCGCCCGTCCTTCAACACAAAGGGTATTTCCTTTACCAGCATACTATGTTCCTTTCCTGCCCCGCCGTCAGGCTCCCGCTCTTCCCAGCGGCTGAGCTTATCCATATTATAGGGAATCCTGTTCCCAGTTGCAAGCCTTCTTTCCTTACAGCTCTCTTACCAAATTGTAAATTTTCTCCAGCCGAAGCGCCGCTTTGCGCCCGTTATTTCCGCAGCTCCGTCCTCCTGATCTTGCCACTGATGGTCTTGGGCAGGTCGTCCCGGAACTCCACAGCGAAAAACCCGGTTCCCCCGCCGCAGGCGGGAGAACCAAAAACAGAAACAATTCATTTTGTTTCCGTCCGCAGCTCCGTTCTTCTGATCTTGCCGCTGATGGTCTTGGGCAGGTCGTCCCGGAACTCCACGATACGGGGGTACTTGTACGGGGCGGTATGCTTCTTCACGTAGCCCTGGATCTCCTTTTTCAACTCCTCCGTGCCCTCGGTGCCCCTGGTCAGCACGATAAACGCCTTGACCACCTGCCCGCGAATGGGGTCTGGCGCCGCCGTAACGGCGCATTCCAGCACATAGGGCAGCTCCATGATGACGCTTTCGATCTCGAACGGTCCGATACGGTAGCCGGAGGACTTGATCACGTCGTCGATACGTCCCACGTACCAGAAGTAGCCGTCCTCGTCCCGCCATGCGGTGTCGCCGGTATGGTACAGCCCGTCGTGCCACGCCTCTCTGGTCAGCTCCTCGTTCAGGTAGTAGCCCTTATACAGCCCGCAGGGCACCGCCTTGTCGGTGTGGATCACGATCTCCCCGGTCTCGCCTACCGGGGCGCTCTGCCCGTCCGGCAGCACGATATCCACGTCGTACAGCGGGCTAGGCACGCCCATGGAGCCGGGCTTCGACACGGTGCCCACCGGGTTGTAGATCACACAGGTGGTCTCGGTCTGCCCAAAGCCCTCCATCAGGGACAGCCCCGTCGCCCGCTTCCACTGTTCATACACCTCCGGGTTCAAAGCTTCTCCGGCGGTGGTGGAATACTCGATGGAGGACAGATCGTATTTGGACAGATCCTCCTTGATGAAAAAGCGGTACATGGTGGGCGGCGCGCAGAAGGTGGTGATATGGTACTTTGCGAACATGGGCAGGATATCGTGGGCGTCAAACTTGTCAAAATCATAGGTAAAGACGGCAGCCTCGCACATCCACTGCCCATAGTATTTGCCCCACATCGCCTTGCCCCAGCCCGTATCGGAAATGGTAAAATGCAAGCCGTCCGGGTTCACATTGTGCCAGTATTTCGCGGTGATATAATGCCCCAGGGCATATTTATAGCTGTGCTCGGCGATTTTGGGGTAGCCCGTGGTGCCGGAGGTGAAATACATCAGCATGGTATCGCTGCCGCAGGGGGAATCCTCTCTGCGCTCGTACACATCGGAGAAATTCTCCATTTCTTTGTCAAAATCGTGCCAGCCCAGGCGGTTCTCCCCCACCATGATCTTCACCTGCACGGTGTCACAGCCCCTAGCGGCGCGGTCGGCTTCATCGGCGGTCTGCCCGTCGGCGGTGCAGAGGATTGCTTTCACTCCCGCCGCCTTGTAGCGGTAATCGAAATCGTGCTCCATCAGCAGATTGGTGGCGGGGATAATGACCGCGCCGATCTTGTGCAGGGCGGTGATGACGAACCAGAACTGATAGTGGCGCTTCAGCACCACCATGACCCGGTCCCCCTTTTTGATCCCCAGGGATTCCAGATAATTTGCGGTCTTGTTGGACATCTTTTTCATGTCGCCGAAGGTAAAGCGCCGCTCGGTCTTATCCTTCGCCACATGGAGCATGGCAAGGCGGTTTGGCTCGCGCTCTGCCAGCTGATCCACAATGTCAAAGGCAAAGTTGAATTTTTCCTCGTTCTCAAAATGAATGCTTTTCAACACGCCGTTTTCGTCCAGCTCCGTCTTTACAAAGGGGGAGGAAACGGTCTCCCGTTCCTGACGGGCGAGCTTCTGGTCGATGAGCTTTTGGAAGCGGTCCTTTTCCGGGGCGAATTCCTCCGCCCCCTTGAGCACGATGGCGTAAAACTCGCAGTCTTTGCCGCCTGTGGCGATCATGCCGTGGGGCGTGCTGGAATTGTAGTAGATGGAATCCCCCTCGTGAAGCTCCTCCACATGGCTGCCCACCTGCACCCTCATGGAGCCCTTCAGCACGATGTCAAATTCCTGCCCCACATGGGTAGACAGCTTGATGGACACATTCTGTTCCGCCTCGGAATAGGGCATGGTGACGTAAAAAGGCTCGGCGGTCTTGTTCTTGAACAACGGCGCCATATTCAGATATTTGAAGCCCTGCCGCCGGGTAATGGGCAGCCCGTCGCCCTTCCGGGAAACGGTGTAGGTGGACAGGGTGGGGCTGACGCCCTTGATGAGGTCGGTGGGGTCGATCCCAAAGCGGTTGGCGCATTTGTAAATGAATGTGAAGCTGAAATCAGCCTCCCCCGCTTCATATTTTCGGTAGTCTTCCTTTGTCACATCGGTGCATCTTGCCATTTCGTCCTCGGACAGCCCCATGATCTCCCGCATGGTGCGGATACGCTCTGCAACCTCTGAGAGCTGGGCTTTCAAATCAGTTTTTTCTACGGTGTTTTCCATTGGGTAGATTCCCCCTTCTAAAAATTTTTATGCGGGATAATGATTGCAATGCGATCATTTTGGAAAAGGTTTGAGGTGCGACCCCCTCTCTTTTCCCGCAAGCTCGAAAAGCGCCGGCCTTCTCCAATCAGCGGGCACGTTCCGTGCCTATGGCTGAATGCCGCAATCGTTTTGCTGGGTTCTGGGCTGCGGTTTTTGAAAAAACAAAAATCCGCCCCAAAGACTCCTTTCGGAAATCTTTGAGACGGATGACACTCCGCGGTACCACTCAAATTGCGCTTTCGCGCCCCTCGTCGGGCTCCAGCAAGCCCTATGCACTAACGCAGCACACTCGGAAGACGTCTACTACCTTTGCGGCTGTTTTTGGTCGGAACTGCGTTGCAGTGCTTTGAAGTACAGGGAGTACGTCTTCAGCCCTGCGCCTTGTTCCGCCGCAAAATCATCTCGCAAATTTGGAAAGCGGCTGCTTTTGGTCGGAACTGTATTGCAGTCATTTACCATCAAAGGATTCGGGTCTTCGGCTCGGAAGGGATGGGCACGTTTTCGGGGAGACCCGAAAACCTGAAAGCTGCCATGCCGGCTCACACCTGCCGCCGGCTCTCTGAAAAGGAACGCTTCCCGCCGTCTTCGTCACAGCCTTTTGTCGGCTCCGGCGCAGAGAACCCCGCGCCCTTGCCTATTCAATTTTGGGGTTGAATCTGATTTTACACGATACTTTGCAGGTTGTCAAGAGCAAAATTGCAAAAATCTGAACAGCCGCTCAAAAAAGCAAAAAGCCCCCGCAAGGAGGCTTTTTATTTGTATCCATAAAAGAGGTATCCGGCAGCTGGTCACAGCACCTTGGAAAGGAACTCTTTCAGCCTTGGGTTCTGGGGGGCGGTGAAAAAGGCTTCCGGCTCATTTTGCTCGGCGATGGCGCCCTCATCCATAAACAGGACGCGAGTGGCAACGGAACGGGCAAAGCCCATCTCGTGGGTGACTACCACCATCGTCATACCGTCCTCCGCCAGCTCTTTCATGATCTCCAGCACCTCGCCCACCATTTCCGGGTCAAGGGCGGAGGTGGGCTCGTCAAACAACATGACCTCCGGGTTCATTGCCAGGGCCCTGGCAATGGCAACGCGCTGCTGCTGTCCGCCGGAAAGCTGCTTGGGATAGGCGGTTGCCTTGTCCGGCAGCCCTACGCGCTCCAACAGCTCCTGCGCTTTTTTCTCCGCCTCCGCTTTCGTCATCAGCTTCAGCTTCACAGGCGCCAGCGTGATATTTTCCCGCACGGAAAGATGGGGGAACAGGTTGAACTGCTGGAACACCATGCCCATACGGGCGCGCAGCTTGTCGATATCAGTTTTCGGGTCGGTGATGTCCACCCCGTCAAAGGTGATCGTGCCGCCGGTGGGCTGCTCCAACAGGTTCAGGCACCGCAGGAAAGTAGATTTTCCCGAGCCGGAGGGTCCGATAATGGCGATCTTCTCCCCCTGCTCGATATGCTCGTTGATCCCCTTCAGCACCATGTGTCCGCCGAAGGACTTTTCCAGGTTCTTAACGTCTATCACTTGCCCGCAGCCTCCTTTCCAGCTTGCTCTGTAGCCACGTAAAGAGAATACAGAACACCAGATACATGACGGCGATCCCAATATAAGGGAACATATACTCGTACGTTTTGGCGCCCACCGCCTCGGCATAATAAAGGACCTCTGCCGCGCCGATGGAGGAAACCAGGGAAGTGTCCTTGAACAGGACGATGAACTCGTTGCCTAAAGAGGGCAGAATATTTTTGAACGCCTGGGGAATGACAATGTGCCACATGGTGTCTATGTATCCCAGCCCCAGGGAGCGCCCGGCTTCGCTCTGCCCCGCGTCCACGCTCATCAGACCGCCCCGGACGATCTCCGCCACATAGGCGCCGGAATTGATGCCCAGCCCCAGCATACCCACAAAAAAGCGGTTGCGGCTGGTTTTGAAGATGACAAAGCCCCAGATCAGCAGCTGCACCAGCATGGGCGTTCCCCGTATCACGGTGGTATACAGCTTGCATACGGCGTTCACCACCCCCAGGGCAAAGCTGCGCCGACCAACGCGCTGCTGGTCGTGGGCGGAGCGGACCACCGCCACCAGCACGCCCAGGACAACGCCGATGACCAAAGCGCTGACCGTCAGCCCCAGCGTGGTGCCCATACCCTGCAGATAGAGCTTCCAGCGGTCCCCCGCCAGGAAAGCCATATCGAATTTGTTGATAAAATCGTTCCAGAATGCCTCCACCGGGCTTCCTCCTTTTTTGCCTGCCGCGTCTCAATCAAAAAGCGGCTCTGTATCGCCAGAAGCCGCTTTTCGCTTTGCTCAGCTCTGCTTATTCGGCAGAAATGTACTTGTCGATGATCTTCTGTACGGTGCCGTCCTCGATCAGTTCCTTCAGCGCGCCGTTGACCGCGTCCAGCAGCTGGGTATTTCCTTTCTTCATACCGATGGCGTAATTCTCGGTGACCCAGTTGCCCTCCAGGATCGTCAAGCCCTCGTTGGCGGCAACGTAAGCCTTGGCAGGCTCATTGTCGATGATCACGCAGTCGACTTGTCCGCCCTTCAGGGCTTCTACCGCCATGGCGCCATTGTCATAGCCAGTCACATGATCCTCTCCGTAGCCGCCGTTCTCCGGAGTATCAGAAGCATAGATATAACCGGTGGTGCCCTTCTGGCAGCCAATCATCTTCTCCCCCAGATTGTCCATGGTCACATCGGAGCCCTCCGGCACGATGACCACCTGCTCGCCGGTGGCGTAGCTGTCTGTGAAATCCAGAACCTTTTTCCGCTCATCGTTGACGGTGACGCCCGCCATGACGATATCGCTCTGCCCGTTCTGGGCGGCGGTGAGGGCGGCGGTAAAGTCCATGTCGTCCACCACGAGCTCCAGCCCCAGCTTCTTGGCAATGGCGTCAGCCACTTCCACGTCGATGCCCTCAAAGCTGCCGTCGTCCTTGATCATTTCATAGGGAGGGAAGGACGCGTTGGTGGACATGTGGAGCTTTCCTTTCTCCACGGTGCTTACGGCAGAACCGCTGCCGTTTTTGCCGCACCCGGCAAACAGGGAGACCATCAGCAGCAGGGCTGCCAGAAGAATTGCTGTCTTTTTCATAAAAATCATACTCCTTTTCTCGATTGTCCTGCGCTCCCATTTGGAGAAGCGCTTTGCGCAAATGTGAAATTTCATTTGCTGTGAGGTCTATTATACAGCATATTTTTTCATTTTCAAGTGGTAAAATCCCGAATATTTGCATTTTTATACACAAATATTTGTATAAAAATTCACAAAACCGCTTTATTCCTCCGATTGACAAGCCCGCTTCCAAAGGCTAAACTAAATTTATAATATAGTGGAAAAGGAGTTTTTTCAATGCCATATACAATATCCCAGATGGCGGAGCTGTTCCATGTCAAGCCCCACACACTGCGGTTTTACGAAAAAGAGGGGATCATTCAGCCGGACCGCACGGAAAGCGGTATCCGGGTGTATTCCGAGGCGGCGAAGGCACAGATGGAAATGGCGATGTGCCTGAAAAGCACAGGAATGTCCTTAAAGGATATCCGGCGGTATTTTGATCTGGTCCAGGAGGGGGACAGCACGCTGGGGCAGCGGCTGGAGATCTTTACCCAGCACAGGAGCCGCGTTTTGGAGGAGATCGACGAGCTGCAAAAGCACCTTGCCAAGATCGAGCACAAAATCGAATGGTGCCGCAGCACACTGGAAAAGCAGCAGGGGAAAAGCTGAAAACGGAATCTCCTGCTGTGCCGGCAAATACAAAAGGGAGGGCGTCTGCCCTCCTTTTTTCGGCTTTCAGCGCCGCTTTTTCGGCGAAACCTCCGAAAATAATCGACTTTCTCAAGGCGAACCTGCCAAAAAAGGAAAAATATGAATATTATGTGACAAATCTATTGATTTTCTGTGGCGGAAAAGCTATACTTATCTCGTTCACTTCCCCGCTTTATTTGACGGTCAACTTTTTCGTAAGGAACTGCAAGGAAAGCCGGGGGAAATTTTATTTTTACAGGAGTGTGAATGTTTTGGAAAAGTTCTTTAAGCTGAAAGAACACGGCACTACCGTCCGGACAGAGATCACTGCCGGTATCACCACATTCATGGCAATGGCCTACATTTTGATGGTCAACGCCGGAATGTTCGCCGACCCCTTCGGCGACGGCACCAATGTGCTGGGCGTGAGCTACGGCGCGATCTACATTGCCACCGCTATCTCCGCCATCATCGGCACAGTGCTCATCGGTCTGCTGTCCAACCTGCCTCTGGCACAGGCTTCCGGCATGGGTCTGAACGCTTTCTTTGTCTACACCGTGTGTGTCGGCATGGGGCTGACCTACGCCAATGCCCTGGTGCTGGTCCTGATCGACGGTCTGGTGTTCGTTCTGCTGACCGTTACCGGGCTGCGCAAGCTGATCTTTGACGCCATTCCCAAGGCTGTCAAGACCGCTATCGCCGCCGGTATTGGTCTGTTCATCGCCTTTATCGGTCTGCAGAACGCGGGTATCGTGGTCGGCAACGATTCCACCAAGGTTTCGCTGGCTTCCTTCAACGTGTTCAGCGGCACCGCTACCTGGGCGACCATCTTCCCCATGCTGCTCACCATTCTGACCGTGTTTGCCATCGGCGCAATGTCCAAGGCAAAGGTTCGCGGCGCGGTTCTCTGGGGCATTCTGGGCTCCGCTGTGCTGTACTACATCATCGGGCTCATTACGGTTCCCGATTTCTATGCCACCGCTGTTGCCCCCAACCTGACCTCCGATTTCTTCGGCGCGTTCAAGGATTTCGGCACACAGGCATTCGGCAAGGTCTTCACCGAGGGCTTCAACTTCACCCCCTATATTGACGCCCATGGCATGGGCGGCTTCATTGTGATGTTCCTCACCACAATGCTGGCGTTCTGCATGGTGGACATGTTCGACACCCTGGGCACCCTGTACGGCGCCTGCGCTGCCGGCAATATGCTGACCAAGGACGGCGACGTGCCCAACATGAACAAGGCTATGCTGGCTGACGCTGTTGCCACCTGCACCGGCGCTGTCTGCGGCACTTCCACCGTCACCACCTTTGTGGAGTCCTCCGCCGGCGTCGGCGAGGGCGGACGGACAGGGCTCGCTTCCATGGCGACCGCCGTCATGTTCCTTATCGCCATGTTCCTGTCTCCCGTGGCACAGCTGATCCCCACCTATGCCTGCGCTGCCGCCCTGATCTATGTGGGCGTGCTGATGATGGGCAATGTGCGCAACATCGACTGGAGCGATTCCGCCACCGCCGTTGTGGCGTTCCTGACCATTGCCATGATGCCCCTGACCTACAACATTTCCTACGGCATCGCCTTTGGTCTGATCGCTTATATCTTCATCAAGCTGTTCACCGGCAAGATCAAGGAAATCAACATCGGCACCTGGGTCATCGGTATCCTCTTCGCTCTGATGTTCTTCCTGACTCATTAAAATTTATCATAAATTTTAATGAGTTTACCCATAAAACAAGCTCTCGTTGGGTTTACGCACTAAATTGCGTTTTCCTGCAACGCACGCAAAAAGCGCGCGGTTCCAAAAGAACCGCGCGCTTTTCCTCTTTGTTTCAGGTCTCTGACCCGGAAGCCTTTGACCAACTGTGGAACAGGGAATTTTCCCCGTATTCCCGTTCTAATATCTCATACAGCTCCGCCGGGGTCTCCCTGCAATCCCTGTCCAGCCATATGGTCAGCAGGGAAGCCATTCCGGCAGTAAAGAAGCGGTAGTGGTAAACGCCCTCTCCCGGAACGCCGCCCTCGACTTCGCGTTTCTGGATTTTTTGGACCCGCTCCTGAAAGGGGAAATTCAAAACGTCGATCAGACGGGAAGCGCCGTTGGTTTCTTTGAAATATAAGGAATAAAAATCCCGATACTCTTTTACAAAGCAAAAAACGCTTTCCATGGCTTCCCGGAAGCCTCCCCCTTCCTGGAAAACTGCCATCAGCCGCTGGGCATGAAGGTTTGCCATGCTTTTCTCCACCTTCTCCACCACATCGAACACGTCCTGATAGTGGGCATAGAAGGTGGAGCGGTTGATTTCCGCCTTTTCGCAGACCTCCCGCACGGTGATCTTCCCAAGGGGGCGGCGCTCCAGCTGAATGATCTCAAAAACCGCCCGGATAATCGCTTCATCGGTGCCCTGCGCGCGTTTGTTGTTTTTCGTATTCATAAAAAGCCGCCTTTCTGAAAAAATTTTTATTATTCCAACACTTATCGGAATATTGATGGTTGCCTGTGGTCTTCCTACGGATTATACTATAGGTGCAATAAAAAAACAAGTGTTGGTTTAATAACCGTCAATTCTTTTCAGGAAAGGAAGATCGCAATGAAAAACGAAAGCATGATGAAGAAAGCGCCGGTCTGGAAGCTGTTGCTTACCATGGGGCTGCCCGTTGTAGTTGTGATGATCGTCAACGTGCTGTACAACATGGCGGACGTGTTCTTTATGGGACAAACCGGGGAAACCATGCAGGTGGCAGCCATTTCGCTGGCGGGTCCGGCGTTCAACATTTTCACCGGCATGGGCACGCTGTTCGGCGCGGGAGCCTGCACTGCCATTGCCATGGCGCTGGGAGCGGGAAAACGGGAGGAGGTAAAGCGTTACACCTCCTTCTGCGTGGGGGGCTCGGTTCTCGTTGGGGTGGTTCTCACCTTTGTTATGCTGATTTTCATGGACCCGCTGCTGTCCCTGATGGGCGCAAATGAGGAAACCATGGGCTACGCCTCCACCTATCTCACCATCATCGCCCTGAGCTCTCCCGTCATGATGTTCAGCGGCGCGCTGGGCAACGCCGTGCGGGCGGACGGCTCCTCCGCCAGGGTCATGGTCATCAGCCTGATCGGGACCTTTACCAACATTCTGCTGGACCCGCTGTTCATTCTGGTATTTCAGTGGGGCATTGCCGGAGCCGCGGCGGCGACCGTGCTGGGCAACATGGTCACAAGCGTTCTGGTGTTCCTCCATATCCGTAAAACCGACTGCTTCTCCATCTCGCCCAAATACTTTACCTTGAAGAAAGAGGTCTCCCTCCGCATTTTGGGGTACGGGCTGCCCATGGCGGCAGGCACGGTGCTGATGTGCTTTTCGGGAATGTTCAGCAACCAGCTTCTGGTGGGATACGGCAACATTGCCGTGGCGGCAAACGGCGTAGCGGGAAAGGCGGGAATGCTGGTGGGCATGATCGTCATGGGCGTCTGCATGGGGATCCAGCCCGCCATCTCCTATGCTTACGGCGCAAAAGACCAGAAGCGCCTGCGGCAGATCGTGATCGGCACGGGCATTGCCTCCACCATAGTCAGCATTGTCCTGGGCGGCGGGTTCCTGCTGTGCAGGGAGAGCTTCATCACCGCCTTCCTGGACGACCCGCAGGTGCTGGAAATCGGCAAGCTGATGATGCTGAACCTGCTGGCGGCTCCCACCTACGGAATTTACCAGCTTTGCTCCGTCTATTTGCAGGGCACGGGAAAAGTGTCCTACGCCACCCTCACCGCCCTGCTGCAAAAGGGCATTATCCTCCTGCCGGTGCTGTATCTCATGGAATCCCTTTTCGGGCTGATGGGCATTATTTTCGCCGGAGTGGTCACCGACCTGCTGTCCACGGCGGTTGGCGTGGTCCTGTGCCTGGTCTGGGCAAGGAAGCAGAAAAGCCAAGCCCGCTTCGCATATTCCGGGGCGGAAGCGCAGCCCGTTTCCTGAACAGCTCACAAATTTGTAAGAAAGCGTAAAAATTCCAACAGAAACCTGCAAGGGCTTTTTCAACACAATGCCGTATCCTGAAAACAGAAAAAATTCTGCAAAAGGAGACGGTACGATGAATGGGTTGAAAAAGCTCTTGCTTTTTGCGGCAGCGCTGCTGCTTCTTACGGGCTGTGGAGCAAAATCCGGCATGGAGCAGCCGGAAAGCAGGCAGGAGACGGGAAAAACCTTATACACTACGGTGGTGCATTACAGCGGCGAGGACGACGACAAGAAATATCTGCAGATCGCGGAGCGCAGCCAGAAGCTGTTTCCCCTGCTGGAGGAGCATTTGGGCGCGTTTGTCGTGAACGCCTATAATTTCCAGAACGAGGGCGGCGAGCCGCTGTATACTCTAAATACGCTGCATTATCCGGCGGAGATAGACCCCTATGGAAAATGTATCGAAGTCAGCAAGAATTATTTTTCCTATTTCCCGGTGGAAACAGCGGACGGCAGCGACATGGAAACCCAGCTCAGCGCCGATGAAAATACGCTGGACCTTCTGGTGTCGGAACATTTCCGGGAAAAGGAAGCCGATATTCTGAGCGCTTACCGGGACGCATTCTATTTTGAAAAGGTGACAGCGTTCAACGAATACAACCAATCTGCCGGGCGCTCTGAACGCTCGGCGCTTACTTCGGAGGACTTGTCGGTCCACATTATCTATGTAAAAGACGGGCAGCGGTATTTTGTCCCGGGTTCCAATTGTATCACGGAGGACGGCGGCTGGCTTACCGAGCCCATCGTAAAGGTCTATGACGCTGCCAAGGTTCACTGTAACTATGCCCACAGCAATCTGTCCCAGTGGACGTATTTTTACGCCGATACCCCTAACGCGGAAGACGCTTTTTCCCTCCTGCTGCCGGACGTAAAAGCCTGTGGGGCGGAAGAAAGCTTTCAAAAAGTATCCCTGGCAGAAAGGCAGCCGTGATTTTTTCTTGCAATTTCCCTGTAGCTGTGATAGACTGAGCTTAGCCCCTCGAAAGGAGTGTTGTGCTATGAAACAAAACAAGGTGGTTCGGAAAATCTGATATTCGGGCGGGGAACCCCGCCGCAAAGCAACCTTTCGAGTGCAATATGTTGGCTTCGTAAAAACGCGCCGCAGAGAGCAGTCCTTGCAAGGCTGCTTGCTGCGGCATTTTTGCGCCCATTTTTGGAAAGGAGAGATGTGCGATGAGACATGATATGGCAAAATCGGAACTATGTGACGGAAAAAACAGATGGGAGGGAATCTATGACAGATCAGAAATACGGGCTCGGGCAGGCTCCGGCTTCCGCGGGAAACGGCGCCCTCGCCCGGGTGATCGCCGTTCATAAGGAGCGGTACCACCTGGTCCGCGAGCAGGGGGACTGCTACGGCAGACTGAAGGCAAGCAGCTATTTTGACAGCGTTTCAGAGCTTTTCCCCACCGTGGGGGACTTTGTAGAGATTCAGTACAATCCGGCAGGCGACAGCGTGATCCTGCACACCCTGCCCCGGCGCACCTTCTTTTCCCGGATCGAACCGGGAGCGGGACGCCCGATAGAACAGGCAGTGGCTGCGAATTTTGACACGGTGTTCGTGGTGCAGTCCCTCAATGAAAATTTCAATGTGGTGCGGCTGGAGCGCTATCTCACCCAGGCGTGGCAAAGCGGCGCCCGCCCGGTGGTGGTGCTGACAAAAGCCGACCTGCCCGGCGACCACAGCCGGGAGATACTTGCGGCGCAGGAGGCGGCTCCGGGGGTGGAGGTGCTTGCCGTCAGCGCAAAGACGGGACAGGGGCTGGACGGGCTGGCTCCCTACCTGAAGCCCGGGGAAACGCTGGTGTTCCTCGGCTCCTCCGGCGTGGGGAAATCCAGCCTGCTAAACGCCCTTGCGGGAGAAGAATTGATGGAGACCGGGGCGGTTCGGGAATCGGATTCCCGGGGGCGGCACACCACCACCCACCGCCAGCTGTTCCAGCTGCCCTGCGGGGCAATGGTCATTGACACGCCGGGTATGCGCACCCTGGGAATGTGGGACGTGACCGACGGCTTGGGCGGCGCGTTCCCCGATGTGGAGGAGCTGCTGGGAAAGTGCCGGTTTTCCGACTGCCGCCATGAAAACGAGCCGGGCTGCGCCATACAGGAAGCCCTCCGCCGGGGCGAGCTTTCCCCGGAGCGCTGGAAAAGCTATCAAAAGCTGCAGCGGGAGGCTATCTTTGCCCAGGGGAAGGAAAACTTCCGAATGCGGAAGCAGCTCTACCGTTCGGCGGCAAAGAAGCTGCGGCAAAAGAAAAAGTACGACAGGCACGGATAATCCCTGAAAACGGGCGGCTTGGGGGCTTTCCTCCAAGCCGCCCGTTCCATGGCAAGGATTGACAATCCCTAGGAGACAAGGTATAATTTTCCGTATTGGAAAAAGTATGATATTATCGACTTGTAACGAGGTTTTTTATGAAACGGAGCCAAAAAATAATCAACGGGGGCTTTCTGCTGGCGCTGGCGCTTTTCTTCCTGCTGGGGCTGGGCAGGACCGTTTTCCGCCCCAAAGAGATCAATTCCTATGAAAACACCACCGCCGACCGCCTGCACCGCCCCACAGTGGAAACAGTGCTGGATTCCAGCTTCCAGGAATCGGTGGAAGAGGCTTTTTCCGATCAGGTCCCTTTTTCGGAGCTTTATAAAAAGGTCTATAATACCGCCAACTCCAAGCTGCTGCTGAAAATCCTTTCCGGCTATTTGGCAGGCAAGCCGGAGTGCTATGTCCACATGCGGAACATGAACATCTATGCCGGGGATTATCTGGTCTACACCCCCTCCCTTTTACAGGATAACGAGGTGCGCCAGAACAGTCTGAACACAAAGATCGACGGGCTGAACAAGCTGTTCTCCGCTTTCCCCGATCTGGATTTCTATGTCTATTATATTGAAAGAGACGCCGACGTGAACTTTGAAACAGGGGCAAAAAACGGCGTTCGTGAAAAGCTATTCGCCGACCTTGCGCTGCCCGCGGAACGGCTGGGCGTTTTTCAGATAGACGGCTTTGAAGAATACAGGCGCAGCTTTTATCACACCGACCACCACTGGAACTGTTACGGTTCCTATCAGGGCTATCAGGAGGTGCTGCAGCTTTTGAACGTGGACGAGCCCCCTTTGCAGCCGGTGGAAGAGCTGGTTCTGCCCGGGTACCGGCTCAGCGGCTCCAAGGCGGGCACCATAGGCGCCAGCGGCGTGTTCACCGAGGAATTTCCCGCCTACCGCTTTGCCTATCCCGAAATGAAAATCTCCATCACCGGGAATGAGGAAGCCGCCGATTATGGCAATCAGGACGCCTACTTTGCGGGCGAGCCCGATTCTATCTCCTACGGTGCTTTTTACGGAGGGGATTCAGGAGAAGCCGTGTTCGACACGGGGAACAGCGAAAAGGAAAACATTCTGGTGCTGGGGGAATCCTACGACAACGCCATCTTAAAGCTGCTGGCTTCCCACTTCCACAAGACCTGTTCCGTGGACCTGCGCAGCTATGAGCGGGCGGTGGGAGCGCCCTTCGATTTCACCGCCTATGTGCGGGAGCACGATATCACCAAGGTGCTGCTCATCGGCAGCGACAGCTATTTTACTATGCCGGAATTTCTGCCGGCGTTCACACCGGAGGGATAACGTATGGTATTCAGCAGCTTGAGCTTTCTCTACCTGTTCTTCCCCCTGTGCGCTGGTCTTTACTACGTTTGCAAAAACCGTACCTATCGCAATACGGTGCTGCTCCTCTGCTCTTTGGGCTTTTACGCCTGGGGCGAGCCGAAAAACATCGTGCTGCTGCTGTTGGCGTCACTGGTGGCATATCTCTGCGGGCTTTTGATGGAGCACTGGAAGGAGCGCCCCGGCAGGCGCAAAGCGGCGTTTATCACAGGCGTGGTGCTGCTTACGGGGAACCTGTTCGTCTTCAAGTACCTGAATTTCTTCGGGGACAACCTGAACAAACTGGGCGTGCCGCTGTCCCTGCCGGACATCGCGCTGCCCATCGGCATCAGCTTCTACACGTTCCAGATCCTTTCCTATGTGATCGACCTTTACCGCGGGGAGATCCAGCTGCAAAAAAACTATTTCTACCTGACCCTGTACGTCAGCTTTTTCCCCCAGCTGATCGCGGGACCCATCGTGCGGTACCAGACCATTGAAGCGGAAATCCTCGACCGCCGCGAAACCCTGGAGGACGTGACCACAGGCGTGAAGCGGTTCATTCTGGGTCTGGCAAAAAAGGTCATCATCGCCGACAACGTGGGGCGCATTGCCGAGATCATCTACGCCGGCAACCCTGAGATATACGGCAGCGCCATGTACTGGCTGGCGGCTGCCGCCTATGCGCTGCAAATTTATTTTGATTTCTCCGGCTACAGCGATATGGCCATCGGCATGGGAAGAATGTTCGGCTTCCACTTCCTGGAAAACTTCAATTATCCCTATCTGTCCCTGTCTATCACGGATTTCTGGCGGCGGTGGCACATTTCCCTGTCCACCTGGTTCCGGGACTATATCTACATTCCGCTGGGCGGCAACCGTGTCAAAAAGAGCCGCTGGGTCTTCAATATTCTGGCGGTGTGGGCGCTGACCGGCTTCTGGCACGGGGCACAGTGGAATTTCCTGCTGTGGGGCCTGTATTATGGGCTGCTGCTTCTGGTGGAAAAGCTGTGGCTGGGCAAGCTTCTGGAGCGCTGCCCCAAGGCGGTGCGGTGGCTGTACGCCATGTTCTTTGTGCTGATCGGCTGGGTCATTTTCAACCTGACGGATTTCGGTCAGATGACCTCCGCCCTTGGCATGATGTTCAACTTCACCCCCACGGACTTTACCAGAATGCTCGCGGCGGACACCGCCATCGTAAAGGCGCTGCTCTATGTGCCGTTGGGCGTGGTGTGCTCTGCCCCGTTGCTGAAAAAGCTGGGGAAGCGCCTTCCCAGGGAAGGCGCCGGCGGCACGCTGGTCCTGCTGATAGAAGACGGACTGTATCTGGCGCTTATGGTGCTCTGTGTGGCTTTCGTCATCAGCGCCACCTACAACTATTTCATTTATTTCCGTTTCTGACGCATTGCAGAAAAACAGGGCACTGGAATTTCCCATTGGAAAATCCAGTGCCCTGTTTCTTTATGTGCTGATTTCATCAAATGCAAAAGGGACAGCATCGTGAAAAGCGCGAACAGCCCCAAATACGGCATTGCCGGAAAATTTTTTTACTGAAATTCCGTCATATTACACCAGTAGCGCATGGGCATATTGTTCCGGCGCAGCTTGGGGTTTATCCGCCCTTCGATGGCGATCGTGTCCACAAAGCGCTTCCACAGCGCCCGGTACGCTTCTTCTTCCTCGTCCGGCGGGGGCAGGTCGATGCTGTCCGCCTGGAAAAACTCCCGGCTGCCGGTTTTGCGGTAGAGAAAGCCCAGATGGTGGTTTTTATCGTAGATCATCAGGTTCTCCCCGGAAAACCTGTCGCAGAAATGAGAGACGATCAGGGGCAGCACATTGTTGTTGGGGGTGATCTCCGCCGCCAGAAATTCCCCCAGGTCGGAAAACCGCAGAAACTCCACATGGTAGTGGGCTTCATTTTTCAAGTACAGCAGCGCCTTGTTCATGGCGTGCACGTCGTCATTGGCGGCAAGCTTTGTCACCGCCGCGCCGTATTTGTAGCCCAGCAGCAGGAAGCGGAGTATCTTCATCTCCTTCTCCTCCATGCAGGTGAGAAAAGCGCTGCGCACCATGTGGTAGGCTTCCGGGGAAATCCTTTTGGGAATGGAGCGCTCTACCCGCCCGGCAAGCTTTTCCTCCGTAGCGATGGCTTTCACCGGGAACAGGGTCGCCTGCGGCTCGTCCAGCAGCTGAATGCCCTGGGGCAGGCGCTTATCCTGAAAGCATTCCGCCACGCAGCACAGGAAGCCGGGAAACGTGCCGTCGTAGCGATACACTAAATCTGACCTGTCAGGCATTTTACCTTATCCTCCTTACTGGGCGCAAACAGGGACATCTGCTCCGGCGGGGCAAGCTCCCGCTGGGAAAAGCCCCGTTCGCTGACTGCCCCGGCGATCACCGCCGGGTTATCCGTAGGCAGGGGGGAAATGGATTTTCCATTGCATACGATAAAATATTTTGCCCGTTTCAGCACCACGCCCAGCTTTTTCAGAGCGTCGAAATCCAATTTCGCGTACCGCCGGGCAGAGCGGATACGCATGGCGCTTTTCACCCCAATGCCCGGCACGCGCAGCAGCATTTCGTAAGGCGCGCGATTGATCTCCACGGGGAAATGCTCCATGTGGTTCACCGCCCAATTGCATTTCGGGTCCAGCAATGGGTTGAAGTCCGGGTGCTCATCGTCCAGGATCTCCCCTGCCTGAAAGCCGTAAAACCGCAGCAGCCAGTCCGCCTGATAGAGCCTGTGCTCCCGCAGCAGCGGCGGCGGGGTGTCCCGTGCGGGCAGGTTCCTGTCGCTGACCATGGGCATATAAGCGGAAAAAAACACTCTTTTCAGGCTGTATTTACGGTACAGCCCCTCGGTCAGGGAAAGGATCTGCCGGTCGGTTTCCGGGGAAGCGCCGATGATCATTTGGGTGGACTGCCCAGCGGGAACAAATTTCTGCGCCGACTTGTACTTCACCAGATCGGTGGTGTTCTCCCGAATGCCGTCCCGAATCTGCCCCATGGGGGCTAAAATCTTTTCCTTGCTTTTCTGGGGCGCCAGCAACGCAAGGCTCTTTTGAGAGGGCAGCTCAATATTCACGCTCATGCGGTCGGCATAAAAGCCCAGCTGCTCCGTCAGCCGGGGGCTTGCCCCGGGGATCGCCTTTACGTGGACATACCCCCAGAAATTTTCTTCCTCCCGCAGCTTTTTCAGCGCCTTCAGCATCAGCTCGCAGGTGTAATCCGGGTTTTTTACCACAGCGGAGCTCAAAAACAGCCCCTCGATATAATTGCGACGGTAAAATTGAATGGTCAGGCTCACCAACTCGTCAGGTGTAAAGGTGGTCCGCTTTGCATCTAAAGAGTGCCGGTTCACGCAATAGGAGCAGTCATAGGCGCAGTCGTTGCTCATCAGGACCTTCAGCAGCGAAATGCACCTGCCGTCGGCGGCAAAGCTGTGGCATATCCCGGCTTTCACCGCATTTCCCAGCTTTCCCGGCTGACCGGGGCGGTCCACGCCGCTGGAGGTGCACGCCACATCGTATTTGGCGGCGTCTGTTAAAATTTCCAGCTTTTCCAGTAAGTCCATTGTTCCAAGCTCCTTCGGTCAACGATTTTAGGGTGGGTCAGTCCGGGCAGTAGGCAACGGCGTCCACCTGAAACTGCAAGCCTGCCTGACCGCCGCTGTGGGCAAATTCCGTCTGAATGGATTTGCGGACGGGGTACTTCCCGTGAAAGCGGTCCCGGATCACCTGTTCCATAACAGGAATGTTCCACACGTCCCGGAACAGGCAGTCCATCTGCACTACGTTTTCCAGTGTCAGCCCGAAAAGCTTCAGCAGCTGCTCCATCTGGTCAAAAGCGCCGTTTACCTGTTCCTCCATAGTCCCGCCCACATTGCCTGCGCAATATCCCAAAAAGCAGAAATTTCCCGCCTTGATAATGCCGGAATGCGCCCATTCCCCGTTGCAGTCCTTCCTGATGATCTCACTCATGCTCACTCTCTCCTTTGTTTTCCTTTTTCGGGTGGATCGTCAGCGCCCGGGAAACGCTTCCCTTGCCAAAGCGTTCCCGCACACCGTCCACTGCGGTTTCCAGCCGCTCCAGCCGTTCCCGGTCGTCCGCATTGTCAAACAGGCTGGTCTGTGCTTCTCCCGCAGGCGCCAGCTTCCCTGCCCGAATGCCCAGCAGCCGCACCGCCCAGCGCCTGTTTTCCCGGCGGTACAGGGAAAGCGCCGCCCGGTAGAGGGACTGGGAATCGCAGGCAGGTTCGATCCTGCACTGGCGCTGGAACTCTTCAAAATCCCCATTTTTCACGGTGATCTGCACCTCTCCGGCTTTTACCCCCTCTGCCCGCAGCCGGGCAGCCACCGTTTCCGCCAGAGAGAGAAAGGTTTCCCTGATCTCCGTTTCGGTCACGATATCGTGGGGCAGGGTCACGCTGTTGCCGATGGTTTTCACCGGCTCACGGTCATCGGCGGCGCAAACCGGGGAATTGTCCAGACCGTTGGCATAGACCCACAGCGTCTCCCCGATCCTGCCCAGTATACTGCGCATGGCGGAAAGCTCCATGCCGGCAATGTCCCCAATGGTGCGAATACCAAACTTTTTCAGTGTCTTTTCCGTGTGAGGGCCTACGAGCAGTAATGCTTCACAGGGCAGCTTCCAGATGATCTTCTCCATTTCTTCCCTGCCGAACACGGTGACGGCGTCCGGCTTTTTGTAGTCGCTGCCCAGCTTGGCGAATACCTTGTTAAAGGACACCCCGATGGACACGGTCAGCCCCAGCTCGTCCTTCACGCGCCGGCGGATCTGCTCGGCGATCTCCTCCCCGCTGCCAAACAGCTTTTCGCTGCCGTACACGTCCAGCCAGCATTCGTCCAAGCTGAAGCTCTCTACCAGATCGGTGTATTCACAGTAGATTTTCTTCGCCAATCGGGAAAAATGGGCGTACCGCTCGTGATGGGGCGGAAGCAGCTGCAAATCCGGGCATTTCTTTTTTGCCTGCCAAATGGGTTCGGCAGTTTTTACGCCGTATTGCTTTGCCAGCATATTCTTGGCGAGGATAATGCCGTGGCGGCTTTCCTTATCCCCGGCGACCGCCATGGGAACGTCTCGGTATTCCGGGGCGTACAGCGTTTCTACCGAGGCGTAGAAATTATTCATATCGACGTGCAGAATGCCGTTTTCCACAATGGTCACCTCCCAAACGCAAACGTGTGTTCGCCATCTCCATCTCTATTATAGAACGTGTGTTCGCAATGTCAAGAGGAAATTTACGGAAAAATCAAAAATTTGTTCCTGCAAAAAGAGAGACCCTTGTCTCTGAAACTTTGTACAGTGCTGGACAACGGGTGTAGGAAATCGGCAACGCACGGGAAGAATCATATCAATTTTTTATAGATAATAGACTTTGATAAGCAATACAAGAAAGCGGATAAAAGACAATTTTTCTGAGATAAAGCCATAATTATATTGACAGGAAAAATTTTCAAAAATATATTGACATGGAAAACCTCTTGTACTAAAATGAAAGTTACAAGAGGATAGCGTCATTTTTACGCACTACGCAGGTTCGTGTAAAGATAACCTGCCTGTGCATAGAAATAAGATCAACACGGAATTGTCCTCCTGCGCCAAGTGAATGCATTCACATTAAAATCTCATTTTGAAAAGAGGTGAAACATATGAAAAAAGCGCTGTCTCTGCTTCTGGTGCTGGCGCTGTCTCTGGCGATCTTCGCCCTGCCCGCCGCCGCGGAAACCCATGACCATGACGGCTGCGCCGCCTGTGCGGAGGAAATCCAGCCGAGGGTACGGCTGTACAAATGCCTGAATTGTGGGTTACCTTGCACTTATACCGGCAGAGTAGGAAATCTGGATACCTATAAGTGCTACGATTGTAATTTGTCCTATACCATTCCGGCAGCGTAAACTTGAACTGCAGTCCATTTACAGGGAACCCATTTTTTACAAAATGGGTTCTTTGCCCTTTTTCGAGGTGATAGCATGAGGCTTTCAGGTTCTAAAAATTTTGTTTGTATTATTCTTTGCTTGTTGTCCATGCTTTTATTTTCTTCCTGCCAGAAATCAGAGGAGAAACAGCCCCTGCGCATTTTGACCGACCTTTTCTGCTGTGAGAAAGCCGGGCTGCTGCATACTGGAGATGGTGTGCCGGAGCTGGAAGACTATTTGCGGTATTACGGTATCGCCGATGGAAATTTTGTGATTGAAGTTCTGCCGGCGAATAAAGCTGAAAGAGAAGTGCGTCTTGCGGCTTTGCGTACCGAAATTATGGCGGGCGGTGGACCGGATGTTTTTGTCATGCGCTGCGATGTCCCTAATCGCATCATCAACGATTGGAATTTTCTGGAAAATGAGCACCCTGAAGAAAGCACACTTTACCGTGAACCACTTTTTACTGATGTGACAGCCGCCATAAACAATTCCTTTTTTCTACCATTGGACAAGTATCTTGAAAAAGCAAAATATTTTCGTTCAAATTTTATGGAACCCGTTATTTTAGACGCTGGAAAAAGTGCGGAGGGGCAAATGGTGTTGCCCATTACCATCACGTTTCCATACGCCGTTTATCGGAGAGCCGACCTGCAAAAGGCGGGAAGTATGCCTGATTCATGGCAGAAAGCTCTTATTTGGGAAGATTCTGCGGTAAGAAAGGCGTATGGATTGGCGGCGTGGAACCAATTCTCCGACCTGTTTGGAAAATATAGTAATTATGACACGGAAAACCTTACCTTTTCCCGGGAAGAGCTTTTAGCCAGGGTAAAGGAAGCTATACGGCTAAAAGAAGAGGAACTGTCCGACATAGAGAATGATGTGCTGCCCTCTGACGGTCTTGACGGGCTTCTGCTGGAAAGTGAACTAGAGTACATGTCGGTGTCTCCATGGTCACCGGGATATTACGACGCCCGTCAGACGCCGGAACTGCACAGCCAGGTGATTGCCCCGATCCGCAATATGGAGGGCGGGGTCACAGCGGGAATAACCAGCTATGCCTGTATCAATCGTAACACAGAGCGCTCGCAGGAGGCTTTTGACTTTTTAGACCTGTTGTTTTTGCCAAGCACTCAATCATTTATTGGTGAGTACGATTCCAACGGAAAGAACCATCAAACCATCTTGCTGAATTTTGCCTTTGGCGTACCTGCGGGAAAGGATATGCTGTTCGATTCCAAGCATTCCTTTGGACAGCGGTACATTTCTGAAATTGGCATTGACCCCGGACCGAACGAGGAAGCTTTTGCCGAATACACCGCCCTGCGGAACGAAGTGACCCACGCACGGTTTTACGGCGCCTTAGATCAGGAGCTGCAAACCATGTACGAAGCCTGTCTGGAAGCGGAATCAGACGAAAAAATCGAAAAAATCGTCTCCAAAGCTTACGACACCATGCTGATGATCTTGGCGGAAAGCTGAATTTTTCAGGAAAGAAAAAGCATCTCCCAGCGGCTGACGGAATGCCGCTGAGAGATGCTTGACTCATAAAATTACAGCTTTGCCGCTTCCTGCAAAATATCCGCGATATCCTGCCGGAAAACAAGGTCGGCCTGACCGTCAAAGGGCGTTTCGTCCCGGTTCAGCAGCACCAGCCTGGCGCCCCGGCTGAGATAATTCACCAGCCCAGCCGCAGGGTACACCACCAGCGAGGTGCCGCCCACCAATAACAACTCCGCCCGCTCGATATACTCCACCGCCAGTGCCATGTTCCGCTGGTCCAGCTGCTCGCCATACAGCACCACGTCCGGGCGGATCGTCCCGCCGCAGCTGCATTTCGGCACGCCCTCACCGTGCAGGATAAAATCCATATCGCAGGTTTTTCCGCAGGACAGGCAGTAGTAGCGGTTCTCGTTGCCGTGGAGCTCGATGACAGTTTTGCTGCCTGCCATTTGGTGCAGACCGTCAATATTCTGGGTAATGACCGCGTCCAGCTTGCCTGCCTGCTCCAGCTTTGCCAAAGCATAGTGGGCAGGGTTGGGCTTGGCGTCGGGATATAGCATGACCTGCCGGAGAAATTCATAGAATTTTTCCGTATGGTGGGTAAAATATCCGTGGGACAGCATTTCCTCATAGGAAATGCCCTGCTGGCGCTCCCGGTACAGCCCATAGGCGCTGCGAAAATCGGGAATGCCGCTGGCGGTGGAAACACCTGCGCCGCCTAAAAATGCCGTGTGCCTGCTTTCCCTCAGCCATTGCCGCAGGGTATCCATTTCCTTGCTCATACGCTCAGTCCTTTATCATAAGCTCTACCGGGCAGTGGTCGCTGCCCGGCACCTGGGACAGGATCCGGCTGTCCACTAAACTGTCCTGCAGCCGCTCGTCCGCCAGAAAATAGTCGATCCGCCACCCGGCGTTGTTTTCCCGGGAGTGGTACATATAGCTCCACCAGGAGTACGCCCCCTCCTGCTCGGGATAAAAATATCGGAAGGTATCCAGAAATCCGCTTGCCAGCAGCTCGCCGAATTTGCCCCGTTCCTCGTAAGTAAATCCGGCATTGCCCACATTGGGCTTGGGGTTTTTCAAGTCAATGGGGCGGTGTGCCACGTTCATGTCCCCGCAGACGATCACGGGCTTCTGCTTCCGCAGACTTGTCAGGTATTCCCGAAAGGCGTCTTCAAATTCCATACGGTACCCGAGCCGTGTCAGCTCCCGTTGGGAATTGGGCGTGTAGACCGTCACCAAAATAAAATTGGGATATTCGGCGGCAATCACCCTGCCCTCCCCGTCAAATTCTTCTTTCCCCAGCCCGTAAGAGACGGAAAGCGGTTCTGTTTTGGAAAACACCGCCGTGCCGGAATAGCCCTTACGCACAGTGGCGGAGTTCCAATATTCAAAGTAGCCAGGGAAATCGAAATCCGCCTGCTCCCGCTGCATTTTTGTTTCCTGCAGGCAAATAATATCCGGGGCTTCCTCCTGCAAAAATGTTCCGAAGCCCTTTCCCATGCAGGCGCGCAGACCGTTGACGTTCCAGGATACCAATTTCATATTCCGTTCCCCTTTCAACCGATGAATCCGTCAAATTCTTTCTGTTCTGTAAATTTTTTCTGAATTTCTTTCAAATTTCGAGAAATTTCTTCTCAAATCTGTTATACTGAATCCATATCCCAAAGAACAAAAAAGGAGATGCTTTTATGAAGAATCCCATTGTGACCTTTGAAACCACCCGCGGCACCATAAAGGCGGAGCTGTACCCCGATATCGCGCCCAATACCGTGAATAATTTCGTTTCCCTGATCCAGCAGGGATTTTACGACGGCACGATTTTTCACCGTGTGATCCCCGGCTTCATGATCCAGGGCGGCGACCCGGAAGGCACTGGCATGGGCGGTCCCGGCTACGGTATCAAGGGGGAGTTTTCCGCCAACGGCTTTCAGAATGATCTGAAGCACACCACCGGCGTGCTGTCCATGGCGCGTTCCATGCGCCCCAACAGCGCTGGCTCCCAGTTCTTTATCATGGTGGCGGACGCGCCCCATCTGGACGGGCAGTATGCCGCGTTCGGCAGGGTGATCGAGGGCATTGAGGTGGCGCAGGATATCGTTTCCGCTCCCCGCGATCCGGCGGACCGCCCCTACGAGGACCAGATCATGGAGAAAGTGACCGTAGAGACCTTCGGCGAGGAATACCCGGAGCCTGAAACCGGCTCAGAGCACGGCTGATCGCTCCCACAGCAAAATACCATTGGCAAAGGAAAGAGCTCCGGCTTTTTCCTTTTTTCTTTTTCCTGCAGCCGCCTTAAAGGGAAACCGCTGTCCACTCTAAAATGATATTACAACGGGGATATGCTTTTGTCAATGCGGAAAGCAGGATAGAAAAAACAGGAGAAAACGTTCCCTCCTGTTTTTTGGTTTTTCATTTGTTCCACATTTTCCCGTTTTCAGCTTTCCGCTAAGATCATCAGCATGATGTCGTAGGCTTTGGAGACGATTTTTTCGATCTCTTCGTCTGATTCCGCTTCCCGGCAGGCATTGAACATTTCCTGCAACTCCCAATCCAGTTCACCGTAAAAACGGGCGGTGGTCACCTGGGCGCGGAGGTTTTTGTAAATATCGAAAGTAACGGGACTGGCAATAAATTCTGTCTTTCCCGTCAACTGTCCCACATAGGACTGCCTGTATCCAAACGAGCCACCGTAATCGCTACCCAGTAAATCGTTGCGAGAGGGTACACCGTACACATCATAACACAAAAACAGGACATGATACGGCAAGAGGTTTTTCGGGTCTTCTCTTACAGGAATGTTTCCCATTGCCTCTCGGCGGGTCAGCAAGTCTAACACCTGAAAGGCTTCTTTCGGACGCGGCGTGTTGCTATTGATACCAATATAGGCAGTGATCTGCGCTGTCACACCGCTTTCCCGGTTTTTAATAGGGACAATTTTTTCGGATATAGCTCCTTCCTGCCACTCTCCACTGAAATAAGTCGGTTGCCAATACCGCAGATCATAGTGATTCAAATCGCACACTGCCACAAGCCCCTCCGTCTTTTCCGGAAAAAAGAAAAGACGCAAGTCCATATCATTATCCGCGTCCCCATTGATCGACCCTGGCTCTATATCGCCCTTTGCCAATGCGTCTCGTACAGTTTCCAGCAGTTCTGCTTCCGAGAACAGCAGCGTTTCCGCTTTGTAGTCCACAATCTGCCCGAACAGGTCTGGGAATTGGTTCCACGCCGCCGCGCCGTATGCGTTCTGTTCGGCATTCGACCTGCCTGCGATGCCTTCCTGAAAAATTGCGGTGGGGAAAGTAAACGCCAATGGAATCAGCATCTGCCCCTCATCTGTCTGCCCCGCCGCCAAGACAGCAGGTTCAATCACACCTGCATCGAAAAACTGTGCTTTGGCAAGATAATCGTCCAAAGGAAGAAACAGCCCTTTTTCCATCGCGGACTGCGGGTCTTGAAACAACCGTTCTCTTGGCGCCATAATATTGTGAAAAGGCGAGTCCGCATTTGCCGTTTTCAGAAAATCCTTTCGCTCCTGTCCTGCTGGAAGCTCACTGGATACTACGAACACGTCAGGTCCTTCGCCGGAAATAATTGCTGTACGCAAAGCAGAAATGCGAACACTGCGCTCCGATTCTTCTTCCGGCAGGAACTCGACCTCCACGTCCTCTGGATCCATGTCATAGACATATTGAAGGTAATCTTTCAAACCTTCGGTGATTTTCTTTGAGCTTATAAACCATGGCTCTGTCGGAATATCTATAAGGATATGCAGTGGTCGGTTCACTGCCGGTGCGTTACAGGTGGAAACAGAAACTACCAGTAGCAGAGCGCAAATCAACGCGGCGGACATCCTTTTTACATATCTCATCACAACACTCCTCTCCAACTCATATAGAAAAGCGGCAACAGGCAATCGCCCATCACCGCTCCTCATTTCCATTTAGAAAGACGGTCCTACGTACTCTTCACCATACAAATAACAATCTTGATTGGTGCAGGCATACAGATACTGATTACCAACTTTTCTGGTAAATTTCATAGAACCGCCGCAATAAGAACAAAAGATAATCGGCGGTCTGCGGAGAATGACGCTTTCGGCAGCACAATCGGCGCAGCCGTCATGGTCATGGGTTTCTGCGGCGGCGGGGAGGGCGAAGATCGCCAGAGCCAGCGCCAGCACCAGAAGCAGAGACAGCGCTTTTTTCATATGTTTCACCTCTTTTCAAAATGGGATTTTAATGTGAATGCATTCACTTGGCGCAGGAGGACAATTCCGTATTGACCTTATTCCTATGCACGGGCAGGCTATCTTTACACAAACCTGCGTAGTGCGTAAAAATGACGCTACCCTCTTGTAACTTTCATTTTAGTATAAGAGGTTTTCTATGTCACATATTTTCCAGCTTTCTCAAAAACAGGCTATCCGGCTCTGTCTGCCCATTTTCCCTATTTTCATTTTTCAAAGTACAGAACGATTTTTGCAAAAATAATTCCAAACACGATATAATCATTATTAAATTATAATCTGAAATTTTGTTTTGTCAATACAGTAAAAAAACAGGCGGAGAGCTCTCCGCCTGTTTTTTACTTACTTTTTGCTTGCCTTTTTTACTGCTCCTGTACGGGCAGGCTTTCCAGCAGGTCTGCCGCGTCGTTCAGCCAGCCGCCCTCGAAAAGCTCTACAGCACCGTGGTCGCAGGCGGCTGCCAGCTTCGGCTCAATGGGCAGCTTGCCCAGCACCTTCAAATCATACTTCGCCGCCACCTCGTCGATGTGGCTTTCGCCGAACACGGAGAATTGCTTGCCGCAGTCCGGGCAGGTGAAGTAGCTCATGTTCTCCACCAGCCCCAGCACCGGCACGTTCATCATCTTCGCCATTTCCACCGCCTTGGAAACGATCATACTCACCAGCTCCTGGGGGGAGGTGACGATGATGATGCCGTCAAGGGGCAGGGACTGGAACACCGTCAGCGGCGCGTCCCCGGTCCCGGGAGGCATATCCACAAACATATAATCCACGTCGCCCCAGATGACGTCCGTCCAGAACTGCTTGATCGCCCCGGCAATGACAGGCCCCCGCCACACCACAGGGCTGGTCTCCTCCTCCAGCAGCAGGTTCACGCTCATGACCTTCACGCCGGTTTTCGTTTCCACCGGGTAAAGCCCGTTTTCGTCAGACATTGCCCGCTGCTTGAGCCCAAAGCACTTGGGGATAGAAGGTCCCGTGATGTCGGCATCCAGCACAGCCACCTTATTTTCCCGGCGGCGCAGCTCCGTTGCCAGCAGGGACGTGACCAGCGATTTGCCCACGCCGCCCTTGCCGCTGACTACGCCGATGATCTTCTTCACATGGCTCAGGTCGTTGGTCTTTTCCAGAAAGCTCTGGGGTTCTGCGCGGGAAGGGCAGTTCTCCCCGCAGGTAGAACAGTCGTGGGTGCAGTTTTCCATGTTTTCGCTCATTGTTTATTTCCTCCTCGTGAGATTTTTCTGCGAAAAGCTATCACAGTGTTTCTGTGTTTATTATGACAAAGCCGTTATGCTCATATAGGCGCACGGCGGTTTGGTTCCAATCTGCCACATGCAGAGTGGGGACAGAGCCGGCTGCCAATATCCGCGCTGTCGCGAAAAGCAGCAGCGATTTGCCGATACCCTGTCCCTGATACGCTTTTGCCACCACCAGATCGTCTATCTCTCTGCCGTAGACCGCCACGGTGCCCGCCAGCTCGCCGTCTTTTTCCAAAAGGAAAATGTCGCCGGATTTTTCCATCAATTCTTCCCGGCTGCGGCAGCAATCAATGGGCGTCAGCCCCAGCGCCGCCCGCATTTCGGCAAAACCGGCGTTATAGAGCTGCCGGTAGCTTTCATAATCGCTGTCGCGGTAATTCCTCAGGGCAGGACCCGGCGGCAGCTTCGCCCCCCGGTACTCCATTGTGTGCGCAATAATTCCCATTTACAAGTACCGCAGCGTCGAACCGCTTTCGCCGACCTCCAGCCGGGCGCTGCGCCCGATGGGAAGGATCGCCTTATTTTCCCCGTGCCCGAAATCGTCGCAGTACACCACCGGGATATGGTGGCGCTCCCCCAGCAGCTTGAGCCGGGCGTACAGGTCGGGACAAGGGCTGTCGGAATAATTCCCGAAAATCAGCCCGGTAACGGACTTCATGAAATCGCTTTGCTCCAGATAGCCCAGCTGGCTGCTGATGTGGGCTTCCCCGCCGAACTTTTCATGGTCCTCCAAAAACAGCAGGTGGGGCTCCCGCAGGTCAACAGGAAAATATTCTGTGCCGAGCAGCAGGATAAAATTCAGCAGGTATCCACCCACCAGCACGCCCTCGGCGGCGCCGGGCGTAAGAGAGCGCCAGGGGGAAGCCTTTTCGTGGGTAGTCATGCTGTCGCTTAAAATATGCCCTGCAAAGTGACGGCGGTTATATTCTGTCTGCTCCAAAAGGCACACCGGGTCCTGCCCGTAATAGGTTTCCAGACCCGTCCTTGCCCAGACGGCGTTCAAGATCGTGGTGCCGTCGCTGTAGCTCATCACTCTTTTGGGGTTCTCCCGGAACAAATCGAAATCCAGATAGGGCGGCACCTCCGGCGCGCCTTCTCCCCCGCCGAACAGGATCAGCTCCACGCTTTTTTCGGCAGCCAGCTGGTTGAAGTCCTCTCCCCGTTCCCAGTCGGAAGCAAGAAACCCCCAGGTCTTTTGGTACATATTTTTTGCCTGCACCACGGAAAAGCCCTGCTGCTCCATGGCGGCAATGATATTTTTATATTCTCGTGTCCAGGGCACTTCCTGTCCCGGCGCCGCTTCATACAGCGGAACATGGCTGGGACAGCAGAGCCCGATGACGCCGTTTTCAGACAACACACCTGCCCTCATGGCTTTCACTCCCCTTTTTCAGCTTTTCCAGTCTATCACGAAACGGGAAAAAGTGCAACTCCGCCGGGCGCTCGCCTTTTCCTAACAGCTAACGCCTAACGTCACGCCCATTCTAACGGCTAACAACTAACAAGGCAGCTCAAACCAAAAGGTGCTGCCCGCGCCCAGCTCGCTTTCCACGCCATAGGCGCCGCCGTGAAGCTCCAGAATATTTTTCACAATGGACAGCCCCAGCCCGGTGCCCACCTGGGCGCGCCTGTGCTCCTTGTCCACCTTGTAGTACCGCTCCCAAATATCCCGCAGCTTATCCGCCGGGATACCCTCGCCGGTGTCGGTCACGGAGACCCGCACCCTGCCGTCCGTCACGGTCTGCCGCAGGGTGACGGTCTTATCCTCTCCGGCATAGGTGATGGCGTTGTTCACCAGATTATAGACCACCTGGGAGATTTTCAGCTCGTCCGCTGTGACGAACACGTCCTCTGAGGCTTCAAAGGGAAAGCTGTAATCCGCCAGCTTGTCGTAACGGTGCAGGATCGCTCGAATGCTTTCGGTCAGGTTGAACCGGCTTTTATCCAGAGTAAGCACGCCCGATTCCAGCCGGGATAAATCCAACAGGTCGTTCACCAGGCTGGTAAGGCGCTCGGTTTCGTCTATAATGATCTGCACATTCTCCGGGGTGTTCTCCCCGGGCAGATCCCGCATGACCTCGCTGTAGCCGCGGATCATGGTCAGCGGGGTGCGGAGGTCGTGGGAAACATTTGCCAGCAGCTCCCGGCGGAGACCTTCCACCTTGGAAAGCTCCCCGGCGGCGTAATTCAGGGTCTGCGCCAGCTCGCTGACTTCCCTGGAGCCGCTTTCCGCAAAGCGTATCTCATAATTTCCCTTTGCCAGTTCTTTGGCGGCTTCATTCACCGCCGCCACCGGGCGGGAGATCCGCCGGGCAATGAACAGCGCCAGGATACCGCCCAAAAGCACCATCACCGCCGTCACGCAGACAAGCTGCACCTTCAGCGTCTCCACGGTGGCGTCCACCGGGGTGATCTCGCTTTCGATCAAGATCATGCGGTTCAGCCCGGTATTGGTCCTGGCGATCCCCACATAGAGGATCACATGGGGGCGGACGCCGTCCTGATAGACAAAGGGAGAATCGCATACGGCGATCCTCTTGCCCCCTGCCAGATTCACCTCGTCAAAAAGCGCTACCAGATCGCTGCGGGTCATGGTCTCGATCAGGCATTCCCGCTGGGTGGGCTTCCACGCGCTGTACTGGGTGCCCAGCGGGTCCGTGACCAGCACGTTGATGCCCAGATCGTTGGAGAGCTTCTTTACCTGCAGATCCAGATCCTCCTGCTCCAGCTTGCTTTCGATCAGCGCCGCCGTCCGCTTGACCTCTTCGGTTTTTATTGCCTGATAAAAGGGACCCAGCAGCGCGATCTGGAACACCCACAGCAGCACAGCCACCACCAAAATGAACACGCCAAAGCCCAAAGCGATCTGCCAGCGGATATTCAGCGGCTTTTTCGGCGGCTTTTCCACCGGGGAAAAAAGAGGATACCCTGTTTCCATCATATCACCTCGAAGCGGTAACCCACGCCCCGGAGGGTCACGATAAACTTGCTGTACTGCCCCAGGGATTTCCGCAGCAGCTTGATGTGGGTATCCAAAGTCCTGTCGTCGCCGTAAAAATCATAGCCCCACACATTGGTGATCAGCATTTCCCGGGTCAGCGCCAGGTCCTTGTTGTTCACCATGTATACCAGAAGGTCATATTCCTTGGGGGAAAGGTCAACGCGCCCGCCGTCAACGGTGACCACGCGGGCGTCAAAGTCGATAGAAAGCCCCTCAAAAGAAGCGGTATTCCGCTTGACGGAAGCTGCCTGAGGATTTACCCGGTTCATAATGGCGCCAATGCGCATGAGCAGCTCCTTGGGAGAAAATGGCTTGACCACGTAATCGTCCACACCCAGCTCGAAGCCATGGATCCTGTCGTACTCCTCTCCTCTGGCGGAAAGCATCAGCACCGGGGCGGCGGTGACCTTACGTATCTCAGCCACAGCGGAAAAACCGTCCAGCTCCGGCATCATCACGTCCATGACGATCACGTCGAACTGGGTCGGGTCCTTGCGGCAAAGCTCCACCGCCTGCATTCCGTTTTCCGCTTCCGTGACCTTATGCCCCTCAAACTCAGCGTATTTGCGGATCAGCATTCTGATTTTTTCTTCGTCGTCCGTCACAAGGATACGGTACATGCCATTCGTCCTTTCTCTTGTCCCGGCGCGGAGAAGGCTTCTCCCTGCGCCGAAAATTGTCTCTGCTTCAGTAAAACATCTTTTTGTGAAGTTTCCGTGATGGTTTTCCAAATTTCCGATAAAAAGCGCAGCTTTGCGGGAAAAGTGCCCGCTTCCTACGTTTCAGTATAGTCCGGGAGAAAAATTTTTTCAAGGGCAGGGGACTTTCCTGTTGACTTTTCCGGGAAAAGTGATAGAATAATTATATAAGATACCCATATTTCTGTTTTTGTAAAGAAAAATATTGGGGTATTGTTACAAGGAGGGGTCGTTATGTTGCCCGTTATCACCATTGCCCGCCAATACGGAAGCGGAGGTCATGAGGTTGGCGAAAAGCTTGCGCAAAAGCTGGGTATCCCTTATTACGATAAGGCGCTGATCGCCATGGCGGCAAAGCAGAGCGGTCTTTCTGAAGAAGTTTTTGAGCACGCAGACGAGAAAGCCACCAGCAGCCTGCTGTATTCCATGGTCGTGGGCGGCTACGGGTTCGGCTCCCGCATTCCGGGCTTAAATGAAATGCCCATCAACGACAAGCTGTTCCTCATTCAGTCAGACATTATCAAAAAGGCTGCGGAGGAAGGTTCCTGCGTCATCGTGGGGCGGTGTGCGGACTATATCCTGCGGGAGTTTCCAAACGCCCTGAATGTATTTATCCACGCCGACAAAGCCTCCCGGGTGCAGCGCATTGTGGCAAAAGGGCTGTGTGAGGAAAAGAAAGCGCCTGATTTCGTATCCAAAAAGGATAAGCAGCGCGCCAATTACTACAATTTCTATTCCAACAACCGCTGGGACGACTTGAACAATTACGATTTTACGCTGGACACGTCCAAATTTACCATTGAAGAAGCGGTGGAGCTGGTTGCCGACGCTGCCAGACGGTTGGATAAATAAGCGGCTGCCTGCGGCAGTTGTTCCATGTGCTGCTTCCGTTTTAAGCTTTAGAAGACAAGTTGCATCTCTTTACTAAAAATCGGAGAGGATATCCTCTCCGATTTTTTTGCCTGCAACACCTCTCGGAATTTTTGGCGTGTTTCACCTTTCCTCCGCCGCTTCGGCTTGGGGGTGCGGGTCCCCCAGCACGTCCCACGGGGTCAGCATTCCCAGCAGCCGTTCCCCTGGGCGGCCGTTTTCTGTAATAAAGATCACGGCTACCCGCTGGTTTTTCCCCTTGACCTGTTCAAATTTCCTGCGGACGTACCCGTAGCTTGCGTTTTTAGGAACAAATTCATAATTTTCCAGATGCTCGCCCACGTCCAGGAATTTTCCGATTTCCCGCAGCGTGGTGCTTTCCGTCAGCGGCTTCCCGCCCCGCAGCTGGTAGCGGAACACCGAGCCAATGCTGAACACACCATAAAACCTGCCCTCCCGCATTACGGGGATATGGGAATACCCGTTCTTTTCCATCAGCGCCATGAGCCGTAGGACCTTTTCCCCAAGATTTGCCTTGATGATCCGGTCGCCCCGGGTGGCATATTCCAGCGCCAGCGGCGGGCGGCACACATAGTCCCGCACCTCCTCCATGGCGCGCACCACCGCGGCGGAGGGCATGACGACAGGCTCGCCGTCCATGTTCGCGCTGTGGGTCAGCAGGTTCCGTATTTCCCGGCAGGTATCCAGCTTTTCCCGAATGGGCGCGCTTTCGTCGTCCCGTAGAAATTCATACACAACGCTGGTATATTTGCGGTGCTCGTTCCGATATTTTTCCTCCAACGCGACCTCTGTCTGCTTGTATAGATCCAAAAAGAGGGCGATCCTGTTTTCCTGCTGTTCTGCCATCTGTACAGGCTTTCTCCTTTACAGTAATTTGTCGGAACCAAGGTCTTTTATCTGCTCTGTCAGGGAATCCGCGTCCCGCTGAATGGAAGTGCGGAACTCCTCCCGGAAATCCTGAAGCGCGCAGATATCCTGAATCAACCTGTCCCGCTCCCGTTCCAGCTCCCGGCACAGAAGTTTTCGTTCGGCAGCGGCCTGCGCTTCCTTTTCCAGCGCCGCTTTCGCCTGCTCCGCGCTTTGCCGGAGATCCGCTGCCTGCTGCTGCAGCCGGGAAACCTCCCCTTTGCTTTCCTCCAGCTGCTTCGTCAGTGTGCGGACGATGTTTTTGTGTTCTTCCATGCCCCGTTCCGCTTCGTCCACCGCCACCAGCAGCTCTTCCAAAAAAGCGTCTACCTGACCTGCATGGTACCACCTGCCCCTGGTGCGGAATTTCACCGATGTCAGCGCCTGTTTTGTCAGCTTCATTTATACGTCCCCCTTTATAAGCCGCTCCCGCAGCACGGATAATTCCTGCTCGCTGTACAGCGCGTTCAGCGCCTGCAGCAGCCCCCCTGCCGAAAGGCGTTCCGGCAGGTCCAGCTCCTTTTGCAAAGCCTTCCGCCGCTGGGCGCTGTCCTCTCTGCCGGAAAGCCCCATCTCGTACAGATCGGCTTTCGTCAGCTTTCCATGGGCATTCTCAGGCGGGCTTTCTTCTTCCAGCAGGGTCGCCCCTGCCCGCCGCAGCACCTGCCGAAGCGTTTGCAGCTCCATGCCCTCCACCCCCAGCATTCCCTCCTTGGAGGGCGCTGCTTTCCGCCGCTCCTTTCCCGGAATGTCGGGGATATAGGCATGTTTCAGCTGGGAAGCGGGAATGCAGGAGGAAATTTTTCCCCGAATGACAAAGCCCGCCCCGTCGCTGTCCGTCAGCACCACCAAGCCCTGGTTTTCCGCCAGACGGCGCAGGTACGCCATTTTTTCCCTGTCCCGGAAAATGCCGAAGCCGTCTGTCGTCACGATGGTGCCGTCCAGCAGGGAGGAAAGCTTGATCTTGTCGTACTTGCCCTCCACCACAACGGCTTCCCGGATCCGAATCACGAGGCACGCTCCCCCTTTGCCGCCAGCAGAAGCTTTGCGATCAATTCCTCCAGCACGATCCTGCCGGAAAGCCGGGAGCCCTTCAGCGCCATATCCGCCTCCAGCAGCAGGTCCAGGCTGCTGCGCAGCGCTTCCGGCTTCAGGCTCCTGGCGCTGCGCTCGGCATTCCTCAGCCGAAATTCTTTCCCCTTATACTCTCCGTAGGCTCCGGCGGCGGAAGCAGGCTGCCCGCTTTCCAGCGCCGCACGCACCCGGTACATGTCCACATAGGCGGAGGACAGCGCCCCCAGAATGGCAATGGGCTCCTCGTTCTGATAGAACAGCAGGTCCAGCAGGCTGTAAGCCTTTTCATAGTTCCCAGCCACCAGCGCGTTGGACATGAGGAACACGGTGGTTTCCGTGGTTTTTGGCACAAGGGCTTCGATCATCTCCACGGTGATCTCCGGCTGCTGCCCAGCGGGCAAAGCTCCCTCCTGCGCCTGTCCCAGGGCAAAGGCGCAGAGCTTTTCCATTTCGTGGAGCAGGGCGGTCACGTCCTGCCCGGCATAGTCCAGAATACGGGAAGCATTCTGCCGGGACAAAACGCACCCTGCCTTTTCCGCTTCCCGCAGCAGCAGCTTTTGCAGCTCCGCCCCGGTGCGCCTGCCGCAAAGTAGCACAGAGCCTTTGTCGCTGACGGCTTTTTGGAATTTCTTCCACTTTGCCGATTTTTTCCCGTCGAAGTCCAGGGTGGGGTACCAAAACACCAGGCTGGTGGTGTCGGGGGTTACGTCCAGCAGCTCATAGAGCTTTTGCAGCTCTACGCTGTCCTTTTCCTCCACGTTGAAATCCGCCACCGCCACGCATTTGTGCTCCGCAAAAAAGGGCAGCGCCTGGGCGGCGTCGGAAATGCCGTCCACGCCGGAGTCATTGCCGAATTCGTGCAGGTTAAATTCCGGGAAGGCTTCCCCGCCCGCCCGTTTGATCAGCCGCCCGGCAGCCCGCTTTACCAGATATTTTTCTTCTCCCGCGATCAGATAAACGCTGGAAAATGTATCGGCGGCAAGCTGCTTTTTCAGCTCAGCTTCCGTTATTTCAGGCATATGCTGTCCCCCCTGAAGCGGATCACGCCGTCCGAAAGCAGGTCTATGAAAAGCCCGTTTCCCTCCGGCAGCAGGTACCGCCCCGGCAGCAGCCGGGCAAGCTCCGCTTTCCTGTATTTTTCTATTATATCACCATTCTGCAAAACGGTAAATGCCGAATTGATTTTTGTCCGCTCCGCCGTGGTAAATAAAATCTGGCACTCTCCTGTCCCCGTCTCCCCGGTCTCCACCAAAATCTCCGTGCTGTTTGCCGTGACGCTAATGCGGGACATATCTTTCAGGAAGGTGAGCTTCACCCCGCCCAGCACCTCCATAGTTTCCCCATTTTCAGGGCAAAAGTATCCGCTCCTGTTTGCGCAGCTTTCCAAATCCCGCCGCAGGTAAGCGCCCTTCGGCAGCGCCAGCTTTTCCACGGGGAACCAGCCCAGCAGCTGCGCCGCCGCTTCATTGGCTTCTTCCGACTGCTCCGGCAGGCAGAGCAGCTCTATCTGCTCCACGCCGTTTCGCGTAAGCAGCTCCCTTGCGGCGTTTTCCTGAAAGCCGCCCACTGTCAGCACTGCCGCCCGGCTGCCCCGCAGCAGCACCACACAGGAGGAATCCGCCGTTGCCGCCACTGTAACGGTATCCTCCCGTACCGCCGCGAAAGCCCTCCCACAGCTGAAAATCAGGAGCAGCCCTGCCAGGACCGTACAGGCCGCCCGGCGGCTGCGCTTCAAAAAATATCCGAAAGCAGCCACCGCGCCGATCCCCAAAACAGCCACGACCCACACCGGGTCGGATAAGTCCAGCATACTGCGGGTCAGCCGGGCAAGCCGATCCGCAATGCCCATAGAGCAGCGCGCCAGCATTCCGGCACAGTAGAAAAACGGCTCCGCCATTGGCGACAGCGCCGGAAGCAGCCCGAAAAAGGCAGCCAGCAGGGAGCAATACAGAAGCAGCGTGCAGGGGAACACCAGCAGCAGGCTGGACAAAGGCGCCAACAGGCTGACGCTGCGGAACACAAGGAGCTGTATGGGCAGCGTAAAGAGCATGGCGGAGCAGGTCACACCCAGGGAAGACGCCACCGGCGCGCAGAGCCGTTGGAACCTTGGGCGCTTTGCCACAAGCTCCAATAGTCCGGCGGTCATGGGGTTTGCCAGCAATAAAATACCCAATGTGGCGGACACCGATAACGCAAAGCCCAGGTCGCCGCCGGAAAAGGGATTGACCGCGCAGATGACCAGCACGGCAAACCCCAGCGAATTCACGCTGTCAGGCTCCCTGCCGAGACAGTCCGCCAAAAGCGCCAGTAGGTACATGATACCGCTGCGCACCGCCGACACGGGAAAGCCCGTCAGCGTCAGAAACCCGACCACCGCTCCGGCGGTCAGCAGATTCTTCCCCGTTCTGCCAAGCATTGGCAGCGTGCCGAACAGCAGGGAAAGGAACACGCCCAGCGCCGCCATGTGCAACCCGGAGATCACCAGCAGATGAGAAGCGCCGATGGCTTTGAAATTGCAGTACGCCTCTTCGGAAACCCTGTCCCGTTCTCCCAGCAGCATGGCGCGGATCAGCCCGCTTTCCCCGGAGGGCAAATGCTTCTCAAACGACCTGCCGACGGTGTGCCGCAGCTCAGCGAACAGCTTCCCCGGCGGGCTCGTGGTATTGGGCGCCGTCATCACCGTTTCGTAATCGGAAAGATATGCCAGCGCCGAGACTCCCGAAGCCAGCCAGGAATTTCTGCCGGAATACAGCCCGTCCTCCTCGCTGAAGGCAAGAAATTTCACCGTGCATTCCAGCGTGTCGTAGGGGCGGCAGGCAAAGGGCGCTCCCGTGGAGACGCGCAGCGTGAAACGGGGCAGCTCCCGGCTTTCGCCGTCCACGGAAAGGCGCTCCACCCTCACAAGATAGTAGTAGCGCCCGTATTGCCGGCTGGGATGATCCTGCACCGTGCCGCGAATACGGGCTTCCGTTCCCGCCAGCTGTTCCATCGGAGCCACGGTGACTGAAAACTCCCTCGCGTACCGAAACAGGCAGAACGCGCCAACCAGCAGCGCCAGAGCCAGAAATACTCCGCGCACGGAAAAAACTCCCGGACGGCAGGACCGCGGGAGTTTTTGCAGAGTTCGATTTGCGGCAGCGTTCCGCAGACGGAGCACCGCCAGTGTCAGCAATATGGCAGCGCCCGCGCCCAGACAGAGAAAGGAAAGCATCATGACCGAGCCGACTTCCAGCACGGCAGCCAGCATAACGGCAGAAAATGATACTCCTCCCAGCAGGGCAAAGGGACGCTTCACTTACTTGAAGAACAGGGGCAGCGGCTCAAGGTAGATGATGTCCGTCCGATCCTTGGCGTCGCCCTCAGCCAGCACGCAGGCTTTGCCCACTACCTTGCCGCCGATGGTATGGAGCAGCTCCTCCATGGCAGCCAGGGATTCCCCGGTGGAGATCACGTCATCTACGATCAGAATACGCTTGCCCTTCAGGTTTTCGCAGTCCGCCTTGGACAGGTACAGCTTCTGCACGTGGTCGGTGGTGATGGACTTCACCTCCACATGAATGGGGTCTTCCATATACGCTTTGATCCCCTTGCGCGCTACCACATAATTGCGGCAGCCGATCCTTGCCATTTCATAGGCAAGGGGGATCCCCTTGGACTCCGCCGTGACGATCACATCGTGCTCCGGGCACTTTTCCAGCAAAGCGGCTGCGGTGCGCTCCGTGATCTCCACATCGCTGAACATGACGAAGCCCGCAATGTCCATATGCTCATTGATGGGACAGATAGGAAGCTTTCTGTCACACCCGGCAATATTCATTTGATAAACTTCTCCCATACGACATTCTCTCCTTTCCGCTTGCGCGGAGATGATCGTGGACCTTCCTTGTGCGGAGCATTCTCCGCAATTCAGCCGCCACTTTTCGGGCTGGCTTTTTGCCGGAAGCACGGAATGGCTCCATGGCATTCCTACTTTGATTATTGTAGCATATTTTTCCAGTAGATTGCAAGAGGTCGGTCAGGCTATTCTACTCTTTTCTGCCGATTACTCACCCTCGTCAGAGCAAGACTCGCTTTCTGGCTTCCGCTTTGAAAAAGCGAAAGCTTGTAAGTTCACCTGCTCTTCCTCTCCGAAAAAAGTTTAGCAGCTTTTTTCGGGAAAGGGAGGCCAGCCCATAGTGCGCTTGCCCAGCAGGTGGAAATGGAGGTGCTGCACGCTTTGCATACCGTCCTTGCCGCAGTTGTTGACTATGCGGAACCCATTTTCCAGCCCCAATTCATTTGCCAGGATCGCGGCAACCTCAAAAATATGCGCCACCACGCCGCTGTTTTCCGGGGTGATCTCCTTTGCGGACGCAATGTGGGTCTTGGGGATCAGCAGCACATGGACAGGCGCCTGCGGGTCAAGGTCATAAAACGCCAGAACCGTTTCGTCCTCATATACCTTATTGGAGGGAATTTCTCCCCTTGCTATTTTGCAGAAAATGCAGTCTTCCATCATAACACGCTCCTTTTTTCAGGTCGTGGGGTTTCACCCCACACCCTACCACCTTTGAAAAGGTGGACGAAACTTCTTCTCCGCATGGGGGCATATGGCTTTGCCATATGGCTCCCATGCGGCGTAAAGGTTTTTGCTCCGCTTTTTTCAAAAAGCGAATGGGGTTCGGGGCAAAGCCCCGTGAGCTTAAAGCTGAGCCTGTACCAGCGAGGGCACGGCAGCCAGCGCTTCGTCCAGCTTGGTCTGGTCCTTTGCGCCTGCCATGGCGAAATCAGGCCTGCCGCCGCCGTTGCCGCCGGTGATCATGGCGACCTCCTTTACCAGCGCGCCGGCTTTCAGCCCTTTCTCCTGCGCCGCCTTGCTGCACACTGCCGCCAGGGAAGCCTTGCCGCCGCTGACGCCTGCAAAGACGGCTACAATGGGCTCCGCCATATCCTTTGCCCGGTCACACAGCGCCCGCAGGGCGTTGCCGTCCGTGCCGGAAAGCAAGGCGAATACCACCTTGATGCCTTCGATCTCCTGCGCGTTCTCGAAAATGCCGGACATTCTGACAGAAGCGATCTTCGCGTTCAGCTCTTCGATGGTTTTATCCTTTTCCTTGAGCTCTCCCATCACCTGCTTGGCGCGCATGGGCAGGTCCGCCGGGTTCAGCACCTTCATCGCCTGGGCGGTTTCCTGCAGGGACAGGTTCTGCGCCGCCAGGACCGCCAGCACACCTGCGCCGGTAACGCCCTCGATCCTTCTCACGCCGGAGGCTACGGAAGCCTCGGACACGATCTTGAACAGCCCCAGCCGGGAGGTGTTGTCCATATGGGTGCCGCCGCAGAATTCCTTGGAGAAGCCGTCCTCCACGGAGACCACCCGGACAATGTCGCCGTATTTTTCACCGAACAGCGCCATGGCGCCGCTCTTTTTTGCTTCCTCAATGGGCATTTCCACCATGGAGACGGGAACGGCTTTCAAAATTTCATCGTTGACCAGCATTTCTACCGCCGCCAGTTCCTCGGGAGTCATGGCGGAGAAATGGGTAAAGTCGAACCGCACGTGCTGCTCGTTCACCAGCTGACCCGCCTGCTCCACGTGGTCGCCCAGCACCTTGCGCAGCGCCGCCTGCAGCAAATGCGCCGCCGTGTGGTTCCGCATGATCGCCTTGCGCCGCATGGAGTCCAGCACAGCGTTTACCGTATCGCCCACCCGCAGGGTGCCCTCGGACACCACGCTGCGGTGGAGATAGATCCCCTCGTGCTTGGTGGTGTCCACCACGTCCACGGAAACGCCTTCCGCCTCCAGCGCACCGCTGTCGCCTACCTGACCGCCGCCCTCGCCGTAGAAGGGGGTGGTGTCCAGCACGACGGAAACCTCTTCGCCCGCTTCAGCAGTATCCACGCGCTCGCCGCTCCTGATAATGGCAATTACTTTTGCGGTGGCTTTCAGCTCGGTATAGCCCACAAAATTGGTGGCAGGCAGCCCTGCGGCAGCGGTGTTTTCGCCCTTCCAGGCGTCCGCGCCCGCGTCCTTTCTGGCATTCCTTGCCCGCTCCTTCTGCTGGCGCATCAGCTCCCGGAACCGATCCTCGTCTACCTCCATGCCCCGCTCTGCCAGGATCTCCCTGGTCAGGTCCAGCGGGAAGCCGTAGGTGTCGCTGAGGGTAAAGGCGTTATCGCCGGAAAAAATCCTGGAATCCGCCTGGTCGATAAAGCTGTTCAGCAGGGAAAGCCCCTGGTCGATGGTCTTTGCAAAGCTTTCCTCCTCAAAGGAAATCACCTTTTTGATGGTGACTTCCTTTTCCAGCAGCTCGGGATATGCGCCGCCGTTTTCCTGGAGCACCGTGTCCGCGACCTCCGTCAGGAAAGGTCCGTTGATGCCCAGCAGCTTGCCGTGACGGGCAGCCCGGCGCAGCAGACGGCGGAGCACATAGCCCCTGCCCTCATTGCTGGGCAGCACGCCGTCGCCGATCATAAATACCGTGCTGCGGATATGGTCGGTGATGATACGCAGGGAAATGTCGGTTTTCTCATTGGCGCCATATTCCACGCCGGAAATTTTCGACACGTGCTTCATAATATTCTGCATGGTGTCCACAAGGAACAGGTTGTCCACGTCCTGCATGACGCAGGCAAGCCGTTCCAGCCCCATGCCGGTATCAATATTTTCCCGACCCAGCGGGGTGTAATTTCCCTTGCCGTCGTTGTTGAACTGGGAGAACACCAGGTTCCATATTTCCACATAGCGGTCGCAGTCACAGCCCACATCGCAGGTGGGCTTGCCGCAGCTGTGCTCGGGACCCCGGTCAAAATAGATTTCAGAGCTGGGGCCGCAGGGACCGGAGCCGTGCTCCCAGAAATTGTCCTCCTTGCCCATGCGGCGCATATGGCTTTCGGGGATACCTACCTCCTTCGTCCAGATATCCCACGCCACATCGTCTTCCAGATAGACGGTGATATAAAGTTTTTCCGGCGGCATTTCCAGAACCTTTGTAAAAAATTCCCATGCCCAGAAGATGGCTTCTTTCTTGAAGTAGTCGTTGAACGAGAAATTCCCCAGCATTTCAAAGAAGGTGCCGTGCCGGTCGTCAATGCCCACGCTGTCGATATCCGGGGTGCGGATACATTTCTGGCAGGTAGTCACCCTGACCCGGGGCGGCGTGACCTCGCCGGTGAAGTATTTCTTCATAGGCGCCATGCCGGAGTTTATCAGCAAAAGGCTGTTATCTCCCTGGGGGATCAGCGAGAAGCTTGGGAGCCGCAGGTGATCCTTGCTCTCAAAAAACTCCAGATACTTTTCCCGCAATTCATTGAGTCCTGTCCATTTCATGTTGTATAACCTCCTGTTTCTTTCCTCAAAATTTGAATTTCCATTTTTATTGTGGTATTAGGAACGAAAGTGCGCACTGGCTCGGAGAAGCCCGGTACTTTTGCTCCGCGATTATTTCACCGTGTAAGCCCACAAAAGCTTCAGGGTATTTTCCGCGCCGTCCACATGGGAGCGCTCATAGCCGTGAGAGGCGTACACGCCGGGACCGATCAGCCCGTGGCGAACGTCATACCCGGCGGAAAGGGCAGCCTCCGCATCTGAGCCGTAATAGGGGTACACGTCCACGGCAAAGGATGCTCCCGCCTGCTTTGCCGCCTGCACCAAAGCGGTGGTGACGGTATAATCATACGGACCGCCGGAATCCTTGGCGCAGATGGAAACCTCCCGCTCCGTACACTGCAAGCCCTCGCCCACGCAGCCCATGTCCACGCTGACGATCTCCGATACGTCCTCCGGCACAGAAGCCGCCGCGCCGTGACCTACCTCCTCGTACACGGTAAAGTGCAGGTACACCTTTCGTTTGAGGGTTGCGTTCTTTTCCTTCAGCTCCTTTGCATATGCCAGCAAAATCGCCGCGCTGAGCTTGTCGTCCAGGAACCGGCTTTTGATATAGCCGCTTTCCGTTACCACCGTACGGGGAGAAAAGCACACGAAATCCCCCACCTCGATGCCCAGCTTCCGGGTATCCTCCGGCTTCTTCACAGGCTCGTCGATCACCACTTCCATACCGGCAAATTGGCGCTTCTTCTCTCCGTATTCCCGGTTCACGTGGGCGGAAGCGTCGCAAAGCTGCAAACAGCCGGTAAAGGTTTTCCCCTCCCGGGTGTAGATCACACAGTTCTCCGCCTCGCAGTTTTCCGCCTGCAAGCCGCCTACCGGGGAAAGCTTCAGCCGCCCGTTGCCCTTGATGGACTGCACTACGGCGCCCAGGGTGTCCACATGCGCCATCAGCAGCAGCCCGTCAGGCTCCTGCGGGTCTGCCACGCTGCCGCCCAGGCACACGGCGACGCCGCCCTTTCTGGTCTTCTTGGGGGCATAGCCCAAGCGGGTCAGCTCCTCCAATAAGTAATCCGCCGCCCGCTCCGTGAAGCCGGAGGGGCTGTCAATGGCGCAAAGCTTTTTCAGCTGCTCCACGCAGTAGTTGATTTCAGCCATTCCGCATATCTCCTTTTCTAAAAATGATGTGGTCAAAAATCTATTCCCCTTGCAAAAAGTCCGCCAGCGCCTGAAGCTGTTCCCGCACCCCCGGCTCGCTCAGCGCCGGAAAGCGGTTGGTATTGTGGCAGACAATGGCAGGGAAAATATCCTGACAGCCCATTTGGTGCAGCAGCGTTTCCGCCGTTTCCCGCGCCCGCTGCGGTCTGCCGTCGCCGCCGCCCACCAGTAAAAGACCGCCTTTCCTGCGGGGGAACGGGCTTTCCTCTCCCCGGAACACCCTGGCGCAGTAGTATTGCTGCAGCCGGCTGAGCACGCTCAGAAGCGGTCCTGTCAGCTCGGAAAAATAGATGGGCGAAGCAAGTACAACGCCGTCACAGGTGCGCAGCGCCCTGTCCACCTCCACCCAGCCGTCCTGTTTCGCGCAGCCGGGGTGCTTCCAGCAGTAACGGCAGTCCGTGCAGGGAGCGATCTCATGGGAAAAAGCGTTTATCACGGTGAGCTTTCCCGGCAAAAGGTCGCCCAAAGCCTTTACCAGCGAAACGGTGTCGCCGTTCGCACGGGGAGAACCGTTCAGAACCAGTGTTTCCATGTTCCCTCCAAAAAAATAGAGACCTGTCCGCTCCCTCATGGGACGGACAGGTCCGTGGTACCACCCAAATTGCCGGAAGAAACCGAAAGGCTCCTTCCTGACCGCTTTTTCCCGTTATCGCCGGGATACGCCGCCGCTCCTCGCGGCAGCCGTGCCGAATCGCGCCATGTAAGCCTGCGATGGCGGGAGCGGCCTGCAATTCCTTTCCCAAACGGCTTTCACCCTTGCGCCGTCTCTCTGCATGGTGCCGGAACACATCTTCTCCGCACGGATCATCTGTATGAAATTAGTTGTATTATAGTCTTTCCGCCCGGCGCTGTCAATCCCTTTTTGGGAAACAGTCCCTGCGGCGCACCGCCCATGGGGAATTTTCTTCGCCGCCTGTTGACAAAACCTCCCATTCCCCGATATACTGGGTGATGTATTGCTCTCTTTCTTTCAGGGGAGTGGGAGAGGATTTTTCTGGAAAAGCGGAAGTACATGGAATTGCTTCCTTCTTCCGGGCAAAGAAAGGAAAGTGTTTCGGTTTATGACAAAAAAGATCGGGCTTCAGAAGAACAGCTTCTATTCCCAGATCGGAAAGCTGGTCATTCCCATTGTGCTGCAAAACCTTTTGAGCGCCGCGGTGAACTCCGCCGATGTGGTCATGCTCAATTTTGTGGGGCAGTCCAACATTTCGGCAGTATCGCTGGCAGCGAACTACACCAGTATCCTGTTCATGGTTTTTTACGGGCTGGGAACAGGCGCTACCATGCTGTGCGCCCAGTATTACGGCAAGGGGGACCAACGCGCCATTGACGTGGTGGAGGGCATCGCCCTGCGGTTCTCCATGATCGTTGCCGTTTTGTTTGCCGCCGCTTCTCTCACCATTCCAGAGCTGATGATGAGGGTGTTCACCCATGACCCGGAGCTTGTGACCATCGGCGCTTCCTACCTGCGTATCCTGAGCGTCGCCTATCTGTGCTGGGGTCTTACAGAGGTGTACCTTTCCGTGCTGCGCAGCATTGGGCGGGTAGCGGTCAGCACCGCCCTTAACACCTTTGCCTTCACCCTGAATATCATCTTAAATGCGGTGTTCATCTTCGGGCTGTTCGGCGCCCCGAAAATGGAAGCCGCCGGCGTGGCGCTTGCCACCTCCATTTCCAGAGTGCTGGAGCTGGTGCTGTGCTTTATCGTTTCCGCGAAAAGCACCAATGTGAAGCTAAAGCTTTCCTATATGCTGCTGCGCAGCAAGGAGCTGCTTTCGGACTTTATGAAGATGGCAATGCCCGCCATGGCAAACGACGTGGTCTGGGGGCTGGGCTTCTCCATGTATTCCGTCATTATCGGGCAGTTCCTTGGGAATGACGCCGTGGCTGCCAACTCCCTTGCCGTGGTGGTGCGGAACTTCGGCACCATTCTCTGCTTTGGCATGGCGAATGCCGGCGGCATTCTGCTGGGGCAGAAATTTGGGGACAACAAAATGGAGGAAGCGGAAGCAGACGCGAAAAAGATTGTCAGGCTCACCGTCATCGCCGGGCTGATCGGCGGGGTGATCGTATTACTCTCCATGCCCATCGTGCTGGGCTTTGCCGATCTGACCGCGACCGGCAAGCATTATTTGAAGGTCATGCTGCTCATCAATTCCTACTATGTGCTGGGCGCTGCGCTGAACACGACCCTGATCGCCGGCGTGTTCCGGGCAGGGGGCGACAGCCGGTTCGGCTTCTGGTGCGATCTGATCGACATGTGGGTCTACGCCGTGCCCCTTGGCTTTATTGCCGCCGCCCTGCTGAAGCTGCCCCCGCTGTGGGTCTATTTCCTGCTCTGCACCGATGAATTTGTGAAATGGCCCTTTGTCATTCACCACTACCGCAGCAAGAAATGGCTGAAAAACATTACCCGCGACAACCTGTTCCAGGATCAGGAAACCGAAAAGCTGCCTGCTTCTGAAGAAAAGCCGTAAGAAGGCGGCACTGCAAGCGCTGCACAGAACCTACCTTTTATTTCTCCGTTTCAACATACGAAAAGCCCCTGAGAGACTGCTCTCAGGGGCTTTTTCCATATTCTTGATCCTTGCTTTTCCTGAAGTCGGACAGGGGGTTTTAAGTAAAATCCTCTTTCAGCGCCGTTACGATCTCATCGGTCCGCATTCCACGGGAGCCTTTCACCAGCACGGCGTCTCCGGCTTGAAGCTCTTCTTTCAAAAACGCATATGCTTCTCCGTTGGTGGCAAACCAACGCGCCGTATCGCCATATCCGGCGGCAATGTCCTTTGCCAGTTCCCCCACGGCAACCAGCAGCTCCACGCCCTTTTCCCGGGCGTATTTTCCCACTGCAAAGTGCCCTTCCCTGGAGAAATCCCCCAGTTCCAGCATATCCGCCAGCACCGCCGCTTTCCTGCCCGGATTGCTCCGGCTTGCCAGCACGTCCAAGGCACTGCGCATGGAATCGGGGCTGGCGTTGTAGCTGTCATCGATCAGGGTCAAGCCGCCGCATTCGCTGATCTGCTGCCGCATGGCAGGGGCTTTGTACGCGCCGATCGCCCGCACGGCGTCCTCCGCGGGGACCTTCAAGTACCGCGCCACCGCCATAGCCGCCAGCGCGTTGCGGACATTGTGCTGCCCGGCGGCGGGAACGAACATCTCCTGCCGCTCCCCGCCGGGACCGACACAGGTAAAAAACGTTCCCTTATCCGCTTCCCGCAGGGAGGAAGCCCGCCAATCGCAGGGGGCGTCAATGCCGAAGGTGACGATCTTATGGGTGCCCGTCTGCTTCAGAGTGGGCAGCAGGTCGTCGTCGCCGTTGACGAACAGCACGCCGTCCGATGGAAGATAATCCGCGATATGGGCTTTTTCCGCCAGAATATTTTCCCGGGTCTTCATATATTCAATGTGGGACACGCCGATATTGGTCATCACGGCGCAGGTGGGCTTCACCACGGCGGCAATGCGCGCCATTTCCCCGGGCATACTGACCCCCATTTCCACCACGGCAGCGGTATGCTCCTTTTTCAGCCCGCAGACAGTGATGGGCACGCCCACCTGGCTGTTCTGGTTGCCTGCCGTTTTGTGGACATTCCCGGTGGCGGTCAGCGCCTGAGCGACCATTTCCTTGGCGGTAGTCTTCCCCACGCTGCCCGTGATCCCCACAATGGGGATCGTAAACTGGCTGCGGTACCACGCGGCAGTCTTCTGCAGCGCCGCCCGGCAGTCGTTCACCAGCACCAGCGGGCGGTTCTCCCACAAAGGCAGCTCGCTTGCCGGGGGTTCTTCCTCGGTAAAGGCAGCCGCCGCGCCATTGTCGAACGCCATGCCAAGATAGCGGTGCCCGTCCGTGCGCTCGCCCCGAATGGGGACGAACATCACGCCGGCTTTCATTTCCCGGCTGTCTGTGGAAAAGGCTGTGACGGCGGTGGTCTCTTCGCCGCACAGCAGCCTGCCGCCTGCGGCTTTGACGATTTCGGAAAGTTTGATTCGCATACTGCACCCCCTTTTAGACACTAGATTCTGGATTGTGGATTCTGGATAAGGGTATTTAGTTGTTGGTTGTAACTCGCTGCCTTCCCGGCTTGGGTGCGGCGCAGCCGCTTTCTAACAACTAATTACTAACAGCTAACTACTGCCCTTATGCCAGCGAACCCATGGGGTCCCAGGGTTCCAGGGCGGTGGGCTCCTGCTCCAGTTCCTTCTGCTGCGCTTCCGTCAGATACTTTTTATTCACCACGACCTGGTAGGTGTACTCGGAGAACCAATCGTCGCTCATGACATAGTAGCCCTCTTCTCCGGCGTCCTTACCCCAGCTGTTTTCCACTCTCCAGCGGGTGGGATTTCCCGCTTCGTCCAGATTCACACCCTGGAACACCATGGCATGGGTCATCAGGCTTTCGCCGTAGTCCAGCCGCTGCGCCTTGTTCATGCCAAAGGTGGTACCGAACAGGTCGTCAACGTGCAGCGCTTCCAGGTCCATAATGCCGCCCTCCCTGCTGGAGGACTGCCCTACATCACAGCCGAACCATACGGGCTGACCGTCCTTCATCTGGGCGATAGCCGCTTTTTTCAGGTCTTCTACCGGCAAGTTCAGATACTTTACAGGTCTGCCCTCTTTCACGTTGCCCAGCATCTTCACGGTATAAGTCCTGTGATAGGGCTTGTCGGCGGTGGGCGCGTTGATCAGGCTCACGTAATCGTTCAGGTTCCAGCCCACATATTTTTTGAAAAACTCCGGTCCCGTCAGATTTTCGTCACGGATAAACTTTTTATCCTTATCCCTGGTCTCAAAGGTAAAGGTCTGGGGCGGATTTCCAAAAGCAATGCACAGCATATTGTAAATGTTGCAGAGCATCGCCTCTTTTTGCTCCCGCAGCTCTTCGGCAGACTTCCCGGCGGCATGCGCTTCCCGCAGGTTGCAGGCAAATTCCCGCAGTCTCCGGGTCATGTGGGAGGTCACCTCGTGGGTGGCGGAGGAGCAGGCGGTTTCCGGCATAGCGTCCTTAGGGACAACGCCGTACTTTTCAATGAGGTTGCACAGCATATCCCACTGACCGCCGTCGCCCAGCGGGTCGCGCAGCAGGTGGGAGATCAGCCTGCCTTCGGTAGGCTCCTCCAAAGTGTCCAGAATGTTTTCCAGAAAATAATTTGCCTTTTCCAGCTTGTCATAGAACAGCGTGTAGTTCTGGGACAGCTCAAAATGCTCCAAATTCAGCTTGTGCATGACCTCCACCCGCATCGTGTTCAGGGCGGCGAACATCCAGCACCTGCCGGAAGCTTTCTGGTTGGTGATCTTTCCTGTTTCCAGCTGAATGGAGAACTGGTGCCTGATCTCTCTGCGCGCAAAGGGGTTCACCGCCGATTTGTTGACGCCGTTGGCTGTAACAGCGAGCTGTGCCACCCGCTTTGCGGGGTCGGCGGCAAAGTCCTTTTCAAAAGCTGCCAGCTGTTCTGTTGTGATCTTTTTTTCCATTTCGATAACCCTTTCCTTATCAATCTGTTTTTATTTTCAAAAAGGCTGGAACGCATTCACAGCCTTCCTGCCGCCGCGTTACTGCTGCTTTTTATCCTCCAGCAGCTCCCTGATGACCACCCGCTCGTCAAAGGGGTATTTCTTCCCCTCGATCTCCTGATAGTCCTCGTGCCCCTTGCCTGCCAGCACGATGATATCGCCGTCCTCCGCGTTTTCCAAACACCAGCGGATCGCCTCCCGGCGATCTGGTATCTCTATATATTTTCCATCGGTTTTCTTCATGCCGGTTTTGATGTCCTCGATGATGTCCAGCACATTCTCGAACCGGGAATTGTCAGCCGTCAGCACGGACAAATCCGCCAGCCTGCCGCTGACCTCCCCCATCTCGTACCGCCGCACCCTGGGGCGGTTCCCTCCCGCGCCGAACATGCAGATCAGGCGGTGGGGATTGTATTCCCGCAGGGTGGTAAGAATGTTTTCCATGCCGACCCCGTTGTGGGCATAATCCAGCAGCAGCGTGTAATTCCCCGGTACGGGCACGGGCTCTACCCGCCCTTTTACCTTCACGGTGGAAAGCCCCTGCTTCATGGCTTCCTCCGAAATTCCCAGCGCCCTGCAGCAGCCCATGGCGGCAAGGGCGTTATAGGCGTTGAACTTGCCGGGTATCCCCACCTCGGCGGTAAATTCCATGGCGCCGGACACCTCAAAGGCGATTCCCAGGAAACCGGGGCGGTTCAGGTGGCGGCAGTTCGCGCCGCGCAGCCACGCGTTTTCCGAAAAGCCAAAGGTCTTTACCTCACAGGTGTGCCCCTGCAGAATGCCCTCCAGATTCGGGTCGTCCAGATTCATGACGCCTGTTTTACACATGGAGAACAGCATCGCCTTGCACTCCATGTATTCCTGCATATCCCTGTGCTCCACGCCGCCGATGTGGTCTTCCGAAAAATTGGTAAAGACCCCCACGGCAAAGGGGAAGCCGTACACTCTTTTGTCCTTCAGCCCAATGGAGGAAGCCTCCATCACGCAGTATTTGCAGCCCTCGTTCGCCATTTGACGGAGATATTTCTGCACGTCATAGCTTTGGGGCGTGGTGTTTTCCGTTTTGATCAGCGTATCGCCAATCAGCACGCCGATGGTGCCGATGACCCCGGTCTTATACCCGGCGGCTTCCAAAATTGCCCGCACCATGTAGGCGGTGGTGGTTTTTCCCTTGGTCCCGGTTATGCCGATCACCGTGATATCATTTTCGGCGGGGTTGCCGAAAAACGCCGCGCTGAGCAGCGCCAGCGCCGCCTTGGTGTCCGGCACGAGAACGACCTGCGCCCCACCCGCGTCCACCGGCTCCTCCGCTACAACGGCAACAGCGCCGGCAGCCGCAGCCCCGGCGGCATAGCGGTGCCCATCGGAGGAGGCTCCCCGCAGGCACACGAACACACAGCCCGGCTTCGCCTGCCGGGAATCGTACACCACATCGGTCACTTCCGCGTCCCGGAAGCCGTTCTCCGCCTGCGCTGTCACTTCCAGCGAGGTCAAAAGCTTTGATAAGAGCATGGTCCTCCATCCTTCCCGGCAGATTGCCCCAGCGCGCCCCTGCGGACCGTCCGCTGATACTGTCCATCATAGTCTCTTTTTTGTGAATTGTCAATAAAACCGGGCGCCCGGTCTACAGCCACAGGGTGCAGGAAAGCAGGTACAGCGCCAGCCAGTACAGGAACATGATCGGCTTTTGCAGCTTATCTCCCAGCTGGGAAAACTGAGCCTTTGCCACCATCATGTCGGATACGAAGAAGCTGAGCATTCCCACGGAGAAAATCAGCATTCCCGCCTTGCCCCAGATCCACGGCAGCGGCAGGCAGATCGCCAGGGAAGCCGCCAAAATTCCCACATATAAGCAGCAGAACACCGCCTGCACCCCCATTTTAGGCAGCTCCCGGCGGAACAATATCAGCGCCGCGACCATGGTAATCACCCAGATGGGCAGGCTCCACCGTATGCTCATGGGAATATTCTCTAACATCTCTACGATCCAGCACACATGGGCGACCCCGAACAGCAGCATACCCGACAGGAAATGCAGCTCCAGCAGGGCGTCCGCCGCCATGCACAGCACAAAGAACCAGAAAAACGGGTGGCAAAACGGGTTTTCCCCTTTCAGCCACAGCGCCACTCCCGCGGAGCCCACCGCCAGGAAGGTTCCGGCGCATTTGGCGATCAGGCTCTGCCGCGCCAGCCCATTCCGCCGCAGGATAAAATACAGCGCGAAAACAGCGCCCCAAAGCGGCAGAGCCACACAGGAATACATTCCCAAATACAGCCTTAAATCCATTTTTTCTCCTCCTTACAGCTTGCCTGTTAAGGCTCCTGCACCGTGCTTCTGTTTTTCATTATATTCGCTTTCCCCTTTGGATTCAACCAAAAACAAAAAGAAACCCGGCGCCGGGAAAAGAGCGCGGGTTTTCTCTTTGATTTTACGGCAGTACACCTTTCATACAAGAAAAGCAGACCTTGCAGCTGCAAAGCCTGCCGCGGGAGGACACTTTTCCGCCTTTTCTCAATGCCCCTCGATGTTATCTGCAAAAGGGGCGGCGGTGTTGAGATAAAACAGATACTCGGTGTCCGAAGTTTTTTGAAGGTAACAATGCCATTCGTCGCTGAAATCATAGTATTGGGACAGCCTGCTTTTCACTTCCTTCTCCGGCACAGCGGTGGAAAACAGCACGGTGGACAGGCAGTCCACATGGTTCCCCGTGCCCGAGGTATTCCCCGTTTCCGAATACACCTCTTTGATTTCCATGTCAGAAAGCTCCTGCTGCAAATGAGCTTTCAGCGTATCCGTCTGCCGCCGGGTGGCGGCATGATTGACGCACATCCCGAAAAGCTCATACAGGATAAGAACCGCAGCCAGAACCACCGGCAGCAGCAACAGCGCCAACCCGGTCCTTTTGAGCCATTTCATGATTTCCCTCCCCCGATTCCACCGAACAGGCTCAGCCCTGCTCCAAGGCAATGACCCCCGTACGGGTGACCTCTTTCACGCCGAAGGGGCGCACCAGGTCGAACAGGGTGTCGCATTTTTCCGGGTCGCCGGCAAATTTCAGCGTTACAGAATGCCTGCTGACACTTGCCACCTCGGCTTTCATCAGGGCGGCGATCTGGTTGATCTCCCCAAAGCTCTGGGTATCGCAGCCAATGCGCACCAGCATCAGCTCCGCCCGCACGGCGTCCGCCCCCAAAGAGCGCACCTTGATGACGGGGACGATTTTATTGAGCTGCTTTTCCACCTGCTCCAAAATGTAATTGTCCCCCTGCCCTACAATGGTCATGCGGGACACGCCGGGGTTTTCCGTCGCCCCCACCGCCAGGCTGTCGATATTGTACCCCCGCCGGGAAAACAGCGATACCACCCGGGACAAAACGCCGGGGCGGTTCTCCACCAGCACGGAAAGCGTGTATTTCATAAAAATTCACTCCATTTTTTCGGATAGAAAGCTGGGAACCATTTCCTGACAGCCCATTGTTTCAAATGCTCGGGGTCTCCGGGTCCACCCGGCAGACCAGGACATAGGGCGTGTGCGCCGCCAGCATTTCCCTTGCCAGCTCCTCTGCCTGGGCGTTGTTTTCCGCCAGCGCCGCCGGAATGCCGTAGGCTTTGCACAGCGCTACAAAATCCGGGTTGCCGTCCATATGGGTGGCAATGTGCCGCCCCCCATAGCGGAGATTTTGATATTCCCGCACCATTCCCAGCCGCCGGTTGTCCATGACGATGATCTTCAGCTGCACGTGGCAGGCGCAGATGACCGCAAGCTCGCTGAGGCTCATCTGGAACGCGCCGTCGCCGCAGATGGCAACCACCTGCCGCCGGGGCTTTGCCAGCTTTGCCCCCAGTGCGGCGGGCAGCGCATAGCCCATGGTGCCCAAGCCGCCGCTGGTGAGGAACCGCCCGGAACGCTGGGTGAAATTGATCGCAGCCCAGATCTGGCACTGCCCCGGGTCCGCCGCCAAAATGGCGTCCTCGTCCATGAGCCGGGACAGCGTGCGCAGGAAAGAGCGAGGCTCCACCGCGTCCTCCCGGTCCTCGCCCCTGGGAACAAACTGGTTCTTATACTGCATGACCTGCTGCCGCCATTCCAGGCAGTCCACAGGCTGCACCTGTTCCTCCAAAGCGGTCAGCACCTGCCGGATATCCCCCACAATGGGAATGTCCACCCGCATATTTTTCCCGATCTCCGCCGGGTCAACGTCGATATGAATGATCTTTGCCTGCTCCGCAATTTGATTGGGCAGCGCGATGGCGCGGTCCCCCACGCGGGCGCCGCAGAGCAAAATCAAGTCCGCTTCGCCGATGGCGCGGTTGGCGTAGCTTCTGCCAAATTTCCCGATCATGCCCAGGTAGGCAACGCCTTCCTGCCCCGCGCCGATCTCCCAGCTGCTGCCGGTGTTGGACATCGCCCCCAGCCCCATCATGGTGGAAACCACGGGAATGCCTGTTTTCCGGGCAAAACGGTTCATTTCCTCTCTCGCCCCCGCAAGCACCACGCCGCCGCCGCAGCAAATGACCGGGCGCTTGGCGCTGCCGATCGCCTGTGCCGCTTTTTTGATCTGCATGGGGTGCCCGGACAAATTCGGCTTATAGCCGATGATATCCGCTTTTTCCGGGTAGCGGAAACGCTCCAGCAGCTGCTCCTGCACGTCCTGCGGAACGTCGATGAGCACAGGACCCGGACGCCCGGTGGCGGCAATGTGGAAGGCTTCCCGGAATACCCGGGGCAAGTCCTCCGCGGAGGTCACCAGATAGCTGTGCTTCGTAAAGGATTCGCAGGCGCCGGTAATGTCGGCTTCCTGAAACACGTCCCGCCCCAGCTGTTCCAGATTCACCTGCCCGGTGATGGCGATGATGGGAATGGAATCCATATAGGCGGTGGCAATGCCCGTGATCAAATTGGTCGCGCCGGGTCCTGAGGTGGCAATGCACACGCCGGGTCTCCCCGCCGCCCGGGCATAGCCAGACGCCATGTGGGCGGCGTTCTGCTCCGAACGCACCAGCACATGGCGAATGGAGGAATGGTACAAAGCGTCGTAAAACGGGCAGATGGCAGCGCCGGGGTAGCCGAAAACCAGCTCTACCCCTTCCTCCTCCAAGCATTTCACCATTGCTTCCGCTCCGCTCAACATGGCGCTGACCCCTTTCTTTTCTTTCCTTACAACGAGCTGACATTTTCCCGCCGGGGCAAATCGTAATGCTCTCCCTTTTTATCTGGAACGCTGGGCAATGTCGCACTGTGCCACGGCGTTCAAGCTCATGTCCGCCGTATTGCCCGCCAGAAATTCATAATAGCCCTGGGCGGCGATCATGGCGGCGTTATCCCCGCACAGGGAAAGCTCCGGCATATAGAGGTTTCTATCGGTCTGCTCCGCCAAAGCGGTCATTTCCCGGCGCAGCAGACGGTTGGCGGAAACGCCCCCGGCGATCACCAGCTTGTCCGCCCCTGTCTCATCGGCGGCTTTCCTGAAATTCTCCGTCAGGCAGCTCACCACCGCCCGGCGGTAGGAAGCGCAGAGATCGGGCACATTGATCTCTTCGCCCTTCTGCTTTGCATTGTGCAGCAGATTGATGACCGCTGTTTTCAGCCCGGAAAAGCTGAAATCCAGCGGCGCGCCCTCCACCTTGGGGTGGGGCAGGGCATACGCCCGGTCGTTGCCGGTCTCGGCGATCTTGTCCAGCTCCACGCCGCCGGGATAGGGAATGCCCATGGTGCGGGCGGCTTTGTCAAAGGCTTCTCCCGCCGCGTCGTCCCTGGTGCGCCCCAGCACGCGCAGCTGGGTGTAGCTGTCCGCCTGAATGATGTGGGAATGCCCCCCGGACACCACCAGGCAGAGGAACGGCGGCTCCAGATCCGGGGAGGTGAGGTAATTCGCGGCGATATGCCCCCGCAGATGATGTACGGGGACAAGGGGGAGCCCGGTGGAAAGGGAAAGCCCTTTGGCAAAATTCACCCCCACCAGCAGCGCCCCGATCAGCCCCGGCGCATAGGTGACGGCAATCGCGCCCAAGTCTTCCCAGCGCTTGCCGCTTTGCTCCATGGCTTCCCGCACCACGCCCACAATGGCTTCGCTGTGCCGCCGGGAAGCGATCTCCGGCACCACGCCGCCGTAAATGCGGTGTTCCTCCACCTGCGACGCAATGACGGAGGATACGATCGTTCTGCCGTCCTCCACCACCGCAGCGGCGGTTTCATCGCAGGAGCTTTCTATTCCCAGTATTAACATACTCCCATCTCCACTTAAAATTTTGTGCTCAATAAGCCGATGCGGTACTTTCAATCGAGAAATTCCCGCAAGGGAATTTCCAAGAAAGAACCCGGCACGGGTTCTTTTTGCGGTCCTCGTCGCAGGAGCTTTCTATTCCCAGTATCAACATAATTTCATCTCCGAATGTGAGTTTATCCTTGTAAAGGTTTTTCTTTCCCAAAACGCCTGCTTTCGCGTAGGGTAGTCGGTACGCTTTCGCTGGGGCTGCTGTACGCGATTTTTTATTTTTTAACAAGGGAGGACTCCGTCCCCCCTGTTAGTCCCCCTTGAAAAAGCTTCTCGGCAGCTTTTTCAATAGGCGCAAACTACAAAGTATTTCCCCTCGGCAGTCGGGACAGCACTTTCGTGAAAATCAATCCGTCTTCCTGGGGGGCGGTGTAAAAATTTTTCCTTCTGCCGGCTTCCTGAAAACCGAGCCCCCGGTATAAAGCAATGGCTTCCCGGTTGGAGCAGCGCACCTCCAAGGACAGAAATTCACCGTCTCTCCGGCTCGCCGCTTCCTCCAAAGCCAGCAGCAGCGCCTTTGCCGCGCCCCGGCGGCGATGCGCCGGGAATACGGCGATATTGTCCAGATAGCACTCGCCGCAGGCACAGTGCATTCCGGCATAGCCCATCACAGTTTCTCCCTCCACCGCTGTCAGGAAAACGGCTGCGGGATTATCCAGTTCCTCCAGCAGGGCTTCCCGGCTCCATGGGCGGGAAAAGCAGAGCTGTTCCAGCTCTGCCAGCGCTGCGGTGTGTTCCGTTTTCATGGGGACGATCTCCATACTCTCCCACTTTCCGACCTTCAGGAAGCGTCCTGCTCAAAGGGGAGCAGCTTCGACACGCATTCCTGAAAGAAAATTTCCAGTTCCTCCCGCAGCTTGTCCCGGCAGCGGCGGTACACCTCCAGCTCCTGTCCAAAGGGGTCTTCAATGTAGCTGGGAATATAGATCTTCTGCGCCGGGACGCCTGCCTGCTCCAGAATGTATCCATGGGTCTTCGACATGGTGAAAAACAGGTCCCATACCGGGATCTCTTCCCCGGTCATGCGCCGCGCCTCATGGTTCGAGATGGAAACGCCAATCTCCGCACAGGCGATCACGGCGTTTTCCGCCGCCGGGCTGCCCTCTACGGCAGCAAGCCCCGCGCTTTGGCACAGCACCCGTTCCCCTAATCCTTTTTCCTGCATCATACAGCGGAAGATCCCCTCCGCCATGGGGCTCCGGCAAGTGTTGCCGGTACAGACAAAAAGCACTTTCATGAAAGAATCCTTCTTCTATCGTCCTGCCGGTTCAAAAAGCACCGGCAAATCATCATAAGTACATTTTCAGTATAACATACCCTGACCCTGCTTGTCCAGATTTCCGCGGGGCATTTTCTCTCTCCCAAAAAACTCCCTCCTTCTAAGGGCATGGACAGGAGCATATACTTTGACCAGCCGGACAAGGAGGTGAAAGCTATCGAAGCGATGACGTTATCCGATGGGGAGCTGTTTATTTCCGACTTGGGAGATGACCGCAGCATCGCCGTGGACGGAACACCCGGTGTGCTGGGCAGATACGCGGTCATTAAAAATGTCCCGGAAAAGGGACAGTATCAGGTGATGGAGGTCGGCTCTGATCTCCAACGCCTGCTGGAAAAATACGGGTTGCAAAAAAGCTCGGTAGGAAGGATTGAACGGATATGGAAGTAAAACTGACCGACCTGCTCACATCTATCGGAAGCTCTGTACAGGAGGCCCGCCGGGCGCTGGAGGACAGCGCCATGGAGCTGTATTTTCAGGGCTACCAAAAGGATTCGGCGGATAACCCGGTATATTCGCCCATTGAAAGGCAGATCCGCCTGCCGCTGGGAACGGCCTCCGGGAAAATCCTGGAGGTGCCGCTGACGGCCCTGTACCATCACAATGTCATGGAGCTGGATACAGTGAACATCAAGCTGAAATTCCAGCCCTGCGACATAAACGGGGACTTGGGGCTGGATATCAAGCCCCCGGAAAGTGAGGACGCCCTCCATTCTCCCTACAGCGAGCTTTCCCTGTCTTTTTGCCGGGAAGCCGCGCCGGAGGGGATCGCCAGAGTCAACGAACATTCTGTCAAAATGCTCTCGTAAAAGGAGGATATTATGTCAACTGAATTGACCACTAACAAACAGGACCCCAACGACGTGACCCAAGCCTTTGCCGGTCTGCCGCTTGGGCTGCTGATCTGCCAGCCCATTCTGGAGGTTGCCAAGGGGCAGCTTGCGCTCTGTCAGGTTTACATCAACCAGCTGTTTGAGCTGGCGTATCTCGACCCCACAAAACCCGACAGCGGAATGCGAACGGTCCCCCTTACCTTTGACCGGCTGATCATCGACAAGGTAACGGGCAAGGAAACCACAAAGACCATGACCCTGAATGTGCCGCTGATCTTCCTTGTCCCCCTGCCTGCCTTTACCATGGACGAGACAACGGTGGACTTCAATATGGAAGTAAAGGAATCCACGGTGGACACCAGCGATTCCTCTTCCTCCTTCTCCACCACGGAAAGCTGGAATTTCTGGGGCTGCAGCGCTTCCATCACAGGAAACGTATCGGCAAACAATTCCCACACCAGAAGCACGGATAATTCCGCGAAGTACACCATTCACGCCAGGGCTGTCCAGCAGCCGCCCACAGAGGGCATGGCAAAGCTCACCGCCCTGTTTGCCACCTCCATTGAACCCATCACCAAGGAATAAAACCCGGAGAACAGGAGGCTACCCATGAGCAGAACATATGGAGGTCCCTCCACCTTTGACCCGCAGCTTGACCCAGCCAAAAGGAACAGGGCGTTCCTTTTTCCCCTGCCCAGCCAGCCAAGCCAGCCCAGTCAGCCCAGCCGCTTCGATTTCATCGGCGAAGCGGACCTGATCAAGTATATGTTCCCTGCCGACCCGAATGATGGCAGCTATCCCGTGATCGGCGTACATACCTCCGGCACTTCTACGAAAAACGCCAAAAAGCTGCCTGCCATCTATGCCCTTGCCGGATTGGAGCTGCGCTGCCACAGCTGTCACGAGCCGATCCGGGAAATCTATCAGAATATCGGCGGCGTCCCCACCCCTACCGGGCTGTATTCCCTGATCGGCGACCATCAGCCCCCCACCGTACTGTACCGTCTGCTGTGTGATCCAGCCCAGATGGCACAGGGCATTTTCGGCAAGCTGGGGCACGCTGCTTTTCGGATACAGGAAAAGGGGAAAAACTGCATTCTATACGAGTTTTACCGGGACGGCGTACTCTACCAGACCAATTCACAGGCGTTGGCACAGCAGCTGTCCAATTCGCCGAGCGCCCCGCCTGCTGCCGTGACCTACGGTTCTCTTCAGTCGAGTCAGTTCCTTTATCCGCACTGTGACCGATGCAGCAACGCGCAGGGGAGCCTGCTGCGATAATCCCGGGTGTGAGAAGCAAAAAGCCGTCCTGCTCCTGAAGCAGGACGGCTTTTTTTACGGTCTTTCCTTTCGATAGATCAGAAAATCGAAGGAAATCTCAGTGGAGAAGCCTTTGGTTTCCCTCAGGCGGCTGCCGCCCTCTATCCCGGTCTTCCAGTAATAGGGGGTCATGGCGAACAGGTCCAGCGCCGTTTGAGCATCGGGAAGAAAAATCTCCTTCTTCACCTCCCGGCGGGTCACAAAGGAAAAGCCGGGATATTCCGTGTCCTGACGCTCGTTTTCATAGGGCTGCTCGTACAGGATCTCCTTCAGCCCCATCAAGTGCCGCCGCCCCGGCACGGCGTAAATGAAATAGCCGCCGGGCTTCACTACGCGGGCAAATTCCGCCTGTGCCAGCGGTGAAAAAATGTCGATCAGCAGATGGCAGAAGCTGTCCGGCGCGGGAATGGAAAAGCTGCTTGCCACCGCAAAGGAAATGCCCTTATACTTTCCTGCCGCCGCTTTCACCGCCCACCGAGAAATGTCAAAGCCGCAGAGGATCGCCTGAGGAAAGGCGCTGCGCAGCGCCCCGGTGTAATATCCCTCGCCGCAGCCGGCGTCCAGAATGACCGCCTGTTCCGGCGGCAGCTGTTCCGGCGGCAAACCTTGCAGGCATTCCACCGCAAGTTTACATAATTCTTTTTGAAAATCCTGATAATAGCCCCGCTCCAAAAACCGCCGGCGGCTCTGTACCATCTCCGCGGTATCGCCGGGAATTTTCGAATGCATCTTATTTGCCGGCAGCAGGTGATAGTACCCCTGCCGTGCCCGGTCAAAGCTGTGTCCCGAGGGGCACACCGCCGCCTGCCCCCGGCAGGTCAGCCCGCCGCCGCAGATGGGGCAGCAAAACCCGATGACCTGCTCTGCCATACCGTTGTCAGCCCTTTGCATCGTACCACGTCTTTCCGGCGTGGGCGTCGGCGACCATGGGCACGGAAAGCGCCACCGCCTGCTCCATTTCCTCCGTGAGAAGCTGTTTCACCTGCTCCGCTTCCTCCTCCGGGCATTCCACGATCAATTCATCGTGGACCTGCAAAATAAGCTTCGCCTGCAAGTTTTCCCGCTCCAACCGGCTGCAGACCCGGATCATGGCGATTTTGATGATATCCGCCGCCGCGCCCTGAATGGGCATGTTCCGCGCCACGCGTTCCCCAAAAGCGCGCATATTGAAATTGGTGCTCCGCAGCTCCGGCAGGTACCGGCGGCGCCCGAAAATGGTCTCCACATAGCCCTTTTCCTTGGCGTCCGCCGCCACCTGCTGCATATAGGAATCCACGCCGGAGTAGTTTTTCAGATATTCCTTGATATAGTCCCCGGCTTCCTTCACGGAAACGCCGATATCCTTGGACAGGGAAAACGCGCCAATGCCGTAAACGATGCCAAAATTCACCGCTTTTGCCCGGCGGCGCATTTCCCCCGTGACCATCTCCTGGGGCATGCCGAACACCCTGGCGGCGGTGGAGCTGTGAATGTCCCTGCCCGCCAAAAAGTCCTCCCGCATGGCGCTGTCGTTTGCCACGTGCGCCAGCACCCGCAGCTCGATCTGGGAATAGTCGGCGTCCACCAGCACGCCGCTTTCCGCGGCAAAGAATTTCCGCAGCTCCCTGCCGATGGGCGTGCGGACGGGGATATTCTGCAAATTTGGCTCTGTGCTGGAGATACGCCCGGTGCGGGTCTCGGTCTGGTTAAAGTTGGAATGAATGCGCCCGTCCGGGGCGATGACCTTCAGCAGCCCGTCGCAGTAAGTGGATTTCAGTTTTGCCACCGTGCGGTAGCGGAGCACCTCGTCCACCACCGGGTGGAGGTACCGCAGCTCTTCCAGCACGTCCGCGTTGGTGGACCAGCCGCTTTTCGTCTTTTTCCCGTGGGGCAGCCCCAGCTTGTCAAACAGCGCCTCGCCCAGCTGCTTGGGGGAATTGATGTTGAAATCGTACCCCACCTGCGCCACAATGGAGTCCCGCAGCTCCGCCACCTGCCGCTCCATTTCCTCGCCGTAGGTCTCAATGCTGCTTCTGTCCACATAAAAGCCCACGTGCTCCATCTGCGCCAGCACATAGGACAGGGGAATTTCAATGGTCTCCAGCAGCTCCCGCTGCCCGTTTTCGTCGATGGCTCTTGTCAGCGCGGCGCAAAGGGCGGGCATGGCGGCGGCGCAGTTCAATTCCGGCTCGTCAAAGTCCGGCAGCGTCACGCCGTATTCCGCCGCCAGCCGGGGCACGTCATAGCCGGAGGCGGAGGGGTTCAGCAGATAGCCGGCAAGCGCCGTGTCGAACGCCACAGCTTCCAGCTTGCAGCCCAGCTCCAGCGCCCGGCGGTGCAAAAGCTTTGTATCGTGGGTAAATTTCCGTATTTTTTCGCTTTTCAGGAACGCCCGGAGGAACGCCTCTCCCGGCGCGGTGCGGTACAGCCTGTTTTCCACCGCGAAAATGAGTTCCTTCAGCTCTCCCCCGTCCCAGGCGCAGGTGAAATACGCCGCCCCCTCATCTTCCAGCCTGGGCAGCAGGGAAGCTCCCTCGGAAAGGGATTTTACCTCCGGGCGCTCCGCAGCGGCGGAAGCTTCCGGCTCTGCCGCCGTCCCGGCGGTCAGCCCAAATTTTTCCAGCAGGGAAAACAGCTCCAGCTTCACCATGGTCGCCGCCGCCTTTTGAGGGTCTCCCTCTGTTTTTACATAATGGGTCAGTTCCGTGTCGATGGGCGCGTTTTTCCGAATGGTGCCCAGATCGTAGCTCAAAAAGGCGTTTTCCCGGGATTTTTCCAGCTTGTCCCGGATACCGGGCTTGATGTCCAGCTCGCCCAGATGGTCGTAGATATATTCCACGCTGCCGTATTTCTGGACAAGCTCCCCCGCCCCTTTCGGACCGATCCCTGCCACGCCGGGAATGCAGTCGGAGGAATCTCCCTGAATGGCTTTCAAATCTATCATCTGATGGGGCGTGACGCCGTAATCCTCCCGGATCTTCGCTTCATCGTACAGCGTCACCTGCGGCTGCCCGAATTTTGTGGTCGCCAGCCGGACGGAGGTGCTGTCGGAAACCAGCTGCAGGCTGTCCCGGTCGCCGGTGGCAATGAGGCAGGTATTGCCGGAGCTTTCACAAACGGCGGCAAGGGTGCCCAGAATATCATCGGCTTCCCAGCCCTCGCAGGAAACGATATGATAGCCCAAATCGGAAAGCAGCTCCTGCAGCACGGGCAGCTGCTGGGCAAGCTCCGGCGGCATTCCCTTGCGGTTCGCCTTGTACCCGGCGTACTGCCTGTGCCGGAAGGTGGGGGCTTTTCGGTCAAAGGCAATGGCAACGGCGTCCGGCGCGGTCTCGTCCAGGAGCCGCTTCAGCATGGTGAGGAACCCGTAAATGCCGTTGGTAAAATCCCCGTTTTTTGTGGAAAGCAGCTTGATGCCGTAAAAGGCGCGGTTCAAAATGCTGTTGCCGTCCAGTACCAATAATTTCACAGTGTGGTTCCCCCTTCTCCGTTTCGGTGGCAGATCATGCTTTCGTCCGTATTGGCTTCGTAAATATCTCTTAACAGGCGGTCCAAATCGGCAAGGGTGGAAAGCTCCCCTGCCCGGCGGCGGAACTCCGCCGCTCCCCGCAGACCGTGGACGTACCAGCCCACGTGCTTCCGCGCTTCCCGCATACCGCGGTCCTCTCCTTTTTCCTCACACAGCAGCCCGATGTGCTTGCGAATGACCACAATGCGCTCCGCCAGCCCCGGCGGGGGAAGTATCCGGCAGGAATCGGTGAGGTACGCGTTGATTTCCCGGAATATCCATGGGTTCCCCAGCGCTCCCCTGCCCACCAGCACCATGTCGCAGCCAGTCCGTTCCAGCATAAGGGCGGCGGACTGCGCGTCTGCCACATCTCCGTTCCCGATCACGGGGATACCCACCGCCTGCTTTACCCGGCGAATGATCTCCCAGTCCGCTCTGCCCTGATAGAGCTGCTCCCTGGTGCGCCCGTGGATACAGACAGCGTCCGCCCCGGCGGCTTCGCAGCGCTGCGCCACCTCTACGGCGTTGACGCTGTTTCTGTCCCAGCCGGCGCGCATTTTTACGGTGACGGGCACCGTCACCCGCCGTTTTACCGCCGCCACTATCTCCCCGCATTTTTCCGGGGTCTTCATCAGCGCGCTTCCTGCGCCGTTCCCCACGATCTTCGGCACGGGGCAGCCCATGTTCAGGTCGATGCCGTCCGGCTGCAAATACAGCAGCTTTTCCGCCGCCAGCGCCAGCGTCTCCGGCTCGCCGCCGAATAATTGCAAAAACACCGGGCGCCTGTCTTTGCTCATGTCCGCCAGGGCGGCGGTCTTTTTGTCGCCGTATTCCACCGCCTTTGCGCTGATCATTTCCGTCACGGTATAAGCGGCGCCCATCTGCCGGCAGATCTGCCGGTAGGCGGCGTCGGTCACCCCGGCCATGGGGGCAAGGGCTGCTCTGCCCGTAATTTCTATCGTCCCGATCTTCAAAAAGGCTTCGTCCCTTTCCTCGTTATTTCAACACCTTGGAAAATACCATTTGGGAGCTTTCCGCGAATTTCAGCCCTGCTTCCCTGGTGTAGTCCTGTTCTTCCAGCGTCAGCCCATAGGAAGGTAAAAATTCCTTCATAAAATAGTCCGCCTCCGGCAAATGCAGCTCGCTGATGGCTTTGGTGATGGTCTGCTCCGCCTTATGGAAATCATGGTTGCCGCTGCGGCGCTCTTCCACACATTTTATCACGGCGGAAATCTTGTCCGCCGCTTTGACCAGGGGCTTCAGCGCCGTGTCCTGCTCGCCGTTCATGGTCATAAGCTTTCGATACGGGGCGCGCAGCTCCTCCGGCAGCATGGAAACCAAGTGCTCCACCGCCATTTCCTCCACCTCGGCATAGGCGTTCCGAATTTCTTCCGAATGATATTTTACCGGCGTGGGCATGTCCCCGGTGATGATCTCAGACGCGTCGTGGAACATGGCAAGGGCGGCGGCGCGCTCCGGGTCGTACTGCTTCCCGAATTTTTCATTCCCAATGATCGCCAGCGCATGGGCGACCAGCGCCGTTTCCAGGCTGTGCTCACAGATATTTTCGCTGCGGGTGTTCCGCATCAGCCCCCAGCGGTTGATATACTTCATACGGGACAGCATAGCAAAAAAAGGATACATGTTATTTTCCCCTTACGTTCCGGTTTTATCGCCCATTCGGTCTCAGGTCCGCTTCACCGGGCAGTTTTTCTCCCGTTCCCAATGTCTATTCTCTGCTCTCCGGCAGATAAATTCAGTATACTATATTTTCCCGGAAACGGCAAGGCAAAGTGTTTCCGGGCTGCCCATGGAAAAAAGCACGGAAATTGCGAAAAAACCTGTCTGTTTCTCAGAAAAGTTTCCTGACAGGAAACTTTTTTTCTAAAAATCAAATTTCTTTCCATTGTTTTTCCCGGAACAGCAATCTATAATATCCTCAGGAGATGAGAAGATGAGCAAAAAGGAGCTGAATCTGGGCAGGGTGCTGACAGAGCACCGCCGGAAGCGGGGCGTGACCCAGGAGGAGCTGGCGGAGCACATGGGCGTATCCAAGGCTTCTGTTTCCAAATGGGAGACAGGCGCCGCCTACCCGGATATCACTTTACTGCCAAAGCTTGCAGCCTATTTTGACTTGAGCATCGACGCTCTGCTGTGCTATGAACCGCAGATGACCACGGAGGACATTCGGAAGCTGTACCGCAGGCTCTCCCATGATTTTGTGGAGAAGCCCTTTCCCGAGGTCCTGGAAGCCTGCCGGGAAACGGCAAAGCAGTATTTTTCCTGTTTCCCCCTGCTGCTGCAGATCGGAGCGCTGATGGTCAACCACTGTATGCTGGCGGGAACGCCGGAGCAGGCCGCCGCCGTCAGTAAGGAAGCCCTGCGGCTCTTTCAGCGGGTGCGGCAGGAAAGCGGTGATACCGGGCTTATCGTACAGGCAACTAATCTGGAAGCCCTCTGCCTGCTGCAGCTGAATCGACCCCAGGAGGTGTTTCTCCTATTGGATTCCGCCTCCACGCTTCGGTTTTCCATTGAGCCGCTGCTGTCCCAGGCATATTTGATGACGGGAAAGCCGGAGGAAGCCAAAACGCTTTTGCAGGTGGGCATCTACCAGTCCATGCTGGAGCTGCTGGAGCTGCTGTCCTCTTACATCACGCTGTGCAAAGGGGACGAAGCGGCCATGCGGGAAAGCTGTAAGCGAATGCTTGCGGTGACGGAAATTTTCCACCTGCCGGAGCTCCACCCCGGCACCCAGCTCAGCCTGTACCTTGCCGCCGCCCAAGGGCTGCAAGCCGTGGGCGACAGGGAGGGCGCCCTGGAAATGCTGAAAGCGTATACCGACCTTGCGCTGTCAAAATTATTCCCGCTGAAGCTCCACGGGGACGGATACTTCGACAGGCTGGACGGCTGGCTGGAAGAAAACCTGATCTTAGGGAATTCCCCGCCCCGGGACGAACAGTTGATCCGCAGGGACGTGAGGGCTGCCTTTCTGAAAATGCCGGAGCTTCAGCCCCTGCGCGACGACCCTGTATTTCTCGATTGTATGAAACGCCTGCAAGCAGGCAGGGAGGCTATGACATGAACGCGATAGAATTATCCTGTCTTTCCAAAACCTATCCCGGCGGCAACCGGGCGGTAGATTCGGTGAGCCTGACCCTTTCCCCGGGAGAGGTTTTCGGCTTTTTAGGTCCCAACGGCGCGGGAAAGACCACCACGGTGAAGCTGCTGACAGGAATGCTGACCCCCACCGGGGGCAGCTGTAAAGTCTTTGGGCTTTCCCCCACCGCTTCCCCGGAGAAGGTACATGCCCTTTCCGGCGTCATCACAGAACACGCCCAGATGTACGATCACCTGACGGGGCTGCAGAACCTGCAATTTTACGGGGCTGTGTACGGGCTGACCGACGCCCAGTGCAAAGCCCGCAGCCAGGCGCTGCTGGAACAATTGGAGCTGACGGACGCCGCCCATAGGAAGCTTTCGGAATACTCCACAGGTATGCGGCAGCGGCTGTCCTTGGCGCGGGTGCTGCTCCACGAGCCCAAGGTGCTGTTTCTGGACGAGCCCACCTCCGGGCTTGACCCGGAAAGCGCCCAGAACGTCCACACCATGATCCGCAGCCTTGCCGGAGAAAAGGGGATCACCGTGTTCCTCTGCACCCACCAGCTCCGATACGCCCAGGAGATATGCACCCGGTACGGGCTGATGGACAGGGGCAGGCTGCTGGCAACGGGAACGCTGGAGCAGCTGCGGGAGCAGGTCTGCCCCGGCGTGCGGGTAAAAATACTTGCGGAAAATATCCCGGAGGGGCTTCCCGGACGGGCGGCGGACGGAAATTCTCTGGAAGCCTCCATTCAATCCCAGCGGGAAATTCCCGGGCTGGTGCGAAAGATCGTAGAAGCCGGCGGAGACGTTACCCATGTCTCAGCAGAGCTTCCCTCGCTGGAGGATATCTATTTCACCCTCAATGCCAGAGAGAAAAAAGCGGAAGGGAGCGAAAGCAGAAATGAAACGTGAAATGCTTGCCATCATCAAAAAGGACCTGCGGAGCGTTGCCGTCAACAAGCGGATGCTTGCCGCCCTGTGGGCGGTACCGCTGGCGTTCACTGTGCTGCTGCCCTCTGTTTTCCTGCTGGTTTTGAAATTTGCCCCGGAAGAATCTACGAAAGATTTTGACCAGCTTCTGCACATGATCCCCGGCACGGCGCAGGGCGGGCAAACGGAGCAGGTCGTTCTTTCCCTGCTGCTCAATTACCTTATGCCCATTTTCTTTCTCATGATCCCCATTATGGCAGCTTCCGTTACGGCGGCAAGCTCCTTTGTGGGGGAAAAGGAAAAGCGCACGCTGGAAACGCTGCTGTACTGCCCCCTGTCCCTGCGGCAGATCTTCCGGGCAAAGGTGCTGGCGTCTTTTCTCCTGAGCATGACGGTGTCCGTGCTTTCATTTTCCGTTATGCTGCTGGTGGTTTTGGGCGGCTCCGCCCTGCTTCTAGGGTGGGTCGCCCTCCCCGGCGTGCAGTGGCTGCCCGTCATGCTGCTGGTCTCCCCGGCAGTGTCGCTGATCGCCATTACGCTGATCGTCCGGGTCTCCGCCAGGGCAAAAAGCATGGAGGACGCACAGCAGGGCGCTGTTTTCCTGATCCTCCCCATTCTCCTGCTGCTGGTGGGACAGTTTACCGGCGTGCTGCTGATAAACCTCTGGGTCCTGCTGGCTCTGGGCGCGCTCTGTGCCCTGCTGGCGCTGCTGCTGTTCCGGCAGTCCTTAAAAAACTTCCAGTATGAGACCTTGCTGAAATAATCCTGCTGTCAAGTCAAAGAGCTTTATTTTTTCAGTATCACTCTTTTTCCGAATGGCAAAAGCAGCGGTTCTCCATAAGAGAGCCGCTGCTTTCTTGTTCAAAATTGGAAATAGACAAAATCCTGGGGGTCGTACCCCTCGCCGTAAGAGCCGAACACCAGAATGGCGGCGATCAAAAGGAAATAGACCACATAGCGCACTGCCACCCGGCGGTTCAGCTTCTCCGCCAGGTTTTTATTGGCAATGAACCAGTCCGCCGCCAGCAGACCAACGGAGAAAATCCCCACCATGCGCAGCGCCTTGATGGATAACCCAAAGGCGCCGAAGCTGCCGTGAAGCCCCGCGATAGGAATGCTGAAAACAGATTGGAAGATCAGCGCCGCGTCCGAGAGGGAGTTTGCCCGGAACAGCACCCAGCTGAGACACACCAGACAGAACGTGAACACCACCCGGAACGCTTTCAGCCAGCGGCTGTCCTCCCGGATCCCCGTCAGGGCGAACCACCGCCTGCGCAGCGGGTCCAGCAGCTTGGAGATCACCTGGTACAAGCCGTTCAGCAGCCCCCATGCCACAAAGGTCAGCGCCGCTCCGTGCCACAGCCCGCTGACCGTAAATACGATCATGATGTTCAGCAGGTTCCGGGCTTTGGAGCACCGGCTGCCGCCCAGCGGGAAATAGAGATAATCCTTAAACCACGAGGACAGGGAAATGTGCCACCGCCGCCAGAAATCCTGAATGGAGACCGCGAGATAGGGACAGCGGAAATTTTCCATCAGCTCGAAACCCAGCATTTTCGCGGAGCCCCGGGCAATATCGGAATAGGCGGAGAAATCACAGTAAATCTGAATGGCAAAGGCGGCGGTCGCCAGCAGGAATTCCCCGCCGGTATGCTGTGCCGGAGCGTTATACACCGTGTTGACGATCACGGCAAGATTGTCCGCCAGCACCATTTTCTTCATCAGCCCCCACAGCACGGGCAGCACGCCGTCCCGAAGGTTCTCCGCCCGGAAGCGGTGGGTCTCCTTGATCTGGTGCAGTATATTGCCGGAACGCTCAATGGGACCTGCCACCAGCTGGGGAAAGAAGGACACGAACAGGGCGTAGTCAATAAAATTCTTCTCCGCCCCGATATCCTTTCGGTACACGTCGATGGTGTACCCCAGCGCCTGAAAGGTGTAAAAGGAAATCCCCACTGGCAGCAGCACGTCCAGCAGGGGCGCTTCCAGCCCCAGCCCCAAAGCGCTGAACGCCTGGGTCAGCAGGGAGGACGCAAAATTGAAATACTTAAAGAAAAACAGAATGGCTAAATTCATGACAAGGCTCAGCACCAGCCACAGCTTCCGCCTGTCCCACAAGCTGCTTTCCACCAGCAGGCCGCAGACATAGGTCACTGCCGTGGAGAACAGCATCAGCAGCGCGTATTTGGGATTCCAGCACATATAAAAGAAATAGCTGGAAAGCAGCAGCCACCCGTTCCGAGCCTTCGGCGGCAGCAGATAATACACCAGAATGTTCAGCGCCAGAAACAGCAAATAGGAAAGGGAGTTAAAATTCAAGAATCCTCTCCCCCTTTATTCTCTTTTTCTTTCGCAAGGGTCTCAGATATCTTCTCCGCCGCTTTTTCCCGCAGCCCGGCAAAATGCTCCGCCCGCGACCGCCACAGGTCCGGGTCTGCCGCGGCGCGGGGCTGCGCCCATTTGGTCATGTTCCGTCCCAGATAGCGGCTGAATTTCTCCGCGCCCAACGCGTTCAAATGCTGCTTGTCCCGGAAGTCCGTGCCAAGGTCCAGCCCCAGCTCATCAAAGACTTCGCAAAAATCCACCAGCTCGCCGCCCATAGCCGCAATATCACCGGCGATACGCCGCTGGCAGTCCTCGTCCAGCCGGTACAGGGTTGGCGTAATATAAAAAACCGCCCGGATATCCCGCTTCCGGCAGAAATCCAGCATTTTCCGGGCATATTCCAGGTTCCGGGCATAATTTTCCGGGTCGTTCCAAACGGCTTCCGGCACCTCCCGGCTGGTAAAGCCCTGGACAGGGCACACCTCGTCCAGAACCGTGTAACCCGCCAGCGGGTCAGGCTCATAGGGCTGCCAGTCCTCCGGCTCCAGCTTGTCCCAGCGGTCATGATAGGCATACAGCGGAAAGAGAAGCCCCTTGCGCGTGTCGCCGCTTGTCAGCTCCACAGTGGGGATAAGCCGTTCCATATCGTAGGGCATATAGGTCAGGTTCGCCTTTAGACTATTTTTCTCCCTCCCATAGACCAGCCCGGTGCATTCGATAAAAACCGTGGTGGGGGACTGGGTCTTGCAGCTTTCCCGCAGGTAACGATAGGTGACGGGAAGCGTCTGGGCGGGGCCTGCCATCACATAGCAGGGGATCTCGCTTTCCTCATAGATCACAGCTGGGACAACATCGCAGTACACCAGAGAGGACCCGAAAAACAGCACGTCCACGCTGTCCTGCTCCTCCAGCGCATACATATCCCATGTGGCGCCCAAATGGTGGCGTTTGGGCAAAAACAGCTTGGTGAAAAAGCTGCAAAAAATCCACAGAGCCAGCACAAGGCACAAAAAAGCCGCCAGCTCCAATTTCCACGATATCCTGTTGCTTTTCTTCTGAAAAATTAACAATTTCATAACAAAAGTATAGCAGTTTGCCGCATACTTGTCAAGGCGGGGGCGATTCCTCCAAAGGCAAAATACCTCTGCCATAAGCGGCTTGCCCACGATAAGACTGGCATTTTCCCACAATGCTCACGCTCCTTTTCGGCTATGTATAGCCTAATAGTAGCATGTGTAGCCTATATTGTCCACCCAGATTGGCTATGATATAAGCAGGAAATCTGGAGGTGGGAGAGTGTGGATACTGTTACTGCGGTCAGAAACCGCATTTTGACATTATGTGGTGAGCACGAAATTACTATTAACAAGTTAGCCACTATTTCTGCGCTTCCGCCGTCCAGCATCAAGAACATTTTGTATGGCAAGAGTCAAAACCCGAAGCTGATTACCATTAAGATGATCTGCGATGGATTGGGAATCACCCTTGGAGAGTTTTTCTCTACTCCGGAGTTTGATGGGTTGGAGCAGGAAGTAAAATAAGCCATTCTGTAATAACGAATCCCGCAGAGATGCATTGGCTTGCATCAACTGCGGGATTCATTTTCCCGAGATTACAAACTCAGTAACCCATTCCCCTGCTGCATTGAAATTACTGCCTTATCTGAGCCGCCCCTTGGGTGTTCCTTTTTCTTTGCGGTTCTACCACAAAAATGATGTTTTTCCCCTTACCCGAAAAAGGTTAGTAGCGAACTAACTGCCGTTAAAAGCCTTTCTCACTTACCAGTTCGGTCAGTTCGCACCAGCGTCCCACCGGGACGCGCTCACCGTTTACAAGCCGTTAGCCGATGGGAGCGAGACATTTTTGAGAGAGGAGCCGCAGACGAGCGCAACAGGCGGCATTTCTGCAAAGAAATGTCGCCGCAAGAGCGAATTTTGCGAAAAAAGAAGCCTTTCCTGAGGAAAGGCTTCTTTCAGGAAAGTCCGCTTTGCGGACTTTTTGCGACGCTGGTGGGCGCTAACGGACGCCTGCGCTGCGCGCCGGCATGGCTTGAAGCACAGCTTCTGCGCCATTTTGCCCTAAAATTGTCCCACCGGGACAATTTCCAAACGGGCAAACCGTCTTACGGTTCAAGTCCGTCAACCAGAAAACGAAGGGAAGACACAAGGTCTTCCCTTCGTTTTCTGGTGGGCGCTAACGGACTTGAACCGCTGACCCCCTGCACGTCAAGCAGGTGCTCTAGCCAGCTGAGCTAAGCGCCCAAAAATATTGCTGTATTATCTTACACGATTCTTTTGAAAAAAGCAAGCCCTATTTTGCTTTTTCCTTATTTTTTTTGCAAAATGCTCCATTCGTCATAAAATTTTAAGAAAATCGTCCTGTTCTTTTTTAGAGTTTCCCAGTATCCTTCTGTTGGAAAGTCTGGTATACTGTATCGGGGATTCCCTGTCCCCCATATATTTTGTGCAACTGACGCAGTTTTGATCTGCGGTTGAAAAATATTTGAAATTTCCCTGTTAGAGTTTACATATGGAGCGATGTGACAAAAGAGAGGGGTCTCCCAAATGAAAACACTTTCTTACTTGAATTTTGCCCTTGCCGCTATTTTTGCCGCCTGCTGTTTTTACCAGGCTGTATTCGCCATAGTCCGGCTGCTGAAGAAGCGCCGCCATTTCCAGGCGCAGAAGCTGTGCCGCTACGCGGTACTGATCGCCGCCCGGAACGAGCAGTCCGTCATCGGGCAGCTCATTGACAGCGTCCACGCCCAGGATTACCCTGCCGATCTGGTAGACGTTTATGTGGTGGCGGACAACTGTACCGACAGCACCGCCCAGATCGCCGCCGCTCATGGGGCGACCGTGTACCGGCGGAAGAACCGGGAGCAGGTGGGCAAGGGCTACGCGCTGCAGTTCCTGCTGGAAAAGATCCGGGAGGACAACCGGGAAACGCCCTACGACGGCTATTTTGTCTTCGACGCCGACAACCTGCTGGACAGCAGCTATATCACGGAGATGAACAAGGTGTTTTCCTCCGGGCACAGGGTGATCACGGGCTATCGGAACACTAAGAATTTTGAAGACAACTGGATCACCGCCGGGTACGGTCTTTGGTTCCTGCGGGAATCTGAATATCTGAACCGCCCCCGGGATTACCTGAACGTTGGCTGCGCCGTGTCCGGCACAGGGTTCCTGTTTGCCGAAAGCATTTTGCAGAAAAAGGGCGGCTGGAACTGGTTCCTGCTCACCGAGGACCTGGAATTTACCGCCGATATGGTGATCGACGGCGAAAAAATCGCCTACTGCGGCGACGCCGTGCTGTATGACGAACAGCCCCGCAGCTTCAAGCAGTCCATTGCCCAGCGCTCCCGGTGGATCAAGGGGTATTTCCAGGTCATCGCGGCGCACGGCGGGGACCTGCTCCACACCCTGACCGCCACCGGGCGGTTCGCTTGCTACGATATGCTGATGAACACCATTCCCGCCGCGGTGCTGACCATTCTCAGCTTCCTGCTGAACACTGTCATGTTCTTTGTGGGCATGGTTTCCGCGCGGCACGAAATGGGCTTGTTCTCCTTTTCTGTAATCAGCGCTCTGGTCAATTCCTACGGGGTGCTCTTCCTCATGGGGGCAATGCCCATGATCACTGAGCGGAAGCGCATTCGCTGCTCCCGGGGAAAACGGGTGCTGTACACCTTCACCTTCCCCATTTTTGTCTTCACCTTCGGGATCGCCATGCTGCTGGCAGTGTTCGGCAATGTGGAGTGGAAGCCCATTCGGCATTCCGTCGCTCTATCTATCAACGATATCAGCGACTCCCCGCGGAAATAATTTTGTGAAGAACGGAAAACTTTTCAAAAAAACTTGGAATCCTGTTTATTCTAAGCGCCTTTTGTGATAGAATGAGAGAAATCGTGTTCATCACAGGCGCTTTTTAGCGTCCAAATTTTCCGGCGGAGAGGTAATGCAGCATGGTAACAAGAGTTTTTGTGGAAAAGAGAAAGGGCTTTGACATCGAGGCTTCTCACCTGACGGCGGACCTCCGGGGGAACCTGGGGATCACCGGCGTGGAGGAGGTGCGTATCCTGAACCGTTACGATGTTTCCGGGCTCAGCGAGGAGCAGTTCCAAGCGGCTGCCCGCACGATCCTGTCCGAGCCAAATATGGACAATGTGTATGATGAGACGTACCGGCTGCCGGAAGCCTATCGCAGCTTTGCCATGGAATACCTGCCCGGACAGTATGACCAGCGGGCGGATTCCGCCGCCCAGTGCGTGCAGTTTTTGACCCAGGGCGAGCGCCCGGCGGTGCTTTCCGCAAAGGTCGTGGGCGTAAAGGGGAATATTTCCGAGGAGGAATTTGAAAAGATCAAATCCTATCTTGTGAACCCGGTGGAATCCCGGATCGCTTCCATGGAAAAGCCGGAGCAGCTGGAGTTGAACGCCGCCACGCCGCCGGACGTTGCCAGAGTGGAGGGCTTCACCCGGTGGGACAAGCCGGAAATGCAGAAGTATTTTGATTCCATGGGCTTTGCCATGACCCTTTCCGACCTGCTGTTCTGCCAGGATTATTTCCGGGACGAAGAGCACCGCGACCCCACCGTGACGGAGCTGCGGGTCATCGACACCTATTGGAGCGATCACTGCCGCCACACCACCTTTTTGACCCGGCTGAATGAAATCGAGATCGAGGCGGGAAAGCTCCACGACGCTGTGGAAAACGCCCTGAAGCAGTATCTTGCCGTCCGGCAGGAGCTGTACGGCGAAACAGAAAAACCTGTGTGCCTGATGGATATGGCGACCATCGGCGGAAAATACCTACGGAAGCAGGGCTTGGTGCCCGATTTGGACGTCAGTGAGGAAATCAACGCCTGTTCCATTGAAGCTCCCGTCACCATCGACGGCAAGACGGAGACATGGCTGATTCAGTTTAAGAACGAGACCCACAACCACCCCACGGAGATCGAACCCTTCGGCGGGGCCGCTACCTGCCTGGGCGGCGCGATCCGCGACCCCCTGTCCGGGCGCGCCTATGTGTACCAGGCAATGCGGGTTACAGGCAGCGGCGACCCCACCGTTCCCTTTGAAAAGACGCTTCACGGCAAGCTGCCCACCCGGAAGATCACCACCGGGGCGGCTGCGGGCTATTCCTCCTACGGCAACCAGATCGGGCTTGCCACCGGGCAGGTGACGGAACTGTACGACCCCGGCTATGTGGCAAAGCGCATGGAGATCGGCGCGGTGGTAGGCGCTTCCCCCAAGGCAAACGTCCGCCGGGAAGAGCCCGTGCCCGGCGACGTGATCCTGCTGCTGGGCGGCGCCACCGGGCGGGACGGCATCGGCGGCGCTACCGGCTCCAGCAAAGCCCATACGGAGAAATCCGTGGAGGTCTGCGGCGCGGAGGTACAAAAGGGAAACCCGCCCACCGAACGGAAGCTCCAGCGGCTGTTCCGCAAGGCGGAGGCAGCGCGGCTCATCAAGCGCTGCAACGATTTCGGCGCGGGCGGCGTTTGCGTTGCCATCGGCGAGCTTGCGCCGGGGCTGGAAATCGATTTGAACAAGGTCCCCAAAAAATATGAGGGGCTGGACGGCACCGAGCTTGCCATTTCCGAATCTCAGGAGCGCATGGCGGTGGTGGTCGCCCCAGAGGACGCGGAGCGGTTCTGCTCCTATGCCGCCGAAGAAAACCTGGACGCGCAGATCGTGGCAGTAGTCACAGAGCAGCCAAGGCTCAAAATGGAATGGCGCGGCGACAGGATCGTCGATCTGTCCCGGGCGTTTTTGGACACCAACGGCGTGACCCAGAACGCCAGCGCGAAAATCTGCGCCCCGCAAACGGAAAATTACCGCAGCGCCGTGCCGGAAGCCCTGCGGGATATCGGCGGCGTAGCGGCGCTGAAAGCAAACATGGCGCGGCTGCCTGTCTGCGGGCAGAAAGGGCTTTCCGAGCGGTTCGATTCCAGCATCGGCGCAGCTACCGTGCTTATGCCTTTCGCGGGGCAGTACCAGCTGACCCCGGAGGAAGCCATGGTGGCGAAGATCCCGCTTTTAGAGGGGGAAACCGATGACTGCACCGCCATGTCCTACGGCTACATTCCCGGCATTGCCCGGTATTCCCCCTTCCTCGGCGCGGAATACGCCGTGGTGGAAAGCCTGTCGAAGCTGGCTGCCGTGGGGGCTGACCCCCTTTCCGCCCGGCTGACCTTCCAGGAATATTTTGAGCGGCTCCACGATGACCCCACCCGCTGGGGCAAGCCTGCCGCCTCGCTGCTGGGGGCGCTGTCCGCCCAGCTTGGCATGGGTATCCCTGCCATTGGCGGCAAGGACAGTATGTCCGGCTCCTTTGAACAGCTGGACGTTCCTCCCACGCTGGTGAGCTTTGCCGTTTCCATGACAAAGGCGAGCAAAACACTTTCCGCCTGCATGAAGCACCCCGGCTCCAAGGTGGTGCTGCTGCCCGTTCCCGAGCGGACGGACGGCACGCCGGACTGGGACGCGCTGAAAGTCTATTACCGTTCTGTCAAGCGCCATATCGAAGCGGGGGACATCATCTCCGCCGGCGTGGTGCGGGAGGGCGGCGCGGCTGCCTGCGTCCTGAAAATGTGCTTTGGCAGCAAGCTGGGCTTCAAATTTGAAAAGGGGCTTTCCAGGGAAACGCTGTTTGCCCCCAGGTCCGGCGCGTTGGTTATCGAGCTTTCCAGCGAAGCGGAGCTGCATTACGGGCACGGCGCGGTGCTGGGACGCACCACCGGCACGGAAGCAGTGGAGCTGGACGGCGAAAAAATCTCCATCAACGAGCTGATCGACGCCTGGAACGGCACTTTGGAGCCCGTTTTCCCCAATATGGCGGACCCGGTGAAAATCACGGCGGACGTTCCCCTGTGGGAGCGCCGGGAGCAGAAAGCCCCTGCCATCAAGACGGCAAAGCCCCGGGTATTCATTCCCGCTTTTCCGGGCACCAACTGCGAGGTGGACAGCGCCCGGGCGTTCCAGAACGCCGGGGCTGAACCCGAAATCCTGGTGGTCAAAAACCTGACCCCCAGGGATATTGAAGAAACTATCGACCGTATGGAGCAGGCGATCCGCAGGGCGCAGATCATCATGCTGCCCGGCGGCTTCTCCGGCGGCGACGAGCCGGAGGGCTCCGGCAAATTCATTGCCACCACCTTCCGCAACCCCAAGATCGCCCAGGCGGTCACGGACCTGCTGGAAAAGCGGGACGGTTTGATCCTGGGTATCTGCAACGGTTTCCAGGCCCTGATTAAGCTGGGTCTTGTCCCTTACGGAAAAATCATCGAACCAAAAGAGGACGCGCCCACCCTGACCTTCAACAGCCTGGGGCGGCACGTGTCCCGCATGGTCTATACCCGGATCACCAGCGTGAAATCCCCCTGGCTGTCCGGGGTCAATCCCGGCGATATTCACTGCATTCCCGTGTCCCACGGCGAGGGCAGGTTCGTGGCGGACGAGGAAACGCTCCGCGCCCTGATCGCAAACGGGCAGATCGCCACCCAGTATGTTGACCCCAACGGCACCGTCAGCGGCGACATTTTGTGGAACCCCAACGGCTCCGTCTGCGCCGTGGAGGGCATTACCAGCCCCGACGGCAGGGTGCTGGGCAAGATGGGGCACTCCGAGCGCAAGGGAAAGAATCTTTATAAAAATGTTCCCGGCAAAAAGGATCAACTTCTCTTTGAGTCCGGCGTAAGATATTTTAAGTAATAATAACGAATAAAGTTATTGGCTGGCAACATATCGGGATTCTTTTTTTCATTGCTTTGCGGCAGCAAAGCCACCACCGTCCAGAATCCAGTATCCAGAATCCAGCATCTAAAAAATGTCCTTCTCTAACAACTAACAACTCACGACTAACAACTAAAATCCGGGGGGAACTCCATGAAAGAAATCCTCAGAAGAACATGGGCGGAAATTGATTTGGACGCTGCCGCCCACAATTTCCAGGCGGTGCGTCAGGCGGTGAACCCCAACGCCAGCCTGTGCTGCGTGGTAAAAGCGGACGCTTACGGGCACGGCGCGGTGCGCATGGCACAGGAATATGAAGCCCTGGGCGCGGACTGGTTCGCCGTGTCCAATCTGGAGGAAGCCCTGCAATTGCGGCTTTCCGGCATTACCCGCCCGGTGCTGGTGCTGGGCTTTACCCCCGCGGAGGAAGCAAAATCCCTGGCGGAGCACAATATTTCCCAGTGCGTTTATTCTTCCGAATACGCCGAAACCCTTTCCGGCTGTGCCCAGGCTGCCGGGGTCACGGTGAATATCCATGTCAAGATCGACACGGGCATGAGCCGGCTGGGCTTCTACTTTCAGGACATCGATCGGGACGGGGACGCTTTGCAACAGGTCAAAAGGGTCTGTACCCTGCCCGGCTTGCACCCGGAGGGCATTTTCACCCATTTTGCCGTATCCGACGGCGGCGTAGACGGCGACGCCTTTACCATGCGGCAGTTTGGCTGCTTTAAGGAGCTGATCGAGGCGCTGCAGCGGGAAGGGATCACCTTTGAATTGCGGCACTGCGCCAATTCCGCCGCTATTTTCGACTATCCCCTGTCCCATTTCGACATGGTGCGGGCAGGCATTGTCATATATGGTCTCTACCCCTCGGCGGACCTGCGCCATCGCCCGGTGCTCCGCCCGGTGCTCTCCCTGCGTTCCGTGGTCTCCCATGTGAAGACCCTGAAAGCCGGGGCGACGGTAAGCTACGGCAGGGACTTCACCGCAGACCGGGAAATGACCGTTGCCACCATTCCCGTGGGCTATGCCGATGGCTACCCCCGCCGCCTGTCCCCCGGCGGCGCGCAGGTGCTGATCCACGGCAGGCGCTGTCCCATTCTGGGGCGCATTTGCATGGATCAGCTCATGGCGGACGTTTCCGCTCTCGACTCTGTAAAGATCGGCGACGTCGTGACCCTCATCGGCAGGGACGGGGAGGAAGATATCCTTGCCGACGAGCTTGCCGCCTGCGAGGGCACCATCAATTACGAGGTGGTCTGCGGCTTGTCCAAGCGGGTGCCCAGGGTATATCTCAAAAACGGCAAGACCGATTGCATTTACAACCAGCTGCTTTGAAAAAGACAAAAAAGCTTCCGCTGCGAATGGCTTTCACAGCGGAAGCTTTTGCTTTACAGAAAAATTCTTACTTGCCGAAATACGCGGCGATCTCTTCCATGCGGGCGACCTGGTCTACATGGAAAGGACAGCGGCTGTTGCAATGACCGCATTGAATGCAGTCGCCCGCGGTTTTTTCCAAAGTCTCATAGTGCTCGCGCGCCAAAACGTCCCCGGCAAGGGTCAAATCGTAATACTTGTTGATCAGCCCCACGTCCAGACCTGCCGGACAGGGCTGGCAGTGATTGCAGTACACGCATTTCCCTTCCGCTTCCTGGGGAGCAAAGGTTCCCAAAACAGAGTAATCCTTTTCCTCCGGGGCGGCGGTGAAGAACCCCAGAATCTTTTTCAGGTGCCCGATTCCATTGACGCCCGGCAGCACCGTGACCACGCCGGGCTTATCCAGCGCGTACTGGATACACTGGTATTCCGTCAGCGCCTGATGGAAAGGAGAGGTGGCGGCGTCCAGCAGCTGACCGCCGCTGAAGGATTTCATCACGGAAATGCCCACGCCCTCCTTTTCACACCGGCGGTACAGCTCCATACGTTCATTCACGCTGCCAACGGCGTACTCACCGTGATGGTAGTCATACCCCGGGTTGATGCTGAACATCAGCATATCCAATATCCCCATATCCAGAACCCTTTGGGCAATGCGGGGCGTGTGGGAGGAAAGCCCGATATGCCGGACCACCCCCTGCTTTTTCAGCCCCTGCAAATAATCCAGGACACCGCCGGAAACATACTTTTCCCAGTCGGAATCTTCGTCGATACAGTGAATAAAGCCAAAGTCGATATAATCGGTCTGCAGCGATTTCAGCTGCCAGTCCACCGAACGCTTTACCGTATCCAAGTCCGTGGTCCAGCCATAGGCGCCGGTCTCGTAATTGGCGCCGAAATGCAGCTGGAACTTCACCTTGTCCCGGCAGCCCCGAAAGGCTCTGCCAAAGGGGACAAAGGGCTTTGCCTCAGCGGAAGCCAGGTCAAAATAATTGATGCCGCTTTCCACTGCCAGCCGGGCGACCTCCTCGATCTCCTGCTCCCCCGCTGCCTGAATGCCGCTGGCGCCAATGCCGATCACGCTGATTTCTTCCCCTGTGTGGGGAATTTTCCGATACTCCATAACGGTTCCTCCCATTCCGCAGGCTTCCTGCCTGCTATAGTATTTCTACTATAAAGCTTAAAGTGGGCTTTCAGTCAAGTGGTTTTGGGAAATTCACAAATGAAACATGCCTGCTTGCCCACACAGGAAAGCCCCGACGCCTTTCGATATTTCCAGCCGCGGAAAAATCTTTTTGCCGGGAAAATCTACCTGTTCCCTGCCTGTTTCCCGCAGGGGGGATCCATCAGGCTTGCCAGCGTCACGCTGTCCAGATAGTCTCCCACAAGCTCATTCAGCTTTTCCCACATGGGAATGGTGCGGCATTCGGCTCGGCGGGGGCAGCTTTCAGCGTCCTCCCACAGGCACGCCACCGGGGCAAGGGTACCCTCGGTCAAACGCAAAATGTCGCCCACGGTGTAGTCCTCCGGCGGGCGGGTCAGGCGATAGCCGCCGCCCTTGCCGCGCAGACCCGTAAGCAGCTTATGCTTCACCAGCGTTTTCAAAATATTTTCCAGATACTTTTCCGAAATTCCCTGGCGCTCCGCAATTTCCTTTAAGGGCAGGTAGCCGTTCTCGCGCTGATTTTCAGCCATATCCACCATCACCCGCAGCGCGTAGCGCCCTTTTGTCGAAACCATCATACCATTCCCACCTTTTTTTACTCGTGAACCTTTTTTTACTCGTGAAGCTTCTTGGTACAAGAGGAAACTGAACAACCCGACCGC
>CALFFN010000018.1 GCA_937958185.1 uncultured Neglectibacter sp. | reverse complement strand
AATGATACGCCGACCACCGAGATCTACACTCTTTCCCTACACGACGCTCTTCCGATCTGTCGCGGCCCGTGAGGCCTCCATCTACACGGGCATCACCATCGCCGAGTACTTCCGCGACATGGGCTATGACGTGGCCGTCCTCGCGGACTCCACCTCCCGCTGGGCCGAGGCCCTGCGTGAGATGTCGGGCCGCCTTGAGGAGATGCCCGTCGAAGAAGGCTACCCCGCCTACCTCGCCAGCCGCCTGGCCCAGTTCTACGAGCGCGCCGGGCGCGTGTCCACACTGGGCAGCGGCAGCAGGGAGGGCGCTTTGTCCGTTATCGGCGCTGTGTCCCCTGCCGGCGGCGACATTTCCGAGCCAGTGGCTCAGGCGACACTGCGCATTGTAAAGGTGTTCTGGAGCCTTGATTCCTCCCTGGCGTACAAGCGCCACTTCCCCGCCATCAACTGGCTGACCAGCTATTCCCTGTATCTGGACACCATGGAGCCATGGTTTGTCGCCCATGTTTCTCCCGAATGGGTCACGCTGCGGACGCAGATCATGCGGTTGCTGCAGGACGAGGCGGAGCTGGACGAGATCGTACAGCTGGTGGGCATGGACGCACTGAGCGCCCCCGACCGCCTGAAGCTGGAAGCTTCCCGCTCCATTCGCGAGGACTTCCTCCACCAGAACGCTTTTGACGAGGTGGACACTTACACCTCTCTGGAAAAGCAGTTCGATATGCTGCGGCTGATTGTGGAATACTATGAAAAATCCCTTGCCGCGCTCAACGGCGGCGTGGATATCGAAAAGCTCATCGCCCTGCCTGTCAGAGAGCAGATCGGTCGCTTTAAGTACACCCAGCCCGACAAGGTAAAGGAAACCTACAACGAGGTTTCCGCTCAGCTGGACAAGGAGCTTGACGAAGCGAAGCAGACAAAGGAGGACTTCTAATGCCAAAGGAATACAGAACGATTCAGGAAGTTGCCGGTCCTTTGATGCTGGTGCGGGACGTGGAAAACGTCTCCTATGACGAGCTGGCGGAAATCGAGCTGTGGAACGGCGAAAAGCGCCGCTGCAAGGTTCTGGAAATCAACGAGGGCAACGCGCTGGTGCAGTTGTTTGAAAACTCCACCGGCATCAACCTTTCCAATTCCAAGGTCCGCTTTCTGGGGCGCAGCATGGAGCTGGGCGTCAGCGAGGATATGCTGGGGCGCGTGTTCGACGGCCTGGGGCGTCCCATCGACGGGGGTCCCGAGATCCTGCCTGACCGCAGGGACGACATCAACGGTCTTCCCATGAACCCTGCCGCCAGGAACTATCCCCAGGAATTTATCCAGACCGGCGTGTCCGCCATTGATGGCTTGAACACCCTGGTGCGCGGGCAGAAGCTGCCCATCTTCTCCGCCAGCGGTCTGCCCCATGCCCAGCTGGCGGCGCAGATCGCAAGACAGGCAAAGGTGCGCGGCACGAACGACCCCTTTGTGGTGGTCTTTGCCGCCATGGGTATCACCTTTGAGGAATCCAACTATTTCATTCAGAGCTTTCAGGAAACCGGCGCCATCGACCGCACCGTGATGTTTGTGAACCTGGCAAACGACCCCGCGGTAGAACGTATCGCCACCCCCAGAATGGCTCTGACCGCCGCGGAATACCTGGCATTTGAGAAAAATTACCACGTGCTGGTCATTTTGACGGATATCACGAACTACGCCGACGCTTTGCGCGAGGTGTCCGCCGCCCGGAAAGAAGTGCCCGGTCGCCGCGGCTATCCCGGCTATATGTACACCGACCTGGCTTCTCTGTACGAGAGAGCCGGACGGCAGAAGGGCAAGACCGGCTCCATCACCCTGATCCCCATTCTGTCCATGCCGGAGGACGACAAGACCCACCCCATTCCCGACCTGACCGGCTATATCACCGAGGGGCAGATCATTCTGAGCCGCGAGCTGTATCGGAAAAACGTTTCTCCCCCTATCGACGTGCTTCCCTCCCTGTCCCGTTTGAAGGACAAGGGCATTGGAGAAGGCAAGACGAGAGCCGACCACGCCAGCACCATGAACCAGCTGTTCGCCGCCTATGCCCGCGGCAAGGAAGCCAAGGAGTTGATGGTAGTTCTGGGTGAAGCCGCCCTGACGGATATCGACAAGCTGTACGCCAGGTTTGCCGATGCCTTTGAAAACGAATACGTCTCCCAGGGCTACAACACCAACCGGGATATTGAGGAAACGCTGGACCTGGGCTGGAAGCTGCTGTCTATCCTGCCCAGAAGCGAGCTGAAGCGTATCAACGACAAGTTCTTAGACCAGTATTACGGAAAGGTGTGATGACCTTTGGCTGGCACACAGGTAAATCCTACCCGTATGGAGCTGACCCGGCTGAAAAAGAAGCTGGTCACAGCGACCAAAGGGCACAAGCTTCTCAAGGATAAGCGCGACGAGCTGATGCGGCAGTTTCTGGAAAAGGTGCGGGAAAACAAAGCGCTGCGGGAAAAGGTGGAAGCCGGTATCGAAGCGGCAAACAAAAACTTTCTTCTTGCCCGCGCCGGAATGCAGAATGAGGTGCTGAACACCGCCATGCTCGCCCCCAAGCAGAAGGTCAGCCTGGAAAGCGGCGTGGAAAACGTGATGAGCGTGGAAATTCCCAAATTCACCTTCCAGACCCGTTCTCCCGATGAAAACGATATGTTTTCCTATGGCTTTGCCTTTACCTCCAGCGATCTGGACGACGCGATCAAGTCCTTGGCGGACATTTTCCCCGATATGCTGAAACTGGCGGAATGCGAAAAATCCTGCCAGCTGATGGCGGCGGAAATTGAAAAGACCCGCCGGAGAGTTAACGCGCTGGAGCACGTGATGATCCCCGACCTGCAGGCAAATATCAAATATATCACCATGAAGCTGGACGAAAACGAGCGCTCTACGCAGATACGGCTGATGAAGGTCAAGGACATGATGCTGGCGGAAGCCCACGGGTACGAAACGATCTAAGGGAATCCCCGAACGCCCGCAATATCCGGGTGAAATTCGGTTATTCTAAGCAATACAAATATTTTTACAGGAGGCAATACAAAATGGAAGTTTACGTTTGCGACATTTGCGGCTATCGCTATGACCCCGAGGTCGGCGACCCCGATAACGGGATCGCCCCCGGCACAAAGTTCGAGGACCTGCCCGACAGCTGGGTCTGCCCCATCTGCGGCGTTCCGAAGGAGCAGTTCTCCAAGGAATAATTCTCTGGAAGAATATCACGGGAAAGGTCCGGATCGCATGATCCGGACCTTTTTTATGAGCAAACTATTTCTTCAAAAATATTCCTCTACTCCAACGCCCTCAATACCGCAGAGATATCCTCGTTGATACAAATTGACCGCCCGGCGATTTCTTTCGGGCATACCGCCTCCCCTTTGTTGATGCAGGCGTAAACCGCTTTCTCATTCTGCGCTGTCATGTTCCAAAACGGATATTTGATAATTACAGGGGTGTTCGCGCCCACGCCAAGCTCTAAGAACAGTATGTGCCCAGCGCTGTGCCGCCGTACAAAATCTTCATAACGGCTTGCCGCCGCATACCACCCTTCGTCCTGCACAAAGGAATCGTCGCACCGCAGGTTCATCGTCATGGGAGCGCCGCACACAGGGCATTTGGGAACCAGCTCCGATGGTATCTTCAGATCCTTTTGCTCCGCCGCCATCAGCCGCACTGCTTCTTCATTGTCATAGGTTTTCCTGTGGCAGGGCTTGGAGCATTGCCACAGACCGTAATCGCCCTGTGTATAGAATAATCGCTGCTTATCAAAGCCTGCAAGTTGAAATTGATGGTCCACATTGGTCGTCAGCACAAAGTAGTCCTTTTCCTTTACCAGCCGCAGCAGCGCGGTATAGGGCTCTCCCGCAGGCACGTCGTAACGGTTCAGCAGAATATGCCGTGACCACCATGCCCAGTATTCCTCCAGGGAATCATATGGATAGAAGCCCCCGGAATACATATCGGTAAATCCGTATTTTCTGCGGAAATCGGCAAAATTCCGTTCAAACCGCTCGCCGTCATAGGCAAATCCCGCCGAGGTGGACATTCCCGCCCCTGCGCCGATCAAAACGGCGTCCGCTTTTTCTATTTCATTTTTCAGCCTGCCGATCTGTTTGGAGCAGCTTTCGATAGATATTGTAGTCGGTTTCCCGAAAGACATTGAAAATCACCTCTATTTCACTGTGCGCCTGTTTCCTGTAGTCCCTTACGGTCTGGACGGCGATCTCCGCCGCTTTCTCATTTGGAAAGTGAAATTTCCCTGTGGAAATGCAGCAAAACGCAATACTTCTTAACTTGTTCTGCTCCGCCAATTCCAGACAGGAACGGTAGCAGGACGCAAGCTGCTCACAGTCCCGCCGGGTCAAATGCCCATAAACTATCGGACCCACTGTGTGCAGCACATACCGGCTGGGCAGATTAAAGGCAGGCGTGAGCTTTGCCTTTCCCGTTTCCTCTTCGCAGCCCTGCTGTCTCATAAGCTCGGCGCAAGCCAAACGGAGCTGCACCCCCGCGTAGGTATGAATTGCGTTGTCAATGCAGCCGTGATTCGGGCAGAAGCAGCCGAGCATTTGACTGTTGGCGGCGTTTACGATAGCGTCGCAGCGAAGTGTGGTAATATCTCCGCGCCAAAGATACAGCCCATCTTGCAGCGGCTCCAAATCTGTCAGGTCTGTGATCCCCTTTTGCCGTGTTTCTTCCCGTAAATAGGCGTCCTGCACGGCTAAAAACTCATCGCCTGCGGGGTTCGGCATACGGAGATTGAACAGCGCGCGAAGCAGGATTTTCTGTTCCCGCTCGTCAGCGGGAATTTCCATGCTGGAATAATGGGGCTGTTCTTCCAGCAAAGCCTTTATCAAATATTTTCTTCTTTCGTTTTGCGTCATCTTCTTCTCCTCTCCGCACATTGTTTCCGGGCGAATTGCCAAACATCTGCCGCGACCCTTTTCCTTTTGCCGCTATCCATGATATCAATACCGCCACTTCCGGGTAAGAAGAAACGGGGCTATCCTTGTGACAGTCCCGCAATTCTGTCAGGCGTAGAAAAATCCCGCCGTCATATCCAGATAGTTCTGTCCGCTGTACGCGGGGTACTGTTTTTGCACTTCCGCCTTAAAGCTGTCGGCGTCCGCACAGCCTGCCGCTATCTTTTTCAGGTTTTCAAGATAGTCGATTTTTGTTTGGGCGTCTTTCAGGTCTTCCGGCGTGTAGTGAGAGGTCAAAATCAAATCATAGCCTTTGGCAATATACCCTTTCAGCTCTGCCACGATACCGTCTGCATGTGCCGCGCCGGCAACGATGGAATGGCAGTCATGACCCAGCATATGGGTGTAAACGGCGTTGATCTCAGGGATCGCGATATCAAAGGCTTCCGCGGTCTGCTTGATCTCAAAATCAATTCCGCCGATCGTTACCTTTCCCTCCTCGATGACATCGGTGATCTTGTGAATGGAGCTGTCGAAAATTTCCCCGAACATATTTTTGAAATTATCCACCAGCGCCTTTCCGCCACCGTTTTCGGAATAGTCAACTGCGTTTTTCGTTGCGTATTTCCGGGCTTCCGGCAGGAAGGCAGCGCCCGCGCCATGGTAGGCGATAAGCATTCCATCGACCTCAGCCCCGATATCCTTCAGATATTTCGCGAGCTCTTCATTGTTGTCAAAGAAGCAGGGGGACTCGATGATAACGGCTCTGCCGTTTTTCTCAATGATGAAAACCTCATCGTCGATGAAATCGTTGGTCTTGTATGCGTGCAGCTTGACGCCGCCAAAGTCATAAATGTTCATTTCGCCCTTTTTGAGATTTACAGTTGTAAAAGCGTTCTTGTTCATAGCGATAGCCTCCTGAAATAATTTTATTCCGAGCCTTGCAGCGGCCGCTCTCCGTAGCTCTTGCCTATATGATACAGCCGGCAGTTCCAAGTGTAAAGTAAGCACTTTTTTGTGGCGTAGTTACCGAAAGGATACTATTGCACAGTTACCGGGAAGAAACAAATGCGTGATTTCCGGCTTTTCGAGCCGATACGAGGAAGAAATAATTTTTTCCAAAAATTTTTTGTTTCCTGTTTTGGAGAGGAATCTTGATTCAAATAGACCCCAATGATATAATTGGATATAAAGTTTCAAAAGGAAACTATTACATGGAGGTCACCAATATGAGCGAACAAAAAGCAATCAGGGAATTGCCCGCCTGTCCTGTGGAAACGACATTGACTTTAATTGGCGATAAATGGAAGGCCCTGATCTTGCGCGACCTGCTTCCGGGCACGAAACGCTTTGGGGAATTGAAAAAATCTGTCGGCAATATCTCCCAAAAGGTATTGACCACACAGCTTCGGGCAATGGAAGAAAGCGGCTTATTGACCCGCACAGTATATGCCGAGGTGCCGCCCAGAGTGGAGTACACTTTAACAGAGCTGGGACAGAGCCTGCGCCCTATTCTTGACGCCATGCGGAGCTGGGGCGAGGGATATAAGGCTTCGCTGAAATAGGAGCTGCCGGGAAGTTCCCATTGCAGGCTTTGACAAGCTATGCTAAAATGAAAAAGAAACGGAGGGGTGCGCATGAGTAAAATTTCCATTCGCAGTATGACGCCGGAGGATTACGGCACATTTGCCGCGTTCTACCGGGACCTGCACCGGCTTCACGCGGAAGCCATGCCGGAAATTTTCCGCCCGGAAGCCGGGCTGCCGCCGGAAGATGTGTTCTGTCATGATCTGGAAAAAGAAGACCGCTGTATGTTTCTGGCGGAGGAAGATGGAACGCCTGCGGGAATGTGCGTTCTGATCTGGAAAAGTATCCCGGACGACCCCCTCTTTCCCCTGCTGCCCCGGCAAAGCGGGCACATTGACGATCTGTACGTTTCCCCTGCCTTTCGCAGAAAGGGCATTGCCACTCTGCTCTACCGGGAAGCGGAACGGCTTGCACGGGAAAGGGGTGTTTCCCATCTTTCGCTGATGGTGTGGTCGTTTAACGAGGACGCGCTGGGGCTGTATCGGAAGCTGGGCTTTACCCCTGCCATGATAAACATGGAGAAAAAATTGTAACCCATTTACTATGAGGGAATGAAAAATGAAAATTCGCGATTTGACTATAGAGGACTACGACGTCCTTACAAATTTCCTTACGGAGCTGCACCTGTCCCACCACCGGGCGATCCCCCATATTTTCAAGGAGACCCTTGCCGTTCCTTCCATGGAAGCGTATGCGGAGGAGCTGCAGGACCCGAACTGCCTGTTTTTCGGCGTGGAAAAAGACGGCGAGCTGACAGGCTTCTGTCAGCTTAATATCAAGGAAAACCCGGATATCCCGGAATATCCGATCCGCCCCGCAAGGGTCGCCCATATCGAGCATCTGTACACCGCGCCAGCGTTTCGGCGCCAGGGCATTGCGACGGCGCTTTTGGAAGAGGCAAAACGGCGGGCGCAGGAACACCAAGCCGCTAAACTGACCCTGATGGTGTGGGATTTCAACCGGGACGCCATTGCCCTGTATCAAAAATTTGGCATGGTGGACACCTTCCATCAAATGGAGGAGCTTCTATAATCAAGTCTTGTATGGCAGACCGCCGCCCGCTGCGACAAAACGCCAGCCGGGCGGAACAACATAAAAAAATCAATCCAGAAAGGAACGTTATCTATGAAGCTTGGAATCATTCAGCCGCCTAAGGCAGAAAGCCTGAAGTACGCAAAGTCGCTGGGGCTGGACTTTGTGGAGTTTGACTGCAACCCCGCTGCCTTTTTCGGCAGACCCATGGCGGAGATCGCCGCGGAGCAGGACGCTATCCTCGCCGCCAGCAAGGAAACCGGCGTGGAAGTTGGCGCTGTGGGGCGCTGGGCAAGCGCCATTCTGGACCAGAACGGCGAAGTGATACCCGAAGAATGGGAGGAAGTCAAGGCGGTCATCGACTTTGGCGCGTATCTGGGCGCAAAGTATTACCTGTGCAGCGTCGCCTACGTCAAGGAGCTGACCTATTACAAGAACATCACCGCCGCCATCAGGGTGCTGAACCAGATCGTCGCCTACGCGAAGGAGCGGAACATGGAATGCGCCATCGTCAATTGCTGCATGGGCGACAACTACATTCGCACCCCGGAGCAGTGGAAGCTGGTGCTGGACGAGGTGCCGGGGCTGGGCATTAAATACGACCCCTCCCACAGCTTTGTCCATGGCGGCGAACACGGCGCTTATATGGAAGAAGCCATTCAGTGGGGCGACCGCTTCAAATACTGCCACATCAAGGGCGTGATCCAGTTGGGGGATTCCAGAGAACCCCTGCACTGGCAGCTGCGCGAGGTGGCGGAAAAGCACCCTGAATTAAAGGACGACCCCAGTTTTTCCGCTCTTTACGGCAAGGGAAACTGGTACGACAACCCCCCTGCCGGAATTGATTCCATCAACTGGAGAGGGTTCTTTGCCGCGCTGTATCAGCATGGTTATGACGGGTACCTGTCCATTGAGCCCCATTCTGCCACATGGCTGGGCGATAAGGGAGAAAAAGGGCTGAAGTACACCATCAAGTACATTCGGGACTTGATGATCCTGGACTGAAAAAGCGGTATCTTTCACGGGGAGAAAGGCACGGAGTGAGGGGAAGCTATGTACGATATTGCGATCATCGGGGCTGGTCCTGCCGGCGCTACTCTGGCACGGCTCCTTGGGAACAGCGGCAAAAAGATATTGCTGCTGGACGGGCAGGGACCGGGAAATAAAAAGCCGTGCGGCGGGCTGTTAGCGCCGGACGCGCAAAAGGCGCTGGCTCATTTTGACCTGGTGCTGCCCAAAAGCGTACTGGTGGACCCGCAGATTTTCTCCGTCAAGACCATGGACGCCCAGCGCGGGCTGACCCGGTACTACTCCCGGCACTATTTGAATATCGACCGCTACGCCTTTGACAAATGGCTGCTTTCGCTGGTGCCGGAAAGCGTGGACGTCCTTTCCGGGCGGTGCCTGAAGCTTGCCCGGAGCCAGGAGAGCTTCTGCCTGACGGTTTCTTCCAATGGTAAGCGGCAGGCGCTGTCTGCCCGGCAGCTTGTAGGGGCGGAGGGCGCAAATTCCCTGACGAGAAAGACTTTTTTCCGGGACGATGTTTCCCGCTATGTGGCGATCCAGCAATGGTACCAGAACAGCGAGACCGACGAGCCCTTCTATTCCTGTATCTTTGATGAGAAGACCAGCGAAAGCTGTTCCTGGTCCATCTGCAAGGACGGCAGCTTTATCTACGGCGGCTGCTTCCCGCCCAAGGGGTGCCGCGCCGCTTTTGAAGAACAAAAGAGGCGGCTGGAGCAGACCTTCCATTTTGATTTCAGCCAATGCGTAAAAACGGAAGCCTGCCTTGCGCTGCGCCCCAAACGCCCCCGGGATTTCCAGACGGGAAAAGGCGGCGTATACCTTGTGGGAGAAGCGGCGGGCTTTATCAGCCCCAGCTCCTTTGAGGGGATCAGCAGCGCTATTTTGAGCGGCAGTATGCTGGCGGAAGCTTTTCTCAAAAACGGCGCCCCGGAAGACGTTGCCCGGTGCTATCGCCGGAAAACGGCAGGGCTGCGCGGCAAGTTGACCCTGAAAATGATAAAGCGGTGGTTCATGTATACTCCCTTTGTGCGGGAGCTTATCATGAAAAGCGGCTTGCAGTCCATTCGCCTGTGGGAGACGCCCGCGGGACAAAAATAATGTTTCGTTTCAGGATCTATAAAATACGTATAGCAAAAACTCCCCCGACTTGCCGGAGGAGTTTTTTCATAGATATGTTGTGACGGTCATATGCCGAGATAGGGCTCCGGGGCAACGCGGCTGCCCTCATAGTAAACTTCAAAATGAAGGTGATTGCCTGTGGAAAAGCCTGTAGAGCCTACGTAACCGATGATCTGCCCCTGCTCCACGTATTCTCCGGGGGATACCGCCAGAGAGCTGCAATGGGCGTACCGGGTGGCGAAGGTGCCGTTATGCCAGACGAGCACGTTATTGCCCCAGGAATAGTGAAAATCCGCAGAAAGTACCTTTCCTGCCTGTGCCGCTACAATGGGCTCTCCATAATCCGCCCAGATATCCGTGCCCATATGGGGACCGTCGTCAAAATCGTAAATATCTCCAAAATTTCCGATCACATGATCCACCCCAACGCCGGGCAGGGGCCAGATGGGAGAAAAACCATCGTGCATTCCGGGAGACGGGGGATCCACCATGATCCCGCCCGGGGCAAGCCCGGAGGAAGCGTTCTCCTGACGGATCAGCTCCTGCAGGGTGGCTTCCAGTTCCTCGTCTTCCTCTTTATTGGCGGCAAGCTTGTTCCGGGCATTGGTCTGGTCACTCTCCAATCGGTCTATCAAAGCCTGGTTCTCCGTATAAAGGACTTTCAGCTCTTCCTGGGAGGATTCCAGCTCCTTTTTGACCTGTGTCTCTTCCGCCCGCATAGCCTGCAGCTCTTCCCTATCCTCTTTTGTCTTTTCTAGGTACTCCTCTATCTTGTCCAGAAGCTGCTGGTCGTGCCTGGTCACACAGGAAAGCAGTTCGGCTTTCATGGTGAAATCCGTAAAGCTGTTGGAGCTGAGCAGGATCTCCAGCGTGCTGATAGAGCCGGATTTATAGAGAGAATTGATACGCTTGGCAAACAGGTCGATGGTCGCCTGGTATTCCGCCCTGGACGCTTCCAGCTTCTTTTCCAGTACGCTGATCTCCCCGTCCATCACCCGAATGGATTCCCTGGCAGTGTCGATCTTCTTCTCCAGCACGCCGATCTTTTCTTCCAGCGTCGCCTGGTATTCCAGCGCCTTTTCTTCGTCGTCCTTCAGCGTTTCCAGCCGGGCTTCCAGCGCCTCATTCTCCTGCCGCAGGGCTTCCTGCTTTTCCCGGACCTCGTCCACGCTTTCCGCCAGCGCATGACCGGGGAAAGCCACACAGAGCGCCAGCACGGCAACCAGGACCCTCAACCGCTTTTTTCCGATAGATTTCATGGAGATCCCTCCCGTTTTGGAAATTTTTCCAAAAGGTAACAAGTTTGTAAACATTGTAGCACGCCCGGAAAAGAAAAGCAAGTTTTTTCCGGGAAAAAAGACGAAACGCCTTGACATTTTTGGTATCCTGCAATACCATTTTCCATGGAGAAAACGTGGCGGAGCATTCCGACCATTTTACAATTTACCGAAGGGGGAACGGTTCACTATGAAATTACAGGAAGCAGACGCCGGAGCCAGCTACCGGGTGCAGAGCCTGTCGCTGCCGGTAAATCTGGAACGGCGGCTGGAATCGCTGGGGCTGATCGAGGGCTCTGAAATTTTTGTACTGCGGAAGAAGCGCCGGGGCGCGATGATCGTAAAGGTGCGGGGCACGCGGTTTGCCATGGGCTACGGCATTTCCACCCATATCACAGTTGAGGAAGGAGCGGTCTCTCATGGCATCGCATGAGCTTTCCATCGGATTTGTGGGCAACCCGAACTGCGGGAAAACCACGCTGTTCAACGCCTATACCGGGGCAAATTTGAAGGTTGCCAACTGGCCGGGCGTGACCGTGGAAAAAAAGGAAGGCAGTTTCCGCTTCCACGACCACGAATACCGTCTGGTGGACCTGCCCGGCACCTACAGCCTGACCTCCTATACCATGGAGGAGCAGGTCACGCGGCAATACATTCTCAGCGACGAGGTTGACGTCATTATCGACGTGGCGGACGCTTCCGCGCTGGAGCGGAACCTCTACCTGACCCTGCAGCTGATCGAACTGGGGAAACCTGTTATCCTTGCCTTGAATATGATGGATATTGTGGAGAAAAGAGGCATGGAGATCGACCTGCACCGTTTACCGGAAATGCTGGGGATCCCGGTGATCCCCGTGTCCGCCCGGCGGAAAACGGGGCTGGACATTCTGATGCATGCCGCCGCCCACCATCAAAACAGCGGCAGCGACCTGCCCCTGATCCACCATCATGACGAAAAACGCCGCGCCGGCGGCGCACACACGGAGCAGACCCACCACAAGCACCAGCACCACAAGGAATACGCCATGGTGTACAGCGATGAGATCGAGGACAAAATCGATGTGCTGATTCCCCTGCTTCAGGAAAAATACCCGGAGCTGACAAATTATCGCTGGCACGCGCTGAAGCTGTTGGAGCACGATAAGGAAATTACTGCCAGCTACCCGGTGGAATGTCCCGGCGTACTGGACAAAAGCTATGAAAAGGAAATTATCAACCAGAAGTACGACTTCATTGACGAGATCATTCAGGAAGTGCTGGTAAACAAGGAAAAAAAGGCAGCCATTACGGACCGGGCGGACGATATCTTGACCCACAAATGGCTGGGGCTGCCTGTTTTCCTGCTCATCATGGCGCTGGTGTTCTTCCTCACCTTTACCATCGGCGACTGGCTGAAAGGGTATTTTGAAGCCGGGCTGGACCTGTTCTCCGGCGGCGTGCGGGCAGGGCTGGAAGCGATAAACGTCTCTCCCCTGCTGATTTCCCTGCTGGTGGACGGCATCATTGCCGGGGTCGGCGGGATACTCACCTTTCTGCCCAATATTTTGATTTTGTTTTTGGCATTGGCATTTCTGGAAGACAGCGGCTACATGGCGCGAGTCGCCTATGTGATGGACGGTATCATGGGCAAGCTGGGGCTTTCCGGGCGGTCGTTTATCCCCATGGTGCTGGGCTTTGGCTGTACTGTGCCTGCCATCATGGCGTCCCGGGCGCTGGAAAACAAGCGGGACCGCTACAAGACCATGCTCATCACCCCCTTTATGTCCTGCAGTGCCCGCCTGCCCATTTATGTGCTGTTCTCTGAGCTGTTTTTCCCAAATCACGCCATGCTGGCGGCATATTCCATGTATCTGCTGGGGCTGCTGGTGGCGATCCTCTGCGCGTTTTTGATCCACCTGTTTGACAGGAAGCACGCAAAGGAAAATTCCCTGCTCATCGAGCTGCCGGAATACAAAGCGCCCAGCGCCCGCACCATTTTCATCTATGTGTGGGAAAAGGTCAAGGATTATCTCACAAAAGCGGGCACCACCATCTTCATTGCTTCCATTCTCATGTGGTTCCTGCTGAATTTCGGTCCCAACGGCTTCTCGGAGGATATGTCGCAGACCTTCGGCTCCATGGTCGGACGCTGGATCGTCCCCTTCTTTGCCCCCATCGGGCTGGGCTTCTGGCAGATCGTGGTGGCGCTGATCGCAGGCATTTCCGCCAAGGAAGTGGTGGTATCCAGCTGCGCGGTGCTGTTCGGTATTTCCAACATCAATTCCGCCGCGGGAATGTCCGCCATGCTCACAAACCTTGGCGCTATGGGTTTCGGCGCGCTGAACGCCTACGCGCTGATGACCTTCTCCCTGCTCTATGTGCCCTGTGCCGCCACGCTGGCGACCATCAAAAAAGAAACGGAAAGCTGGGGCTGGACAGGGTTTGTCGCCGTGTTCCAGATCGCAGTGGCGTGGCTTGTGACCTTTGCGGTGTACCATATCGGACTTTTATTTGTGTAAGCTGTTCCAGCTTACAGGAAGGAGCTTTTTATGCCGGGTATGCTTTCCACGATCCTTGTCGGCGCAGTGATCGTGTTCGTGGTTTTTCTTGCTGTACGAAAGCTCTGGAAGGATAAAAAGAATGGGAAAACCTGCTGCGGCGGCAGCTGTTCCAGCAATTGCTGTTCCGGCTGCTGCGGCTGTGATAAAAAGACGAATGGAAAGAAGACCCCTTGAGCCTGTCCTCGGAGAAAACTTATGAAACAAGGAATGAAGCCCTTTCTTTGCTGCCTGTTCGCCCTGCTGGTAGGTCTGCTTCCTGTCAGCGTCTCTGCCAATTCAGCGGAACCACCCTGCTTTACCGTGGTGGTCTCAAACGCGCCGGAGGACCTGGAGCTTTCTCTGCAATATAAGGACGGCTCTGCTTATGAATCCCTTTATCTTCGCAATCAGGGAAGCAGCGACAACCACGGCTGGGAAAGCTATTACCGTTTCGCTTATACGTATAGCTCCACCGCGGAAAATCTGCAGGACGTCAGGCTGCTGGTTCAAACAGGCGGGGAAAGCTTCCTCTGTCCCCTGCCGAAAGAACTGAACCGCACCTATAACGGCATGGTAACGTTGGACCTGAAGGACAAAACGCTGACCTGTGGGACCTCTCCCCTTCGCACGCCTCTGCTGATCGCTTTGCGAATAGCATTGACGCTGCTCATAGAAGGGCTTGTGTTTTTCCTGTTCGGCTATCGGGCAAAGCGAAGCTGGCTGGTTTTTGCCATTGTCAATCTCATCACCCAGATCGGTCTGAACCTGCTGTTTGCCGAAGCGTCTTCCGCTGATGGATACATCGCCTTGCTTCTGTTCTTCTACGCCATGGGAGAAGCCGTCGTTTTTCTCCTGGAGGTGATCGCTTTTTCCGCCCTTTTGAAAGAGCATTCCAAAAAGCGCGCCGCCTGCTGCGCATTGCTTGCCAATGCCGCCAGCCTGCTGGTGGGCGGGCTTTGCCTGACGTATCTGCCATTCTAGCTTTTCCACTGCAGGAATTGACCCCATCAAAAAGGAAAGGAGAAAATCCATGGCTGCATTGACAACGATAGGGCTGGGTAAAACCATGGAAAAGAAGCTTCACTCCGTTGGGATTTCCTCCGCGGAGGAGCTGATACGGCTTGGCAGCAGGGAAGCGGTTTCCCGCCTGAAGGCTGCCTATCCCCACACCTGTGTCGTCATTCTTTACCATTTGGAGGCGGCAATTCAGGGGATCGCCATTAAAGAACTGTCGCCCGCCTGTAAGGCAGAGCTGAAAACCTTCTTTCAGCATTTGTAAAATTCTTTTTATTGAAATCTGTTTCTAATCAGCTTCTTTTCATTGAAGTTTTATAGAGAAAAAACGGGCGCTGCAAACCGATACGGTCTGCGGCGCCCGCTGCTTTTTTTCGGGATTTCTTACTTCTGGCTCAGGTACTCGTCAATGGACTTTGCCGCCAGCTTGCCAGCGCCCATGGCGGAGATAACGGTGGCAGCGCCGGTAACGGCGTCGCCGCCGGCGTACACGCCCTCGCGGCTGGTCAGCCCGGTATCCTCATTGATGATGATGCCGCCCCACTTCTGGGTCTCCAAGCCCTTGGTGGTGGACTTGATCAGCGGGTTGGGAGAGGTGCCGATCGCCATGACAACGGTGTCCACGTCCAGCACAAACTCGCTGCCCTCGATGGGAACAGGACGGCGGCGCCCCTTTTCGTCGGGCTCGCCCAGCTCCATTTTGATGCACTTCATGCCGGTGACAAAGCCGTTCTTGGGGTCGCGGCGGTCGTCGGGATTCTGATAGCCCAGAATCTCCACAGGGTTGTTGAGCAGGCGGAAATCGATCCCCTCTTCCATGGCGTGCTCCACTTCTTCCTTACGGGCGGGCAGTTCTTCCAGAGAACGGCGGTACACGATGTACACCTTTTCCGCGCCCAGGCGGAGAGCGGTTCTGGCAGCGTCCATTGCCACGTTGCCGCCGCCGACCACAGCCACCTTGCCACCCTTCATAATGGGAGTGACGGGGTTGTCCAGATAGGACTTCATCAGGTTGCTGCGGGTCAGGAATTCGTTGGCAGAATACACGCCCTTCAAGGACTCGCCGGGAATGTTCATAAAGTTGGGCAGACCAGCGCCGGAGCCGATGAACACAGCCTCATAGCCCTGCTCAAACAGCTCATCGACCGTCAAGGTCTTGCCGATGACAATATTTGTCTCCATATCCACACCCATGGCGACCAGATTGTCCACTTCCTGCTGGACGATCGCCTTGGGCAGACGGAACTCGGGAATGCCGTAAACCAACACACCGCCGGCGGTATGTAACGCCTCGAACACGGTGACCTTATATCCCTTCTTTGCCAGATCGCCGGCGCAGGTCAGACCGGAAGGACCGGAACCGACGATGGCGACCTTATGACCGTTGGAGGGGACGGGCTGGGGCTTCTGGGTGGCGTGGGCGTTGTGCCAGTCGGCGACAAAGCGCTCCAGACGGCCGATCCCCACAGGCTCTCCCTTGATACCGCGGACACACTTGCTTTCGCACTGGGTCTCCTGGGGGCAGACACGGCCGCACACCGCAGGCAGGCTGGAGGAAACATTGATGACCTGATAAGCGCCCTCAAAGTCCCCTTCCTTGATCTTTGCAATGAACTCTGGAATGTGGACGTTGACCGGGCAGCCGCTTACGCAGGGCATATTCTTACAATTCAGGCAGCGCATTGCCTCGTCAATGGCAATCTCTTCGGAATAGCCGGTAGCAACCTCCTGGAAATTGTGCGCCCGAACCGCAGCCTCCTGGGTGGGCATGGGATTCTTTTTCGGATTCATATTTGCTGGCATTTCTATGCATCTTCCTTTCATTCGGCCGGTAAAAAAGCTGACCGAAAAGTGATTTTCAAATTTTACTTCTTGAAGAGGTTGCAGGTTTCCTCATAAGCGTGCCGTTCAAAATCATGATACATGGCGCCGCGGGACATCGCCTCGTCAAAATCGACCTCATAGCCGTTGAAGTCGGGTCCGTCCACGCAGGCGAACTTGGTGACCTTCTTGCCGTCCTGGTTCAGGGTCAGGCGGCAGCCGCCGCACATACCCGTACCGTCGATCATAATGGGGTTCATGGACACGGTGCAGGGAATGCCGGTGGGCTTGGTGGCGGCCACAACGAACTTCATCATGACCAGCGGTCCAATGGCGATCACTTCGTCGAACTTCTCCCCTTCGCCGAACATCTCATTCAGCGGGACGCACACATTGCCCTCTCTGCCGTAAGAGCCGTCGTCGGTCATGACGAACAGCCGGTTGGAAGCAGCGCGGAACTCGTCCTCCAGGATCAGCAGGTCCTTGGAGCGGAAGCCGATCACAGAGGTGACGTCGCAGCCTGCGGCGTGCAGCTTCTGAGCGATGGGAAGCGCAATGGCGCAGCCCACACCGCCGCCGACAATGCAGACCTTTTTCAGACCCTCGGTGTGGGTGGCAACGCCCAGAGGTCCTACAAAGTCATGGAGGGAATCTCCTTCGTTCAGGTGGTTCAGCTTCTCCGTGGTGGCGCCGACGATCTGGAAAATGATGGTGACGGTGCCCTTTTCACGGTCGTACCCGGCGACGGTCAGAGGGATGCGCTCGCCCTCTTCATCCACGCGAAGGATGATGAACTGCCCCGGCTCTGCTTTGGCAGCGACAAAGGGAGCTTCTATCTCCATTTTTGTCACTGTGGGATTCAACTCTTTCTTGCTTACGATTTTGTACATAGCACTTACTCCTTATACGGACTAGAATGATAGTTATAGTATACCTCAAAAATGATGTGGGGTCAAACCCAAATGCGAAAAAAATATCAAAAGGCGGAGAAAAATTTTCCCTGCCACGCACATTTTGCAGAAAAGCTCTGCTTTTGTCTGAATACCTGAGAAAAATTGGAAATCCGTATAGAAAATCGACCACCCCGGCAGCAGCCGGAGCAGTCGATTTTTCAAAGCAAAGCTTTTGGCTCAAAAAGGGCTTAGAAATCCACTTCCGTGTCGTAATAGCAGCACTTCAGCAGCTTTTCCATTTCCTCCTGGCTGGGCTGACGGGGATTGGAGCCTGTGCAGGCGTCGCCAATGGCGTTTTTGGCGATCTCAGGCAGCCTCTCCAGGAAAACCTCCTCCGGCACAAAACCGTTCTCGGTGGGATAGCTGTCCGCGCCGTAGTTCTTAATGCAGTGCGGGATCTTCAGCGCATCGTTCATGCCGCGGAGATACTTGATGAGCAGCTGCACCTTCTCATCGTCATTAGAGCCGCCCAGACCCATAAAGTCGGCAATCACGCCGTAACGCTGCTTTGCGGTGGGGTCCTTCGCATTGAAGGCGATCACCTTGGGCAGGTACATGGCGTTGGCAGCGCCGTGAATGATATGCGCGCCGTAATCCGCAAAAGCCGCGCCGGTCTTATGCGCCATGGAGTGGACGATACCCAGCAGGGCGTTGGAGAACGCCATGCCTGCCAGGCACTGGGCATTGTGCATGGCGTCGCGCTTTGCCATATCGCCGTTATAAGAATCCACCAAATCCTTTTGAATGGTCATGATGGCAAAAATGGCAAGGGGATCGGTGTAATCACAATTCGCGGTGGAAACATACGCCTCGATGGAATGGGTCATAGCGTCCATGCCGGTATGGGCAACCAGTTTCTGGGGCATGGTCTCCGCCAGGTCGGGGTCAACGATGGCAACGTCGGGCGTGATCTCAAAATCGGCAATGGGATACTTGATCCCCTTCTGATAATCGGTAATGATGGAGAACGCGGTCACCTCGGTAGCGGTGCCGGAGGTGGAAGAGATCGCGCAGAAATGTGCCTTTTTGCGAAGCTTGGGCAAGCCGAACACCTTGCACATATCCTCAAAGGTCACCTCGGGATACTCGTACTTGATCCACATTGCCTTTGCCGCGTCAATGGGAGAACCACCGCCCATGGCAATGATCCAGTCGGGCTGGAACTTGAGCATGGCTTCCGCGCCGCGCATGACAGTTTCCACAGAGGGGTCAGCCTCAATGCCCTCGAACAGCTCCACTTCCATGCCGGCTTCCTTCAAATAGGAAACAGCCTTGTCCAGAAAGCCGAAGCGCTTCATGGAGCCGCCGCCCACACAAACGATAGCCCGCTTGCCTTCCAGAGTTTTCAGGGCTTCCAGCGCGCCCTTGCCATGATACAGATCTCTGGGTAATGTAAACCTTGCCATAAAAAAAGACCTCCAATGATTTTTATTTGTCCACCCGGGGATAAGAGCCGGTGAAACAGCGCATTTTCAAGATCGTTAATAAAATAACATTTCTTTGTTAATAATATAACACAGTAAAGCAGCGCTGTCAATACAAATTTGTCGTCTTGAAAAAATTTTTATGCCGCCACATTTTCTCTCCCGAAAGCATACAAAAAAGAGCTGCCCGGAAAGGCGGCTCTTTTTGAATATTGAAAAAAAACGTGCGTGTTTCCCGCCATCGGCACAGCGGGAAAATCAAAGCGCTTCAAATTGCTCCTGAAGCCATTTTTGAATTTCCTCCAAGCCGCTTTCGTTCATGGGGAAGGGCTTCTCCTCCCTGTCCTGCGCCCGGTCAAAGCAAACGTCGGCTTTCCACGCATAAGCGATAAGCTTCCCTTCCTCCCTGTCCGGGCGGACAAGATAGCGGAGCAGCTTCCCCGCCTTTAAGTCCTTAGTCCGGCTCCCGGTAAAGGTGTTCCCCTCGGTGAAGAAGGTGAGCTTTTGCAGGTCCATCGGTGTTTCCATAAGCATTTCTCCTTTTTGGCGTTACCGCCGGTTTTTATTTTACTTCAAAGCCTCACAGGGAAGCGCTTCGCGCTTCGGGGCTTCTCACTCCAATGACAACAGCTGTGTTGTCATTGGGCATAGCGCCCTGTCTCGCCGCATATTGGTAAAAAAGACTGCAACGAAAGAGGGACTCCATATGTTTATTCATGTGGTACGGCAGGGCGACACCGTCTGGCAGATCGCGCGGCAGTACGGGGTATCTCCCAGCCGCATTATCAGCGACAACGGGATCAAAAATCCACAAAGGCTGCCGGTCGGACAGGCGCTGCTCATTCTCATTCCCGAAACGGTCTATACCGTGCGCCCCGGCGACACCCTGGAAAGCATTGCCGCGCAGTTCGCTGTGCCGGAGATCGAGCTGCTGCAGAACAACCCCGATCTGATCTTTTCTCCCTATCTCATGGCAGGTCAGACGCTGGTGATCCATTTTCAGGAGCCGAAGCGCCGGAACGTTTCCCTAAACGGCTACGCCTACCCCTATATCCAGCGGGACATTCTCAGGAGGACATTGCCCTATCTCACCTACCTGACCATTTTTGGCTATGGCTTTACGGAAAGCGGAGAGCTGATCCCCATTGACGATCAGGAAATGATAAACATGGCGTACGAATACCGGGTCGCCCCGGTCATGCTGCTTTCCTCCATCACGGAGGACGGGAATTTCAGCGGACAGCGGGCAAGCCTGCTGTTTCGGAGCATCGAATTGCAGGACAGGGTGCTGGATCAGATCGTCGCCGTCATGAAAGAAAAGGGATATCTGGGGCTGGACATCGACTTTGAATATGTGGCTGCGGAGGACGCCGGGGATTTTCTGAATTTCCTGCGCCGCTCCATTGAGCGAATGCACGCCGAGGGCTTTTTTGTCAATGTGGACCTTGCCCCCAAAACCTCCGGCACACAGGAAGGGCTGCTGTATGAAGCCCATGATTACGCCGCCATCGGCGCCCTTGCGGACACCGTGCTGCTGATGACCTACGAATGGGGCTACACCTACGGTCCGCCCATGGCGGTAGCGCCGCTCAATCAGGTGCGGCGGGTGGTCTCCTACGGCGCTTCGGTGATCCCATCGGAAAAGATCATGATGGGGATACCCAATTACGGCTATGACTGGATCCTGCCCTTTGAGCGGGGCATCACCCGGGCGACTGCCATCGGCAACGAGTACGCCGTGGAGATCGCCCAGCGGAACAATGTGCCCATCGAATTTGACGAAACTGCCTACTCCCCCAATTTTCACTATGTAGGCAGACAAGACCTGCAGCACGTGGTGTGGTTTGAAGATGTGAGGAGCATCCGCGGGAAATACGATCTTCTGGAAGAATTTGCCCTGCGGGGCGGAGGGTACTGGAACATCATGCGCGCCTTTGCCCAGAACTGGGCGTTTGTCAGCGCCAGATATCAAATCGAAAAAATCGTGTGACCGCGGAAGTCAGGTCAAATCTTTTTCTTCTGTCCGGCTATAAAGATAGGCGTTTCCCACCTTGCCCGTTCGCCGCAGAGCGCCGACGGCATGCAGGACATTTACCGCCTGAGAGGCTCTCTTTGGCGAAAGCTTTGCCGCCTTGCCGTATTCCTTTACGGTAAAAGTCTCAGGCAGCGTGCCTGGGACCAGCTTGAGATAATCGGCGGGAGAAGAAAGCCACAGCTCGTCTATGAGAGAGATGGGAAGCCGTTCAAAGCGGGTAGAGCCGCGCTTGCCGTCCTCGCTCCAGCCGTTTTTCAAGCGGTACTCCTCCAGCTCCAGCAGCATAACACAAAAGCGCAGCCCTTCCCGGTTCAGCAGGGGCTTTATGGCGTACAGCTCCGGCAGAACGTCTGCCGCGGTGCCGCGGCGGGGGCTTTTCCTGGGCGGGGTCGCGGTTCCGTCCTCGTCCAGCCAGATCAGCCATTTTAGCGCCGGAACAGGATAGATGACCGTCACCGGGGCTTCGGGCAGAAAGGCTTCCAACTTGTCCCGAAGACGGTAAAAATTCCTCGTCTGAATTTCATAGAAGCCGGTTCCGTTGCGGATATCCGCCACAAAGGAGCCGGCTTTCTGCTCGTGGTGGGCGGGGTCGGGATCAAAATAGAATTTCAGCACGGCATGGAGGGTCTTTTCGCCCAATGTGCCAATGCCGCTGTTTTGCCGCCCCTCGTCCATGACCCTGTGGCACGCCAGCAAAAACTTCGTGTTATCCATGGGCGTCTTCCAAATGAAACAGGCGGGCAAAATTGTCATAGAGAATTTTTCGATTTTCCTCTTCGGAGAATCCCAGCGCAAAAAAGCGCCGCACTTCCTCCGCGGGGTCCCACATGGGAAAATCCGTGCCGAACATGGTGCGGTCCACCCCAAAGTGGGCGATGCTGTCCCGCGCCTGCTCCCGCGTCAGGGCAAACAGCGAGCTTGACGTGTCCACATATACATTGGTCCCGTGAAGCACCTGCCTCGCCTCCTCCCATTGGGTGTAGCCCCCCAAATGGGCCGCAATGCAGGTAAAGTCCGGCAGCTTTTCCAGCACATTCATCAGGCGGCGGGGAGAAGAAAAGTCTGTCCGGCTGTCCCCGGTGTGAAAGAGAACGATCAGCCCCCTGCGGTTAGCTTCTCTGTAAAAGGGCAGCATTTTTTCGTCGTCGATGGAAAAGCCCTGAAAATCCGGGTGGAGCTTAATGCCCCGGAGCCCGCGGCGCTGGATATCGTCCAACTGAGCGTCGATGTCGGCGATGTCCTGGTGCCACGCTGCAAGCCCTGCAAACCGGGGATACTCCCTGCACTTTTTCTCAATAAATTCATTGATAGGCCGTACCTGTTCCACCTTGGTGGCAACGGAGGAGACCAGAAAACGGTCAATGCCTGCCGCCGCTCCCCGCTCCGCCAGCACATGGGGCATTCCCACGTTCCGCATTTTCAAATGATAGAAAGAGCCAACGGACGTTGTGGCTTTTTCCGCGATTTTTCCCGGATAGATATGGGCGTGGGTATCCGCCGCCCGATAGGAAGCTCCCTGATAAGTTACCGGCACGTTTCCTCTTCCTTTCTCTTTTCCCGCTGGGCTTTAGAATAAATGCAGCCGCAGTAGTCCTGGCGGTACAGGTCATATTCTCTGGAAAGCTCAATAGAGCGCTTATAGCCTTCTTTTTTCTTGAAATCCGAGGGCAGATGGGCAACGCCGTATTCCCTGCCTGCTTCCTCGCCGATCTGATTCAGGGCTTCCGCGTTTTTCAGCGGGCTGATGGACAGCGTGGTCGTAAAATAATCAAAGCCCCGCTTTTTGGCTTCCTCCGCCGCCCTGCGGAGACGGAGACGGAAGCAGGCAAGGCAGCGCGCCCCGCCCTCCGGCACGTCTTCCAGCCCTTTCGCCGCTTCCCGGAACGCCTGGCTGTCATATTCGCAGGGCAGCAGGGTAACCGGGTTCTCCAAGGGCATGGACCGCACCAGGCGTTCCAGCTCTGCTTTCCGCTTGTCATATTCGGCTTCCGGCTCGATATTGGGGTTATAATACAAAATGGAAATGGAAAAATAATGGGTAAGATGCTCCAGCACATAGCTGGAGCAGGGCGCACAGCACACGTGGAGCAGCAGAGTGGGCTTTTTCCCGCTTTGCCCGATCTCCCGCAGGATCTCGTCCTGCTCCCTGCTGTAGTTTCGTTTTTGCGCGGGCACTGTCCCCCTCCTTTCCGCTTATTTACAGAAAAACCTGTCTGTGAGAAAATAATCGCAACGCGATTATTGTATCACAGCATACCGCGTTTTGCAAGGCGGCACAGTTGACAACAGCGGCGGGAAAAGCTATGATAAAATGACAAAGGCATTACCGTTGTCATTATGGAAAAGGGCTGAGAGGTAAAACACTGCCCTTTTTCAAAGCAGTGAAAACAAAAGAATCCCGTAAAGGAATTGCTGCCATGAATCTCAGTTTTTTGATCTCCAACCCGCTCATCAATGTCAGCGTGGTAGCCTGGCTCAGCGCACAGGGGCTGAAAACGCTGATAGACGCTGTCCGGCACCGGCAGTTTGACCGGCGGCGGCTTGCCGGCGCCGGGGGAATGCCCAGCTCCCATTCCGCCGTGACCTGCTCGGTGCTGCTGACCTCTTACTTTTTGTATGGGTTTTCCTCCCCCATTTTCGCGCTGGCTTTCGTGCTGGCCCTTATCGTCATGTACGACGCCACGGGGGTGCGCTGGGCGGCGGGGCTGCACGCCAGAGCTATCAACCACATTGTAGCATATCTGGAAGAAAGCGACGGCAAGGTGGACAAGCAGGAGCTGAAGGATCTGATCCCCCGGCTCAACGAATCGCTGGGGCACCGGCAGATCGAGGTCGCCTGCGGGGCGCTGCTGGGCTTTGCCATTGCGCTCATTGCCAATTTTCTGCGGTGATTTTTTATAGAGCAGCATGTTCCCCACAAGCAGGAACTTATAGAAACGCCCTGTCTCCTATGAGAGACAGGGCGTTATTTCATGCCAGGCGGCTTTGCAGCAGGGTCAGGCTGCACAATCCTTCCCGCTGCCAGCGGCAGCAGCCGCAGACGGATCGGAACTCCGGCTCGGTCAAATTTTTCAGCTTTTCCGCCGCCTGCTGCCAGTTCAGTGTCTCTCCGGGCTTTAAGCGAAGGACCCGCAGGGCGGCGCTGTCCCGGCGCAGCACGTCCTCTGTGCTGAGGGCGCAGCCGCCGGAGTCCGTGCGGTTGGGGCAGACGGAACAAATTTCGTCTGCACCCAGCTGCACGGTGATTCTTTCGCCCTTATGCAGGTCCGCGACAAGGGCTGTCATCTTTTTTGTAAATTCTTCGCTGTACCCATGCCCGGAGAAAAGGGCGGTGCAGAACAGATGGTGTCCCCGGAGCTTCATTCGCCCACCAGCCTCGCTTTTTTCAGGCTGAACACTACAGCCCGCGCTGCCAGATACGCCAGCGCCAGAGAGATAACGTCTTTCAAAAGATAGGGCGCCGACACCAGCAGGAAGCTTTCCAAAAACGGTGCGGAGGCGACTGCCGCATATTGCAGCACGCCGCAGAAATGGCAGACGGCAAGCCCCAGCGCGCCCAGCAAAAGGGCGAACACCGGCTTTCCCGTCTGCGCGCCCAGCCCGCAGAGCAGAGCCATCAGCAGAAAGCCCCACAAAAAGCCGCCGGTGACGTGCAGGAATGTGCCGAACCCGCCGCTGAACCCGGCGAACACGGGCAGCCCCACAGCGCCCAGCGCCAGATAGACCGCTACCGCCAGCGTACCCAGCTTCCAGCCCAGCACATAAGCGCACAGCGCCACCGCAAAGGTTTGCAGGGTGACGGGCACCCCTGACGGCATGGGAATGGAGACCTGGGACAGCACCGCCAGCAGCGCGGCAAATACCCCGGTAAGCACCAGCCTTTGAATTTTACTCTTTTCCATCGTTCTTCCCCTTTCGCAGCTTTTCCAGAAAATCTTTTTCAATGGTCGCTTCTCCCGCGGAGAGGAGCCGCTCCTCCCCATTTTTCAGCCGCACCTGCAGGCGGGCTTCCCCGTCTACGCCCAGCACCGTGCCTTTCTGCTTCGTGCCGCCGCTGACAAAGCTGATCTCCATGCCCGTCAGCAGGGAACGCCGCCGGTATTCCGGCAGGAAAGGGCGGTCGGTGAGGGTTTGATAAAAGCCGAAAAAGCGGTTCAGTATCTCTGCGGCGACAGCGGCTCTGGTTTCCGGCGGAGCGTCCTTCTCATACAGCGCCCCGGCGATCTCCTTCAGTTCCTCCGGGAAGCCGCCCGCCGGGGTCTGGATATTCACGCCGATGCCCAGCACCGCATAGCGCAGACCCTGCGTTTCAAAGTCGATGGACGCTTCGGTGAGGATACCGCAGATCTTATATCCGTTCAGGTACACATCGTTGACCCATTTGATCTGGGCGTTCTGCCCGGTCACGGCTTCCACGGCTCCGGCGACCGCCACCGCCGCGGCGGTGGTAATGGAAAGGGATTCCTCGGCGGAAAATTTGGGGCGCAGCAGGATACTCATATACAGCCCGGTTTCTGGCGGGGACGAAAAGGAACGCCCCAGCCTGCCCTTTCCGGCGGTCTGCCGCTGGGCGATCACTACGGCGCCCTCCGGCTTTCCCTGCTCCGCCAGCTCCTTTGCCACGGTGTTGGTGGAGGTAGCTTCCTCCAGGACGCATATGGTACAGCCTGCCGCCGCTCCGCTGAGCCGCCCGGCAATATTTTCCGGGCTGAGCACCCCGCTTTCCGAAAGGAGCACATAGCCGCGGTTCGTTCCCGCGCCGATGGCAAAGCCGCCGTTTCTGAGCTTCTGCACCGCTTTCCAGACAGTATTCCTGCTGACGCCCAGGCGCTGTGCCATTTCTTCTCCCGAAAGCGGATCGCTGCTCTCCCGGAGAAGCGCCAGCACCTGATCGGAAATATTCATAGGCTCACTCCTTTTCTCCCAAAAGATACCACAGGCGCGGCAGATTGTCAACCGAGTTTTTTTATTTGGGTGACAATCAGCGCCGCAAAAAGCGGAGGGAAGCTTCCCTCCGCCTGCAAGGACGATCGTCCTATCGTTTTGGGACAGCCGTTCCCGTGAAAACACTTTTTCAAAGGTTCGGCGCAAAGTATTTCTAATTTCCAGCCGGCTTGAAGCTGTCCTTCAGCTTGACGGAACGGTTGAATACAAGGTGCTCCGGGGTGCTGTCCCGGTTATCGGCGCAGAAATACCCCTGGCGCATGAACTGGAAGCTTTCCCCGGGCTTCGCGTCCCGCAGAGAACGCTCCACCTTGCAGTCGTTCAGTACGGACAGGGAAGCTTCGTTCAGATAATCCAGGAAATTCCCCTCTTCCGGGTTTTCCACGGTAAAGAGGTTGTCGTACAGCCGCACCTCGGCGGTCAGGGCTGTTGCCGCGTCCACCCAGTGGAGCGTCGCGCCCTTGACCTTTCTGCCGTCGGCAGGGTCGCCGCCGCGGCTCTGGGGGTCGTACTCCGCCTTGACCTCGATCACTTTTCCCGTTTCGTCGGTCTCACAGCCTATGCACTTGATAAGGTACGCGCCCTTTAAGCGGCACTCGGGGCCCTCCGGGTACAGGCGCTTATATTTGGGAACAGGCTCCTGTAAAAAATCTTCCCTTTCGATCCAGAGCGTCCGGGAAAAGGTGACCTCTCTCGTGCCGTCTTCCGGCTTGTTGGGGTTATTTTCCACGGTGAGGGTCTCGCTCTGCCCTTCGGGATAATTTACGATGGTGAGCTTTACCGGCTCCAGCACCGCCATGACCCGGCGGGCGTTCTGGTTCAGGTCCTCCCGCAGGCAATGCTCCAGAAAAGCGTACTCTACTGTGGAATTTACCTTGGAAACGCCGTTTCTCTCGCTGAAATTCCGAATGGCGGCGGGCGTATAGCCCCGGCGGCGCAGACCGCAGAGGGTGGGCATACGGGGGTCGTCCCAGCCGTCCACATAGCCGCCTTCTACCAGAGCGCGGAGCTTCCGCTTGCTCATCACTGTATTGTTGATGCCCAGCCGGGCAAATTCGATCTGGCGGGGCTTCGAGGGCAGGGTGACGTTTTCAATGACCCAGTTATAGAAAGGACGGTGATCCTCAAACTCCAACGTACACAGGGAATGGGTGATACATTCCATGGCGTCCTCAAAGGGGTGGGCGTAATCGTACATGGGATAGATGCACCACTTGTCCCCTGTCCTGTGGTGTCTGGAGTGGTTGATGCGGTAGATGACCGGGTCCCGCATATTGAAGTTGCCGCTTGCCAGGTCGATCTTTGCCCGGAGGGTCATTCTGCCGTCTTCAAACTCCCCTGCCCGCATACGGCGGAACAGGTCCAGGCTTTCTTCTTTGGGGCGGTCACGGTACGGGCTTCTTGCAGGGGTGGTCAAATCTCCGCGCATTTCTTTCACCTGCTCGGGGGTCAGCTCGCACACGTAGGCAAGCCCCTTTTCGATCAGCTCCTCCGCTCCCCTATACATATCCTCAAAAAAGTCGGAAGCATAGTAGAAGCGGTCGTCCCAATCGTATCCCAGCCAGTGGATATCCTCTTTGATGGCGTCTACATATTCCACGTCTTCCTTGGTGGGGTTGGTGTCGTCCATGCGGAGGTTGCAGATACCGCCGAAGCGCTCCGCCGTACCGAAATCAACGTAGATCGCCTTGGCGTGCCCGATATGCAGGTAGCCATTGGGCTCCGGCGGGAAACGGGTGTGCACCGTCATGCCCTCTGTCCGTCCGCCGGGCGCCATGTCCTCCTTCACAAAATCATCGATGAAATTTGTGCTGGCAACCTCAGCAATATCCATTTTCTTTTCTTCACTCATTATTAAAACCTCATTTCTTTTGGGCTGATTTTCGTCAGGAAAGCTTCGCAAGCCCTGCCCGCAGCCGGCGGAGGGCTTCTTCTCTTCCCAGCAAAGCTAAAATCTCCATTGCGCCGCCGGGGGTGACCAGCGTTCCCGCTGCCGCGATGCGCACGGGCCACAGCAGCGTGCCGTTCTTCACTTCCAGTTTCTCCGCGAGACCGATCAGGCTGTCATGAATGGCGGTCAGCTCCCAGCTGGGCAGCTGCTCCAGGGTTTCAATCGCCGCTTCCAGCATCTGCGGAGAGTTTTCCAATGTGGTCTTGCTCTTTTTGTTGACAAAGAACTCTGCCGGATAGTCGGGCAGTTCCTTGAAGAAAGCAAGCATTGCCGGGATTTCCTGGAATTTTGTGATGCGCGCCTGCAAAATAGATTGCAGCACGTCCCAGGATTTTTCCTCCCCGCCGAACACTTCTTTGTAATACGGCATAGCGTGAGACAGGAACTCCTCGGCGGACATCGCCTTGATATACTCGGCGTTGAACCAGTTCAGCTTATCGTAATCGAACACTGCCGGAGATTTGCTGATACCGTCGATGGAAAAGGCTTTTTCCAGTTCCTGTAAAGAAAATATTTCCTGATTGTCCTTGGGGCACCAGCCCAGCAGGGCGATGTAATTCGTCACCACCGGGGGCAGATAGCCGTCGTTTACTAAGCCTTCAAAGCTGGTGGAGCCGTGGCGCTTGGACAGCTTGGACACGCTGCCGTCCTCGTTTTTGCCCATGATAAGGGGCAGGTGAATGTAAGTGGGTATCTCCCAGCCAAAGGCTTCGTAAAGCAGGTTATACTTGGGCGTGGAGGTCAAATACTCGCTGCCGCGCACCACATGGGTGATGTGCATGAGATGGTCGTCTATCACATTGGCAAAATTATAGGTTGGATAGCCGTCCGCTTTCAGAAGAACCTGATCCTCTATTTCCTTGTTTTCAATGGTGATCTCTCCGTACACGGCGTCCTGAAAAGTGGTGGAGCCGGTCAGCGGGACCTTCTGCCGAATGACATGGGGCGTGCCGGCGTCCAGAAGACGCTGCACCTCCTCCTGGGGCAGATCGCGGCAATGGCGGTCATAACCTCCCAGACCGCTTTCATCGTGCAGGGATTCCAGCCGCTCCTTGGTGCAGAAGCAATAATAGGCTTTCCCCTCCCGCACAAGCTGCTCGGCATAGGGGCGGTACAAATCCTTCCGCTCACTCTGCACATAGGGACCATATTCGCCGCCGATATCGGGACCTTCGTCGTGCTGCAGCCCAACCTGCCGCAGCGTTTGGTAGATCACCTGCTCCGCGCCTTCCACCAGCCGTTCCCGGTCGGTATCCTCAATTCTCAGAACGAATTTTCCGCCCTGGGACTTTGCCACCAGATACTCATACAGCGCCGTGCGCAGATTTCCCACATGCATAAAGCCCGTGGGGCTGGGCGCAAATCTTGTCCGAACTGTAGCCATAGGTACTCCCTCTTTCGCAAATGAAAAAACTGTACCTATTATAGCTCACTCTGCACCTGTTGCGCAATAGAAATCTGCTTTTTGTGAGGGAAGTCCCGAAAATTTGTAGCTTTTGCTTTTATTCACCCTGCCTTTTCTTGTCAAATCCCGATGTTTTGTCTATAATAAAAAAGAAGCATTACCTTATCCCCTGCTTTTTCAGGTATTCCACGTATTCTTCCAGACAAAAATCCAGCCGTTCCATTTCTTTGGCGTGGGCTTTGCCCACATAGCGGTAATGCCAGCTTTCCCGGTCAATGCCGGTAAGCTCCGCCTTTTCCTTTCGATAGCGCTGGATAAAGCCGTATTCCGCCGCGTGCTTTGCAAGCCATTCATAAGCGGCGCTGGCTTCAAAATCATCTGTCACATCGTTGAAGTCCACTGCAAGCCCTGTATGGTGCTCGCTGCAGCCCGGGCGGGCCACGGTTCGCAAAGCGTCCTCTTCGGCTTCTATCTCCATCATGCCGGATTTTACATTTTCCCGGATCGCCCGCTCCAGCACAGCCTCCTGCTGTTCTACGCTGCGGTAGCCGGAAACGACCCAGAGCCAGACATCCTCTTTCGCCGCGGCGGCAGTCATGGCAGAAAGGTCGTCGTACATTTTGACGTCCACCTGCTCGTCGTCGATCATGCGGGGCGTGACGCGCCATGCTTTCGGCAGGGGCGTCCAGTCATTGACCACCACCAGCAGCGGGTCGGAAAGCTGCACATATTCTTCTTTCGGCTGCACTCCCGCCACGGTCTGGGCAGCGTTATGGGCAGCGGCGCGCAGGTCTTTTTCGGTTTCCAGAGAACCGATCCAGCTGAGCAGAAGGATCAAAAAAACCGCCAGCACTATAACGGCGCCGGAAACATAGTCCGTTTTTCCCATTCTCCCTTTGTTTGCAAGCTTTCTCATAATTACACGCCCTTTCTGGAATTATTCTGCCCAAAGCACGCATATTCATGTTTGCCGGAGGGTTGGAAGGAAGGAATTGCTGATGAAACGAATTTTTATCTATGGCAGCCGAGAGGTGTGCAAAAATTACGCCGAAGCGCTGGATGGCTGCGGCGCTATGGGAATTTTCGCGGAAAACCCCGCGTTTGCGGATTGCTGCGACGGGCTGCTGCTCCCCGGCGGGGCGGACATCGACCCCGGCTTGTACGGCGCTGAGAATCTGGGCAGCGTGGGGATCAACAGGAAGCGGGACCTGGCAGAGCTTGCGCTGGTGAAGAGCTTTTGCGAAAGCGGGCGACCGATCCTCGGTATCTGCAAGGGCTTGCAAATTCTGAACGTGGCGCTGGGCGGCGATCTGATCCAGGACCTTCCCACCTCCTCCACTCACCGCTGGGAGGAAGCCACGGGAGATAAAGTGCATCAAATCACCGTGCCAACGGACAGCTTTCTCTTCCCGCTGTACGGAGAAACATTTTCCGTGAACAGTGCCCATCATCAGGCGGCGGACCGCCCGGCAGCAGCTTTGAAAATTGCCGCCACGGCAGCAGACGGTGTGATCGAAGCCCTGGAAAACCGGGAACGGAAGCTTTACGCCGTTCAGTTCCACCCGGAACGCATGTCGTTCCGCAAAAAAAGGGCGGATACGGTAGACGGACGCTGTATTTTTGATTTTTTCCTGAATCAGTGCTGAGCGCGCAGCAGCGGCAGGGTAAGCTGTGCCGGGCTGCGAAAAATTTCTTGACAACGAATATTCCCAATGCTATAATTGATAAGCTCGATATGCGCGAGTGCTGGAACTGGCAGACAGGCACGTTTGAGGTGCGTGTGTCTACGACGTACGGGTTCAAGTCCCGTC
>CALFFN010000017.1 GCA_937958185.1 uncultured Neglectibacter sp. | reverse complement strand
GGTTCAGGGGTTCTCCGTGATGATCGCTCTGCGATCATTATACCATAAGCGCCAAAGGCGCAAACTGCTTGGAGAAGGTTGATGCTTTTCGAGCTTGCGAGAAAAGAGAGGTGCTTCGCACCTCAGACCTTCTCCGTAGTGATTGCTGTGCAATCACTATATCAGAATGTGAAAATGTTGACAAGGGGGTGCGCCGCATTTGTAAGAGATTCGACAGAATCGGCAGGCTTCCCATTTTTCAGAAAACTTATAGTAGACAGAAAACGGGAAATGATATAAAATAAGCTTTACGGAAAGTGGAAAAACTTTCCTGCTCAGAACGATTTGTGAAAGGAAGAAACGCTATGGAACTGAAACCGGGTATTTTTTGGACAGGCATTCTCGACCGTGACCTGCGGGTGTTCGACATCATTATGGAAACGGAGTTTGGCACCACCTATAATGCTTATGTGGTGAAGGGCACAGAGAAAACAGCGCTGATCGAAACCGCAAAGGCAAAATTCTGCGACGAATATCTTGCAAAGGTGCAGGCAGTTACCGATATCGGAGATATCGACTACCTGATCGTGGATCACACCGAGCCGGATCATGCCGGCAGCGCCGCTAAATTATTGGAGCTGAATCCCAGCATCGAGGTGGTGGGCACCACCGGCGCCATCAATTTCCTGAGCCAGATCATGAACAAGCCCTTCCAGTCCCATGCGGTGAAGGAGGGGGAGGAGTTGGACCTGGGCGGTAAGACCCTGCGCTTTCTGATCGTCCCCAACCTCCACTGGCCGGACACCATGTACACCTACCTGCCTGAAGACAAGGTCCTCTTTACCTGCGATTCCTTCGGCTCCCACTATTGCTGCGAGGGCATTCTCCGCAGTAAGGTGGAAAACGAGGAGGGCTACCAGCGGGCTTCCAAATATTATTTTGACAATATCCTGGGTCCCTTCAAGCCCTTTATGAACAAGGCGCTGGACAGGGTGGAGGGCATGGAAATAGACATGATATGCCCCGGTCACGGTCCCGTTCACGATACCGGCCTCAAGGAGCTGTTCCAGACCTACCGCGCCTGGAATAAGGTGGAAAATCCCAATCCCAACAAGACCGTGGTGATTGCCTATGTCAGCGCCTACGGCTATACCGCCGCTATGGCAAAGACTATCGGCGACGCGATCAGCGCTTCCGGCGTGGACGTCCATGCCTATGATCTGGTCACGGACGACTGCGCCGGCCTTCCTGCCGACCTGCTCCATGCGGACGGCATTCTTTTAGGCTCTCCCACCATTTTGAGCGATGCCCTGAAACCCATTTACGATCTGACCACCACCATGCTGCCCACCATTCACGGCGGCAAGCAGGCGGCGGCTTTCGGCTCCTATGGCTGGACGGGAGAAGCAGTCCCCAACCTGACCCAGCGGCTGCAGCAGCTGAAAATGAAGGTGAGCGACGGTCTGCGCCTGCGCTTCAAGCCCAGCGAGGACGAGCTTGCCCAGTGCAAAGCCTTTGGAGAGGACTTTGCCGCAAAGGTCAAGGGCTAAAAAATGCCGCGCATTTCTTCATAATTCCTGCCCGGCGTATGTTTTCGGCGCTTTTGGGGCATACTGCCGGTATCATTTCTTTATGAGAAAGGAAGCGGCAGAAATGCGGAAACAGGAATTGGACAACATGGAGCAAAGCGCCAGGGAATATTTTGATTCCCTCCCAAAGCTGTTGCAGGAACAGCTTACCCAGAGCGGTGTCGCCATGACCACGCGGGAGCAGCTGGAAAGCTACTGCAAAAACGTGCTGGGGGAAAAGGCGCCCGAATAGCAGGAACAGGGCAGGTTCTTAAAAAGAACCTGCCCTGTTTTTACTTTTTGAAAAATTGCCAAAATTCCGAAAAAATACTTTCATTTGCCGAAAACAGGCTGTTTTATTGCACCAATTTGATAATTTTGCTTTTTTCGATGGAATCGGAATTATGTAAAATGTAGATTCTGCGTGATCTTGTTGACTTTTTCACAAAGATACGCTATACTTAAACCACAATAAAGCTTACAAGTTTGCAGCGCAAGCTGCGATTTTCAAGAAAACTCCTCCCCAAAAGAAGGAAGCGGACTGGTTTTTCCAGTCCGCTTCCTTCTTTTTTGCTACAGGTTCAGTTTACTACGTTCTGGGGCTTTCCGTTCTGGAACGCCCGCAGGTTTTCCGCCACCACGCCAATGAGCCGTTCCCTTGCCTCCTTGGAAGCCCAGGAAATGTGGGGGGAGATCACGCAGTTTTTTGCCGTCAGCAGCGGGTCGTCTGCTACGGGCGGCTCCTGCGCCATCACGTCCACGCCTGCGCCGGCAAGCCTGCCGCTGTTCAGCGCGTCCGCCAAAGCGGCGCTGTCTACCACGCCGCCGCGGGAGGTGTTGATGAGCAGCGCGGTGGGCTTCATCAGGGAAAGAAGCCGCGCGTTCACAAGTCCCGCAGTGCTTTCATTCAGGGGACAGTGCAGCGTCACCACATCGCTTTGTGCAAACAGGTCGTCCAGCCCGACCCAGCGGCAGCCCTCCGGCGCTTCCTTTTTTGTGCGGCTGTACAGGAGGATATCCATGCCCAGCGCCAGCCCCAGCTTCGCCATGCACCTGCCGATGCTGCCGTAGCCCACAATGCCCAGCGTCTTGCCGTACAGCTCGAACAGGGGGTATTCCCGGTAATTCATGGCGACCGCCTCCTGCCACTTACCCGCCCGGACCTTTTCACTGTACCGATGGACGTTCCCGCACAGGGAAAGCAGCAGGGTAAACGCCTGCTGCGCCACCATTTCCACGCAGTAAAAGGGCACGTTGCACACCTCGATGCCAAGCTCCCGCGCCGCGGCTGTGTCCACAGTATTGTAGCCCGTAGCCAGCATTCCGATAAAGCGGAGCTTCGGCAGCTGGGAAAGGGTCTCCCGCGTCAGCGCAATGCGGTTGATGATAAGCGCTTCCGCGTCCCTGCCGCGGGAAATCACCTGCTCCGGCAGGGTGCTGTCGTACACGGTGAGGCTTCCCAGGGCGGAAATGGCGTCCCAGGAAACGTCTCCGGGATTGGTGGTGCCGCCGTCCAGGATCACGATGTTCATGAAAACTCCCTCTTTCTGTCTTTTTCCTTTAGTATAAGGCGGAACGGAGAAAAATGCAACCTTGGAACAGGCGCCCGAAAGGATGCCCCTTGCGGCGCCGGAACCGTACAACAGGTTTTGAAAAGATGTTCCGCAAAAGAAAAAGGTTGATTCTCCCGCCCATTTGTGGCATAATTTTCTCTGTATGAAGAAAGGGAGAGTGGTTCTCTGTGGAACAGAAAAAGAAAAACAAAAGAAAGGGACTGATCCGCCGGTTTTTGCCGTATTTTAAGAAATACTGGGTGGTGCTGGTTTTCGACCTGTTCTGTGCGGCGCTGACCACCGTATGCGAGCTGGTCCTGCCCCTTCTGGTGCGCTATATCACCGATATGGGCATCAACGATCTGGCGGCGCTGACCCTGCAGATCGTGCTGAAGATCGGCGCGCTGTACCTGTTTTTGTGCCTTGTGGACGCCGGGGCAACGTTTTTCCGCGCTTCCATTGGGCACATCATGGGCACGAAAATGGAAACGGATATGCGCTCCGACCTGTTTGCCCATCTGCAAAAGCTGTCCTTCCACTATTTTGACAACACCAAGGTGGGGCAGATCATGTCCCGTATCACCACCGACCTGTTCGATGTGACGGAATTTGCCCATCACTGCCCGGAAGAACTGTTCATGGCGGCGATCAAGATCATCGGCGCTTTTACGATCCTCTGCGGGGTCAACGTGCCTTTGACTCTCATCGTCTTCTCCGTAGTGCCCTTTATGGTGCTGGCGGCTGCGTGGTTCAACCTGAAAATGAGGGACCAGTTCCGCAGCCAGCGGAAGCAGATCGGCGAAATCAACGCGCAGGTGGAGGACAGCCTATTGGGCGTCCGCGTGGTGAAGTCCTTTGCCAATGAAGCGCTGGAAACGGAAAAATTTGAAAACGGCAACCGGGTGTTCTACAACATCAAGCGCAAGCGGTATTTTTATATGGGTGGCTTTGAAGCCTCCAACCGCATTTTCGACGGGCTGATGCACTTCCTGGTGCTGCTGGTAGGCGCGCTGTTCCTGATGAACGGTCAGATACAGCCCGCCGACCTGGTGGCGTATATGATGTATGTGGGAACGCTCATCACCTCCATTCGCCAGCTGGTGCAGTTCGCGGAGCAGTTCCAGCAGGGCATGACAGGGATCGAGCGGTTCTTCCAGGTCATGGACGCCGATGTGGATATCTTCGACGAAGAGGGCGCGAAGCCGCTGGAGATCAAGCAGGGCGACGTGACCTTTGAAGACGTGAGCTTCAGCTACACCGACGACGGCAAGGAGGTGCTGTCGGAAATCAACCTCCATGTGAACGCGGGGGAGAACGTGGCGCTGGTCGGTCCCTCCGGCGGAGGGAAGACCACCCTTTGCAATTTGATCCCCCGGTTCTACGATGTGACCGGCGGCAGAATTTTGATAGACGGGCAGGACGTCCGCGAGGTGACGCTGAAATCCCTCCGTTCGCAGATCGGCTTTGTCCAGCAGGACGTGTACCTGTTCTCCGGCAGCGTGTTCCAGAACATCGAATACGGCAAGCCCGGCGCTTCCCGGGAAGAAGTGATCGAAGCGGCGAAGCGCGCCGGCGCCCATGAATTTATACTGGGGCTGTCTAAAGGGTATGATACTTACGTGGGCGAGCGGGGCGTCAAGCTTTCCGGCGGTCAGAAGCAGCGCATCAGCATTGCCCGCGCTTTCCTCAAGAACCCTCCCATTTTGATTTTGGACGAAGCCACCAGCGCCCTGGACAACGAAAGCGAGAAGATCGTACAGGAGTCTTTGGAAAAGCTGGCGAAGGGGCGCACCACCTTCACCATCGCCCACCGCCTGACTACCATCAAGAATGCCACCGTTATTCTGGTGCTCACCGATCAGGGCATTGAGGAAAAGGGCACCCATCAGGAGCTGATGGCAAAGCAGGGGATTTATTATCGTCTCTATAACAGCTATGCGGAGGACGGCGAAGCGGGGACAACCTTAGAAAATTAAGTGGATTGGAAGTGTGACCACATGACGAAAGAACAATTTTTCCGGGAGCTTCCTGGAAAGTCCGTTACCTTCTGCGGTATCGGGCGCAGCCATTTGCCGCTCATCGACCTGTTCCGGCAGAAAGGTGCCATCGTCTCTGCCAGGGACAGGCGCAGCTTATCCGAGCTGGGCGAAACCGGGGAGAAGCTGCAAAAGCAGGGCGTGAAGCTGATCCTTGGGGACGGGTACTTGCAGGACCTGCACGAAGACATGATTTTCCGCACCCCCGGCATGAAATACTACCTGCCGGAGCTCACCGCCGCCCGGAAGCGCGGCTCTGCCGTCACCAGCGAGATGGAGCTGTTTTTCGAGCTTTGCCCCTGCAAAATTTACGCCGTGACAGGCAGCGACGGCAAAACCACCACCACCACGATCCTGTCCGAATTTCTGAAAGCGCAGGGAAAAACCGTCCATCTGGGCGGCAATATCGGCAAGCCCCTGCTGCCGGAGATCGAGACCGTGTCCGAAACGGACTGTGCCGTGGTGGAGCTGTCCAGCTTCCAGCTGATCTCCATGCGGGAAAGCCCCGATGTGGCGGTCGTCACCAACCTGTCTCCCAACCATCTGGATATGCACAAGGATATGCAGGAATATATCGACGCCAAGAAAAATATTTTTCTGCACCAGAGCGCCCTGTCCCGCACTGTTTTGAACGGGGACAACGACATCACCGCAGGCTTTGCCGATGAGACCCGGGGCGACACGTGGCTTTTCAGCAGGAAGCGGCGCCCTGAGCGCGGCGTGTGGTGCGATGGGGAAGCGATTTTTGTCCAGGGGGAGCGCCTGCTGGCGGTTTCCGACATCAAGCTGCCCGGCTGGCACAATGTGGAAAACTATATGGCGGCCATCGGCGCTGTTTGGGGAGACGTTTCCCCGGAGGCGGTTTTGTCCGTGGCGAAAACCTTTGGCGGCGTGGAGCACCGGGCGGAATTTGTCCGGGAGGTCTCCGGCGTGAAATACTATAACGATTCCATTGCAAGCTCGCCCACCAGGACGATTTCCGGCACGCTGTCGCTGTATCCTCAGAAAATCATTCTGATCTGCGGCGGCTATGACAAGCATATCCCCTATGACCCGCTGGGACCTGTGATCTGCGAAAAAGTGAAGACCCTGATCGTCATGGGCGATACGGGACCGAAAATAGAGGAAGCGGTGAAGAACGCCGCAAATTACAAAGAGGGCGAGCCGCAGGTCCTTCACGCAGCCACCATGGAGGAAGCGGTCAACGCGGCACAGAGCGTGGGAGAGCCGGGAGATATCGTGTCCCTGTCCCCAGCCTCCGCAGCCTTTGACCTCTATCCCAATTTTGAAGTAAGGGGCAGGCATTTCAAAGCCCTGATTAGCGACCTGCCAGAGAAAAGGAAGTAAAAAGGAGAAATATGGAGAGAAGAAACGGAAGTACAAGGCACTATCAGAACCAGGGCTCCATGAGCAGGAGCTATCATAATGCCGCGTTCGGCGGCAGCAGGAACCGGGAGGAGCCCTACGAGCTGCCCAGCGCGGCAAGCACCCTGGAGGAAAAGCTCATCGTGGCGGCGCTGAAGCGCTGCGGCGGCAACGGCGTCCCCTCCAAGTCGCTGATGCGGGAAGCGGGCATTCGGGAGAAAAATGACTTTTACGAAGCCCTTCACAAGCTGGAAGAGCTGGGTGAGATCACTGTGGACAAGGACCATTGGGTCAAGCTGGTCCCTCACACCGGGGACGTGGTCGCCACTCTGGTGGCACTGTCCGAGCGGTTCGGCTTTGCCAAGCCGAAAATCGGCACGGAGGATATCTTTATTCCCGGTGCGGCTTTGCAAGGGGCTTTTGTGGGCGACGAGGTGCTGCTGACAGATTTACGCAAGGGGGACAAGGGTCCCAGCGCCAGAATAAAGAGGATACTGTCCCACAGCACCGCGTTCGTCACGGGCACGGTGCACATCGACGCGGACGGCGCGCGGGTCACGCCCGACGGCGCGATACGCTACGACATGGAGATTTCTCCCACCCATCTGCACGGCGCGAAGGACGGGGACAAGGTGCTGATCCTCCCCAAATGTGACGGCAGGGGAGAATGGCGCACCGCCGAGGTGCAGTCTGTGTTCGGCAGCGGGGACCGCGCCAGGGTCTGCGCCGATGCCATTATCGAGCGCTGCGGCATTCCCACCGAATTTCCGCCAGAGGTGCTGGCGGAAGCGGAGGCGGTCGCCGACCTGCCCGTTACCCAAAAGGATATCGACAGCCGTCTGGATCTGCGGGACGAGCCTGTATTTACCATCGACAGCGCCGACGCAAAGGATTTGGACGACGCCATTTCTGTCCGAAAAACTGCGGACGGCTACACGCTGGGCGTCCATATCGCCGATGTGTCCCACTATGTCAAAGCGGGCAGCGCCATTGACCGGGAAGCCTTCCTCCGGGGCACCTCCGTCTATTTTGCGGACCGGGTGATCCCCATGCTGCCGGAAGCGCTGTCCAACGGCGCCTGTTCCCTGAACGCCGGCATGGACAAGCTGACCTTTTCCGCCCTGATGGATTTCGACAGCCACGGCAACATGACCGATTATCTGTTCCGTAAGACCGTCATTCATTCCAAGGTGCGCGGCGTGTATTCCGAGGTCAATGAAATTTTGGCGGGCAAAGCGTCCCAAGATCTGCTGGACAAGTACGCCCCGGTCAGGGAAAGCCTGGAAGCGGCGAAGGAGCTGGCGGATATTTTGAAGCGCAACGCCCAGTGCCGCGGGGAGATGGACCTTTCCAGCGACGAGACAAAATTTGTGCTGGACGAAAACGGCGTGTGTATCGACCTGCTGCCCCGCACCACAGGGGAAGCGGAGGAGCTGGTGGAGCAGATGATGATTTCCGCCAACATCGCCGCCGCCAAAACGGCGCTGGACGCTGGGATACCCTTCCTGTACCGCATTCACGAAAAGCCCAGGCCCGACCGGGTAGAGGAGTTGTACGAGCTGCTGGACAGGCTGGGCATCGCCTGCGGCGAACTGAAAAAGGGGAACCCCACCGCAGCGGATTTTTCCACCGTGCTGGAGCGCGTCAAGGGGGGAAGCAGGGAATCCCTTGTGAACCAGCGTATCCTGCGCACCATGGAAAAAGCCCGTTACGCCGACCGTGAGCTGGGGCATTTTGGTCTGGCGCTGGGAGAGTACAGCCACTTTACCTCGCCTATCCGCCGTTACCCCGACACCTCCATTCACCGCATTTTAAGCGATCTGGCGGCGGGGGAAAGCAAGGAAACCATTACAAAGCGCTATAAGACCTTTGCCGGGGAATCGGCACTGCAGTCCTCGCAGAACGAGATCCGCGCCGTCACCGGGGAGCGCGCGGCGGAGGACTGCTACACCGCCGAATATATGCGGGCGCATTTGGGCGAGCGCCATGTGGGGATCATCAGCGGCGTCACGCCCAAGGGCATTTTCGTAAAGCTGCAAAACAACGCCGAGGGCTTTGTGAGCCTGAACGATTTTGAGAACGCCGATTTTGAATTTGACGGCGAGATCGCTCACCACGACCTGCGTTCCGGCAGGGTGCTGGTCATGGGGGAGGAGATCGGGATCATCGTCGCCGGGGCGGACGTTGCCACCGGGCGCATTGATTTTGTTCCCCAGGAAGCCTGAGAACGCATAACCGGGACAGACCTTTCATAAGGATAACCAGTGAGAAAAAAGCTGCGCTTTCCACACTGTGCTTTCACAAAAAGAAAGGAATGTATCCCATGAAAAATTTCCTGATTTCCGCCCTTTTGGGCTTTGCCGCCATGGCGCTTTTGAACCTGACCGCCCCCTATACCGGGGTGGCGCTGCCGATCAGCCGTCTCAGCGTGGCAGCGTCCGGGCTTTTGGGCATTCCGGGGGTCACGCTGATGGTGGTGCTGAATACGATACTGTAAATTCAAAATAATCGGAAGTTGAAAGGGAGAGAGCTATGTTTCTGATTCACGCGAAGTATTTGGACAAGGATTTCCGTCTGGTGCAGGGCGATCTGGAGCTGGAAAACGGCAGGATCAAGGCGGTGGGGGAGTCTCTTTCCTATCAGCCGGAGGATACCGTCGTCGACTGTCAGGGCTACACCATCGTTCCCGGGTTCGTAGACGTGCACATTCACGGCTGCGGCGGCGCGGACACCTGCGACGGCACCCGGGAAGCCATTGATACCATGGCGCAGTTCCTGATCCGGCACGGCGTCACCTCCTTCTGTCCTACGACCATGACCACCGACCGGGAGATCATCGAAAAGGCGCTGCTTTCCGCCAGGAAATGCATGGACGCCCCCTGTGAGGACGGCGCCAGGGTAGTGGGCGTCAATATGGAAGGTCCCTTTATCTCAAAGGAGAAAAAGGGCGCCCAGAGGGAAGAAGCCATTCTTGCCCCCGATATGGAGCTGTTCCGCCATTTTTACGAGCTTTCCGGCGGCATCGTCAAGCTGATCGCTCTTGCCCCGGAGCAGCCCGGCGGCTATGAATTTGCCAAAGAAGCAAGCAGGCTCTGCGCCGTATCCATCGCCCATACCACCGCAAATTATGAGGAAGCGAAGAAATCCTTTGACTGCGGCGTGACCCACGCCACCCACCTTTTTAACGCCATGTCCGGGCTGAGCCACCGCAGCCCCGGCGTAGTGGGCGCGGTGTTCGATGACGACCGCGTTCTGGCGGAAATCATCTGCGACGGTCTTCACCTTCACCCGGCGGTCCTCCGCACTGCCTTCCGCCAGCTGGGGGACAGGGCGCTGGTCATCAGCGATTCCATGCGGGCAAACGGTCTCCCGGAGGGGGAAGCCTTTGATCTGGGCGGGCAGATGGTCACGGTGCGAAACGGCAAAGCCACTCTGGAAGACGGCACCATCGCCGGCTCTGTGACCAACCTCCACCAGGAGGTAAAGAACCTTGTCAGCTTCGGCATTCCCTTTGAAACCGCAGTGAAAGCGGCGACCCTGATCCCCGCCCGTTCCATCGGGCTGGAACAGGAGCTCGGCAGTATCGAGCCGGGCAAGCGCGCCGATCTGGTGGTGCTGGACGACAAGCTGGATATCGTGGCGGTCTACCACGAATAGTTGTTAGCTTTCAGTTGTTAGTTGTTAGAAAGGGCGTTTTGAACATAAAAAGCGGCGGGTCAAAACGACCCGCCGCTTTTTGCCAGAGGAGAAATCTTATTTGAAAATCAGGATACTGTTCAGCGGTCTGTCCTGCGGACCCCGGAGCCACTGCCCGTCCACATAGAGGTTGGTAGAGCCGCCGCCGTCAAAATTGATGGCGTCCCGGCAGCCGAAGCTCACCATGATCTTGGACATCTGCGGCAGCGTGGCATAGGCGGAAACGATGACGATGCTCCCGTCCGCTTTCAGCCCCAGGCACACCCGCAGGGCGCTGTAGGTAGAGATAGTGGGGTCGGAAAAGCCCTCCGCCCGGTAGGTCTCCAGCCCGCCGTAGACCTGCCCGTCCTTTACCAGCCGGGGTCCTGCGCCAATGGACATCACAATGTCCTGGGTCTGGGCGCCCTCGTATTCCCGTTCAATGTCTACCGTCATGCCTACCGCGCAGGAATCAAAGAAATCCCCCTCATACTGCCTGCGGGAGCGCTGTGCCAGCACATAACCAGTTTCGGGAAGCTCCACGTCCACATCGTGGTAAATGGCAAGGATCACTCCCTCTTCGTCAAGCACTACGGCGTCCTTGGCGGGAAAGCCCAGCGTCCTGCCCCATTTTCGGGTGAATAAAATACGGGTGCCGTCAGTGGCGGTAGCAGGTTTTCTGTTTACAGTAACGCCCTGCAGCACGCTTTCGCTGCCGTCCTCCTTTTGCAGCGTAATTGTGTGTGTGGTGCTGAAATTCTGAATGGAAAGCCGCCCCGTGGAATCCTTGACCAGCGCCGACCGTGCCGGGGCAAACCGGTCCCATACGGTAAGCACCTGCCCGTCCTGTATCAGCGTGCCGAGGGGAAGATAGGAGTCCATATCGAAAAACGCGGCGTTGACGGCGACCTTTGCCCCGGTGCGCTCCACCACGGAGCCGGGGGCTTCCCCGCCGGTCACCCTGTCATGCCCCATCACAAGCTGGGGGCTGTAGGCGTCCCCGGAAAATTCCACTGCCCGCACAGGGGTGGTAAATACCCGCTTTTTCGTGATTTTATAATCCTTCACCACGCAGTTTGTCAAAAACCGGGAATACATGGCGGCGGCTTGCGCTCTGCTGGCCGTGTCTTTGGGCATAAACGCGCCGCTGTCGCTGCCGGTGATCACACCCGCCCGCTGGCAGGCGCTGACGCTGGCGGCGGCATATTTCGCGATGGAGCCGCCGTCCGTAAAATTGACCGGGGGGCGGGTGGAGGTGATCTGCCTGCCGGTAGCCCTGGAGAAATTCACCAGCATCACCGCCATATCCTGCCGGGAAACAGGACGGTTGGGCTGGAAGGTGCCGTCGCCGCAGCCGTTGACCACGCCGGCTTCCGCCGCCCAGTTGATGTAGCGGTACGCCCAGTGCTTCACGGTCACGTCCTTAAAATCGCCCTGGAATTCATACTGGCGCAGCTCTGCCTCCGTCAGCGCGGACCGTGCCATGATGGCGACCATCTCCGCCCGGGAAAACTTCCCGTCAGGGTCGAAGCGCCCGTCTCCCTTGCCCTGCATAATACCTTTGCCGACTAGATCATATACATAGCTTCTGTACCAGATATTTCCCGGCACGTCGGTGAAATTTGCCGCCATCGCCGGCTGGGACAACATGGTGCAGAACAGTGCCAATGCTGACAGCAGCCCTAAAAATTTGACTTTTTTCTTTTTCATGCAGCAGGTTCCTCCATTTTTCAACTTTACATAATATATCATTTTTCTGGAAAAAAGTCTACCGAAAAGAGGGAATTTGTAGAGGAAAATTTCAAAGAAAGGGGGAGAGAGGAAACAGCTTGCATTTTTCAGACTTTTCCTGTAGAATAAGAGCACATCAAAAATTTTTGGAGGGTGTATTATGATTTGTCCTAAATGCGGTCGGGAAATCCCGGACGGTACCGTGTGCCCCTGCTCGGTTGGAACGCCCATGCTGTCCAGCAATCCCGCAGTAAACGTCATCAAAAAAATTGGGTCTTCTCCGCTTTTCCTGACGGCGGTGATCCTCTATTCCGTCACGCTGGTGCTGACCTTTATCTCCAGTATCACAGCGGGCTCTGCCATTCCGTATTATGCCTATAGCTTCATGGAAAGCTACGGCGAAAGCCTTCCCCCGTCTGTCTACTATTCCATGATGGACGCTTCTTCCGGCGCTACCGCTTTTGGTGCCATTCTCGGTCTGATCCCCAGCATTCTGATCGCCGTTGGCATGTGGATCACATGGGCGACCTGCCGCAGCACGGCCTCCGGCAATATTTCCACCGCCGGGCTCACCATCTGCAAGGTCATCTCCATCATCACGCTGGTGCTCCTGTGTATCGTTGCGGCAATTTTTGTGGTTGCCTGCTTTGTCCTCATTTTTGCCGGGGCTGCCGCCTTCAGCAGTGATTCCTATTATTCCAGCTATGCTGCCGGGGCAACGGCGGGTCTTGTGTTTGTCGTGATTCTCTGTGCCGCCGTTTTTGCGCTGATGATCGCCTATTATGCCAGCATTGTCAGAACGATCAACCGCATTAAGACCAGCGCCATGACCGGCGTTCCCGAGTACCGTATCTCCCGGTTCCTGACCACGTTGATGTGGATCGGCGCTGTTCTCAGCTGCATTTCCGGCTTGGTAGGGCTGTTTACCTCCTTTGTAAGCGGTGTTGCCACGCTGGCTTCGGCGGTCTGTACGATCCTGCTCGCCGTGTGTCTCGGTCAGCTGCGCAAGGAAATGAGCATTGTGGCATTCCCCGCGGTGCAGCCCGTTTATCCCGTCCAGCCTGTTCAGCCCGGCTACCCCCAGCAGCCTGTAGCGCCCAACCCCGTACAGCCTGCCGTCCCTGCCGAGCCGGTCCGGCAGCCTATTGAGCCTGCAGTGCCTGCTCAGCAGGAAATTCCCGCAGAGCCTGTAGCGCCTGTTCAGCCGGAAGCCGCCCCCGAAGACAAAACGGAAGAATAAGCCGGCGGGTCATTCCCCAAGGGAGTTGTACAAAATTGCAGTGGTTCCCCGCGGATGTTCCGTGTGTATCATTTGTGTGCCATTTATCAAAATGGGAATAAAAAATTTTTCTGGAAAAGGAGAGGTCTTTGCCATGAACAGGTTGGAAAACAAGGTTGCTATCGTCACAGGCTCTACCAGTGGTATCGGCATCGGAATTGCCAGGCTTTATGCCGCCGAGGGCGCGCAGGTCGTTGTCTGCGGCCGCAGGGCGGAAAAAGGGCAGGCTGTGGTGGACAGGATCACTGCGGAAGGGGGCAAGGCGTCCTTCCATGTGATGGACATTACCGACACTGCCAGCATTGAAAAGCTGGTGGAGGATACCGCCGAAGCCTACGGTCATATCGACATTCTGGTGAACAACGCCGCCAACGTAGCGCTGAAGGACGGTCGTGTTGACGAGCTGACCATCGAAATGTGGGACGCTATTTTCCAGAGCGATATGCGCGGCACCTTCTATGTCACGAAGTGCGTGCTGCCCCATATGCGGAAGGACGCCCGGGGCGGCTCCATCATCAATATCGGCTCCATGGCTTCCTGCGGCGGCGACCTGGGGTCTACCGCCTATGCCAGCGCCAAGGCAGGTGTAGATATGCTCACCAAGTCCGTGGCGCTGCAATATGGCAAGGACAATGTCCGCTGCAACTGTATCCGTCCGGGTCTGATCGTTACCCCGGAGAATGACGCTCACGTACCTCAGGCGCTGAAGGACATCTTCCTCAGCAACATCATGGTGAACCGCTATGGCTGCCCTGAGGATATCGGTCATGCCTGCGTGTATTTCGGCTCTGACGAAAGCGCCTATGTCAGCGGGCAGATCATTACCGTGGACGGCGGCATGAATTCCCATGCCCCTACGGTCGCCCAGTTCCGTTCCATGGGTTCCCGTACCTGGTGATTTCATCGGGTGCCAGGGCTGCTGCGTGATTGCAGGCAGATAAACGAACAAAAGCCCCTTGCCAGTGTTGGCAAGGGGCTTTTCTGTGCGCCTGTTTTTTAAAAACCGGGTCAGCCGCCCGGAAAAATCCGAAGCCGTTACCGAATGACCCTGCACCGAATGATGGGCTCCAGCGCTTTCAGGCTCTCCACGGCTTCCGCAGTTAGTTCCCCGGAAACGTCCAGAATGGTGTAGGCGTACTCGCCTTTTGATTTGCTCTGCATATTTTCGATGTTGACGCCGGTCTTGCCGCAGGCGGCAGCCAGCACGGCAATGGTGTTGGGAATGTTCCGATGGATCAGGCAGACCCGCGCGGTGCCCGGCTCTCTCGCCATGGAAACGGCGGGCAGATTGACGGAATTGCGGATATTCCCGGTTTCCAGATAATCCCGGAGCTGTTCCGCCGCCATGACGGCGCAGTTTTCTTCACTTTCCGGCGTGGAAGCGCCGAGATGGGGGAGGGCGATAACATTTTCCGCGCCGATCATGTCGTCGTCGGGGAAATCTGTGGCATAGGCGGAAAGCTTCCCGCTTCCCAGCGCTTCCAGCACGGCGGCGGAATCTGCCAGGTCGCCCCGGGCAAAGTTCAAAACTCTTGCCCCGTCCTTCATTTTGGCAATGGCGTCCCTGCCGATCATGCCTTTGGTCTCCGGGGTCAGGGGCAGGTGGAGGGTGATATAGTCGCAGTTGGCGCAAATTTCATCAAAAGAAGTGGCGTGCCGCACGGCGCTGGAAAGCCGCCAGGCGGAGTCTACCGACAAAAAGGGGTCGTAGCCGTATACGGTCATACCCAGCTGCTCCGCGGCGTTTGCCACCAGTATCCCGATGGCGCCCAGCCCCACAACGCCCAGGGTCTTTCCCTGGATCTCAGGTCCTGCAAAGGCGCTTTTTCCCTTTTCCACCAGCTTGCCGACTTCTGCGCCCTGTCCCTTCAGCGTTTTTACCCAATCGGAGGAAGCTACGATCTTCCGGGAGGTGAGGAACAACGCGCAGAGCACCAGCTCTTTTACGGCGTTCGCGTTTGCACCGGGAGTGTTGAACACCACAATGCCCTGCTCTGTGCAGGCTTCCACGGGAATGTTGTTGACCCCCGCTCCGGCGCGGGCAATTGCCAGCAAAGCTTCATTCCTTTGCATCTCGTGCATGGAAGCGGAGCGCACCAGAATGCCCTCCGGGTTCTCCACGTTTTCCGAAACGGTATAGCCCTCGCCCAGCTTCTCCAGCCCCAGCGGGCTGATTTTATTCAGGCACTTGATCTGGAACATATTATTTCACCCTTCCTTCAAATTCCTTCATGAACTCCACCAGCTTTTCCACGCCCTCTACCGGCATGGCGTTATAGATAGAAGCCCGCATGCCGCCTACGCTGCGGTGCCCCTTCAAATTCACGAACCCTGCCGCCGCGCTTTCCTTGACGAACTGCGCGTCCAGCTCCGGGTCTCCCGTGACGAAGGTCACGTTCATCAGGGAGCGGCTGTCTTTTTCCGCGCAGGGCTTGAACAGGGTGGAAGAATCCAGGAAATCGTAGAGCAGCCCGGCTTTTTTGATGTTCCGCGCTTCCATGGCTTTTAAGCCGCCAATGTCGTCCCGCAGCCATTCCAGCACCAGCTTGCACATATAAATGGACCAGCAGGGCGGGGTGTTGTACATGGAATCGTTTTCCGCCATGACCTTATACTGGAACATGGTGGGGGTCTGCTCCATAGGCTCCCCAATCAGATCGTCCCGAATGATGACGATGGTCAAGCCCGCCGGGGCGACGTTTTTCTGCGCGCCCGCATACAGCAGCCCGAACTTCGATACGTCCAGCGGGCGGCTCAAAATGCAGGAGGAGATATCCGCCACCAGCGGTACGTTCCCGGTTTCCGGCAGCTCGTGCCACACGGTGCCGTAAATGGTATTGTTCATACAGATGTGGAAATAGTCCGCGTCGGGGCGGAACTCCGCTTTGTCCAGCGCGGGGATATGGGAGAAATTGTCGTCCTTGGAGGAAGCCACCGCCTTGCAGTCCCCGTACCGGCTGGCTTCCTTGTAAGCCTTGGTGGAGAACTGCCCGGAAAGGACATAATCCGCCTTGCCGGAGCCGGTCATCAGATTCAGCGGCACCATGGCGAATTGAGAGGAAGCGCCGCCCTGCAGGAACAGGATCTGATAATTGTCCGGGATCTCCATGACCTCCCGCAGCAGCGCCTTAGCGGACTGGAAGATCTCATCGTACACCTTGGAGCGATGGGACATTTCCATCACGCTCTGCCCGCTTTCGTTATAATCTGATATCTCGGCTGCCGCTCTTTGCAAAACGGCTTCCGGCAGCATGGAAGGACCTGCGGAGAAATTGTAAACACGTGACATGGCAATGACCTCCTGTGGGTTTTATTGGTTTACCTTAATGAAGTGATTTCGATTATTATACCTCTGCCCGGCAAAAAAGGCAAGGATTATTTTTGAGAAATTGAAATATTGTCAGTCATAACTTGCATTTTTTGCAAAAAACAAAATTTTGCGCAAAGAAAAAAGTATGCTATACTGGATGCTGGATATGAGAGACTGACGCTGGAAAAGGGCTATAGATCAGATAACTGCTTATGGTCGGGCGATAGCAGTTACTGTGCCCTTACGCCCTTTCTAACATCTAACGTCTAACATCTAACATCTATTAGGGCATATGGGACGCATATTATGTAAGGGGGACAAAGTACATGACCGTACAGGATTTGGCAAATGAACTTGGCTGGAAGCTGCTGGCGGGAAGCAGCGGGGCGGAGAAAGAGGTGGAAGGCTGCTTTGCGGGGGACCTTTTGAGCTGGGTCATGTCCCACGGGAGACCGGGGCAGGTCTGGCTTACGGTGCAGAATTCGGACACCGCCCTTGCCGTGGCAGTTCAAACAAAATTCTCTGCCATGGTGCTGGCGGGAAACGTCCGGCCAGACGAGGCTGCTCTGCGTCAGGCGGAGCAGCGGGGCGTCCCGCTGTACTCCTGCAAAGAAAATTTATATGAAGCAGCGGCCGCCGTTTATGAGGCCCTGACCGGACTGTCGGCAGAAAATCACTGATCTGTTTTTAGCGGTCAATTGTCTGTCTTGTTCTCTCAAAACAGGCAATTGATATTTTTATATCAATATTTTTGTATTTATTTACAGAAAAGCATGAGAAAAACAGCATAAAATTGTCAATTTGACAGTTTTAGTTCCTAGGAAGAACTATAAATCGACGAAACACGAGTATTATAAACATATTATTGGGCAATCTTCGTCCAAAAGCGACTGATTCTATCAGGGTAAGCAGATATGAAGGAGGAAACGCAATGCAAAAACGTATCAGTTCTCTGCCGTTCCATGATACCCCGGAACAGGCAAAGAAGCTCGACGCCGTGATCGAAAGCCTGAAAGGGCAGGCGGGCGCCGTCATGCCCGCGCTCCATCAGGCGCAGGATATCTACGGCTATCTGCCCATGGAGGTGCAGAAAAAGATTGCCGATGGGCTGGGGGTCTCGCTGGAGGAGGTCTACGGTGTGTCCACGTTCTATTCCCAGTTCTCCCTGACGCCCAAGGGGCGCAATCACATTTCCGTCTGCCTGGGGACCGCCTGCTATGTCAAGGGCGCGGACAAGGTGCTGGATAAGATCACCCAGAAGCTGGGTATTCAGCCGGAGGAATGCACGGAGGACGGTGCGTTTTCTCTCACAGCCTGCCGCTGTATCGGCGCTTGCGGTCTTGCCCCGGTCATGACGGTGAACGAAGACGTTTATGGTCGCCTTGTGCCGGAGGAGATCGACGGTATTCTGGCGAAGTACATGGAATGATCCATGCGCGAGCTGGCTCAGAACGTGATGGACCTGGCGCAGAACGCGCTTGCCGCCGGTGCGGATAAAATTTCCGTAGAGCTCCGGGAAGATTTTTTTAACGGCACATTGGTCCTGCGCGTCGCCGATAACGGCAGGGGCATGACAGCGGAGCAGACCGCGCGGGCAGCCGACCCATTCTATACCACCAGACCGGGAAAGCTTACCGGGCTGGGGCTTTCTCTGCTTCGGGAGGAGGCAAAGAGAACGGGGGGCAGCCTGACCGTTATTTCCCAGGAAAACAATGGGACGGCGGTCACAGCGGAATTTTCTCTGCACAGCGTGGATCTGCCGCCTGTGGGCGATGTAAACGGTGTGATAAGGCTTTTGCTTTGCTGCAACCCGGAAACGGACTTTACTTTTGTAAGAGCCCGCCGGGAGAAAAGCGGAACGGAGAAGCGCTTTTGCCTGGACCGCCGGACTTTGCGGGATATTTTGGGGGACCGCCTGCCTTTGAGTAACCCGGCGGCGTCCGTTCCCATTGAAGAATGGCTTTCCAGGCGGACTGAGCAGCTGGCGGACAGAAAATAGAAAGCGAAAAATCAGCAGGAAAGGAAGATACAGCATGAAATCGTTAGAGGAACTGCAAGCCGTAAAGGAGCGGGTAAGGGGTTCTCTTGCGCTGCGGGAAAACGGAGAATCGGAAACAAGGGTCCTGGTAGGCATGGCGACATGCGGCATTGCGGCAGGGGCAAAGGACGTTTTGAACGCCTTTGTGCAGGAAGCCGCCAGGCAGGGCATCACGGATATCGTGATCACCCAAACGGGCTGCATGGGGCTGTGCGCCTTTGAGCCCACCGTGGAGGTCACCACCCCCGCTACCGGGAAGACCGTCTACGGCAACATGACCCCGGAACGGGCAGCAAAAGTGATCGCCGAGCACATTATAGGCGGCAGGGTGGTCACGGAATACACCATTGGCGCAAAATAAAGGAGGGAAAGCAATGTATCGTTCAAACGTATTGGTCTGCGGAGGAACGGGCTGTACCTCCTCCAACAGTGAAAAGATCATCGAAACGCTGAAAGCGGAGATCAAGGCACAGAACCTGGAAGAAGAGGTCAACGTGATCCGTACCGGCTGCTTTGGCTTGTGCGCGTTAGGTCCCATCATGATCGTCTATCCCGAGGGCGCGTTCTACAGCCGTATCACCCCGGAGGATATCCCGGAGATCGTTTCCGAGCATCTGGTCAAGGGGCGTATTGTCAAGCGCCTTTTGTACCAGGAGACTGTTCAGGAGGACGGCAGTATCAAGTCCCTGAACGAGACCCGGTTCTATTCCAAGCAGCACCGCGTCGCCCTGCGCAACTGCGGCGTGATCGACCCGGAAAATATCGAAGAGTACATCGCCCGCGACGGTTACGCCGCGCTGGGCAAGGTCCTGACGGAAATGACCCCTCAGGACGTGATAGACACCATGCTGGCTTCCGGCTTGCGGGGCAGAGGCGGCGCCGGTTTCCCCACGGGCTTGAAGTGGAAATTTGCAGCAGCCAATGAAGCCGACCAGAAATATGCCTGCTGCAACGCCGACGAAGGCGACCCCGGCGCATTCATGGATCGTTCCGTTCTGGAGGGCGACCCCCACAGCGTGCTGGAAGCCATGGCGATCGCCGGCTATGCCATCGGCGCGACCCAGGGCTACATCTATATCCGCGCCGAATATCCCATCGCCGTCAAGCGGCTGGAGATCGCCATTGGGCAGGCGCGGGAGCGCGGCCTGCTGGGCAAGAACATTTTCAACTCCGGCTTTGATTTCGACATCGGCATTCGCCTGGGCGCAGGCGCCTTCGTCTGCGGCGAAGAGACCGCTTTGATGACCTCCATCGAGGGCAAGCGCGGCGAGCCCCGTGTCCGCCCGCCCTTCCCGGCGCTGAAGGGTCTGTTCGGCAAGCCCACCGTGCTGAATAATGTGGAGACCTACGCCAACATTCCGCAGATCATTTTGAAGGGCGCGGACTGGTTCCGCTCCATCGGCACGGAGAAGTCGCCCGGCACTAAAGTCTTTGCTTTGGGCGGAAAGATCACCAACACCGGCTTGGTGGAAGTGCCCATGGGCACCACCCTGCGGGAAGTGGTAGACGATATCGGCGGCGGCGTCCCCGGCAACCACCAGTTCAAGGCTGCCCAGACGGGCGGACCCTCCGGCGGCTGCATTCCCGCTCGGCTGATCGACACCCCCATCGACTATGATAACCTGATCGCCATTGGCTCCATGATGGGCTCCGGCGGTCTGATCGTCATGGACGAGACCACCTGTATGGTTGATATTGCCAAGTTCTTCCTGGAGTTCACCGTGGACGAATCCTGCGGTAAGTGCACGCCCTGCCGCGTGGGTACCAAGCGGCTGCTGGAGATCCTCAATAAGATCACCTCCGGCAACGGCACCATGGAAGACCTGGACAAGATGGAGGAGCTCTGCTATTACATCAAGGAAAACTCCCTGTGCGGTCTGGGGCAGACAGCCCCCAACCCGGTGCTTTCCACCCTGAAATATTATCGGGACGAGTATGAGGCACATGTGCTGGAGCACCGCTGCCCTGCCGGCGCCTGCAAGGCACTGACCAATTATACAATCGATCCCGAAAAGTGCAAGGGCTGCACCCTCTGCGCCAGGAACTGCCCTGTGGGCGCGATCAGCGGCGCGGTGAAGGAGACCCATGTGATCGACACCGAGAAGTGCATCAAGTGCGGCGTCTGTATGGAGAAGTGCAAGTTCGGCGCCGTGGTAAAGAAATAAGAGAGGAGTGAGAAGAGCATGGAACTGGTCACTGTAAAAATCAACGGCGTTCCCTATGAGGTGCCGGCGGATTCCACCATTCTGGAAGCTGCCCGCTTTGCCGGGATCGACATTCCGACCCTTTGCTATTTGAAGGACATAAACCAGATCGGCGCCTGCCGTATGTGCATGGTCGAGGTCAAGGGAGCCCGCTCTCTGGTGGCGGCGTGCGTATACCCCGTAAACGACGGCATGGAGGTGTTCACCAACACTCCCAAGGTGCAGGAATCCCGCCGTATGACGCTGGAGCTGCTGCTCTCCGTTCACGAGCGGAAATGCCTGACCTGTGAGCGCAGCGGAAACTGTGAGCTGCAAAAGCTCTGCAACGATATGGGCATTGAGGAGGACGAGCGCTTCTCCGGGGCGCTGCCTGCCGGGGACAAGGATATGTCCACCCTGTATCTGGAGCGCAACAACGCCAAATGTATCCTCTGCCGCCGCTGTGTGGCGGCGTGCCAGAACCAGCACGTGTCCGTCATCGGCGCCAATAACCGCGGCTTCGACACCCAGATCGGCTGTGCCTTTGAGCAACCCCTGAGCGATGTTTCCTGCGTTGCCTGCGGGCAGTGCATTGTCAGCTGTCCCACCGGGGCGCTGACTGAAAAGGACAGCATTCAGGACGTTTTGGACGCCCTGAACGACCCCGCGAAAACCGTCATCGTCCAGACCGCTCCCGCCGTCCGCGCGGCGCTGGGAGAAGAATTTGGTCTGCCCATCGGCACCAATGTAGAGGGCAAAATGGTCGCCGCTCTGCGCCGTTTGGGATTTGACAAGGTGTTTGACACCGATTTCGGCGCGGATATGACCATCATGGAGGAAGCGAACGAGTTCATCACCCGGGTGAAAAACGGTGGGAAGCTGCCCATCATCACCTCCTGCTCTCCCGGCTGGGTCAAGTTCTGCGAGCATTATTATCCCGACCTGATCGACAATCTTTCCACCTGCAAATCTCCCCAGAACATGACCGGCGCGCTGATTAAGACATGGTATGCCCAGAAAGAGGGCATCGACCCCAAGGATATCGTGTCCGTGTCCGTCATGCCCTGTACGGCGAAGAAATTTGAGATCCGGCGGGACGACGAAAGCGCCGCAGGTGTTCCCGATGTGGATATCAGCCTGACCACCAGAGAGCTTGCAAGGCTCATCAAGCGGGCGCAGCTGAATTTCGACCGTCTCCCGGAGGAGAAATTTGACGAAGCTATGGGCGTGTCCACCGGCGCGGCGGTGATCTTCGGCGCTACCGGCGGCGTGATGGAAGCCGCCCTGCGCACTGCCGCCGACTGGCTGGAGGGCAAGTCTGTGGATTCCGTGGAGTATCACGAAATCCGGGGCACGGAGGGCTTTAAGGAAGCGGTGTACAAGGTAGCCGGTATGGACGTGAAGGTGGCGGTAGTCAGCGGGCTTGCCAATGCGGACGCCCTGCTGCAAAAGGTCCGTTCCGGCGAAGCGGATTACCACTTCATCGAAGTCATGTGCTGTCCCGGCGGCTGCGTCAACGGCGGCGGTCAGCCCATTCAGTCCTCTACCGTTCGCAGCACCACGGATATCAAGGCGCTGCGCGCTAAAGCGCTGTACGATCAGGACAAAGCCATGCCCCTGCGCAAGAGCCACGAAAACCCCGTGGTCAAGAAGTGCTACGAGGAGTTCCTGGGCGAGCCCGGCAGCCATAAGGCGCATGAGCTTCTGCACACCTCCTATGTAAAGCGCGGCGTGTAAAAATTCTATAATAAGCTCCATTTTCAAATCTCCCTGCCGTTCCGGCAGGGAGATTTTTTGCGCTCCCAAAAGCAGGGCGAAACCTTGACCTGCGTCCCTCTTTTCGGTATAATATCCGCAAAGGGCAGCGGATATTATAAATTTGAAGTTGCCCGCCCAGTTTTTCGCTTTGCTCAGACGGGCGATGGTCTCCGGTGGAGAACTCAGCTGCCGCTTCAGACATTGCTGAACGTGCCCCACTGGGGCACAGCAACCGTTTATCGCCGACCGAGCCGACAGGCGAGAACGATGGCACATTATACCAACGCACGTTCCGTGCTTATGGTATAATAGATGCTGGATTCTGGAAGCTAGATGTTAGAAAGGGCGTAAGGGCACAAGAATTGCTGCGGTTGGGTCGCACGGGTTTTCTTTGCACAAGGAAGCTTCACGAGCGCTCACCGCAGGTGTGGTATAATATCCGCAAAGGGCAGCGGATACTATAAATTTGAAGTTGCCCGCCCAGTTCTTCGCTTTGCTCAGACGACCGATCGGCACATTATACCAACGCACGTTCCGTGCTTATGGTATAATATCCGCAAAGGGCAGCGGATATTATAGATTTGAAATTGCCTCGGTCAGTTCTTCGCTTTGCTCAGACGACCGATCGGCACATTATACCAACGCACGTTCCGTGCTTATGGTATAATAAACTAATAGATTACACATTGAGGTGATTCCTGTGAAAAAACTGATTTACATACTTCTGGCAGCGGTGCTGTGTTTCTCCCTTTCCGGCTGCGGGGGCAGCGGGGCGAGCGATAATAAAACCTCCGATTCCTACAGCGAGGAAGCTGCGCCGGGTGCGGCGGAAAACGGCGAGGTCGCCCTTCAGCCGGAAGCGACTGACCGCAAATTGATCTACACCTCCGATATTTCCGCGGAAACGAAGGATTTTGACACGGCAAAGCCTGCGGTGGACGCTCTGATCTCCAAATACGGCGGGTATCTGGAATCCTCCTCCTTCTCCGGCTACAGCAGGGGGGACGAAAGGGAAGCCCGCTCGCTGGATTACAGGATCCGCGTCCCTGCCGAATCCCTTTCCGATTTCCTGGCAGAGCTGGAAAACGCGGTGCGCGTGACCTCCAGCAACACCTATATGGAGGACGTGACCGGCAGCTATGTGGATACGGAAGCAAGGCTCAAGTCCCTGCGGCAGGAGGAGACCCGGCTGCTGGAGCTTTTGGCGCAGGCAGAGAACCTGGACGAAATTCTTCAGCTGGAGGACCGCCTTTCCAACGTGCGCTATGAGATCGAAAGTATGACCTCCCAGCTCCAGGTCTACGATGACGAGATCGCCTATTCCACAGTGAACCTCTCCCTGCGGGACGTGACGGAATACACGATCCGCCCGTCTTTTGGCTCCCGCTCCTGGGAAGCCTTTACAGGCGGCTGGACCAGCTTTGTCAATGTGCTGCAGGGGCTGGTGCTGGCGCTGCTGTGGCTGCTGCCTTTCCTTGTAGTGGCCGCTGCCATCACAGTCCCCATCGTGATTTTCAGCCGCCGCTCCGCTAAGAAGCGCCGGGCAAACTTTTCCGCGCCGCCTTTTGTGCCGACTCAGGGAAGTGCCCCTGCCGCTCAAAAGGAAGAAGAAAAGAAGGGCGAACAGTAAGGAATATCTGTTTTTATTCTTGCGCGAAGGAAAGATAAATGGTCGTAACTATGAAAAAATACAAAACTGTGATGAAATGGGTCGGAAAAATACTCAGCCTGCTGGGGTGTATCTGGTTTTTGCTGCCGCTGTTCCGCGGGGGCTTTGATCTGGGCGCTGTGTTCGGCTTCTGCGTCTGCCTGCTGGGATTTCTTATCCTGCAATTCTATTCCCGTTTTGCGGAGCGGGGCGGCTGGCGGAAAGCCATCGCCCGGCTGCTGTCCGTCTTTTACTGCCTTGGGCTTGTGTGGGCGGGCTATTTGACCGGGCTGATGCTGTCGGCTCAGTTTGCCGCGCCGCCCGCCGGGACCAATGTCATCGTTCTGGGCGCCCAGGTGTACAGTGCCGAGCGCATGGGCATGACCCTGACGAACCGCGTGAACACTGCCTATGACTATCTGATGAAATATCCCGGCGCCGTGTGTATCGTCACCGGCGGGCAGGGCGGGGACGAACCCTGCCCGGAAGCATTGACGGAGAAAAACGCCCTGCTGCGGCTGGGGATCGAGGAAAGCCGTATCCATATGGAGGATCAGTCCCGCAATACCCGGCAGAACCTGAAATTTTCCAAAGAGATCGCGGACAGGGAGGGGCTGGGAACGGAATTCGTCATCGTGACGCAGAGCTTCCATATGTTCCGCGCCATGAAGCTGGCGGAAAGCGCGGGGCTTACGCCCTACAGCCTGGTGGCGCCCACCGACCCGCTGCTGCTTCCCGAATATTACGGCAGGGAGCTTTTGTCCCTGACAAAATGGCACCTGGAAAACCTTGTGACCTATTCCCATGCCTCTGTGGGGATCATCGGCGGCGCGGACGGACCCACCGAGGTTTACATTTCCCCGGGAGATTGAACCGGCAGGAACGACTGATTCTTTACTGCTCTGGAAAAGAAAAGGAGACGGCAGATGGTAAAAATACTTTTGAAACGTGCCCGTATCATTGACCCCTCTCAAAACATGGATATGACAGGCGACATTCTCATTCGCGGCGGCAAAATCGAACAGGTCGGGGAAGACCTGTTCTCCCATGCGCAGGACGCGGAGGAGATCCTGGACTGCGCCGGGCTGGTTGCCGCGCCGGGGCTTGTGGATATGCACGTCCATCTCCGCGACCCCGGGCAGACGCATAAGGAAGACGTGTTTTCCGGCTGCCGTGCCGCCGCCGCGGGAGGCGTTACCAGCCTGCTTGCTATGCCCAATACCACCCCGCCGATGGACAGCCCCGGTGCGGTGCGCGCCCTGCTGGAAAAAGCAAAATCGGCTGACGCCGCCGTTTACACCGCCGCCTGTATCACCGAGGGGCTTGCCGGGGAAAAGCTTGCCAATCTGGCGGTCCTGCGGGAAGCGGGGGCAATTGCCCTCAGCGACGACGGTCAGCCTGTGAAAAACACCGCCTGTCTGCTGAAGGCGCTGAAACGCGCCCCGCAGCTCCACATGACCGTCACCGCCCACTGCGAGGATAAATTCCTTGCGGCGGGGGGGCTGATGAACGAGGGAGAGGTTTCCCGAAGGCTGGGCGTGCAGGGCGTTCCTAATGCCGCCGAGGACTGCGGCACAGCCCGGGAGATCGCCGCGGCAGCGTCCGTTGATGCGCCCATTCACATCTGCCATGTCAGCACAAAGGGCTCTGTGGCGCTGATCCGGGACGCCAGGCGCCGGGGCGTGAAGGTCACGGCGGAAACCTGCCCCCACTATCTGCTTCTCACGGAAGAAGCTCTCAGCAAAAAAGACGCGGATTACCGCATGAACCCGCCCCTGCGCACGGAGGAAGACCGGCAGGCGCTGCTGGAAGGGCTCAAAGACGGCACCATAGACGCCATCTCCACCGACCACGCGCCCCACACGCCGGAGGAGAAAGCGGATTTCTACATGGCGCCCAACGGCTCCATCGGCATGGAAACCTCCCTTTCTGCTGTGCTCACCGCGCTGGACGGCGTGCTGTCCCTCGGTGAGATCATCAAAAAGATGAGCGTGAACCCGGCGAAAATCCTGGGGATTCCCGCCGGCACGCTGGCAGTGGGCGCAAACGCGGACATTGTCCTGTTCGACCCCCAGCGGAAATGGACGGTGGACGAGAACGCCCTGCATGGCAAAAGCAGGAATACGCCCTTTAAGGGCATGACATTAAAGGGCAGGGTGCTGACCACCATTTTCCACGGCAGAAAAGTATACGATATCAGGTAAGGAGAAAGAGATATGGACAGATTGCTGGAAAAGATCGTAGAAAAGCAGAACCCCACCGTGGCAGGGCTGGACCCCAAGCTCAGCTATATCCCGGAGTATTTGAAAGCGGCAAGCTATGCGAAATACGGAAAAACGCTGGAGGGCGCGGCGGACGCGCTGCTTCAGTTTAACCGCGGGCTGATCGACGCCCTGTGCGATATCGTTCCGGCGGTGAAGCCCCAGGCGGCATATTATGAGATGTACGGCTGGCAGGGGGTGAAAGCTCTTGTGGAAACCATCGCCTACGCCAGAGAAAAAGGCTTATATGTAATCACCGACGGCAAGCGCAACGATATCGGCGCCACCATGCAGGCGTATGCCGCCGCCCATTTGGGTACCACTGATATTGAGGGGGAGCAGGTGGAAGCCTTCGGCGCTGACGCCCTGACCGTCAACGGCTATCTGGGCACGGACGGCATCGCCCCTTTGCTTTCCGTATGCAAGGATTGGGGAAAGGGGATTTTCGTGCTGGTGAAAACCTCCAATCCCTCCTCCGGCGAATTGCAGGATAAACTGCTGGGTTCCGGCGAAAGCGTGTACCGCGCCATGGGCGGTATGTGCGAAAGCTGGGGGAAAGACGTTCCCGGAAAATACGGCTACTCCGCTGTAGGCGCTGTGGTGGGGGCGACCTATCCCGCCCAGCTGGGAGAATTGCGGAAAGCGCTGCCCCATACCTTCTTCCTGGTGCCGGGCTACGGCGCCCAGGGCGGCGGGGCGGACGATGTCGCTCCCGCCTTTGACGAAAACGGTTTGGGCGCCATCGTCAATTCCTCCCGGGGAATCATGTGCGCCTATACCAAAGAGCCGGACTGCGCCCCGGAAGACTACGCACAGGCTGCCCGGAGAGAAGCAATCCGCATGAGAGATGAGATCGTGAAACGGATCGGGACGATCCGGCTTCCCTAAAGAAAAGGAGAAATTAGAATGAGTGAAATTGTTTTGAAGATACCCACTGCCGAATACGCCGGGCAGATCATGGCGTACCGCCGGGAATTTTTGGATGCCGGCGATGAAATGGACGGCTGCGGCGGTCTGCACAAATGTGAAAGCGCCGAGGAATGGATTGCAAAGGTGAAAAAGCTGAGCACCCCGGAGACTTGTCCCAGGGATCACATTTCTGATACACAGTACCTTGCCGTGCGGGAAAGCGATGATAAGCTCGTCGGCATGATCGACCTGCGCCACCATATCGACCACCCGGTTTTGTCCATGTTTGGCGGTCATATCGGCTACAGCGTACTGCCCAGCGAGCGCCGGAAGGGCTATGCCAAGGAAATGCTCCGGCAGTGCCTGGAAAAGGCGCGGGAGCGTGGGCTTACCTGGGTGATGATTTCCTGCAACATTCACAACTCCGGCAGCGAAAGAACAATTCTGGCAAATGGCGGCGTATTCCAGCGGGAGATATTTGTACCCGAGGAAAACGACACCATGAAAATTTTCTGGATCGAATTGAAATAAAAAGTGGATCGGCACGATCCGGCTTCCCTAAGGAAAGGAAGAATCTGTAATGAATGAAATTGTTTTGAAGATACCCACTGCCGAATACGCCGGGCAGATCATGGCGTACCGCCGGGAGTTTCTGGAAAATAACAGCGAAATGGACGGCACCAACGGTCTTCGCAAATGTGAAAGCGCCGAGGAATGGTTTGTCAAAGTGAAGCAGATGAGCAGCCCGGAAACCTGCCCAAAACAGCATGCCGTTTCCACCCAGTACCTTGCCGTGCGGGAAAGCGACGATAAGCTTGTCGGCATGATCGACCTGCGCCACCATATCGACCACCCGGCTCTTTCCATGTTTGGCGGGCATATCGGCTACAGCGTACTGCCCAGCGAGCGCCGGAAGGGCTATGCAAAAGAAATGCTCCGGCAGTGTCTGGAAAAGGCGCGGGAACGCGGGCTTTATTGGGTGATGGTTTCCTGCGGCAAGGGAAACCTTGGCAGTGAAAAGACCATTCTGGCAAACGGCGGGGTGCTTCAACGGGAGACCTTCGTGCCGGAAGAGAACGAGACCGTAAAGGTTTTTTGGATCGAATTGAAGTAAAAAGGGGAAAGGCTCATGAAGTACGATTCCAAGGGCTGTAAGCTGGTCAAAGCGGACAAGCTCACAGCCGATGTGTACGATTTTACGCTGGACTGCCCGGAGCTTGCAGCAAAAGCCCTGCCGGGTCAGTTCGCCCAGATCAGGCTGCCGGGGCACACCCTGCGCCGCCCCATTTCCATTTGCGAAATTGGGAAAGCGGCGGGAACCTTGCGCTTTGTGTTCCAGATCAGGGGGCAGGGAACGGCAGAGCTGGCGCAGCTTCAGCCGGGAAGCGAGCTTGAGATACTCGCCCCGCTGGGCAACGGCTTTCCCGTTGTCCCCGGCAAAAAGACGCTGCTGGTCGGCGGCGGCATTGGCGTTCCGCCCCTGCTGGGCTGCGCGGCGGAGCTGAGAGAAAATGCCGTAGCTGTATTGGGCTTCCGCACCGGGGAAGCCGTCATTTTAGAGCGGGATTTCCAAAGCGCCGGGGCAAAAACGCTGATCGCTACTGACGACGGCAGCTACGGCTTCCACGGGCTGGTGACGGAGCTGGCGGAGCGGGAAAAATTTGAAATGGTTTTCGCCTGCGGACCTGCCCCCATGCTGAAAGCCGTCCGCGCTTTGGCTGCGGAGAGAAACGTCCCCTGCTACCTTTCCCTGGAGGAGCGCATGGCGTGCGGCATCGGCGCCTGTCTGGGTTGCGCAGTTGCGCTGCTGGACGAAGCGGGGAACCAGTATTACGGTCACGTGTGCAAGGACGGTCCTGTCTTTGACAGCCGCCGGGTCTTGCTGTAAGGAGGGAACGTTATGATACTTCTGTGCTCCGATGGTCTCAGCAGTCAGGAGCTGCTGCGGGAAATGAAGCCGCGTCTCGGTTCCGGGAAAAAAGCGGCGCTGGTGGTGACATCAGACCCGGAATACAAGGAAAACAGTTGGCATGTGGAGCGTTGTACGAAAGAATTGGAATTTTTCGGGCTTTCTGTGGAGGTCTTTGATTTTGATACCCAGCCTGCGCAGCAGCTTGCCGCTTACGATGTGGTAGAGCTGATCGGCGGTAATCCCTACTATCTGCTCCACTCTATTCGGGAGCACCGTGCGGAAGCTGCCCTGAAAGAGGTGGCGAAGCGGGGCGTCCTCATCGGCTGGAGCGCCGGGGCGCTGGTGCTGGAGCCGACCATCGCCATTATCAACAGCTTCCGCCCAGAGCTGAATTTCCTGAATTTGCAGGATTTCACCGGGCTGGGCTTGACCGATGTACAGATTCTGCCCCACTACCGGCAGCAGTGCAGGAAAATTCCTGATACGGAAGAAAGGTGCCGCCGGTATGAGCAGGAAAATCACTGCACTGTTCTCCGGCTGGATGACGGCGAGGGGGTCGTGCTGGAAAACGGCACAACAAAAGTTGTCCGCCTGACCCAGAAGGTCGCCGTCGCCGGAGTAGATTTTAACAATCCCCTGATCGCCGCCTCCGGCACCTTCGGCTTCGGCAGGGAATACGGGGAATTTTACCCCCTTTCGGTGCTGGGCGGCATTTCCTGCAAGGGGACGACCATCAGGGAGCGCCCCGGCAACCCGCCCCCCAGGGTAACGGAGACCCCCGGCGGTATGTTGAACGCCGTGGGCTTGCAGAACCCCGGCGTGGAGCACTTTATCCAGCATGACCTGCCCTGGCTCCGGCGCCAGAAAACGAAGATCATCGCCAATGTGGCTGGCAATGCCCCGGAGGATTACTGCGCCACCGTGGAGCAGCTGAACGATACCCCCGTCCATATGATAGAGCTGAACATTTCCTGCCCCAACGTCAAGCAGGGCGGGGTGCAGTTCGGCACCACGGCGGAGGGGGTGTACGGCATCACCTCGGAAGTGCGCAGGCACTGCAAAAAGCCTTTACTGGTAAAGCTCTCTCCCAATGTAACGGATATTTCCGAAATGGCTGTGGCGGCGGAGCACGCCGGGGCGGACGCTGTTTCGCTTATTAACACCCTTACCGGCATGAGAATCGACATCAATACCCGCCGCCCCATTCTCCACAACAACACCGGCGGGCTTTCGGGTCCTGCCGTGCTGCCCGTTGCCCTGCGCATGGTGTGGCAGGCTGCCCAAAAGGTGAAAATTCCCATTGTTGGGCTGGGCGGGATCTCCACCTGGCAGGACGCGGTGGAAATGCTGCTTGCCGGAGCCACCGCCCTGCAGATCGGCACGGTCCTCTTTACCGACCCTTACGCGCCCCTGAAAATCGAAGCGGGGCTGGAAGCTTACATGGCGCAGAACGGGATTTCTTCGCTGTCCGAGCTGACGGGAGGGGTGCGCCCATGGTAAAGATTTACATTGTGCGGCACTGTGAGTCCATGGGCAATGTGGAACACCGCTTCCAGGGGCGCTTTGACGCGCCCGTCAGCCCCAGAGGGGAGCAGCAGCTGGAGCTTCTCGCCCTGCGCTTTCGCAATACCCATTTGGACGCCATCTATTCCAGCCCTTTGAGCCGCGCCCTGCGCACCGCTCAGGCAGTGAACCGATTTCACGACCTGCCCGTTCAAGTCAGGGACTCCCTGTCCGAGCTGGACGTAGGAGAAATGGAAAACCTGCTTTTGACGGAAATCGGCGAGAAATTCCCTTTGGTGGCAAAAAATTGGGACGAATCCCCCGACCTGTGTGAATTTCCCGGCGGAGAGACCATGAAGCAGGCGTATGACCGGGCAAACGGGGCGCTGGATCAGATCATTGCCGAAAACCCCGGCAAAACGGTGCTCATCGCCACCCACGGCGGCGTGATTCGGAACCTTGACGCCCGGATACGCACGGGAGACGTTACAGGAATGCGGGGCGGCGCTGTGTTCGGCAACACAGGCGTCAGTATTCTGGAAGCCGACGGCAGGGGCGGTCTCAAGTGGACGCTGGTAAACGACCAGTCCCACCTGCCGGAGGAGCTGCGCCGCTCGCCCACCAAGTATAAATTCCACACGGAAGCCGTATAAAGGAGAAACGCCATGATACTGCTGGGGGTAGATTTGGGAAAAGCCAGGACCGGGCTTGCCCTGTGCGATAAAGGGGAAGTCCTCGCTTCTCCTCTTGCTGTGCTGACCGAGCATAACCGGGAGCGGCTGGTGGAAAAAATTACCGCCGCCGCCCGGGAAAATCATGCAGAGGGTCTTATTGTCGGCTTGCCCCGGAACATGGACGGCAGCGAGGGGGAAAGCGCCCAAGGCGCAAGGGCAATCGGCGCAATGCTGGAAGAAGCTTCCGGGCTGCCGGTGGAATTTTTTGACGAGCGGGGCACCACCATCACCGCCCACGGCTACTTAAACGAGACCAATGTCCGGGGAAAAAAGCGGAAAGCCGTGGTGGACGCCGTTGCGGCTACCGTGATTTTACAGGCTTATCTGGACGGCAGGCGGGCAAAAGCAAAGTAAAATTCCAAAAAATCCCTTCCGGGCGCTGCCCCGGCAAAATAGTCCTATACTTTTTCTGAAATTTATTGTATGATACATACAAGACTTACAAAATGTAAGTCCGGGTAAAAATCTTGAGGAGATCATCAGGAGGGCTTTTCATGGCAGAGTACCAGATCATCACAGATTCCACCACAGACATTTCCCCGGAAATGATTGCGGAGCTTGGGGTGCAGGTCATTCCCCTTTGCTACATGATGGAGGGAAAGACCTTTCATAACATTCCCGGCGGCGGGGAAATGGACGAACACACCTTTTATGAGAAGCTGCGCTCCGGCAGCACCTCCACCACCGCCCAGATCAATTCGGAGGAGTTTCTCCAGCAATTCACGGCTATTTTGGAATCCGGGAAAGACGTTCTCTATCTTGCCTTTTCCTCCGGGCTTTCCGGCACCTGCCAGAGTGCCATGATCGCCAGGCAGGAGCTTCAGGAGAAATTCCCGGAGCGCCGTATCATGGTGTTCGATACCTTGTGCGCCTCCATGGGAGAGGGGCTTCTGGTCTATCATGCCGCTACCTTACAGCAGGCGGGGAAGACCATGGAGGAGGTATACGCGTGGCTTCAGGAAAATGTACTGCACCTGTGCCACTGGTTCACGGTGGACGACCTGAATCACCTGAAGCGCGGGGGCAGGGTGTCCGCCGCCACGGCGCTGGTTGGGACCATGCTGGGGATCAAGCCCGTGCTCCATGTGGACGATGAAGGGCACCTCATCAATGTTTCCAAAGCCCGCGGCAGGAAGCAGTCTCTGGACGCGCTGGTGAAGAAAATGGAAGAAACCGCCATTGACCCCAAAAACCAGACCGTTTTCATCAGCCATGGCGACTGTTTGGAGGACGCGCAGTACGTTGCCGGGCAGGTCAAAGAGAAGTTTGGCACCACGGATATCCGCATCAATTTTATCGGTCCCGTCATCGGCGCCCATTCGGGTCCCGGCACGGTAGCCCTGTTTTTCCTGGGCAGCCGGAGATAAATTGAATTTTAGAAGCGCCCTGGAAAAGCCTTCCGCTTTTCTAAGGCGCTTTTTTTCTTGACAAATTCCCGGGAAAAGGGTACATTGTAAGAACGGGGAACAAGCCCCGAAACTATGATGAGAATAAAGGAGGGAGCAATGTGAGTGTCCCGCGAAGTAACGGCGGCATAAAGCCTGGAGAACAGGGTGCGGCGGAAGTCCCGTTATGCCGTTTCATTCGGTATGGGCGCGGCATTGCGCCCTGTTTTTCATAGCCACGCGTCGGCTTTTTTGAAAGGCGTTTCGACGTGTTCTGGTTTTGTGCTGCCTCCACCATTGGAAAGAAGGAGGTATGTACTGTGAACGAAAAAATTTTAGAGCTTTTGAACGACAAAAAGTATGGGGAAGCGGCTCAGCTCATGAAGGACATGATCCCCGCGGACGCCGCCGCCCTGCTGGAAGAAATGCCGGAAGCGAAAATGCCGATCCTGTTCCGCCTGCTGCCCAAAGAGCTGGCGGCGGACGCCTTTGCCTACATGGAGGGCGAAACGCAGGAGCTTTTGATCCGCGGCTTCAGCGACAAGGAGCTGGACGAGGTGATGGAGCAGCTCTTTTTGGACGACACCGTGGACATGATTGAAGAAATGCCCGCGAACGTGGTGAAGAAAATTCTCCGCCACGTGGATTCCGACACCCGGAAAATGATCAATCAGGTGCTGAATTACCCGAAAGACAGCGCCGGAAGCATCATGACCATGGAATATGTGGACTTGAAGCGCAGCATGACCGTAGAGCAGGCATTTGAGCGTATTCGTGCCACAGGCGTGGAAAAGGAGACCATCTATACCTGTTATGTCACCGACAGCCGCCGGAAGCTGGAAGGCATCGTCACGGTGAAGGACCTGCTCCTCGCCCCGAAAACAGAGACCATTCGGAACATCATGGAAACGAATGTGAAGTTTGTCTCCACCCATACCGACCAGGAGGAAGTGGCGCAGGAGCTGAGCCGGTACGACTTCCTGGCGATCCCCGTGGTGGACGCGGAGGAGCGGCTGGTAGGTATCGTTACGGTGGACGACGCTATCGACGTTTTGCAGGAAGAAGCTACCGAGGATATCGAAAAAATGGCGGCTATGTCGCCCTCGGAGAAGCCCTATATCAAAACCGGCGTGTTCGCCACATGGAAGCAGCGCGCCCCGTGGCTTTTGATCCTCACCCTTTCCGCCACCTTTACCAGCGCCATCATTTCCTCTTATGAAAGCGCTTTGGCGGCGACCGTTGTGCTGACCAATTTTATTCCCATGCTGATGGATACCGGCGGCAATTCCGGCAGCCAGTCCTCCATCACCATCATTCGCGGGCTTTCGCTGGGGGAGATACGGTATTCCGACGTGCCCCGTATCATTTTGAAGGAAGCAAGCGTTGCCCTGCTCTGTGGCGCTACCCTTGCGGTGGTAAATTTTGTCAAGCTGCTTGTCTTTGACCGTGTCACCCTGCTGGTCGCCGCCGTGGTGTGCCTTACCCTGCTTGCCGTCATGCTGGTGGCGAATCTGGTGGGCAGCACGCTGCCCATTCTGGCAAAGCGCCTGGGCTTTGACCCTGCCGTGATGGCAAGCCCGTTTATCACCACCATTGTGGACGCAGTGGCGCTTGTGATTTATTTCAACATCGCGAAGCTCCTGTTGGGTATCTGATATCCAAAGCAGGTCAAGAATAAGAGCCAATGCAAAAATCCGCTGAGAGAAAAACTTTCTCCCAGCGGATTCGTTATGTTCTGCAGTTTTTCTTTACTCGAAGTTCACTACAATGCCCTTTTCGTCAGATTCCAGCGCCGCTTCCATCAGCCGCAGCACCCGGAGGGCTTCTTCGTTTTTGATTACAGGCTCTGCCTTGCCCAGCACCACGTCACAGAAATTAGAATAGAGCTGGTTGCGGTCGTATGGCTCATAGGGGAGGGGGCGCTCCTCTACGGAATCCTTATTTCTGGGAGCCATGGTTTTGGACAGCCCCTCGCCCATCAAAATGGGGGTGGCGTCCTTGTCTTCCCAGCTGTGCAGCACCACCATGCGTCCCTCGTCCTTGAAATCGGCAATGGTAGCGGTGCCCTGATCTCCTGCCATGTACCAGTTCGGCAGAGTGATAAAGTTGCAGGTGCCCACCTCCACTGTGGCGGTAATGCCGCTTTCAAAGGTCATGTTCATAAAGAAGCCGTCGTCCACCTCGTCGTTGGTCACATGGGTCATCTTGGCGTAAACCTGCTTGATCTTCTCCGGGATCATCAGCACAAGGCGGTCCAGCAGGTGGACGCCCCAGTCAAACATCATGCCGCCGCCCATAGCCTTGATCCCCCGCCAGTCGCCGGGAATGCCGCGGGAGCCCTGGTACCGGGACTCCACATGGAACACATTGCCGATGAGCTTTTCATCGTAGACCTTCTTCATTACGAGATAGTCCTTATCCCAGCGGCGGTTCTGCCGGGGATAGAAGACCTTGCCCGTCTCCTTGGCAACTGCCATAACGTCCACTAAGTCCTGACTGTTCATCATCACAGGCTTTTCACAGAGAACATGCTTCCCGGCGCGCATGGCGCGAATGGAAAGCTCCTTGTGGCTGTCGTTGGGGGTCGCCACTAGTACGGCGTCCACCGCGTCGTCTGCCAGAATTTCCTCAAAGCTGTCATAGGTGCGGAAGCCCTGCTTCCTTGCCCATTCCTGACGTTCCTTCTTGATGTCGAAGGTGCCCGCAAGCACCATCTTCTTGGTCAGGTCGGTGTCGCCGGGCAGAAGCTCCCGTCCCTTGGAGCCGTCAGTCATCCACAGCGCCTGACCGCTGCCTGTTGAAATGGCGACAGCGTGTCCGCCGCCCATGCCGCCGCAGCCCACAATGGCAACGGCTACTTTTCCGTCTATCATGAAAAAACCTCCCGTGTTTGAAACTGTACCCGGCAGAAAGCCATGGATACCATTCTACTAATTAGTATCATTTTTCGGGACTTCTGTCAAGGAAAATCTCTGCCGACCGATTTTCGGTGCATTACAAAAAAGGAAAATGTCACAGAACGGAAAAACTGCTGCCGAAAGAGCTTTGCCCACCTGCTTTCCTGCGGAAAACTTATCTGATTGAAATACGGGTTCAAGTCCCATTTTGTGCGCGAGACGGGACAAAAAACGGTTTCGCTGTGTTCGCCCGTTTTCCTGAAGTTTTCCTGTGGAAAACTTATCTGATTAAAATACGGGTTCAAGTCCATTTGCAATGCGCGAGACGGGACAAAAAACGGTTTCGCTGTGCTTGCCCGTTTTCCTGAAGTTTTCCTACGGAAAACTTATTTAACTGGAATATATTGTTTAAGCCCCTTTTTACCCAAATAGTTGCCCCGTCCAAAGCAAATTTCAGCGCGCGCCGCTGCTTTTTGGAAAAGGAACACGCCTCCACACGCGACTTGCGTGCAGGCGCAGCCTGCATGCGCGAGACGGGACAAAAAACGGTTTCGCTGCGCTCAGCCGTTTTCCTGAAGTTTTCCTGCGGAAAACTTAT
>CALFFN010000016.1 GCA_937958185.1 uncultured Neglectibacter sp. | reverse complement strand
ACTTCCCTGCCGTCCTCAGTGACGCCCACGATCTTCATATCCGGGGTGCCGATCATAAAGTCGACATGAATGGTAGAGTCGTTGAAAACCTCCTTGGTTTCTTCCGCGCCGCCGAACCCACGCCCCAGCGCCAGATGGCAGCTGGCGTTTTCGTCGATGAGGGTGGTGTAATAGACCAGCCCGCTCATGCTGATGGGGGAATGGTATTCCACCAGCGCCGCTTCGCCCAGATATCCGGCGTTTTCATCGGTGGCGATCAGGGCTTCCAGCATTTCCCTGCCCTCGTCCGCCAGCACCTCCACCACCTTGCCGTCCTGGAAACGGAACCCGAACTTCTCGATTTTCTTGCCGCCCAGCACCAGCGGGCGGGAGGCGTACACCACGCCGTTTGTCCCGAATTTGTGGGGCGTGGTGCAGATTTCCTCTGAGGGGATATTGGCGTTAAAGGGGATATACCCGGCGGGCAGTTCTCCGTCCTCATAGCCGAATTTTGACCATGGGGTCAGCTGGACCGTAAGGTCGGTGCCGTTGCCGGCGGTGTAGTGCAGGCTTTTCAGGTGCAGCCTGTCCACCGCCCTGCCGCGCTCCGCGGTGACCCGGTTCTTTTCCTGCCAGGTTTTTACCACATCGTTTTCCTCGTCCACATAGCAGAGCTTAAAAAGCAGCCGCCACAGCTTTTCTTCCGCTTCCTCGCCGCGCTCCGGGAGGATATACTCCGCCCATTCCCGGGTGGAGACCATGGCGATCAGCCACTGGCAGTGCTTTTCCCGGCTCGCCTTTCGCATGATGTTCCGCACGGCGTCCACATGGGCGAAAATGGCACTGGAGTTTTTCTCGCTCACGTCCTCCATCAGCTTGGGGTTGACGCCCTCCAGCCGGATATAGCAGGCGCCCTGCTCCAGATACCCCTCGTGCATGGCGTACTCCCAATCCTCTACCCGGCGCATATCCTCATCGCTGCGGAACTGCGCGGCGACCTTCAGATTGGGCAGGTCCAGATAATGCACCACCACGTTTCCCGCACCCAGCTTGTAGCATTCCTCCGCAAAGATGGAGGTAAACTGGTATCCCTCGATGGCAGCCTCTACCAGAACGGTCTGTCCCTTCTGGACGTTCAAGCCCACCCGCGCCAGCGTATAGGCATACTTGCGCTTCATTTCTTCCAGTGTCATAACATGACCTCCCATATTTTCAAGCCCATTTTCTTTAGATTATACAGGGGTTCTGCCCAAAACGCAATGGAAAATCTCCGGCAGAAAAAACCTCCCGGAGTTTTTCTCCGGGAGGTTCTTGCTATTTCTGATATTCTTTTTCCAGCAGGGCGTAGGTTTCCGTCATTTCGGGATAAATGAGGAAAATCTCATTTCGTTCCAGCTGCACGGTCTGCCCGGCAGCAGGCTCCGAACCGTTCCCTGTAAGCAGACCGCCCTTTGCCGTGAAGGGCTTCTCCCCTGTGTACATCAGCTCGTACACTCTGGGTCTTTCTGCGCTAAAATCTATGGTGAGGTGCCTTTCCCCGGCAATGTCCTCCCGCAGCGCCTGTTCCAGCTTTTGGAGGAAGTCTTTGGAGAATCCGCCGATCTTCTTTCCGGCAGTCACTTCCTTCGGCTCCTTTCCCGTTTCCGACAGCAGCAACAGGCCGTAGTACCCCTGTCCGTCCCATTTTTCTTCGGTATCAATAACGCCCACCTCTGTCAGGGCGCCCAGGGCGTTTATGGGGAAATAGCTGGACATCATCTCCTCCGAGGCGGCGATCTCCCGCCAACTGTCCCTGATCTCCCCCAGCTTCTCCCTTCCCTGTCCTGTGAGGACGGATTCATTCTGGGAGTAGTTGACCCAGGAGTAGCTGACCCATTTCCCGCCGGGCTCTGTATAGTAATGCAGCTGAATGCCTACGTTGCCGTCTCCCTTTCGCCCGGGCAGGTAAGGGTACTGGGACGCGCGTTCCATTTCGATCCACTTCCTTTGAAGCCCCAGCACCTGCGCGATCCCCTCCGGGCTGGTCACGCCGGGAGAGAGAAGCTTCCCCAGGGTCCCCTCCTCAGCACCTGTCAGCCCCACGTGCAATTCGCTGAGCAAAGCCCCGTTGGAACCGGCGTCATAGTATTCCATCGTCGCGCCTACCGCTTCCTCCTGCTCCAGCGGGGGAGTATCCAGCCCCATGCCGGTGGAAACGATTCCCAGCACCGCCGCCCAGATGAGGAGCGCCGCCACCAGCGGCTGGAAATGGCGGAACAGCTTTTTCAGGCTGTGATGGTAGAGCAGCTCGGTGAGGAGCCACACCAGCATTAGCCCCAGCAGCATTGCCCCCAGCGTGAGGAATATCCCCAGCACACCGCCGACCCGGTAGCGCCCGGGAATGTTGCTGCCCAAAAAGAACGCCGCCATCAGGGAAAGCTCTGCCCGGGCAACGTATTCGATCCCCCGGCTGCACCGGGAAACGCCGGAGCTTTCGCTTTTCCGGCGGCGGTAAACTCCGCAGCCCGCCGCAGCCAGCAGCAGGAACAGCACGCCGTACCAGAGGACCGTCAGCGGCAGCTCCATATCCCGGAACACAAAGAACAGCGCCACAGGCGGCGAGATCGCCCCCCGCAGGAAATGGGTGAGCCTGCAGGAAAGGTCCGCCCCGGGTATGGTGCTGAAAATGACAGAGGGCAGATAGGTCATCAGCAGCGGCGCCGCAAGGCTCAGCACCAGCGAGATCAGCCCGTATTCAAACAGCGTGCCGCTGCAAACCGCCATCAGCAGGAAAAACGCCAGCGCCGCCGAACCGATCACCAGAAAATGCAGGAGCAGGAAGGCGGTCCCCACCGGGGAGGGAGCATTGCGGCAGATCAGACAGAGCATATGCCGCAGGGGAAGCCCCAGCACCACCGGCAGCCACAGGGAAGCAAGCGCCGAAAGGAAGCTTCCCGCAAAAAACACTTCCCGTTTCACAGGCAGGGCGTGGAGCACGTCCGCCTGCCGGCGGCTGAAGCACTCGCTGAACAGGAACGGGGGGAGCAGCAGGGAAAAGCCCAGCATGACAACGCTCAGCGCCATAGATACATCATTTGGCTGATGATAGGGCGGCACCAGGCAGACCCCCAGGAACAGCACCAGATAGATCGCCGTCAGGGGCAAACTGCGGCGGAACTGCCACGCGAACACCGTTCCAATTCTTTTATTCTCCAAGGATGCTTTCGATGTCATAACCAGCCGCCTCCATTTCACTGATAAATACTTCCTCCAACGACAGGGGCACAGTCTCCCGGAAAGACGGGGAGAAGCTGTCCAGCGCCGCCAAAATTTCTTCCTCGTTTCCCCGCGCCACAAAATTCAAAAGCGAACCCGTGGCTTCCCACTGGGTGATGCAGATTTTCTGTTTCAGCTCGCCGATCTCCGGCATGGCGGGGAACACCGCCTGCACCCGGTGCAGGCAGAGCTGGACGCCGTCCAGCTCCTGCTCCAGTACCACGCCGCCCTTGTGCAGCAGCGCCATGGTGTCGCAGAAATCCTCCATTTCCCGAAGATTGTGGGACGCCAGCACCACCGTCATGTGCCGGTCTGCCACTTCCTCGATGAGCAGCTTTTTCATCAGCTTTCTCACCACCGGGTCCAGCCCGTCGAATACCTCGTCCAGCAGCAGGAAATCCGGGCGGGAAGACAGCGTCAGGATCAGCCCCGCCTGCCTGCGGTTGCCCTTGCTCAGGCTGTTGTACCTTGCCTTTTCATTCACGGGGAACATGGCGCAGAGCCTGCGGAAATAGTCCTCGTCCCAGCTGGGATAGAACCGGGAAAGCTCTTTTCCCACCTGCAGGGTGGACTGGTTCCCCGGAAGCCACAGCTCGTCCGGCAGCAGGCGGGTCCTGCTTTTCAGCGCGCTGTTTTCCCAGGGGGATTCCCCGTCCAGCAGGACTTCCCCGCCCTCCGGGCGGTAGATCCCCGCCAAAACGCGGAGCAGGGTGGATTTTCCCGCCCCGTTGGAGCCGATCAGCCCGAAGATGCTGCCCTGCTCTATCTTCATGCTGACCTCGGACAGCGCCGTGGTTTCCCCAAAGCGCTTTGTCAGCTGCTTCGTCTCTATCATACCGTTTCCTCCTTTTCCAGAGCCATCCTGAGTTCTTCCCTGCCGATACCGCATTCCAGCGCTTCCCGCACCGCCTCCCGCACCCGGATCAGCGCCGCTTCCCGGCGCTTTTGGAGCGCCGCCTCCGGCGTTGCCAGGAAGGAACCCTTCCCCGGCAGGGAGCAGATCACCCCGTCATGCTCCAGCATGGCATAGGCTTTCTGCACTGTGTTGGGGTTGACCCCCAGCTCCTTTGCCACCGCCCGCACCGAGGGGAGCTGCCCGCTTTCGCCGAACGCCCCGGCCGCGCCCAGGCGGATCACACTGCGGTAGACCTGCTCGAAAATCGGCAGTCCGCTTTTGTAGTCGATGGAGAACACTTTTCTCCCTCCTAACTGTACTATTTCGATTAGTACAGTTAGAGCATACACCTTACCCTCCGTGTTTGTCAAGGTTTTTTCCTAAAAATTTTTTGGAGCCGTTTCGTGCCGCTGCCCCGCCATGCTTCCCGGTTGAATTTCCAAAAGGAATATGGTATCCTACCTCATAGGAAATTTTCCCTGTTCCAGGGAAAGGAAACGACGATGAAACGCAAAAGGAGAATCCTATGATCGCCAGAAAACTAAAGCCGGAGGAACGGTATTTTTCCGGGCTCCACATGGCTGTCGCCTTTGAGGGTGGCTTTGATCTGGAAAAGGCGCGCGCCACCGCCCCCGAGGCAAAGGAAACAGAGAATTCCGACTGCTGGGCCGCCTTTGTGGAGGGGGAGCCTGCCCCTGTCGCCAGCTTTATCATGAACAAATACCAGTCCCGCTTTGACGGGCACGTGGTCAAGATGGGCGGCGTAGGCGGCGTTGCCACCCTGCCCGCACACCGCCGGGGCGGCGCGATCCGCGCCTGTATGCAGGCTTCCTTCCGGGACCTGTACGATAGCGGCTTTGTGCTGTCCTCCCTGTATCCCTTCAGCTCCGCCTATTATCGGAAATTCGGCTTTGAAAACGGGCAGCCCTGCCAGCTTTGGACGCTGCCCCTGTCCGACCTGAACGTGCCGGACGTGGGCGGGCGGGTGTACCAGCTGTTCCCCGGGGACGACTACGCCCCCCTGCTGGCGGTATACAACGCCATGTACGAAGACTGCAACCTTTCCGTGGTGCGGAAGGTATACGATGAGGACCTGGCTGAAAAAAACCTGCTGGAGGAAAAGCGCTATATTTTTGTCTGGGAAGATGAGACCGGCGCGCCCGGCGCGTTCCTCATCGGCGGCAGGGACGGCGAGGTACTGAACTGCCGCACGGATTTTTCCGCCAGAAACGGCCTGCTGTTCCGGGACGCCCGGGCGCTGCAGGGGCTGCTGCACTTTGTCCGCACGGCGTTTATCGCCAATTTTGAAGCGATCCGCTTCTCCACCCCCGCCCATACCAATGTTATTTCCCTGTTCTCCGAGGTGACCTCCATAGACTGCAAGCTGTTTGTGAACGGCATGCTGCGGGTGGTAAATGTGGAAGAAGCCCTGAAGCTCTGCCGCTGCCGGGGCGAGGGAAAGCTCACCGTGCAGGTAAATGACCCGCTCCTGCCGGAAAACTGCGGCGCTTTTCAAATCCAGTTCTCTCCCGCTGCGGAGAATCAGGTCCGCCGGGTCACGGAGCAGCCCGATATCGTTCTGGACATCGGGGACTTTTCCGCCCTGCTGCTGGGTGTGCGCAGCGCGGAGGAGTTCCCCTGGATGCCGGCAGTGCAGGTAAAAAATCAGAACGCTCCCTTTGAAAATGTCTTCTATAAAAAGCCCTGCCATGTGCTGGACTTATTCTAAATCATTTCCCTATGGAGAAAGGAGCACGCCATATGAATATCGAGCGAAAGGAATGGACAAGAAAGGCTTCCGGCGAGCCGGGAAGGATTTTTTCCCGCAGCTGGAAAAGCGAAGATACCCCTGCGAAAGCCGTGGTGGAGATCGCCCACGGCATGGCGGAGCACAGCGCCCGGTACGACGCCTTTGCCGCCTTTCTGGCGGAGCGGGGCTATACCGTCTATATGAACGACCACGCCGGGCACGGGCGGTCCGCCCAGATAAACGGGCATTTTGCCGATAAAAACGGCTGGGAAAACGTGGTGAGCGACCTGAACGCCCTGATGGACGAAGCGGAACGGGAAAACCCGGGGCTGCCCCTGTTTTTGATGGGGCACAGCATGGGCTCGTTTTTGTCCCGCTCCTTTTTGACCCGGTACGGGCAGCGGCTTTCCGGCTGCATTCTCTGCGGCACCATGGGGCAGAACCCCGGCGTAAAGCCCGGCAAGGCTCTGGCGGAGCTGCAATGCAGGCTGCAGGGTCCCCGTTCCCGGGGAAAGCTGCTGGATAAGCTGGCGTTTGGCTCCTACAACAAGCGCATTGAAAACCCTGTAAATAAATTTGCGTGGCTCTCTACCGACGAAGACAACTGCAAAGCCTATGCCGCCGACAAAATGTGCGGCTTCGAGTTTACCGCCGCCGGGTACCGCGACCTGTTCACGGGGCTTGAGGAGGTCAGCTCGCCCCAATGGGCAGCCGCCGTGCCAAAAGAGCTGCCCATCTACCTGGTTGCCGGTCTGGAGGACCCGGTGGGCAACTACGGCGAGGGTCCCCGTCAGGTGGCGGATATGCTGAAAAGCGCGGGGGTAAAAAATGTGGAGCTGACCCTGTACCCGGAAATGCGCCACGAGCTGCTGAATGAAACCGGCAGGCAGAAGGTCTATGACGATATTCTGAGCTGGCTGGAAACAAGAATGGAAGGGGCAGCGATATGAAACGTCTGGTAGCCTCTCTGCTCGCCGCGGCGCAGCTCTTTTTGAACAGCTTTTCCCCCACAGCCACCGCCGCGAAAAAGACCTTCCCCGATGTAACCCCCAGCAAATGGTACTACAGCGACATTATGGCGATGACGGAATCCGGCTGGCTGAACGGCTGTGACGATGGGAGGTTCCAGCCGGAGCGCATGATCAGCAGGGCGGAATTTGTCAGTATCATCGCCCGCCGCCGGGGCATTGCCCCCTCTCAGGGACAGGTCCACCACTGGGCTGCTCCTCTGACCCAGGCAGCCCTTGAACAGGGCTGGTACGATTATGATGAGCTTCCCCCCACCGGGGAAACCTTCAACAGGCCCATCACTCGTCAGTTGGCGGTAAAGATACTAATGAAAGCGTTTTTGCCCAACGCCCGTGGGGATTACAACACGGAATCCCAGAAAATGAAGGATTTTTCCCAGTTGGACGGCAGGTATTACGACGCTGTTCTGGCTGCCTACGCCGAGGGTGTCGCCCAGGGCACGAACCAGGGAAATTTCCTACCCAAAAAGGGCTTGTCCCGGGCGGAAGCCTGCGCCTTGATCTGCCGGGCGGCGAAAAAGTCTGAGTTCCCGGACGTTCCCCTGGACACCACGGAGCCCTCCACCCCGCCCCAGCCCACGGAAGCCCGGCAGGGCGGCGTTACCCAGAACGGCAGGCTGCAGGTCAAGGGGACCCAGCTCTGCAACGAAGCGGGAGAACCCATCGTGCTCCATGGCATGAGCACCCACGGAATGCAGTGGTACGGGCAGTACGCTTCCGGCGGGGCGATCAAGACCACGGCGGAGTACGGCGCGAACCTGTTCCGGGTCGCCATGTACACCGGGGAAAACGGCTATCTTTCCCAAAAGGACGCCATCAGGAAAAAGATCATCGCCGCAGTGGACGACGCCATTAAGAATGATATGTATGTCATCATCGACTGGCACATTCTCTCCGACGGCAATCCCAAAACCCACCTGAGCGAAGCAAAAACCTTTTTCGCCGAAATGGCAAAGCGCTACAAGGACAGCCCGGCGGTGCTTTATGAGATATGCAACGAACCCAACGGCAATGTGTCCTGGGCAAACGATGTGAAGCCCTATGCCAAAGAGATCGTGAAAACCATTCGGGACGCCGGCTCCGACGGGGTGATCCTGATCGGCAGCCCCACATGGAGCCAGGATATCCATTTGGCAGCCGCCGACCCGGTACCGGGGGAAAACCTCATGTACACCCTGCATTTCTACGCGGGTACCCACGGGGAAGACCTGCGCCGGCGCATTGACGAAGCAAATAAAAAGGGGATCGCCGTTTTCGTTTCCGAATGGGGCACCAGCCGGGCGGACGGCAGCGGCGGCGTGTTCCTGAAAGAGTCCGGCGAATGGCTGGATTTCCTGCAAAAGCGGAACATCAGCTGGGCAAACTGGTCCCTCTGCGACAAGAATGAGACCTCCGCCGCCTTAAAGCCCGGCGCTTCCCCGAACGGCGGCTGGAAGCAAAGCGACCTTTCGGAATCCGGCAAGTTTGTTTTCTCCCGGTTTTAACGGGGAGAAAAAGCAGATAAATTTTCACAGCAAAAAGGCTCCCCGACCGGGAGCCTTTTGTATTTTCTTTTTCGGCTTACTCCTGCTCCTGTCCCTGCAAAATGCTTTCCGGGTCGATACAAACGCCGTCCCGGCGGACTTCCAGATGGAGGTGGGGCTCCTCCGCCGCTTCAAAGGGAACGGCGGTGATGGTGCCGATCGCCTGCCCCTTGGTCACGGTGTCCCCTTCCTTGACAAGGAAGTTTTCGCCCAGCCCGCAGTAGTAAAATTCATAGTCGCCATGCTCAATCTCCACCACGTTGCCCAGCATACGGTCGGTATAGGTGCGCTTCACCTGCCCGTTGCCGCAGGCGAGGACCTCTTCACCGCTCTCCCCCTTCACGTCCGTGCCCGTGTGGATACGCCAGTCCTTCATGGTTTGGGAATACACCGGCGCTCCGGCGCTGTACGCCTGAGGGACCTCCTGAGACGCCAGGGGATAGATAAGCTCCCCGCTGATCTCATACATGGGGGCGTTCACGGGAACCTGGGGCTCGCTGGAAGGCTCTTCCGGGGCACTGCTGGCAGGTTCGCTGACCGCGCTGCTTTCCGGCTTACTGGTCTCCGCCTTGTCCGTCACAGAGCCTACCGTCTGCCGGGCAGGGACGGGAGAAGAAGCGGCGCGCGGGGCTTCGGGGTCGTCCTTTCCCTTTTGTTCTCCGGCGGCAGGGGTTTTCTTCGGCTGCTGCGCCTGGCTGGAGGTGGTTTTATTTTCTGCCTGCACATAATTGTGAACGGCGTCGTAGGTGCTCCACGCCGCAATGCCCACCGCCACCAGGCAGATGGCTAAGGCAAGGTAAAATCCGTTCTTCCGGGCTTTGCTTTCTGAATAACGCTTTGGGTTCATGTGTTCCATTCCTTTCGGAGAAAAATACAGTTTTTTGTTCGCAACTGTATTTTGAGCCGAAATCCCGGAAAATATGCAGGCGGCAGAAAAGCCATTCGCACAAAAAGGAAAAACCGGCGAAATCGCCGGTTTTTCCTTTTTGCTTGAGGGGTATTATTGAGGAGGGTAGAACACGTATCTCAAAGAAAAGGTGCGGTCCATTTCTTTTCGAGTACACCTATATTATACCCAAAAAATTTGGGGAGTTGTTACCGTGCTGTGAATAAAGCTTAAAGAAATTCCACACGTTTTATGAACGATTCAAAAACAAAGAGGGGTTTCAAACCCGCTTGCCCAAAATTTCCAAAAATAAATTCAAACAAGTGTTTGCTTTTTTGACGATACTATGATAAGATGGATAATAACAGGCAGGAACTTCATGCCGGATCGGGAAACCCGGCTGAAAGCGCCGCTGTCCTTTGGTTTGGGATTGGAACGCGGGACAGGTCGTGTTTCGGAAAGCATCTGCGATATTGTAAGGGAGGAAATGTTATGGCCGGTCTGACAAAGAGCCAACAGAAGGTGTATGATTTTCTGGTAAAAGAAGCGCCCCGGGGCGTCCCGCCCACTGTGAGGGAAATTTGCGCCGCCACCGGGCTTCGTTCCACCTCCACTGTCCACGCCCATCTGAAAACGCTGGAAAAGCTGGGCTATATCTCCCGGGACGCCGGGCTGAACCGCTCCATTCGCATTGAGGGCAGCACCGCCGCCGTCCAGGTTCCCGTTCTGGGAAAGGTCACTGCCGGGCAGCCAATTTTGGCGGTGGAGGACATCGAGGGCTATCTGCCCTTTCCCCAGAAGGAAGGCAAAGAGCTGTTCGCCCTCCACGTCAGCGGGCTGAGTATGCGTGACGCCGGCATTCTGGACGGCGACTACGTGGTGGCCGAACAGACCCCTGCCGCGGAGAACGGTGAGATCGTCGTGGCAATGATCGACGACGAAGCCACGGTAAAGCGCTTTTTCCGGGAAAAGGACTGCGTCCGTCTCCAGCCTGAAAACCCGGACTTTGAGCCTATTTATACCGACCACGTATTTATTTTGGGCAAGGTCATCGCCGTAATGCGCTACTTATAATTTCAGAAACAGGGAAAAAGGATGGGGGGTGAGCAAAATGCTCACCCCCTGTTTTCCTTTCGGTGTTTTCCGTCAAGAATCGGGAATTTGGCTTTTAGGAACTCCCGATAATAGGGAAACGCTTCCGTTTTTTCATACTCCCGCCGGATCCCCTGCTCGATCCACTGAAGCTTTTCGGGGCTGTTTTCCGCATAAGGACGCAGCACCAGCTTTCCTGCCTGTTCCGCCTGCCTGAGGGCGGTCAGCGCGTCGGGCACGAATTCACAGCCGGTCACTTTCACCGCCTCTTCCGAAATGAAGGCATGGGGAATTTCAGACAGGGGCTGGGCCTTTTCTGTTTCCACGGTATAGAGGTACCCGGCTTCTCCGCCGTAGGTTTCTTCCGTGGCGCCCGGCCAATACTCCTCCAGGCAGAGCAGCCCTTCCTCCGTAAAGCCATAGGAGCCCCATTTATAATAGGAGGTCTGTGGCGGCAGACCGGTTTCCCGGCAGAATTTTTCCACCGCGTTGCTCAGATAAACCAAGGTGTTTTCCCGGCAGTCCGAAAAATACACCAGAGGTCTTCCGTGGCTTGAGACCCGGGGTTCCAGCACCCGTATCCCCGGTGTTTGCGAAGCGTGGAACAGCTTCATAGGCTTTCGATCACGCCTGCCAGAAGCCTTTGCGCCTTGTAGGCGGATTCTTTGGCAAAGGTGGGGAAATCGGCAGGGGCGTCGTCGTTGCCGTTATCGGAGATCGTGCGCAGCACGGCGCAGGGAATTTGATTCAGATAGCAGGTGTGGGCGGTGGAAGCGCCTTCCATCTCGCAGGCAAGGGCGGAGAAATTTTCATTCAGGCTGCGCCCAAAAGCGGGGTCCGCCACGAATTTGTCCCCGGTGGCGATCACGCCCCGATGGGCATGACCGTACAGGCTTTCCGCCGCTGCCGCCAGCTTGCCGGAAATTTCTTCGTCACAGGGAAAATGAACGATCTCCTCCCCGGTGGGCAGGTCCATCTGCCCCACGGGGCAGCCGGAAAGCCCGGAGCCGTCAAAATCGTATTCCACGCAGGAGGTGGCGATCACCACATCGCCGATCTTAACGTCCCTGCCGATCCCCCCTGCTACGCCGATATTCAAAATCATTCTGGGGTGGTAAAAGTCTGCCATCACCTGGGCGCACAGGGCGGAATTTACCTTGCCGGAGGCGCACTGGGCTGCCACAAAGGGCACGCCGGAAAGCAGACCCTCGTAAAATTTCATGGAGGTATGCTCCTGTACGGTCACATCGACCGCCGCTTCCAAAACGGCTTCTATTTCCACTTCCATAGCGCCTACGATCCCCACGGGCTGCTTTGTCATGCCGATCCCTTCTTTCCTTAATTTTTGAAAAAACAAATTTTAACCTGCTCTTCGCAGAAAACCCAATATTTTTCTCACTTTTTGATCTTTTCGGAAATAAACGCGGTAAACTCCTCGAAGCTTCCCATGGAGAAGCCGTACTCATCTACCAGATAGGCGTTGTCGTACCCATAGTACAGGTACAGATAGTGCCCGTGCCGTTTGACGGAGGTGATCTGAAAATAGGGGAACACACTGGCGGACTGAATGCCGGTCACCCGAAAGCCGTCCTCAAAGAACATATACCGGGCGGTGGAGGAGGTCCCGCGCCCAAATACCTTTTGCTGGACCTTTTCAATAGCCCGGGGCATACTGACCGCGCGGTAAAGATAATACACCGTGATACCAAAGCCCACTGCCTTCAGCCACCAGGTAGTATCAAACAGGAACACGGACAGCAGCACCATGGCGCACAGCGCCGCCCCCAGCAGCAGGGAAACCAGGTTCTTTCCATAGGCATGGTAGCGGCTGAAATCCCGCACCGCTTCCCGGGTGCAGTCGGTCTCATTGACAAATTTCAGCGCCCCGTAGCTGTTTTCGTCAGTGTGGGTCTTACGGTACCGGCTGAGCAGCTCCGCCATTTGCGCCTTCTGCTTCTTATCCCGACGCTTCCGAAGGGGCAGATAGATAACAGGCGCTAAAACGACAACTGCCATCACTCCCAAAATGGTCAGCATCAACCCAAGGTTTACCGGATCCGGCTCAGGCTTGGGCAGAAGCTTTGTGATCTCCACCGTGTCGGCGAGCTTCTCCACCAGGGCGCTCTGCTCCGCTGTCAAAGGCGTTTCGCTGTCCACCAGAAAGGTCAGGGTGTGCCCGTTGAAAATGGTGCCGTATTGCAGCTCGTGGATCTCCCCCACGGTGGTCGCCCCGTCAAATTGAATGCGGTAGAAGGGCTGCCCGTTGATGTCCACAAATTCCTTTTCCAGCGTCACATCGTCATTCTGGGTCTGAATGCCGTCCAAAAAGGACTGCCGCTGCTCCTCGGTCAGCTCCTTCAGATCGTACATGTTTTGAGCGCTGCTATTTTCATTGGACAGCATGCGGACGTTTTCCTTCCGCCCCTCTGTGTAGAAATCCGCCAGCACGCCCATTTCCTGATATTCCTCCAGAATGGCTGCCGGATCGCCGATCCCTGCCGTGACCCAGGCAGGGTCGTCCGCAGGGACACTGAGGGAAAAGGTATAAACGATCTCCTCCGGCAGCGTCACGGTGAAATCGTCCCCTGTCCAGACTTCCCCGGAGGGCTCGGCAAACGCCGATAAAGAGCATACTGCGCAGAGCAAAACTGCCAGCAGCACTGATACAAGCTTTCTTTGACTCAATTTTTCATCAACCTTTACTTTGAAATAATCGCGGTACTTTTCTATGTAAGTCCCATTATACCATAAGCGCCAAAGGCGCGTTAATATAATGTGCCAATCGGTCGTCTGAGCAAAGCGAAGAACTGACCGAGGCAAATAAAAATCTATAATATCCACGCCCTTTGCGGATATTATACCACACCTGCACCTGCGGTGGGCAATCGTGGAGCTTCTTCGTGCAAAGAGAAGACCCAGCGACCCGACCACAGCAATTCTTATGCCCTTACGCCCTTTCCAGCATTCAGAATCCAGAATCTAGTGTCTATTATAACATATGGCAGATAAAATTCAACCGAGCTTTTGACGGCGTTTTTCCGATTCCCTGCTTGACGTAAGAAATAGATTAGCGTAAAATTACAGATAGAACAAGCGGCGGCTCCTGACGCTGCTGGGAAAGGAATGTCAACTATGATTACTGCGGTCATCACCGGCGCTTCCAGCGGGCTGGGAAAAGAGTATATCAACGCCATTATCGCCCAATATCCCACGGTAGACGTGTTCTGGCTGGTCGCCCGGCGAAAGGAGCTTCTAAAGGAAATCGCCGAGGAACACCCGGACAAGACCATTGCCGCCATTTCGCTGGATTTGGAAAAGCCGGAAAGCCTGGGCATTTTTGAGCAGCTTCTCAAGGAAAACAACCCGGAGATCAAGGTGCTGGTCAACAACGCCGGGTACGGCAAGGGCGTGGACTTTTTTTCGTCCAACTGTGCTTTGCAGACCGGCATGGTAGACCTGAACTGCCGCGCGCTGACAGGCCTCATGCGCATTTGCCTGCCCTATATGCTGGACGACAGCCTGGTCCTGAATATCTCCTCCATCGCCGCCTTTGCCCCCACCCCCAGAATGTCCGTGTATTGCGCTACAAAGTCCTACGTGCTGGCGCTTTCCAAGGCGCTGCACAGCGAGCTTGCGCCCCGGGGCATCAAGGTGACGGCTGTGTGTCCCGGTCCTATGGACACGGATTTTTGGAACGTGGCAAATGTGACAGAGGGCAAGTCCCGGCTGATCGACAAGCTGCCCAGGGTATCCCCCCAGGCGGTGGCGGTAGGCTCCCTCCGTGCCGCCAAGCGCGGCAAGACAGTATACGTCAAGGGCTTTTTCTACAAGCTGTACCATTTCCTTGGAAAAATCCTGCCCCACGGCTTCCTGATGCAATTCACGGAGATATAATAAAAGACGGAGGGACTTTTTTTGGAAAATCATTTGTTTCTTTCAGATGGGGAAGTCTCTCTGCGCCCGCTGGCGGCAGAGGACGCGCCCCTGCTGCTGAAATGGCTCACCGACCCGGAAAACCTGGAATGGTGGGAGGGCAAAAGCGCCGTATTCACCCCAGAGCGCATTCAGGAGGATTTCTATACGGAGGAGCCCCTTTTACGGCGCTGCATCATTCTGTACCGGGAAAAACCCATCGGCTATCTCCACGTGGGCCGGCTGGACGGGGAGCTGCGTGAGGAATACGAATATCCCCACCCGGAGCTTACCTCCTTTGGGATAGACCAGTTTATCGGCGAGCCGGAATATCGAAACCGGGGGATCGGGCGAACCTTTCTCCGGCTGCTGCTCCGTCATCTGGTGGAAAATGAGGGCGCGCAGTCCGTCATTTTAGACCCCCACGCGGACAACCCCCGGGCGATCCGCTGCTATGAAGCCTGCGGCTTTCGGAAGATCAAATTTCTTCCTGCCCATGAGCTGCACGACGGGGAAATGGTAGACTGCTGGCTCATGGAATATGTGCCGGAGGACAATCGGTAAAAAATTCTTCTTGACAAAAAACTTCTCCTGTGATAAAACGGGAGATACAAAATGGAATGTGTTTGAAAAGCTGGGAAGAGGAGGAGTACGTGTTTTCCGAAAGCGCAGAGAGGAGACGGTCGGTGCAAGTCTTCGTGAAGGGAACACGGAAGTAGCCTCAGAGCTGCGGTCCCAAAGGGGAGAACACCCTGAGTAGGCGCCGCCGGAGCATTTTTCCGCCGTTACAGGGAAAACCGTATCGGGCTTTGTGTCCTGTACGGAGCAAGCGCAGGAGCATGGTCTCCTGAATTTAGGTGGTACCGCGGAACAAGTCCGCCCTAAGCAGTGAAAGCTGCTTAGGGCGTTTTTTGTTCCCAAAAACAGGAAAGGGGTTCATTTATGGAAAAGCATTACGATTTTCACACGCAGGAGCCTGCTGTCCAGAAATTCTGGGCGCAGGAGCAGATCTATCGGTTCGACCCGCAGGCGGCGGGCAAGCTCTACTCCATTGACACGCCGCCGCCCACGGTCAGCGGCAGCCTGCACATCGGGCACCTGTTTTCCTACACGCAGGCGGAGATAATTTCCCGCTTTCACCGAATGCAGGGGGAAAACGTGTACTATCCTTTCGGCTTCGACGACAACGGGCTGCCCACAGAGCGGCTGGTGGAGCGGGAACAGGGCGTCCGTGCCCGGGACCTGCCCCGGCAGGAATTTATCAAGCTCTGCCGGGAAACCTCCCAAAAATATGAAGAAGATTTCCGGCAGCTCTTTGTCTCCATGGGCTTTTCGGTGGACTGGTCCCTGCAATATGAGACCGCCTCGCCGGAGGTGCAAAGGCTGTCGCAAGCCCTGTTTTTAGAGCTGGCAAAAGCGGGAAAAGCCGTCTGCCGGGAAGCCCCCGTGCTTTGGTGCACGGAATGCCGCACCTCCATCGCCCAGGCGGAGCTGGACACAAAGGAAACGGAATCCGTTTTCTACACCCTGCCCTTTTCCTGCGGCGGCGATCTCCTGCCTGTGGCAACCACCCGCCCGGAGCTGCTGTTTGGCTGTGTCTGCCTTTTTATCCACCCGGAAAATGAGAAATATCAAAAATATCTGGGCAAAGCGGCAAAGGTGCCCCTGTACGGCTTTGAGATACCCATTCTGCCCGACGAAAAGGCTGACCCGGACAAGGGCACGGGCATCGTCATGTGCGCCACCTTTGGCGACAGCACCGACGCCGAGTGGGTGGAGCAGCACGGGCTTCCCATTCGCCGGGTGCTGCTGCCGGAGGGCGTCTTTGCGGAAACCGTCCCCCACCTTGCCGGGCTGACGGTAAAACAGGGAAGAAAGGAGATCGTCCGGCTTTTGGAGGAGTCCGGGCTGCTGCTGGGGCAGAAGGGCATTTCCCACACGGTGGGCATTCACGAGCGCTGCGGCACTGAGGTGGAGATTCTCCCCTCCCGGCAGTGGTATATCCGCGTCCTGCCGGAACGGGAGCGGCTGCTGCGGGCGGCGGAGGAAATTCACTGGAACCCGCCGCAGATGAAGGAACGGTATCTGGACTGGGTGGAAAACCTGAAATGGGACTGGTGCATTTCCCGCCAGCGGTACTACGGCGTGCCCTTCCCGGTGTGGTACTGCAAGACCTGCGGCAAGCCGGTGTTTGCCGACCCGGAGACCCTACCCATCGACCCCCTGGCGTCGCCTTATCACGGCGTTTGTGATTGCGGCTGCACGGAATTTGTGCCGGAAACCGCCGTGCTGGACACCTGGGCGACTTCCTCTGTCACGCCCCTGCTCCACAAAAGCCGGGGGCTGAGGGAGTACCCCATGTCCATGCGCACCCACGCCCACGAGATCATTCGGACCTGGACGTTCTATTCCATTGCCCGCAGCCTGTTCCACACCGGGAAGCTGCCCTGGAAGGATTTGATGATCACCGGCTTCGTGCTGGCAAAGAAAGGGGAAAAGATCAGCAAGTCCAAGGGAAACGGCGCCGACCCCTCCGCCCTGATTGGGGAACATTCCGCCGACGTCCTCCGGCTCTGGACGGCAAACGCCCGGCTGGGGACGGACTCCTTCTTCTCCCCGGCGGAGCTGCAGCCGGAAAAGCGCTTCCTCATCAAGCTGTGGAACGCCGCACGGTTCGCCTCCACCCTGCTGGCGGATTTCTCCCCTGCCGCACCGTTTGACGAAAGCCGGCTGCTCCCGGCGGACGCCTGGCTTCTTGCCCGGAAAGCGGAAACCTTCCGCAGCGCCGCCGCCTGTTTTTCCGAATATGAGGCGGGGCAGGCGCGGCGGGAGATCGACCGCTTTTTCTGGAACGACCTCTGCGACACCTATATCGAGCTGGCAAAGGACAGGCTCTATTCCCCGGAAAAATACGGTGAGGAAAGCCGAAAAGCCGCCCAATATGCCCTGTACTCCGCCCTGTTTGCCGTGCTGCAGCTCTACGCGCCCTTTGCGCCCCACATCACGGAAACCATTTATCAGGAGCTGTTCCGCCCTCACCGTCAGGAAATTTCCCTGCACCTGACCCGCTGGCAGCAGCCCGCCCCGCCGGACGGAACCCTGCTCCGTTTTGGCGAGCAGCTGAAAGAAAGCCTCTCCGCCATGCGGAAAGAGAAGACGGAGCGGGGGCTTTCCCTCCGGGCGGAGATAGATGTTTTCCAAATTCGCGCCGACAAAGACCTGTTCCCGCTGTTCCTCGGGAATGAGGGCGACCTGCTTTCCTGCGCCCGGGCAGAAAGGCTGGAGCTGTTGGAACGGCAGTGAACCGCTGAGAGCTTGCGGACTGCTGAGAAACCACAGCTTTTTGATTTCTCGCAAGGCAGCGTGCGGCTTGCTTTTGATTTGCTCTGTATGTGGTGACTTTTTCTTTTGACAAACTGAAAGCTCCCGGTTCTACTTTGCAATAGAACCGGGAGCCTGGTTTTGCATTGTTTCCAGCGTCAGTTAGAAATTGCCGCCGGTCAGATCCTCCACGATCAAAGTGCGGGGAGAATTGTCGTCCGCCTTGGGCGCGGCGGCAGGAGCAGCGGGAGCGGTTTCCCCGGTATGGTCGCCGTCTCTCCACCGCAGGAACTTTTCCGCCACCTGGGGGAACAGGGCAAGGCTCAGAACGTCCTCTTCGCTGTGTCCCAGTCCCTTTTCCCTGGACTCTGCACGGAGCTTTTCCATTTCCGGCTCCAGCAGGTCGGCAGGACGGCAGGTGATGACCTCGGCGTCGCCGATGGCCTTTTTCCGCACTTCCTCATTGACCTTGCCGGGCAGCTGACCGTACTCGCCCCGGAGCAGACCTTTCGACTCCTTGGTAATCATCTTATAGCGCTCGCCGGACAGGACGTTCAGCACTGCCTGAGAGCCTACGATCTGGCTGGTGGGGGTCACTAGGGGCGGGTAGCCGAAGTCTTCCCGCACTCTCGGCACCTCTGCCAGCACGTCGTAATATTTGTCCTCGGCATTTGCCTGCTTCAGCTGAGAGATCAGGTTAGAAAGCATTCCGCCGGGCACCTGGTACAGCAGGGTGTTGGTATCCACCTTCAGCACCTTGGGGTTCACGTCCAGCTTTTCCGCTACCGTGCGGAAATGGGCGGCAGCCTCGGACAGCTTTGTCAGGTCCAGACCGCTGTCGCGGCTGGTGCCCTGCAGCGTTGCCACCATGGATTCCGTGGCGGGCTGGGAGGTACCGTTTGCCAGGGGGCTTAAAGCGCAGTCCACAATGTCCACGCCTGCCTGGGCAGCCATCAGGTTGGTCATATCGCCGGTGCCCGTGGTGTTATGGGTGTGCAGATGAATGGGCACGCCCACGTTTTCTTTCAGCTTTTTCACCAGGGAATAGGCGTCATAGGGCAGCAGCAGGTTCGCCATGTCCTTGATACAAATGGTATCCGCGCCCATCTTTTCCAGCTGCATTGCCAGCTTCACGAAGTAATCCTCGTCGTGGACGGGGCTCTGGGTATAGCTGATGGCGACCTCCGCCATGCCGCCGTATTCCTTGACATACTTCACTGCCGCCTCCACGTTCCGGGGGTCGTTCAGCGCGTCAAAAATACGGACGATATCAATACCGTTTTCGATAGACTTCTTGCAGAAGGCTTCCACCACGTCGTCGGCGTAGTGGCGGTACCCCAACAGGTTCTGTCCGCGGAGCAGCATTTGCAGCTTCGTGTTGGGCAGCCCTTTCTTCAGGGTACGCAGGCGCTCCCACGGGTCTTCGTTCAGGAAACGCATACACACGTCAAAGGTAGCGCCGCCCCAGCATTCCAGGGACCAGTAGCCAATGCTGTCCAGCAGGGGCAGCGCGGGCACCATGTCCTCCAGCTTCATGCGGGTAGCCGCCTGAGACTGGTGAGCGTCACGCAAAATGGTATCTGTTATCTTTAAGGGATTCTTAGCCATAATTGCACCTCACCTTTCTTAACCGAACAGGGCAAGCAGCACGCCTGCCGCCACTGCGGAACCGATCACGCCTGCCACATTGGGACCCATGGCGTGCATCAGCAGGAAGTTGCTGGGGTCTTCCTTCTGCCCCACCACCTGGGAAACGCGGGCAGCCATGGGAACCGCGGAAACGCCGGCGGAACCGATCAGCGGGTTTACCTTCTCCTTTGAGAACACGTTCATCAGCTTGGCAAGCAGCACGCCGCCGGCAGTGCCGAAGCCAAAGGCGACAACGCCCATTGCCAGGATCTCCAATGTCTGGAGGTTCAGGAAGTTCGCCGCGGTAGCGGTAGCGCCTACGGAAATGCCCAGGAAGATGGTGACAATGTTCATCAGCTCGTTCTGAACGGTCTTGTTCAGGCGCTCCACAACGCCGCACTCACGCATCAGGTTGCCCAGCATCAGGCAGCCAACCAGAGGAGCGGCGGAGGGCAGCACGAAGGAAACAAAAATCGTGACTACGATGGGGAACAGGATCTTCTCCGTCTTGGAAACGGGACGGAGCTGCTTCATCTTGATCTTCCGCTCTGCGGGCGTGGTGAGAGCCTTCATAATGGGGGGCTGGATCACCGGCACCAGCGCCATGTAGGAATACGCCGCCACGGCAATGGGTCCAAGCAGATGGGGGGCGAGATTCGCCGTGGTGAAGATGGCGGTAGGACCGTCCGCACCGCCGATAATGCCGATAGAGCCTGCCTCAGCGCCGGTAAAGCCCAGCAGCTGAGCGCCGATAAAGGTGATAAAGATGCCCAGCTGAGCGGCAGCGCCCAGCAGCAGGGTCTTGGGGTTCGCGATCAGGGGGGCAAAGTCCGTACCCGCGCCCACGCCGATGAAGATCAGGCAGGGGTAGATACCCAGCTTTACGCCCAGATAGAGATAGTCCAGCAGCCCGCCGTGTCCTGTGCCCAGCTCAGCCCAGTTGATGACGCCGTTTGCAAAATACTCGGCATGGTACATGCCCGCGCCGGGCAGGTTCGTCAGCAGCATGCCGAAAGCGATGGGCAGCAGCAGCAGCGGCTCAAACTTCTTGACAATAGCAAGGTACAGCAAAACGCAGGAAATGGCGATCATCACCAGAGAAAGGGGGTCCTGAGCGATGAATGCAAATCCTGTGCTTTGCAGAAAGCTCAAAATTGCGTCCATGAATGTCACTCCTTTATATTTTTATCGAAAAAATTTCTCAGGCGATGGTGCAAAGGAGTGTGCCGCTCTCCACAGAAGCGCCCTTGGAGGTGGAAACGGAGGTGACGGTGCCGTCCTTGGGAGCCATGATCTCATTTTCCATCTTCATGGCTTCCAGGATCATCAGCACGTCGCCGGCTTTCACTGCCTGACCGGCTGCGACCTTCACGTCCAGAATGGTTCCGGGCATGGGGGAAGTGATCTGCTCCCCAACTCCCGCGCTAGCGGGAGTTTGCCCGGCAGGAGCGGGTGCGGCAGCGGGGGCAGGGGCTGCCACAGGGGCAGGAGCCGCTGCGGGAGCGGGGGCTGCGCCGCCCTTGACTTCTTCTACGGTAACTTCATAAGCAGTGCCATTTACATTGACATTGTACTTTCTCATACTGGAAATCCTCTCTTTCATTTTGTCTCTCAGTAGTTTTTGCCGCAGAGCCGTTACAGCCTGCGAATGGAATGGATCTTGAGGTGGTCCACATCTGTGCCCATGTCCTCCGCGATGGCGGTGGCAACCGCTGCCACCAGCTTTTGCTTGTCGATCTGCGGGGCAGCGCTGACCGGGGCGGCAGGAGCCGCAGCAGGAGTGCTCTTCCTCTCGGCGACTTTCGTCATGATCAGACCCATAAGCTTGATGATAAGGATCAAGAAGACCAATACCACAAAAACGGTAATCAGCCCCATCGCAACCACTTGCAGCGTACTGGGTTCATTCATTGCTCTCACCCTCCCTTCCCTGTTGAAATTATGGAAAAAAAGCCTGGTACAAATACAGGAGCTTACTGGGGAAGCTGGTAAAAAACACCATTCTTCCCTATTTTATCAGAATACATTCATCATAGCACAAGCTGGGAAAATTTACAATGGTCCGCGGGAAGTTTTGAAAAATTTTTTATGTTCCCTTTTTGGACAGCAAGCCCCCTCCCGCAGTATGCGGGAGGGGGCTTCTCAAATCAGTTATTCTTTTCGATGATTCTTTTTTACTTCAGAAATTCCACAAACCTTGTTAAAATGGCTGCCACTTCGCTCCGGGTGGCTGTGCCCTGCGGCGCGATATAGTTTATACCGCCGCTGCTTCTGCCTGTCAGCAAGCCCTCGGCTACCGCCCATGCCACGGCTTCCCGGGCGAACCCGGACACCTCGCCGGAATCCGGGAAGCTTTCCAGACCGGCGCTTCCCTTCGTATCCGCGCAGATGGTCTGGGCGTAACGGTACAGCATGGTCACTATCTGTTCCCGGGTAACGGAATGCTCCGGGGCATATTTTCCCCCTCCCGTGCCGGAAACGATTTCGACTTTCGCAGCCCAGTCAATGGCGTTTTCGTACCACGTGCCGTCCTTTACATCGGTAAACGTGCCCTCTCCCTTGCCGTAGCTTGTTTTGCCGCTGAGGTTCCAGAGCGTCTGCGCCAGCATGCCCCTCGTCATGGAGCCGTTGGGGCTGAACGTGATGTCAGATGTGCCCTGGAACAGCCCGTATGCCGTGGCGTTATCCACAGCGGACTTGAACCAGTCCCCCTCCTTTACGTCAACAAAGCTCTTTCCCGTGCCGGGGTCGGCGGGCAATTCAATCCTGGCGAAGGTTTCGCCGGAAGCCGTTTTCACCTCTATCTCCCTGTCGCCGTTTGCCTGGGTGGTAATGGTGGCAACGCTGCCAGTCTCCGTAGTGATCGTTTCCACCACCGGCTCCGGGTCGGAGGGAATGGAAGGGGCGGGGGCTTTTGGCGTAACGGAAATTTTATCGCTTTCCCCGCTTCCGCCATTGATATTGTAAGCGACCACGCTCGCCTGGTACCCCGTACCGTTTTTCAGCCCGGAAACGGTATAGGTACTGTCTGTAGTAAAGTAAGTTTTCAAAGCGCTTCCAGCGGTATCATAAAGCCTGATCTCATACAGCCCGACCGGCTTCTCAGATTCCGCAGCGGCAGTGACAGAAATCTGTCCGTTTCCCGCGTTCGCCGTGATTTCCGGCTTGCCGGGAACCGCGCTGGAAACGATCTCTTCTCCGGCTTCGGTAACGGTAACGGGCTCGCTGGCAGCGGTAGTGCCCGTATAATTGCCGGAGTCTGCGGTTGCGGTAACAGTGATCGCCTTATCCTTGTATTCTTCCTTCAGGAAAAGATAGATACGGTTCCCATCTACCTTTGTTCCGTCCACATACCAGCTGTAAGTGAAATCATCGGTAGAATCCACACCGCTGATGGAAGCCAGCAGCGCATAATCCACTTCAGCCGTTCCTGTTATAGCAGCCTTTCCCGTGGAAATATCCTTTGGCTGAATGGTAAAGTTCTGGTTCACCGTACCGGTATAGTTCCCCTTGCCGGTGATGACGGCGGTGGCTGTTCCGGCGTTTACATTGTCCTGATAGGTCACATCATAATCCGTGCCCTTTTTCAGCGCCGCTGTATCCGTCACCACAGGCTCCGGCGTATGGGGAGCGCTGTTATAGGCTTCATCGGGGATCGCCGCCACCATGGCGGCAGTCAGCGCCTTCGGCGCGATGGTGAACTCCGCAGAGCCGCTGCCCACATGGGTGCTGCTCACCAGGGTAGCGGTTACCGTATACGTTCCCGCATCGGTGGGTTTTTCGGTAGAATTATACTTTTTCCCTGCTGCCGTGGTTCCCGTATAGCGGTAGGTATACGTTCCAGAAAGGTCGGTACCGTTATCAATGGCGCTCTGGGCAGCGGCGGGGTCAGACAGAGCCGTGCCATAAGTCGTGCCGCTCTGGGTCACAGAAACATTGACCGGGAATTTGTCGGTGATCTGTACCTGCACGGTGATGGCGCTGTCGTCAATGGTGAGCCACTCCGGCACATTGGTGATTTTTACATTGGTCTTGCTGTTTATGGGCTTAGACTTCAGAGCGCTCAGCGGCACGCTCCACTCAGGCGTGATGGTCTGCGCCGCCACGCCGTTATCACAGTTGATGGTAACAGATGTGGGCAGCTTGAAGTCTGCGTAGCTCGCGGCGTTCTGCGCCGCGCTCCTGGCTATCAGCACCGGCGTGGCAAGGGGCGCTGCCACCGTACCGTTGACCGGGGTAACGGTCAGGGTAGCGGTTGCCGACGGGGCATAGGCGTTGAAATTGGTAGTGGCGGGAATGGCAGCCTGGAACGTATAGGTCCCGCCCCTGGCGTTGTATTTCTCCGCCGGACCCGTCCAGGTGACGGGAAGCGTTGCGGTTTTACCCTCGCCGGACCAGTCTTCGTTATAAGTGACCGTGGTCTGGCTGGGAAGATTCATTGCGCGAATCAAGCCTGCCGCCGTGTTGTTGGGGTCGCTTGCTTTTATGGTCTTGGTTTGATCGGTAAGATCGGCGGAAGCAATATCCGCTTTTTCCACCACGATGTTATAGCTGGCGGAAGCTTCGGCGTACTTCCCGGCTACCGCAGCGGCAGTGGCTGTGATCACAGCTGTTCCCGCGCTGCCGCCCGCAGTTACCTTGCCGGTGTTGGCGTCTACCACAGCCACGGCGGGGTTGCTGCTTTTATAGGTGATGGCGCCGCCGTCCTTAGCGGTATTGTACGCCGGGTTGATTCCGTTCCGCCAGTGCTGATTGTCTATTGCCCCGAAATCGCTTCCGTAAGGCACTTCCCGGGGATTTGGGTCTTCAAAGGCGGGAACCTGCTGTGCGGCGCCGACCCTTCGCACGGAAAGGCTCCAGAGATCATAAAGGGAGAAAGGATGAATCAAATAGGTCTTCCCGGCTTCCAGAGTCAACGTGATGGAAAAGCCCATATAGCCACGGCTTGGAGTGGGGATCGTCCACCAGGGTATCGGCGAATTTTCCTCGTAAACAGCCATATATTGACACCCATTTGCGTCAGTGTGATTACGGCTGAGGGTAAAGGTGTAGTTCCCGGCGGAAGGAGCGGTAAAGGAAGCCCACCTCTCAGCTGCACCATCGTTTCCTGACGTAGCCGTGACAGGAGACGATGTGGTCAGCTTTTTGATTTCCGCGGGGGCAATGGTTCCCTCCAGAACCCCACTGGGAAGCGGCTCATTCCACATCGAATAAGAGCTTGCCATACAAACAAAATAATTGGGCTGCCCCGCAGCGAAAAATTCTCTCCCGTAAACGGAATCTCTTCTGTCCCGAGCAAATAAAGAGGAATAATCTATCCAAATATCATCGCTATCGTTCCCTATGGTGTACCAGCCGCTTTTCGCCGGCGTATAGGAAAGCAGGGCATATTTCCCGTCAAAACTGGTCTGAATCTCGCCGGAAGAGGGCACAACAACCGGAACTATTTTGGACACGGAAACAGTCTGGTATCCCAGTTCTTCACTGGTAAGGCTCGTTGTAACCGTGTAGGTGCTGCCCGCCGTCAGCTTCGCCAGAGTCGTACAGGCGTCGGCGGGAGATATGGGTTCTCCAGCCTGAATCACGAACTCCTCCACTCTGGCTTCTCCGGGGCCGGAAACCGTCAGATCATAACCATACCCGTATGGTTCGTTCGTGACGGTATAAAATTCATACCAGCCGCTTTCCGTGGGAGTAAATGTGTTCACTTCCTGGGCGGGAAGGGTCGCGACCCTGGTCCCCTCCATGGCGCCTGCCGCCATAGGCAGACAGCCCACGAGCAAACACAGTGCCAAAATCAGGCTTAAAATCTTCTTCATGTTCTTCTCTCCTTTTTTGATTTACGACAGCCATTTTGGGAAACCCTAAGGTTGTCACAGGAAACAACTTTATTATATGACGCCCTGTAGTTGTTGTCAATAACATCTTTAAGGTTTTTTATTTTACGCCTGAAAGTTGTTACTATAAATAAAAAAGGAGTTTCACATATGCTCGAAAACCTGAAACTGCTTCGGCGGGAAATGGGTCTCAGCCAGCAGCAGCTTGCCGAACGGGTGGGCGTAAGCCAGCAGTCCATCAACAAATATGAAAACCATAATATCGAGCCGGACATTTCCACGCTGATAAAGATAGCAGACTGCTTTTCCACCTCTGTGGATTATCTGGTGGGGCATACTGATATCCGTCATGTGATAGAGCCTGTGCAGCAATATGATCTGAACCGGGACGAAGCTGTCCTGATGGCAGACTACCGCAGGCTTTCCCGCAAACAGCAGGAAGCTTTGCGGGCTATGGTTCAGGCTTTTCTGCCCTAGTTCGGGCAACCTGTAAAAGACGGGCGCTTCCCATGTGGGAAGCGCCCGTCTTTTACAGGTTTACCAGCTTTGCCGCCCGCTCTCTGGCGGCTTCATAGTCTATGTTTTCCAGCAGGTAAGGCTTTGTGGGGCGCTCCGCCTGAGGGTCAAGAGGAGTCAGAGCATACCGCCACAGCGTCACGGCGCCCTGGGGCTCCTGCTCCGTTTCCCCGGGGAGAAAGCCCATGGCGCGGAAAAATTCAGCTCCTGCCTTATTCTCCTGCGCCACCCTGGCGGTCACCTGCCGGCGGTTCCCCAGCTCCATCATGTCCCGCATCAGCGCCCAAAGCGCTTTTCCCACGCCTTTGCGCTGGAACTCCGGCTTGACGTAAAGCTGAAATTCCACGGAAAACAGGTTCTTCGGGTCGTGCCTGTCCTCGGTCAGGTGGCAGAAGCCCGCGGGGGTGGAATCGATCTCGCACAGGAGCCAGCCCAGCCCATAGGTGTAGGTGTCGATCCGGGCAATGTAGCTTTGCAGCTCCGGGGGCTGCCTCTCCGGCGCGCAGGGCGTGCCGGTATAGGGGGAATAAATTTTCAGCATTGCCGGTCCGTCCCACTCATTGATCCTGCGCACCGCTACCTTTGCCATGAGAAAGCTCCCTTTTCAGTGAATTTTTTGCCCGTCCGGCAGCCGGACAGGGCGAAACGGAACCATAGGTCGCGCTACTCTGCCACGGTAAAGAGCTCCCGCTGCTTTTCCCCGCCGCCAAAGGCGTTGTTATACTGCAAAATGGCGTACTCGTTGAGCCAAAGGGCATATTCCTGGGGCGGGGTCTCCGCCAGCCTGCCGTTGCCGTTCCGATACAGGTTCAGTTCCTTATCCATCGTGCCCAGGGCGCTGATAACAGGTATTTCCTGCCGCATATTTTCCAGGAATTTCGTGTACTGGGTGCCCTGCAGACCGGCAGCCCGCAGCAGCAGCCCGGAAAGATAGTTCAGGCTGGTCTCGCCGACATATCCGCTTTCGATGGGATAATTTGCCCAGATCACAAAAGGCACCTTATGCTCCTGCATCAGGTCTTCAAACACCAGCTCCTCCGTGTCCACGCCCAGCAGGTTTTTGGCAAATTCCTCTTCCAGATTGGGCCAGTGGTCGCCAAACAGCAGAATAATCACCGGGTCCTCCTGCTGCTCAAAATAGCGGAAGAACTTTTCCGTAGCCGTATCCGTCTTTTTCAGCATGGTAAGATACTGCTCCGCCTGGGGGTACTTGGGCTCGGCGTTGGGGTCCTGCACCTCGTCCCCCACCTTTTCAATATGAACGGTGCTGGGATAATCTTCCTTCTCATAGCCGCCATGGTTCTGGATACTGATGGTGAACAGGAACTGCTTCTCGTCCGGCTGGCGGTTCTTATACTGCCGAATGATCTCGTTATAGTGGGATTCGTCGCTGATCAAGCCGTGCTCCCGATTGGTGTAGGTATACTCATCAGCAGAAATGAACGTATCAAAGCCCAGCTGGGGGTATGCCGTGTCCCGGTGCCACGCGGTGGCATAGCCGGGGTGCAGCGCCGTGCAGGTATAGCCCTGGCTTTTCAGGATAGAGGGCAGGGCGGTCTGCTCGTGATCCACATACTGCTGGTAGGGTTTGCTGCCGGTGGGAAGAAAGCTCAGGGAATTTCCCGTTAAAAATTCGTACTCGCTGTTGCAGGTGTCGCCCCCGTACACAGAGGAATACGCCGTGCCCCATATCACGTTGTCCGCCCCCTGCAGGCTGTGCAGGAAGGGCTGGCAGTCCTCATTGAGCTGCAGCGCCCCTTCGTTTCCCACATTCTGCAAATCGGTGAGGGACTCGCTCATCACCACGATGACGGTAGGGTCCTTTTCCGGCTTTCCCAGCGGAGCCGGGTCTTCCCATTCTTCCACCTTTTCCCCGATGCTCTTTACCCGGGAAACGGAATAATTTTCCGGCTTATCCACCATGACGAACTGGATGTTGGCAAAAAAGCCGGTGAGCACGCCGGTCTGCTCGGAGCTGACCTTCTGGTTCCACGCCCACACGGAAATGCCCATATCCGTCAGAAGGTCGCAGGGGAATATCTGGATCGCCAGCACCGCGAACAGCACGAACGCAATGCCCCGCTCCAGCAGCTGGGCTTTCCAGCCGCCCCACTTCTTCTGATGGGATTCCAGCCGGTAGCACAGCAGCGTCAGGAACACCAGCAGCATGACCCCCAGTGCCATCAGCCGATTGATCTCATAATGGTACCCGCCGGAAACCTCAAACGCCGTGGTGACCGCCTGAATGTCCCAGGGCAGAATGGGCTTCCCGCGGAACTGAATGACAAAATAGTTGATAATGCCGAAAGCCAGGCAGGCGCCGCCGCCGATCAGGGTGGTCAGCCATGCCCGGCGGCACAGAGCATACACCAGTGCAAACACCAGCAGGTAGCACAGATAATTGGCAACCAGCCGCCGGTTGGAAAAATAGAGCACCTTCGTGTCGTTGATGAGATCGACTATGTAGAAAATGACCCATGGCGTGGCAAGGGGCAGCACCCAGCCGAAAACGCGGCGAACCGCTTCCGGCAGCCGGATTTCCAACAGGCACAGCAGGATTGCCGCCAGGGAAACGCCTATGTAACACCCAAATGCCACATGATGGAACACGGTTTCCCCCGTGCCGGTATTCTCCCAGACGGTGGGGGCGGCAAACGCCAGCAAAACGCAGGCAACCAGCAGCACGATCCCGGCAAGCCGCCAGTTTTTTCTCCAGTTTGAAAATGTGATCCCCACCGGGCAGCGACGTCCTTTTTCCGTTTCCGGCTGTGAATTTTCCGTTTCTTTTTCTTCTTTTTCCAGGTTGTTCATAGCTCTTCAAACCCTCACTTTTATGAATGATTTGACGATGGATTTTTTTGCAAAGCCGAAGCGCAGGCTCTATTTGCGCCCTGCCGCCCATGCGGCGATGGCGTCCGCAATACGGCGGCTCGCCTGACCGTCCCCATAGGGGTTACTGGCACGGCTCATGCGGTCATATTCCTGTTTGTCCGTCAGCAGCTCCCGGATCATACCGTAGATGGTCTCTTCCTCTGTCCCGGCAAGCTTCAGCGTTCCGGCGGCGATACCCTCCGGGCGCTCGGTGGTATCCCGCAGGACGATCACGGGCTTGCCCAGGGAAGGGGCTTCCTCCTGTATCCCGCCGCTGTCGGTCAGGATCAAACAGGAGCGCGCCAGCAGGTTGTGGAACTCGATGACCTCCATGGGAGGAACCAGCTTCACCCGGTCGCAGCCGCCAAATTCCTCATCGGCAGCCTGCTGCACCAGAGGGTTCAAATGCACGGGATACACCATCTTCACGTCCGGGAACTCGTCGATGATCCGGCGGATCGCCCGGAACATTCTATGCATGGGCTCGCCCAGGTTTTCCCGGCGGTGAGCGGTGAGCACCAGCAGGCGGGAGCCCTCCGCCCAGCGGAGCAGCCCGTCGGAATATTCCTTCCGCACGGTGGTGGAAAGCGCGTCGATGGCGGTGTTGCCCGTCACCACAATGGTTTCCGGGCGCTTCCCCTCCGCCAGCAGGTTCCGGCGGCTCTGCTCCGTGGGGGCGAAATGCAGGTCCGCCATACAGCCCACGAACTGGCGGTTCATTTCCTCCGGGTAGGGGGAATATTTGTCGTGGGTGCGCAAGCCCGCTTCCACGTGCCCGATCGCCACTCTGGCATAGTAGGCGGCAAGCGCCCCGGCAAAGGTGGTGGTGGTGTCGCCGTGCACTAAAATCATATCGGGCTGGACCTCTTTGATGACCTGCTCCATGCCCTGCAGCACCCGGGACGTGATGTCCGACAGGGTCTGCCCCTGCTTCATGATGTCCAAATCGTACTGCGGGCAGATGGAAAAGGCGGAAAGCACCTGATCCAGCATCTGGCGGTGCTGGGCGGTGACGCAGACGATGCTGTCAAATTCCTCCCGCCTGTCCAGCTCCTTGACCAGCGGCGCCATTTTAATGGTTTCCGGGCGCGTGCCAAACACGGACATGACCTTGATTTTTTCCATACGATCAAAACCTTTCCAAGGATATCGCAAAGCTTTCAAAAACTTATCAACAAAGAGCTTACGATTCTCTTACAGTTTTCAAAAAGTGCTTTTTTCATATAAAATCTCGCCCGAATGGGCGAGTTCCGTTTTACTTTTTTACGGCTTTCCGTACCTCTCCCAGGAATTTCACGTTGTTCTGCCAGAACCTGCCCAGCCGGGAGGGCTCCCGCAGAATGCGGTACAGCCATTCGGTATTGGTCTTCACAAAAAAAGCCGGGGCGCGCTGTTTCTTCCCGCTGAGCACATCGAAGGAGCCGCCCACGCCGATGAACACGCCCTTCTGGAATTTCGCAAGGTGCTTCGCAATGAGCAGCTCCTGGGCGGGCACGCCCAGCGCCACCAGCACCAGGTCGGGAGCCGCAGCGGCGATCTCCTCAAAAATCTCATCCTTGTTCCCGTCGTAGCCGTTGCGGTACTGTACGACCATATCGGGATATTCACCCTTCAGCTTCTCCGCCAGCGCGGAAACCACCTCTTCTTTCGCGCCCAGCAGGAAAACAGACTTCCCCGTTTCCCCCGCCTGCTTCAGAAGCTTCTCCGCCAGGTCCACGCCTGTGATGCGCTCCTGCGCGGGCAGCCCGCACATTCGCATGGCTTTCACCACGCTGATACCGTCCGGGGTGATGGCAGTGTCCGGGGAAAGCAGGATCCCCCGGATATCCGGGCGCTTTTCGGCATGCATTAAAATCTCTGGGTTCGCCGTGACCACGAACAGCTTTTCCCCGGACGTCATGGCTGCCCCTGCTTTTTCGCAAAATTCCTCAGCCGTGCCGGGGAATACCCGCTGTAAATATTCCTGGATTGCCATGGCTCAGTCTCCTTTTCCCGTCGTTTTCTCCACCGCTTCGTCCAGCGTCATCTGGTCGGAATCCGCCTGTTCCGGCTCTTCTAAGGTCAGCTGATCCGGGTCCTCCGGCTCAGCCCCGGCTTTCGCGGCATTCTGCTCCGCTTCCCGCGCCTTTGCGGCTTCCCGCATTGCCCGGCGCATTTTTTCCCTGTCCTCGTCAAAATCGTATATTTCCTCCGCGCCGAATGCCTCCGTGCTTTCGGACGCCTTGAAGAACACGGTCAGCGTCTGGAAGATCAGCTTGAAATCCTGCCAGATGCTGTAATTCTCAATGTACATCAGGTCCATGACCAGTTTGTCCTTGGGAGAGGTGTTGTACTTGCCGGAAATCTGCGCCAGCCCGGTCAGCCCCGCCTTCATACGCAGGCGGTAGGCAAATTCCGGCAGCTCGTCGGTGTACTTTTCCACATTTTCCAGCATTTCCGGGCGGGGACCCACCACGGTCATGTCGCCCTTGAGAATGTTCAGCATTTGGGGCAGCTCGTCGATCCTGTACTTCCGCAGGATTTTCCCCACTTTCGTAATGCGGTCGTCGTCCGCGGTGACAGATTTGTGAATGGAGTTTTCCTCCCGCATGGTGCGGAATTTGTACACCTCGAACACCCTGCCGTACTTCGTCAGCCGTTTCTGCTTATAGAACACCTTGCCGCCGTCCTCCAGCTTGATGGCGGCGGCGCAGCCCAGCATGATGGGGCTGGTGAGGATCAGCGCCAGCAGCGACACGCCAATATCCATCAGCCGCTTGACGATGCGCTGCTCCATGGTCAGGTCCTTCGCCACGTACATGACAAGGGACTTATCGTCCAGCGTCATGTATTTCGCGCCCTGGGCGACCACGTCCACCATTTCAAAATTGTAGTAGATATTTTTCTGCTTCTGGTAGCAGTATTCCGTCAGGGTAATGCGCTCCCGCGCCGGCACGTCATAGAGGAACACCGTGTCGTTCCGGGCGATCACGTCCAGCACGTCCGGGGCGTCGTAGCGAATGATCTCGTCCACCTCGTACTGCCGCTGGAACTTGTTGATTTTTGGGATAATATTCCCCAGGCTCTGGCGGGAGGAGGAAATGACGCAGCATTTCTCCGGCGGCTCCAGGGAGAAGTACACAAAATTGCCGAAATAGGCAAAAAAGATAATGACCACCACCTGCAGCAGGATCACCAGCAGCAGCAGATGGGGGGTCTCATATACAAAATGGTCGTTATTATTTTCGCTGGTATTCATGATGGACAGCTGCAGGTGGGTGACCAGATCGGTAATCACCGTGGCAAGCGCCATGGAGTACACGATGGGCTTGCTCTTCTGGGAACCGATGGCATACCCGCCGTATACGGACATCAGCGCGATACCCAGCACCACAAAGGTCACCATGGTGACGCCGGTGGTACGGGAAAGGTTGAAGAGCCACGGGTTATTGATCCCGAAGATCCCGAAAAATATCCCGAACAGGGACATGAACAACGCAAGCTTCAAAATGAAAACAATGGTGCGCTTCAGCTTTTTGATCGTACGCAAAGCAATCCACCTCATCACTCTCGAAACTGAGATTTTTCTTCCTCCACAGGGAGCGTTCCTTTGGGAAACCGCCGCGATGGGAAAGCAGCTTGTGCAGAAACCGCCGCACATTCTTAGGGTTATCATAGCACAGGCGCTCAAAAAAGGCAAGCGCAGGAAAGCCGCTTGCCTTCCTGCGCCTGATTTCTGTTACATTTTTTCTTACTTGCCGTAATGCTCCGCCACGGACTTCAAATGCTCGATAATGGGCAGGTGCTGGGGGCACATGGATTCGCACTGACCGCAACCAATGCAGTCCCCCGCCTTGCCGAATTTTTCCGTGAGATGGTCGTAATTGCTGAAATTCACCGTCCAGCCCTTTTCCTCCAAATGCTCCCGCATATCCTCGTTGTACAGGGAGAAATACTGGGGAATGGCAATGTGCCGGGGGCAGCCCTCCGTGCAGTAGGAGCAGCCTGTGCAGGGTACGGCGACCTGGGCGTTTATCATGTCCGCCGCCTTGTGGGTCAGGGCGATCTCCTGCTCTGTCAGGGGCTGGAAGCTTTCCATATAGGAAAGGTTATCCCGCATCTGCTCCAGATCGCTCATGCCGGACAGTACCATGAACACATTGTCAAGAGTTGCGGCAAAGCGGATCGCCCAGGAGGCGGGGGAGGCTTCCCCGTCCGCTTCCCGGAACAGCTTTTCTACGTTCTCCGGCAGGCTTGCCAGCGTGCCGCCCTTGACGGGCTCCATCACGATCACGGGCTTATCGTGCTTTACCGCCACATCATAGCAGGCTTTGGACTGTATCCACTGGCTGTCCCAGTCCAGATAGTTTATCTGTAACTGCACAAATTCCATTTCCGGGTGCTTGGTGAGGATCTCGTCCAGCAGCTCCGCCGTGCCGTGGAAAGAGAAGCCGGGGCAGCGGACAAGCCCCTGCGCCTTTTTCTCCATCAGCCAGTGGAAACAGTCGAACTGCTCAAACTTCGGATAGCTGTTCCCATCGATCCCGTGGAGCAGGTAATAATCGAAATAGCCCGCGCCGGTTTTTTCCAGCTGCTGGTCAAAAATTTCGTCCCGCCCCTCCAGGGAATCAAAAAAGCCGGCGTTCAGCTTTGTGGAAAGGGTAAAGCTTTCTCTGGGGTGGCGCTCCACCAAAGCGGTCTTCACAGCATTTTCGCTTTGGAAGCCGCAGTACATCCACGCGGTGTCAAAATAAGTAAAGCCCTTTTCCAGAAACAGGTCCACCATCTGCTTCATCTGCTCGATGTCAATGTCTCCGGCATTTGTCCTGTCGTTCAGGGGCAGGCGCATCAGACCGAAACCAAACTTCCTATGGGGCTTTCCCATGTAAATATCCTGCATGTCAATCCCTCCTGTATGACATTACTGTTCCAGCGCCGCCGCAGCCTTTTTCAGGGTCTCGATGATCTCGATATGCTGGGGGCAGTGCGCCTGGCAGGAGCCGCACTGAATGCAGTCGCTTGCCTTGCCGCCCTCCGCGGTGGTGCGCTGGTAAGAGCCCTTTGCGCCCTCCTTGTTGTTGTAGAGGGTCAGGTTGTTCATCACGGAGAAAATCCCGGGAATGTTGATCTTCTGGGGGCAGCCGTCCACGCAATACTTGCAGGCGGTGCAGGGAATGGTGGGAATGCTGTTCAAAATCTCCACCGCCTGCTTCACAACACCCTGCTCGCTTTCGCTCAGGGGCTGGAAATTTTCCATATAGGACACATTGTCGTTCAGCTGCTCCTCCGTGGACATGCCGGAAAGCACGGTGACCAGCCCCTCCAGGGAAGCGGCGAACCGCACCGCCCAGGAGGGCACGGAAAGGTTGGGGTTGGCGTCCTTAAAGAGCTTCTGCACCTCCGGCGTCATGGTGGCAAGGGAACCGCCCTTGACAGGCTCCATGATGATGACGGGCTTATCATGCTTTCTCGCCGTTTCATAGCACAGCCGGGACTGCACGTTTTCACTGTCCCAGTCGGCGTAGTTTATCTGCAGCTGTACAAATTCCGCTTCCGGGTGCTTCGTGAGGATATCGTCCAGCACCTCGGCGCTGTCGTGGAAGGAGAAGCCGATGTGCTTCGCCCTTCCCTGCTCCTTGATGGACTTCATGAACTCCCACGCGCCCAGGTCCTCCGCTTTCTGCGCGGAGTCCTTGTTCAAAGCGTGGAGCAGGTAGAAGTCGTAGTATTCCAGCCCGGCGCGGGTCAGGGATTCCTGGAACACCCGCTCCATGTCCGCCTTATCTTTCAGGTCCCACAGGGGCAGCTTGCTGGCGCACTGGAAGCTGTCCCTGGGATAGCGGTCCACCACCGCTTCCTTCAGGGCGACCTCGGACTTGCCTCCTATGTACACATATGCCGTGTCAAAATAGGTGAACCCTTTCGCGATAAAGGTATCCGCCATTTTTTTGACCTGCTCAATGTCGATCTCTTCGCCCTTCATGGGCAGGCGCATCAGCCCAAAGCCCAGCTTCTTGATAGATTCACCCAAATATTTCTCTGCCATACTCGTTTCCTCCCCGGAGCCGCTTCGGCAGCCCCACTTTCTTCATGAAAATTTCAGCCTTTTGGCTTGTTTTTATTATAAAAGGTGAAGTGCGGTTTAAGTCAAGCCCTTTTTCGGATTTCACAAAAATTTGTATACATTGACGACTGTTTCTGTGCAGAAGCCGCCGCTTCTTACTAAATCCTGAAAAATCGGGAAAACCGTTGCCCGGCGCTTTGTCTTGCGGTATAATATCCGCAAAGGACAGCGGATATTATAGATTTGAAGTTGCCTCGGTCAGTTCTTCGCTTTGCTCAGACGACCGATCGGCACATTATACCAACGCGCCTTCGGCGCTTATGGTATAATAGACACTAGATTCTGGATTCTAGAGTCTAGATGTTAGGAAGGGCGTAAGGGCACAAGAATTGCTGAGGTCGGGTCGCCGGGCTTTTCCTTTGCACGAGGAAATTTCACGATTGCTCACCGCAGGTGTAGTACAATGATCGCAAAGCGATCATCACTGAGAAAGCCTGAGGTGCGAAGCACCTCTCTTTTCTCGTAAACTCGAAAAGCACCGACTTTCTCTAAAATGGTTGGCGCCTGCGGCGCTTATGGTACAATGAGAACAGACCTTGGAAAGGGGGAGCCGCCATGACGCAGGACAGGAAAAAGCGGATATTGCTGCTGCTCGCCGTGCTTTTGGGCGCGGGACTGCTGCTGAGCTTCATTTTATTTGTCTGGCAGCCGCCCTGCCTGATCTTACAGCGCACCGGCTTCTACTGCGCCGGGTGCGGCGGGCAGAGAATGGCGTTTGCCCTGCTGCGGGGGGACTTTGCCGCGGCGTTCCGATACAACCCCTTCCTGTTTTGTGTGCTTCCCCCGCTTTGCGGATACCTGCTGTGGGAGGGCGTGCGCTTCGTCCGAAAGGAACGCCCGCTGTGCCGTATGAAATACGCATGGATCCCCGCGGTAGCCATATTGGCGACAGCGACGGTGTTCTCCGTTCTCCGCAATCTGCCTGCCTTCTCCTTCTTAGCGCCGCCGGCTTGAAAAGGAAAAACCCGAAAGCTCTGCATTTTACAGGGCTTTCGGGAATTTTTATATTTGCTTACTTTTTGATGTATGCCAGCCCGCAGGCGCCGGGACCTGTGTGCGTCCCCACGATGCTGCCGATATCCATATCATAGAGTTCTTTCTTTTTCAGCACCTCTTCCAAATATTCCTTGAAATCCTCCCTGGTCCGGGGCACTGCCGCGTGACCGGTGGAAACGCCGTAGTCCGCGGAAATGGGCTCCTTATCAATGAGCTTGCGGATAAACTGGAACGCCGCTTTCCTGCCGCGCGCCTTGCCCACCACCTCTACCAGACCGTCCTTCAGGGTGATGATGGGGCAGATGCCCAAAATACTGGCGACCATGGCGCTGGTGGCAGAAAGCCGGCCGCCCATTTTCAGGTACTTCAGATCGTCGATCAGCGCCCACAGGCGCACGCGGGGCACAAGCCCCTCGACCTGCTGGGCGATCTCTGCGGCGGACAGCCCTCTGTCCCGCATTTTTACCGCTTCCTCCACCAACAGCCCCAGCGCAAAGGTAACGTTCAGCGTGTCGGGCAGATAAATATTCTTCGCGCCCAGAATATCCTTTGCCACGGTGGCGGACTGCAGCGTGCCGCTCATGCGGGAGGAAATGAACAGGCACACCACCTCGTCGCCGCTGTCCTTATAAGGGCGGAAAATCTCCTCGAACTCAGCCGGGGTGATCTGCGCCGTTTTCGGCAGCTCCTTTGCCGCCGCCAGCTTTTCATAGAACTGGTCGTTGGTAATGTCGATATTGGCGCGGAAGCTTTCCCCGCTGAAATTCACCGTAATGGGCAGCATTTCCACGCCCAGCTCCGCACAGCGCTTCGGGCTCAGGTCGCAGGAGCTGTCTGTCAGTATTTTTACCATTTGGAATCTCCTTTCCAAAACATCGCTTGCAAAATTCCGTTTTTATGATACCGAAAAACGCGAAAAAGGTCAACTGTGCCAATGTAAAAAATCTATGTACGGAACCGCCGCTTTCTGTGTTGTTTGTCTGATACCGATTTTCCGCGAGGCTTTTTCGTTTTATCCTTTCCCGCGGTCTGTTTTGACTTCCCGCCCCCCGCTCTCACGTGCCTGACCGCCCCTGTTTCGGCTTTTTTGCCTTTTGGGACGCCTTTTCTTGACATTCGTCCGAAATCGTACTATACTTTTGTACGATTTCGGACTTGATTTTAGGAAGGGGCGTTTGCCATGACCGAACCAGGAACTGCCGGATACTCTTTTCTTCCCCACTCTGGGAACCCGGTGGTACAGTTTAATTATTTGAATTCAGAAATCAATTGTACTTATCACGATATTCACGCCAGGCTGGGTCTGTCCGACAGCACCATGACTGTGCTTTACATTCTCCACGATTTTGAAGGGGAGTGCCTTTTAGGGGATATTATCCGGCTGTCCGGCGCAAGTAAGCAGACGGTAAACTCCGCTCTGCGGAAGCTGGAAGGGGAAGGCGCGCTGACCGTGAAGCCCTTCCGGGGCAAACGGAAATCCGTCTGCCTGACGGAAAAAGGGAAGGACTTGATAGAGCTGTATGTCATGCCTGTCATTCGGATAGAAAACGAAATCTGGGCGTCTTGGACTGAGCAGGAGCAGCGCCTGTATTTACAGCTTACTGAGCGCTATCTCACTGCCTTACGGGAAAAAAGCAAGGCTTTAGGGAAGTTTTTATGAAAAACAGGATCCAGCTTTCCGACCATTTTACTTACGGGCGGCTTGTCCGCTATACGCTGCCCACCATCGGCATGATGATCTTCACCTCCATCTACGGTGTGGTGGACGGCTTCTTCGTGTCAAATTATGTGGGAAAAACGCCCTTCGCAGCGGTAAACTTCATCATGCCCTTTTTGATGATCTTAGGCGCGGTAGGCTCTATGCTGGGCACGGGCGGCAGCGCGCTGATCGCCAAAACTCTCGGCGAGGGTGACCGGGACAAAGCCAACAGCCTGTTTTCCCTGTTTTTGCTGCTGACGGCGGCAAGCGGTGTGGCGATCACCGTGCTGGGCGTTATCTTTCTCCGCCCCATTGCCACCGCGCTGGGCGCGGAGGGAGAAATGCTGGAAAACTGTGTGGTGTACGGGCGGATCATTCTTTTTGCCCAGCCGGCATTCATGCTGCAATTTGAATTTCAAAGCTTCTTTTCCACGGCGGGAAAGCCCAAGCTGGGCTTGGCGGTCACCGTGTGCGCCGGAGTCGCCAACATGATTCTGGACGCCCTGCTGGTAGCGGTGTTCCCGCTGGGTCTGCAGGGCGCGGCGCTGGCGACCGCCATCAGCGAATGCATCGGCGGCATTGTGCCGGTAGTCTACTTTGCCCGCCCCAATTCCAGCCTGCTGCGCATCACCAAAACAAAATACGACGGGAAGTCCGTGCTGAAAGCCTGCACCAACGGCTCCTCCGAGCTGATGTCCAACATCTCCATGTCGCTGGTGAGCATGCTCTACAATGTCCAGCTGATCCGATATGCCGGGGAAGACGGCGTGGCGGCATACGGCATGCTGATGTATGTCAGCATGATCTTCATTGCCGCGTTTATCGGGTATTCCGTGGGCACCGCGCCGGTCATCGGCTTCCATTACGGCGCGGGGAACCAAACGGAGCTGAAAAGCCTCCTGCGCAAGAGCCTGATCCTGATCGGCAGCTGCTCTGTCGCCATGCTGGCGGCGTCCGAGCTGCTGGCACGCCCCCTCTCCCTGATCTTCGTGGGCTATGACGAGGGTCTGCTCTCCATGACCCTCCGGGCGTTTGCCTTCTTCTCCTTCTCTTTCCTGTTCAGCGGCATTTCCATTTTTGGCTCGTCTTTCTTTACCGCCCTGAACAACGGGCTGGTCTCCGCCCTGATCTCTTTCCTGCGCACCCTGGTGTTCCAGGTGGCGGCGGTGCTGATTTTCCCTCTCATCTGGAAGCTGGACGGCATTTGGATATCCATTGTCGCCGCAGAGCTGATGGCAGCCCTGACCACCGCCGCTTTCCTTGCCGCCATGCGGAAAAAGTACGGGTACTGAGCATTTCGGAAAACCGCCCTTGCATTCCCTGGAAGGCTGTGCTATACTATCAAGCAGACTGAAAGAAAAAGAGGGCGGGGAAATGCGGCAATACTTTGCTTACCTGTAAAAATCACACTGCGTCTGCGGTGATTTTTCTGTGTGGCAAAGTATCTGTCTCTCCCTGTTTTACTTGGAAACTGTAAAACAAGGTCATGAGAAGGTGCTTCTCGTGACCTTGCTTTTTTTCTTTCCGTTACTTTCCGAAAGGAGGTTTCGCCGTCATGTTGATTTTCTGTCGCAAAGTGATCGCTTGCCGTTTAGGGCAAGCAAAGCCGGTTTTCCCGGCGGTTCTTTGCCTGTCCTGATTTCTCATGAGCGCTGCAGGCGCAAATGATCAAGATGATCGTTAAGTGCTGCCTTCTTGGAGAAAACCGCTTGCGGTTCAGGGCTCTCTGAGATGCTCGCACCGCGATCATTTACCGCCGGAAGATCGGTTACCTCGCAATTATTATAAGGAGAACCGATCATGACAAAATTAGAACAATGTAAGAATCTTCTGGGCTGCTGGGAGCAGCCCGATTACCGATACCGCCAGATCCTGCACGCCGTGTTCCGGGAGCGCGTTTCCCGGTTTCAGGACATGACCGCCCTGCCCAAAGACCTGCGGCAAAAGCTGTGCCGGGAGCTGGGAGACAGCGTTCTTTCCCTGCGCCCCATTGGGGAAAGCCGCTCCGGGCAGGCGGATAAGCTGCTGTTTGAGCTGCCGGGCGGCGGCAGGATCGAAGCGGTTCGGCTGCACTATAAAAAGGGCTGGGAATCCTTCTGCATTTCCTCCCAATGCGGCTGTGCCTTCGGGTGCAAATTCTGCGCTACCGGGGCTATGGGCAAACTGCGGAACCTTACCGCCTGGGAGATTGCAGAGGAGCTTCTCTATTTCTATTTGCAGGGCTGTGAGCTGGACAGCGTTTCCTTTATGGGCATGGGGGAACCGCTGGCGAACCCCCATATATTTGAAGCGCTTTCCCTGCTGACCGACCCCCGGCTTTTCGGGCTGAGCCAGCGGCGCATTACCGTGTCCACCGTTGGAGTGGCGCCGGGCATTCGCCGGCTGACCCTGGAATTTCCCCAGGTCAACCTGGCCTATTCCCTTCACGCCCCCACCCCGGAGCTGCGGCGAAAGCTGATGCCCGTGGAAGACCGCTGGTCCATGGAGCAGGTCCTTCCCCTGTTAAACGCCCATATCCGGCGCAGCCACCGCCGGGTGTTCCTTGCCTACACCCTTTGCAAAAATATCAACGACTCCCCTGCCCATGCCCGGAAGCTGGCGCAGCTTCTCAGGCAGAATCCCCGGGAGCTTCCCCTGTACCATGTGGACCTGATCCCCTGCAATGAAACCGACCACGCCGGCGGGATATTCCGTTCCCCCGAGCCACGGCAGGTGGAGGAATTTTTGCAGGTCCTCCGCCGGGCAGGTGTCAGCTGCTCCGCCCGTACCCAGTTCGGCGCGGATATTTCCGCCGCCTGCGGGCAGTTGGCAGCAAAGAATCAGTAGCCAGCCGCTCCCAAAAAACGCTTCAAAGCCAAGCCCACCGTCCAAAAGCGGCAGGCTTGGCTTTTTCTGTTCCGAGCGTGTTTTGGGAGCGGCGCATTTCAAACATAAGCTGATTTTACCGGTTTTGTTCCAAGCGCTCCCGCACCAGCTGCCTGTCGGGATACAGCCCTGCAACCGGTGCGAAAAATGTCTCCATGGGAACATCGTAAACAAGAAAACAACTTGAAACGGCTCTCTGACCGTTTCTCTATCGCCAGGTGGAATAGGCAGCAGGCAGCGCAAGCAAGGAAAGCTAAAACAGTGCACTCCAAATCAGTGGAAACACTTGAAAAATTCTCAAAAAACGGTATAATAAATATAGAGGGTGAGACTATGGGTGTCGATGTGCAAATTGATGATTTTACTCCTTGCTTAGTAGAACGCCAAACAGGAAATATTGTTGATACGACCTATAGTCTTTCATCTGTTGCCGACAGAAAAGGGCTGAAAAAGGAAGGGTGGCTGTTTAATTGGAATCATGAAAGCCTTAGGGACAGTCAAATATATAAATTGACGGTCAAAGACGACCCACAGATTCAAGGGCTGGTGGCTATTGAAGAACAGCCGAAAAATTATGCCGTCCATCTTTCGCTGGCTGAAAGCGCACCTCACAATAGAGGAGAAAATAAGATATATAATGGCGTGGGCGGTCACCTGTTTGCTATTGCGGTTCAAAAATCCTACCAGGCAGGATATGGCGGATTTATTTATTTTGAAGCCAAAAACATGGAACTAGTGCAGCATTATAGTGAAAAATTCGGGGCAAAATTGATAGGCAGACCTCATCAATACTCAATGATTATTGATGAGGAAAACGCAAAAACGCTGTTAGAAGCATATACTCTGGAGGAATGATAGACCATGACGAAAAAGGTTTTAATCGAAAGTCAGGAGCTGGAACGTGCCGCAGAAAAGGCAGGTGGTTTTGTGGCTGCTCCCGGAACTTTGAAGCGCAATCCGAAAGGGGAAAAAGAGTTTGCTATCATCAGGCAGTATTCCTTGAAGCATAAAATTCCAATTTCACGGTTGACAGATCAAGACTATCAAAACATGGGAATTTCGAGATAGGATAAATCAATAGGAAACCAGCAGCTTTCACGCTTTGCGGCGTGGGGCTGCTTTTTTCCTATCCAACTCGCCCGGCGCGGATATTTCCGCCGCCTGCGGGCAGTTGACAGCAAAGAATCAGTAGCCAGCCGCTCCCAAAAAAACGCTTCAAAGCCAAGCCCACCGTCCAAAGGCGGCAGGCTTGGCTTTTTCTGTTCCGGGCGTGTTTTGTGCGCGGCACATTTCAAACACAAGCTGATTTTACCGATTTTGCTCCAAGCGCTCCCGCACCCGAGGTCTGTCGGGACACAACCCGGCAACAGGCGCGAAAAATGTCTCCATGGGAACATCGTAAAGCTGGCAGAGTGAGTACAGGGTGAACACACTGGGCGTTGCGCCCCCCGTTTCGTAATAGGAATAGGTGGAGCGCGAGACGTGCAGGAACTCCGCCACCGTTTCTTGCTTCATACCCACATTGAGCCGCAGCGTCCGCAGGGAAGCGGAAAGCTGCTTTTGCAGATTTTTCTGGGAAGCCCCTTTTTTACTTTTGCGTTTCATTTTGAAATCCTCCTGTTAAAAATTCCGCATTTCATGTCCATATTTCGCACGAAATGCAGTATAGACTGCCAAGAAAATGACCTATAATTAGGTCATCAGGTGGTGAACTTATGGAATATGATTTGCTTGCCATTGGCAAAAGGATCGCAGATTTGAGAAAGCTGCACGGAATGACCCAGGAAGCGCTGGGCGAATATCTGGGCATTACCGGGAAACAGATTGCCCGGGTAGAATACGGGACCAGCAGCCTTACGCCAAAAAGCTATCTCAAAGTCAGCGAGCTGTTTTCCGTAAGTTTGGATTATCTTTTCACAGGAAAGCTGGACAAGCCCCTTAACGACTGTGTGACCGAATTTATGAAACAAGCTTCTTATGAAAGTCAGGAAGCCGTCTGGCATTTTCTTCAGTCCCTGATGAAAATTGGCAAGTCTTGACGATAAACCTCACACAAAGTATAAAACTCCCCCTTTTCTTTGTCAAGGGGGAGTTTTTGTCGTTTCCTGTCAGATTGGGAAATCTGTAAGTTTCAGAAAAATTTGCCGTTTGCCTTTCAACAAATCATTGAAAACACTTTTGCTTTCTTTGCTTTTCATGTTGTCCTTTCAAAATAAAAAAGAAATTGGAAAACTTTATTGACAAATTATCAAAAACTCTGTATAATTATTTTTAATATAAATATACTGTGGATCATTCTGTCGCGTCCATACCACAGGTTTTTCCTGTTCCGTTTTTGTCGAGGAGGTTTTTGTATGAAAAAACTACTTCCCAGCTTCTGCGTCTGTCTCTCGCTGTGCTTCCTGCTGGCTGGCTGCGGCGGTGCGCCTGAAGTGACGCAGATCCGCGGGGCTTCCCAAGCGGTAGAGGACAAGCTTCTGGAAGCTTTTTCCTCCCCCGGGGAAGACGCCGCCGCTGCTCTGCTGGATTTGAAGGAGTCCGACCTTGTGGAAACAAAGGGCGATGAGACCGTCTCCTACAAAACCTATCTCGCTCCCTACTCCTGGTGCGGAATAAAATTGGATACGAAGCTTTCCTTCGGCTACGGAATGGTGGGAAATATTACAGCAAACACGGTTTTCCCCGGCGGGGACGAAAAAGAATTACAGGACGTATGCAGAGCCTGCTTCGACCTGTTCCAAGCCCAGTTCGGCGCCCCTTTTTCCTATCTTTTGGAAAGCGGGCAGGGCGGCACAAATATGGAGTACCCCAAAGGCGGGGCGGATACTGTCTTTCAGGATTTTTGGGAATCTGCCCAGAAGCAGCTGGTGTTCCGTTTCAGCTTGAATGGTGAGCAGAATTCCGCTGAGTGGATAGAATACCGTATTCAAAAAAACGGGGATTACCCGGCAGGCGGCGTGGAGCTTCACTTTTCCCTCGTGCGGGACGTCCTGCTGCAAAAGCAATAAGGAGCGCAGTTCCTGAATGTAAAAAAGGCATACCCGCAGAGGGTATGCCTTTTTTGTCATAGTGACAGAAAAACTTACTTATTTTCCTGGTCGCCTACCGGCATGGGGTACTTTCTCATGTAGGAAAGCAGCTCGTCCACGGTGGTGAAAGCCAGACCGGTCACGGTGTCGGCAGCGCCATAGTAAATGGTGATGCGCCCGGTCTCCGGGTCGGTAAGGGTGGCGCAGGGGAAGGTGACGTTGGGCACGTCGCCGGTCAGCTCATACTGCTCCTCAGGTCCGAACACATAGAAGTTGCAGCGCTCCTTCACGATCCAGGGGCGGTCGATATCCAGCAGCGCCACGCCGAAGCGGTAGACAAAGCCGTTGCAGGAATTGAGCACGCCGTGATAGATCATCAGCCAGCCCTCGTCCGTCTCAATGGGGGTAGGTCCGGGACCCACTTTCTTACTCTGCCAGCCGTTTGCCGTGCCGAACAGCCAGCGGTGCCTGCCCCAATAGCACAGGTCGGGACTTTCACTGTAGAAAATGTCGCCGAAGGGGGTGTGCCCGGTGTCGCTGGGGCGGCTGACCATGGCGTAATTCCCACCTATTTTCCGGGGGAACAGCACGCCGTTGCGGTTATAGGGCAGGAAAGCGTTCTCCAGCTGGTGGAAGGTTTTGAAATCCTGGGTCCAGCCCACGCCGATGGTGGGACCGTGATAGCCGTTGCACCAGGTGATATAGTACCTGTCCTCAATGAAGCAGACCCGGGGATCGTAACGGTATTCCTTGCGGATCACGTCCTTTTCCCCCTCAAACACGATGGGGTCGTGATTGATCTCCCAGTGAATGCCGTCCTTGGAGAAGCCGGCAAAAATGTCCATTTCCACCCCTCTGTTATCGCAGCGGAACACCCCGGCGTAAGCGTCGCCAAACACGACCACGGCGGAGTTGAAAATGCTGTTGGAGGTGGGGATCGCGTCCCGCTTGATGATGGGGTTCCCGGTGTAGCGCCACACGGGCTTGTCGTACCCGGCGGGTTTATCCTGCCAGGGCATGTTGGGTAATGCAGGTCTACCGATGATTTTTGCCATAATAAGAGGCTCCTCTCTGTTTTTGCCTGACCCAAGGGCGTTTCCGCCCTTTCTTTATACGGACATTGTACCACCTTTTTCTGGAAAAGAAAAGGCACTTCCGGCAGAATCTCAAAATCTTTTCGCAAAAGCCTTTTTTCTGTTTCGGCGCGTCGGTTTTCCCTGAGGCAGCTTCAAAGCCGCTATGCCCGGTCCTCCGCCTGTTCAATTCGGAACTTGATCGTATTTATCCAGCATGGGTGCTGAAGGCGCCACTCGCGCTCCGCCAGCAGTTCCGCTACCTGCCGGCTGGCAAATCCATACGCCTTGCTTTTGTCCGCTGTCCATCGGCTTACGGTTCTTGACGCGCGATACTCCTTCGTATGGCGGACAGCGTTTACCCTGACCACATAATACCTCATGGCTCTATCCCCTTATGGCTTTCTTGTCTCCATTATAACGCCAAAATCTATTTGCGTCAAAAACTTTCAATAAAAATTTTTAGAAATTTTGCCTTTTTCTCAGAGCCTGCCTGGGTTTTTCGTTTTTTCTCCCAACGGCAAAAAGTTTCTGAAAAAGCCACGGTCTTCAGAAGCTTCTTTTTCTTTGCGGTCCTACTACAAAAATAATATTCTTTTCCCTTTGACCGTGAAAAATTGGTAGCGACCAAATCGGCGTAAAAACGTTTCTTGCCTGCCGGCTCGGTCAGTTCGCACCAGCGTCCC
>CALFFN010000015.1 GCA_937958185.1 uncultured Neglectibacter sp. | reverse complement strand
AACCCACTTTAGTACAAATTTCAACTCTCTGACCCGACCACAAGCCGTCATATATTCTCTGCCCTTTTCCATTAGCCCGATTGAAAATTTTTCTTAATCATACCATAAATTTTCAAGTTGGAAAAGTCTTTTTTCCCGCAGTCAAAGCGGAAAAAGCCATTTCACCTGCATTATCTTACTCCATTCGGTTTCCCAGTTGTTGAACACATTGTAAATAAATCCAGTCAAATCCGTAAGAAATCACAGCGCGAAAAGGTTCTGTACCATGACCTTTCTTTTCTTCCTTTCGAGCAGCAGGAAAAAGGAGAACAGTCATTCCGTTCCGCCTGAAGCCTGAATATTCTGGAAAAGAAGCCCTGTTCAGACAGCTTTCCTGAAATATGATAAAAAGCGCTCCGTTTTCAAACGGGGCGCTTTTGCTGCCTTCTGAAGCATGCTCCCAGCAGGGGCAGTATGTAAAATCGGGAAAAGGAAACTGCACGTTCTTCTCACCGTCAATTATATTTACGATGTTTTGAGCATAAGCTCCTCCTCCACCGTCTTTTGCAGCTGTTTGATCAAGCGGTCCGTCCCGGTAAAGGAATGATAGATCCTCAACAGCTCGATCAGCTTCTTTTCGTCCTTTGCCAGCTCGCCGACACGCCCTACATTGGGAGACACCTTGCGCTTGACCCGCACGGCCCTGGACTGCTCCGGGTAAGGCGCCAGCTGGAAAAACACATCGGTAGAAATGCCATACAAAATGGCAAGGCGCTGCAGATCGTACAGGCTGAACGCCGTTTTCCCGATCTCCTTGTAGGAATAGCCGGAGCGGTTCATATTCAGGGCGTACGCCACCATTTCCTGGGAATATCCCGTGTCCAGCCGAAGCCGTTTGGCAATAGCTCCCACCGTTTTCTGATCTACGATTTTCATGCAGATTCCCCCATTTTTCGATTTGTGAGTATTTCACACTTTAATTTCATTTTACTCTGTTCCCGCATAGAAGTCAATACTTTGGAGAAAATTTTAGAGTATATAATTCTAAGAACGTCTGCTTCCAGTTTTATCTACTAAAATTATGGAAGATTCCTCTAAAGGCGGTGAGCTGGTGCGATATAAACCTTATGAAAAGATTCGGGAAATGCGGGAAGATAACCATTACAGTCAGCAGCAGATCGCCGACCTGATCCACATCGGTCAACGCACTTATTCGGATTACGAAAGTGGGAAGACCCGTATCCCTCTGGACAGTGTAATTACGCTGGCGCGCTTCTACAATGTAGATCTGAATTATCTGACCGGCGTCAGCCAGATAAAACGTCCTTTCCCAACGGAGTAAGCCCTGCCCCGAAATGTATGGGGGCAGGGAAAGCAATATGTTCCATGGAAGCAGGCTCCCTCGCTGAGATGGTAGTGAACGGTTTGTCCGCCCACTGCTTACCTTTCGGTCACCTCAGGCAAAGAATCTCCTTTTTCAGCCTTTCCCGCCAGAATTCTCCGGCGGGAAGGGCAGCCTTTTTTCCGGCAAAGCGCGGGGCAAAGCAAAGGGCGCTTAGATGCACCGCCCGCAGATCGGCTTCCCCATAGCCCTCCAAAAGCCAGCGGGTGGCGGCGTTTTCCGCCGTTTCGTCAGAATTTGTAAATGTGCCAAGGTCAAAATAGGGCTGGCTGCCGCGAATCTCGCCAAAGTCGATGAAGCCGGTAAATTCGCCGCCCTCATGAAAAATATGCTCCATGCAGAAGTCGCCGTGCACCAGAACCGCGCTGTCGGCGGCAAGGGTATCGCGCGCTTCTTCTGTCAGAGTACGGAGCCGCGTTATGTCCTCTTTTGGCAGGAAAGCCGCAAGCGCGCAAAGGTCGTTTTCCAGAAATTCGTTAAAATAGCTTGGATAGTCCGGGTGTTCCCCCCGAAGCTCTGTCTCGAATCTGCGGTCGACCCAGCCAAAGCCCGCAACCGGCACGGTATGGAGCTTTTTCAGCTGCCGCCCTGCCTGCCGCAGCACGGAGCGCAGGATTTCCGGGGGCGCCTGTGGGGAAAGTGCCTCTCCCCCCAGCTTTTCCGTAATCATCAGGGAGCGCCCCGTCACCGGCTCCCGCGCTTCATAATGGAGCACCTTTGGCGCAGGCACCGAAAGCTCCTCCAGCTTTTTCTGGGCGAGCACCTCCGCGCCGAAGGTGGCGTCCTCCGGCAAAAACCGCAGATAAACCACGCCTAAATCCGTCTCCGCCCGATACACGTAAGTGGAGACCCCCTGGGGCACGCGGCGGACAGAACGCACTTTTTTGAAGTATCCGGCGGCGATCCGCGCCACCGTTTCCTCCGCGGGCGCGCCCTTTTCTTTTTCAGCTTCTCTGAATATCGTCATAAAATCTCCTCGATTCTTCCGAATAAAATAAAAATCGACGCTCCTGCGTTTGACAGAAGTGTCGATTTACAAAATCAGCTTTGAAAAAACAGAGGGCTTACCTCTTTCCCATGGCGGACTTTGCAGCTTCCTGTCGCAAGACGTCTTTTTGCTTCATTTCGTCCGCCCCCTTCCTGTTTTCCCCGCCAGTATAGCAAAGATTCCCTTCGCTGTCAACCGCGCCCGACAGGCGTTTTCCGAAAGACGCAAAAAGGCTCTGTGAGAAAAAGTTCTCACAGAGCCTTTTGTCCATATTTTCAAAAAAACACCCAGCACAGCTGATCCGTTGAGGTGCTGCCGACCTGCGCAAGCTATACCGCAACAAAATTTTTGAAAACGAAAAGCGGCTTTTCAGCCGCTTTTTCCTGTACCTATTTCTCCAACAGGGGCTTCAAAAACTGTCCCGTGTAAGAGCCGGGGACCTTTGCCACCTGCTCCGGGGTGCCCTGGGCGATGATCTCCCCGCCACGGTTGCCGCCCTCCGGACCCAGGTCGATGATATGGTCCGCAGTCTTGATCAGATCCAGATTGTGTTCGATGACCACCACGGTGTTCCCGGCGTCCACCAGCCGCTGCAAAACCTCGATGAGCTTGTGTACGTCCGCGATATGCAGGCCGGTGGTGGGCTCGTCCAGAATATAGATGGTGCGCCCGGTGGGGCGTTTGGAAAGCTCCGTCGCCAGCTTCACCCGCTGGGCTTCGCCGCCGGACAGGGTGGTGGCAGGCTGCCCCACCTTTACATAGCCCAGCCCCACGTCCACCAGCGTTTGCAGCTTCCGCGCCAGCTTGGGAATATCCCGGAAGAAATCCAGGGCTTCCTCCGCGGTCATTTCCAGCACGTCGTAAATGTTCTTCCCCTTATATTTCACTTCCAGCGTTTCCCGGTTGTAGCGGTGCCCCTTGCAGACCTCGCAGGGAACGTATACGTCCGGCAAAAAGTGCATTTCGATACAGATAATGCCGTCGCCCTGGCACGCCTCGCACCGCCCGCCCTTGACGTTAAAGGAGAAGCGGGAGGCGGTAAAGCCCCGCATTTTGGCGTCCTGTGTGCTGGCGAACAGCTCCCGGATATCGGTGAACAGCCCGGTGTAGGTGGCAGGGTTGGAGCGGGGCGTCCTGCCGATGGGAGACTGGTCGATCTGGATCACCTTGTCCAGCTGCTCCATGCCCAGAATATCCTTGTGGGCTCCGGCGTGGGTGTGGGCGCGGTTCAGCTCCGCCGCCAGCCGCTTGTAAAGGATTTCATTGATGAGGGAGGATTTTCCCGAGCCGGAAACCCCTGTCACGCAGACGAATTCTCCCAGAGGAATCTTCACGTTGATCCCTTTCAGGTTGTTCTGGGCGGCGCCGCGGATTTCCAGAAAATTGCCGCTGCCCTTCCGCCGCTTTGCGGGGACCTCTACCTTTTTCCTGCCGCTGAGGTACTGCCCGGTGACGGATTCCTTGCACTTTTCGATCCCCTTGACAGGTCCGGCATAGACGATCTCCCCGCCGTGAACGCCTGCCCCGGGTCCCACATCTACCAGATAGTCCGCAGCCCGCATGGTGTCCTCGTCATGCTCCACCACGATGACCGTATTGCCCAAATCCCGCAGGCGCTTCAGGGTATCCAGCAGCTTCTGGTTGTCCCGCTGGTGCAGCCCGATGGAGGGCTCGTCCAGAATATACAGCACGCCCATCAGGGAGGAGCCGATCTGGGTGGCAAGGCGAATGCGCTGGCTCTCGCCGCCGGACAGGGAGCTGGAGGAGCGGGACAGGGTCAGGTATTCCAGGCCCACGCTGTTCAGGAAGCCCAGCCGGGCTTTCAGCTCCTTCATAATAGGAGCGGCGATGAGCTTTTCCCGGTCGGTCAGCTCCAGCGCCTCTACAAATTCCAGCGCCTCCGTCACGGATTTGTCGCAGAAATCCGCAATGTTGATGCCGCCCACCGTGACCGCCAGGCTTTCCGCGGAAAGCCGCTTGCCGTGGCACTCGTCGCAGGGCACGGCGCTCATATAGGTTTCGATCTCCTCCTTGATCCAGTTGGAGGAGGTGTCGTGGAACCGGCGCTCCAGATTGTTGATGACGCCCTCAAATTCCGCCATATACGTGCCGCTGCCGTACTCGCTGACCCGGCGGAGCTTGATTTTCTCCCCCTTGGTGCCGTACAGCAGAATGTCCACGATCTCGTCCGGCAGCTCGCCGATGGGGGTATCCAGAGAAAAGTGGTAATGCTCCGCAAGCCCCCGCATGTACATGGCGGCGATGGTGCTGCCCTCCATTGCCCAGCCGCTGGCTTTTAAGCCCCCCTTGTTGATGGACAGCCGCTTATCGGGAATGATGAGCTGGGGGTCGATGCGCATAAACACGCCCAGCCCCGTGCATTTTTTGCAGGCGCCGAAAGGGTTGTTGAACGAAAACATTCTGGGGGAAAGCTCGTCAATGCTGACCCCATGCTCCGGGCAGGCATAGTTCTGGGAGAAGGTGATGTCCTCGCCGTCCTGCACGCTGACCACCACCACGCCGCCGGTCAGCCCGGCAGCCACCTCGATGGAATCCGCCAGGCGGGAGCGAATATCGGGCTTCACCACCAGCCTGTCCACCACGATCTCAATGGTGTGCTTTTTATTCTTTTCCAGGGAAATCGTCTCGTTCAGATCATAGACCAGCCCGTCCACTCTGGCGCGGACAAAGCCGGAGCGCCGGGCGGCTTCAAATTCCTTCTGGTGCTCTCCCTTTCTGCCGCGGACGGTGGGGGCAAGCACCTGTATTTTGCTGCTTTCCGGCAGCGCCAGCACCTGATCCACGATCTGGTCCACGGTCTGCTGCTTGATCTCCCTGCCGCAGATGGGGCAGTGGGGAATGCCGATACGGGCGTACAGCAGGCGCAGGTAGTCGTAAATTTCCGTCACCGTGCCCACGGTGGAACGGGGGTTCTTGGAGGTAGTCTTCTGGTCGATGGAAATGGCGGGGGAAAGCCCGTCTATCATATCCACGTCCGGCTTTTCCATCTGCCCCAAAAACATTCTGGCATAGGAGGAAAGGCTTTCCACATACCGCCGCTGCCCCTCGGCATAAATGGTATCGAACGCCAAAGACGATTTGCCCGACCCGGAAAGCCCGGTGAGCACCACCAGCTTGTCCCGGGGGATCGTCACATCGACGTCTTTCAGATTGTGTTCCCTGGCGCCGTGCACCACGATTTTATCAAGGCTCATACTTTTTCTTATCCTTTCTTTGCTGACTCCTCATATAAGGAAACTCATGCTCTGCCTTCGACTGAAACTCCTTCAGGGAGACGATTTTTCCGGCTTCATTAAACTCCATCAGGGAAACGCCGTCAAAGCCGTCTATCTCCCCATTATACTCGCAGCGGAAGTACCATTCCACCGCCGTGCGGTCTCCCTCGTGCAGGAAGCTTTTAATTTGCCATTCCAGCACTTTTCCCTTTTGGTGCCAATCGGAAAACCACCGCTCTATTTGCCCCAGCCCCCGGTACTCGGGACCAAAGCACTCGCTGTAGACGATATGTTCCGCAAAGGTTTTTCCCAGCACTGCCGGGTCGTTTTCTACCCAGCCGCGGAAATAGGCAGCTATGATTTCTTCTCTTCTTTTCACACTGCTGTTTCCCCTTCCCGCTTCTTCCCCAGCTCTGTATAATTTCTGACAAACTCTGTCTTCTGCCGGGTGTATTCGTCTCGGTCGTGTTCATATTCCTTCCACAGACGCAGCTTTAAGGCTTCATACTCCTTCGCCGCCTCCGGGTGAGCGTTCATATAATCCCGGAAATACAGCTCGTCATGATCCCCGGCAAGCCGCAAATGCAGATGAAATACTTTCTCCGCAAAGCCGCTTTCCGTATAACCCTGATTGAAGGAAGCCCTTTCTCCGCTATCCGACATCAGAATATATCCTTTTTCTGCCAGCGCTGATTTTGCCGTGGAAAATGCAGCCCTGTCCGGCAATTCAATCAAGACGTCCACAATGGGCTTCGCCCAAATACCCCTTACCGCCGTGCTGCCGATGTGGCTGATCCTGCTCCCCGAAGGAAGCAGCGGCGCAAGCTCTGCTTGCTTCTCCAGAAACCATTGCTCCCAGCAGTCCTGGTGCTCTGTGAGGAAAATGGGGAACAGCTCCCACAGCTCTTCCAAACTCATCTCCGACAATTTCTTTCCCATAACGTCAATCCTCCCTTTTCCGTGCGGAAACGTCCACCCAAGCCGGGCGGAACCCGCAGGCAGCAGCGATATTCTGCGAATGGAGATTGGACAGGCTGGCATAGTAGAAGGGCAGCTTTCCCCGCCTCTCTATTTCCGCCGCCAGATTTCTCACCAGCGCAGTCCCCAGTCCCCTGCCCCGGTATTCCGGCAGCATGTCAATGCCGATCTGCCACAGCTCTTTCCCATCGGCGGAAGCCCCCGCCAACCCGGCAATTTTCTCCCCGTCCATAGCGGCAAGCGCCAGTACATCGGGGCGGGCGGGATTTTCCCTCTCCTGCAGCGCATTGGGATACGCCTTGTTGGGATAAAACCCGGCAATTTCCCGCTGCTCCAGCCATTTCAGGGAGAAGCCCTCCGGCAGAGGGGCAAAGGAAAAGCTGCCCGCAGGCAGATAGCCGTGGTGGGTCTGGGTCAATTCATATCCATAGGGCGCCAAAATTTCCGCCAGCTTCTGCATTCGGGGAAATTCAAAGAGCCAATGGGGCTCCTCCGCCCCGCCGCTCCATTCCTTCAGTGCCGGACAGAGCCTTTTCTCTGCCATAATAACGGCAGAGCTTCCCACCGTGACCATTTCAAAAAAGGGCATTTTCGTGCTGTACGCCCTGCGACCGGGGTGCCTTGCTGGAGCAGTGAAAAAGACGCCATTCTTCTGAAAAATCTCGGGGGTCGTGTTGAAGTCAACCGCCAGCTGGCAGTATCCGATTTCCAGAGCCTTTTGCCTGTTCATTTTTCCCTCCTGTCAGGACGCAGGGTTCCGTATTTCCGATAAAATTCCCGACCCTGCCGGAGCGTCATGCCGTGGTTCTCGTCGCTGGGTTCGTCTTCCCCGGAGACAAACACGTCGTTTTCCCAGAAACAAACCGGGCAGATGTAGGCGATCGCTTCCTCCTGCGGCACGGGAAGGGTCAAGCTTCCACAGCAGGGGCAGGGATATTTTCCCTCCGGCTCCGGCGGCACAGGGGAAAGCTTTTCCCGACCGTTTCCGGCTTCGGGGAAAAAACGGAACTTTTCTCTGTCCGGCTTATTTCTCATCTGTCCCTCCGCTTGGGCACCGGGGCGTGACCCGCGCTTTGCCCCTCCAATTCTTTAATTTTGTCTCTCAAATAAGCGGCGTGCTCGAATTCCAGCAGCTTTGCCGCCGCCTTCATCTCCTTGGTGTATTTCTCGATCAGCTCGCGGCGTTCCGCAGCCGTGTATTTCTTCTTTTTCTTTTTGCCATCTTCCTTGTGGGTGGAAATTTCCAGAATCTCCGCCACGTCCTTGGTGATAGTCTTCGGCACGATGCCGTGATCTTCATTATATTTTTCCTGAATGGCGCGGCGGCGCTCCGTTTCCGTAATGGCGTATTCCATGGAGGGCGTCACCTCGTCGGCGTACATGATGACCTGTCCCCCGGCGTTTCGGGCGGCCCTGCCAACGGTCTGGATCAGGCTGCGCCCGCTGCGGAGGAAGCCTTCCTTGTCCGCGTCCAGGATCGCCACCAGGGAAACCTCCGGCAGGTCAAGACCCTCCCGCAGAAGGTTGATGCCCACCAGCACGTCAAATTCCCCCAGCCGCAGGTCGCGAATGATCTCCATGCGCTCCACGGTGTCGATATCGTGGTGCATATACCGCACTTTGATCCCGTAGCCCTCCAGATAGGAGGTCAGGTCCTCCGCCATTTTTTTGGTCAGGGTGGTGACAAGCACCCGCTCCTTCTTTTCCACCCGGAGATTGATCTCGGAAATCAGGTCGTCTATCTGCCCGTCGGTGGGCTTTACGGTGATTTTCGGGTCCAGCAGCCCGGTGGGACGAATGACCTGCTCCACTACCTGGGCGGACTTTTCCAGCTCCAAATCTCCCGGCGTGGCGCTGACGAACACCGCCTGATGGATATGGGAATAGAACTCGTCAAAATTCAGGGGGCGGTTGTCATATGCCGAGGGCAGCCGGAAGCCGTAATCCACCAGCATTTCCTTTCTGGCGTGGTCCCCGGCGAACATGCCCCGCACCTGGGGCAGGGTGACGTGGGACTCGTCCACGAACAGCAGGAAATCGTCGGGGAAATAATCCAAAAGCGTAAAGGGGGCGCTGCCCGGCTCCCTGCCGGAAAGCACACGGGAATAGTTTTCGATCCCCTTGCAGAAGCCGATCTCCGAAAGCATCTCCATGTCGTACCGGGTGCGCTGTTCAATGCGCTGGGCTTCTATCAGCTTGCCCTGCTCCTTGAAAAACTCCACCCGTTCCAGCATTTCGTCGTTGATGTCCGCGATGGCTTTCTCCATTTTGTCCTTGGGCACGATATAGTGGGAAGCGGGATAGATGGCGATGTGCCGAAGCTCCGCCGTCACGTCCCCGGTCAGGGGGTTAAATTCCCGGAGGCGGTCGATCTCGTCCCCGAAAAATTCCACCCGCACCGCCCGTTCGCTGGACTCCGCCGGGAAAATCTCCACCACGTCCCCCCGCACCCGGAACTTATTGCGGATAAAGTTCACGTCGTTACGCTCATATTGCAGCTCTACCAGCTTGTGGAGCAGCTCGTCCCGGCTTTTTTCCATGCCCGGGCGCAGGGAGATCACCATGGTGCGGTAGTCGATAGGGTCGCCCAAAGAATAGATACAGGAGACCGACGCCACGATGATCACGTCCCGGCGCTCGGAAAGGGCGCTGGTGGCGCTGTGGCGCAGCTTGTCTATTTCGTCGTTGATGGCGGAATCCTTTTCGATATAGGTGTCCGTCTGGGCAATGTATGCCTCAGGCTGGTAATAATCATAATAGGATACAAAATATTCCACGGCGTTTTCCGGGAAAAATTCCCGGAACTCCGAGCACAGCTGCGCCGCCAGTGTCTTGTTGTGCGCCAGGACCAGAGTGGGGCGGTTCAACTGCGCGATGACGTTCGCCATGGTAAAGGTCTTGCCGGAGCCGGTGACGCCCAGCAGGGTCTGCTCCTTCATGCCGCCGTTCACGCCCTGCACCAGCTGCCCGATGGCCTCCGGCTGGTCGCCGGTGGGCTGGAATTTGGAAACCAGCTTAAAATCCACGCCGCCTCCCCCTTTCTATGCTTCCTCGTTCTGTCCCCGCAGCCGCGCTTCCAGCTTCCGCACGGTTTCGGTCTCTTCATACTGCGTCTGCCGCATGATATCCTCCTGCCGGGTCAGCACGCCGCTGCCCAGAAAGGAGTAATAGCTTTCGTCCGCGAAAATAATGTGGTCGCAAAGTGCGACGTTTATGCTGTCCAGCGCCACAAGCAGCCGGTCGGTGACCAGCAGGTCGTTCTGAGAGGGGAACGCCATGCCGCTGGGGTGATTGTGCGCCAGGAACACTTCCTCCACCTTGTACTCCATGCAGAGCTGCAGCACCTGCCGGAGATAAAGGGGCACCTCGCTGATGGAGCCCTCGCAGATGATGTCGTTATACACCATTCTGCCCCTGCCGTCCAGCAGCATCAGGCAGACCGCTTCCGTTTTGCGCCCTAAGAATTTCGGGCGGAACATCTCCACCGCCGAGGGGGTGTCGTAAATGCGGCGGAGGTTCCAGGAGCGTTCCTCCAGATAGGTTTGGGACAGCCGGATCACCAGCCGCAGAAAATGGGCAACCTTTTCCCCCACGCCGGGAACGTCCCGCAGCACTTCCTCCGGGGCGCAGAAGATGCCGTCAAAGCTGCCGAAGGCTTCCAGCAGCCGTGCGCAGACCGTTTCCGCTTCCGGCTCCGGCAGCAGGCACGCCAGCGCTTCCTGCAGCACCCGGCGGCGCTGCAGCTCCTCCGGGGATTCCGCGGGCTGGTTTTTCTGTTTCGGTTTCATTTTTCCGCCCCCTCTCATTTTCCCAGCTTATCATAGCAAACATTTGTTCAGTTGTCAAGCGGCAGCCGGGAAGAATTTGCAGAAAAACCGTGAACCCCGGAACGGGAAATTACGGGAAGCTGCCAAGGCTGGGCAGCATGATTTTATCGGGAGAAAATCGGCAAAGGAAGAATATATTTTGCAAATCTATCCCGCAATTCTTTACAAACTTTTCTTTACTTTATTTAATTGATATGATATTATTTCATTAACATCAACATCATGGAAAAATGCTCCGATATCCCACGGAACGCCTGAAAAACCCAAAAGCGGAAGCTTTCCTGAATCGAGGTGCGCCCATGTCCCGAAAGAAAAAAATCATCGTGACGGTTGCCGCCGGGCTTCTGGTTCTCGGGCTCCTTTTTGGCGGGGCTTTCCTTTTCCAAATTTTTCGCGTGGAAAATCGGTTTCCCATGTGGGAAACCGCGCCCACAGAGGAAACCGCCCGTGACCCCCAGTTCTTTCCCGGTCTGAAGCTCGCCGAAGAGAGGGCTGCCGCCACGGCGGAGAAAATTGAATTTGACGTGGAGGTCCCTTCTACGGGAACCAAGGGAGACGTGGTGACCGTCGTCTACCGTGCAAAGAAAGAAAGAATCGGCTCTACCGGCGCCCTGTGGTGGCTTGAATATTTCCACAAGGGGAACTGGTACATCGTGTATACCCCCTGGGAAAACGAGGTCGTTCCCCTATCTGCCCATGAGTTGGACGGTCCAGTTTATGAACACAGGTTCGTATTTCCCACGGGCACATTAGCGATGGACGGGCAATATCGAATCTATAAAGACGGTCTTCCCTACTGCTACTTTGAGATGGATTCAGCAGGGCGGGAATAAGGCTTTATTGTGAAATTTCGACATTCCAAGGACTTGAATCGAGGTGCGCCCATGTCCCACAAAAAGAAGCTGCTTTTCGGTGTGGCTGCTGTCGTCCTGCTCTGCGCCATAGGCTGGTTGGCGTTCTTCCGTTTCGGGGAGCAGCGCCTGTCCGAAAGTGAAATCAGCAAATTGCGGGAAAAATACCCTGTTTGCGGGGATATCCGCACGCTTCCTCCCAATGGGGATTTGTTGGTTCCAACATGGGAAAAGGTCAAAGCACGTGAAGATACTTTTATTTACTGTACCATAGACGGGGACATGACGACCTATGACCAGTACATTTCCACCGGAAACCCGGAGCTGGACAAAAAGCGGCAGGAAAACGGAATCGGAGACGTATACAAATTTTACGAGTACCCTATCACCGTAATAGAAGATGCCGCCGGGCTGTTCCAGCCGGGAGACAAGCTGACGATCGCGTCCAATATGGATTTTGTGGACTACAAGCCTCGCCTGTCCAAGGGCATGAAAGCCATCGTTCCTGTCATTCGGGACATGGACGTGGAGACCCGTATGCAATTCGGCGTAAACGGCTTTTTCTACGTGACTGAAGACGGCTATGTTCTTTCCGCCTTTGACGAGCAGAAAGCGTCCATAAAAACGACAATCACCGGGGAAAAGGTGGACGTTCTCCTGAAAGAGCTGAAGCAGGCAATGAAGGAACGGGCGGCGGTTGCACCGCAGGCAGAACGGGAAGATGGCGAGCAATTTTCGTAAGTGCGTATCCCGACTGAAAGCTGTGCGGATCAATTGGGATTTGACTGCCAGTTGCGAGAAGCGGAAGGCACCCCTGTGTAAGGGGCGCTGCCGCACTATCGCAAAATGAGAAATCCTCCCTTCGACCAACCGTTGTGGGGAGGATTCGCTGTTTTCGGAACGCCCCTGCCGAACGGCAGGGGCGTTTGTTATGGAGAATATCTCATCAAAATTCGTTTTTCAGGCTGCGGGAGAACAGGGCGTCCAGCGTCTTGTGGGGGTCGGCGTTTTCGTACAGCATTCCGTATACCGCATGGCAGATGGGCAGGGAAACGCCGGTCTCCTCTCCCAGCTTGACAAGTGCCCGGACGGTGTGGCAGCCCTCGGCAAGCTCCTCAAATTTCTGCCCTAAAATCAGAGCCTCGCCGTACCGGCGGTTGTGGCTGTACTGGGAAAATACGGTGGCTTCGTAATCTCCCAAATGGCACAGCCCGTAGGCGGAAAGCTCGCTGCCCCCCAGGGCGGCGATCAGCCGGGCGATCTCCCGGGTGCCCCGGCTCATCAGCGCGCCTTTCAGGGAGGAAAGGTGAAGCCCGTCCAGCATTCCGGCGGCAATGCCGATGACGTTTTTCGCCGCCGCGCCCACCTCGTTGCCCAGCAAATCCCTGCCGTAATAGAAGCGGATCAGGTCGCCCGAAAGCTCCGCGACCAGCCGCTCCTTCAACGCCTCGTCCTCGCTGTCCAGCACCATGCAGTTGGGAATGCCCGCGGTAAATTCCTGCACATGACCGGGTCCCAGCCACACGGCGACCCCGGCGCTTTCCCCGGCTTCCTCCCTGACGATGGTGGAAAGCCGCTTGCCCGTGCCGATCTCCAGACCCTTCATGCACAGGACATAGGTCTTTTTCTCCGCCGGGCAAAGGGCGGCGATCTCCTTTATCAGACCCCGCAGGCTCTGGGAGCCTACGGAGATCACCAGCACAGGGCTTTCCAGCGCGGTTTTCAGGTCACGGGTCAGGGTCATTTCTTCCGGCAGGGTGGTCACGCCGTTGGTGCGGGTGGCAATCAGCGCGTCCATGCGGGCGGAACCCTCCCTGCCGTACAGCGTGACTTCATGCCCGATGCGGTGCAGATACCACGCCAGAAAGGTCCCCCATCTTCCACAGCCCAATACGGAAATTTTCATAAGCTTTACCCCCTTAGAATGGACGGAAAATATTTCCAGTTTGAAAAGCCTTTCTTTTACTTTGCAATCATTATATCATATCTTCCGCTGTCTGCAAAAAAGGTCGAAAGAAATTTTTGAATATCTCTTTCCCATTTCCCATATTTATGGTACACTAAAGAAACAGCAACTAGATGTGGGGCATTACAAGGAGGTCTTTGCCGATGGGAAATATTCTGGACTACGCAAGGGACTGTACCGCCAAATTCGCGGAAAAGCCTTTCTGCGAGGTGGACAGCCTGATCCTTTCCCAGCTTTCCTATCTGGATTTTTCCGGGCTTGTGCCGGAGACCCAGGAATCGCCCGTCTCCTTTATCGACCTTGCCGCCGACAGCGCCGTCGCTTCCCTGACAGCCCACGACAGGGTGCCGGAGCTGGACAGCCAACTGGTGCGTCAGGTCGCGGAAAACCCGCGGTTCCAGGGCTTGCGGGTAGCGGGCTATGTCAACATCATTGACAAGGAGGCGGAGGAGCAGTTTTCCGCCGTGACCTTTTTGCTGGAAGATTTTGCCTATATTGCCTATCGGGGTACAGATTCCTCCTATGTAGCGTGGAAGGAAGATTTCAATTTGGCGTTTATCTCCCCCGTACCCTCTCAGGTGGCAGGCGCCGCCTATCTGGACTGGGCGGCAGGAAGTATTTCCGGCGACCTGCGGGTAGGAGGGCATTCCAAGGGCGGGAACATTGCGGTGTATTCCTCCCTGTTCTGCTCCCCGGAGACCAGAAAGCGCATTGTGGGCTTTTACAGCCACGACGGTCCCGGGTTTACCGAAGGCGTTCTCCAAAGCCCGGAGTTTGCGGAAATGGAGCCCCGGCTGCACAAGACCATTCCCCAGTCCTCACTGGTGGGGCTGCTGCTGCAGCACCAGGAAAACTACCGCATTATCCGCAGCGAGCAGTTCTGGATCATGCAGCACGACCCCTTTTCCTGGGTGGTCACGGATTGCAGCTTTGAATACCTGGAAAGCCTTTCCTATGGGGCAAGGTTTCTGGACGAGAACCTGAACGCGTGGATCGCCTCCCTGTCCCCGGAGGAGCTGTCCGCTTTCGCGGACGCGCTCTATGACGTGCTGCGCGCCCTGCCGGGGGATTCCTTCTCCGACGCGCCGGACAAATGGTGGCTGGCAGCCGCTGAAACGCTGAACGGTCTGCGGGGGCTGGACAGGGACACCTATTCCTGCATTCTGCACACCCTCAGCTCCCTGTTCTCCCTGGCGCGCTCCCGGCTGAAGCTGCCCGTAATTTCTCTGGCAGATTTGAAGCAGTTTGGTCTGAAGCTGCCGGAACTGCCCTCCCCAAAGCGGGTCCCCCCTCCCCCGCCGCCGCTGGCGGAGGACTTCCTGAAAAGGCTCCCTCTCCACAAACGGGAAACGGAATAAGCCCTACAGAACATCAAGAAAGTGCAAGGAGTTAATCAAAGCCATGAAACGTGTCTATCCCCGCCATAAAGCCAGCCCGTCCGTCCGCTTTTTCTCTCTGTTCCTGGTCTGCCTGCTGCTGACCGTCTTCTGCTGCGCCGTGCCCGCTTCCGGGGCGGAGGAGGAAGAGCTTCCCGCCGCCGGCACAGCGGAAACAATTATAACGGAAGATGTCCCTGCGGAGGAAGCTCCCTCTGCGGACGAGACGCTTCCCCCGGAGGACGAGCTGCCGGAAAATACTTCTCCCCTGCTGGAAGCCCCTGCCGAAACCGTGACGTTGACCTTCCGGCTGGGAAATTTCGGCACGGAGACCCGCACTGTGGAAAAAGGGCAGTACCCCACAGACCTGCCGGAAATTCCGGCGCTACCCCGGGCACAGGTGCTGGGCTGGTACGACAGGGACGGAAATCTGGTCTACCCCGAGTCCATTCCCGCGGAACAGGACGCTGCCTACACTGCCCGCTGGAGCAGGCAGGTGTCCGACCTGCTGAACACCAGCGACCATTTCGCCTATGTTAAGGGAACGGATAAAGGGCTGTTCCGCCCTGACGCCAGCATGACCCGCGCCGAAGCCGCCCAGATGTTTTACTCCCTGCTGTGGGAGCAGGACGGGGAAACGCGCTCTTTTTCCGACGTTCACGGGCAATGGTACGATAAAGCGGTGGGCGTCATGGCTGGGCTGGACATCATTCACGGCTACACGGACGGCACCTTTCGCCCGGACAAGCAGATCACCCGGGCGGAATTTGTGACCATCGCTTCCAATTTTGACACCCTGGTTGATGGGGAATGCACCTTTTCGGACGTGTCCGCGGGCTTCTGGGCGGCGCCCCATATCGCCACCGCCGCGGAGCGGGGCTGGATCACCGGCTTCTCCGACGGCACCTTCCGCCCCAACAGCAAAATCACCCGGGCGGAAGCTGTGACCATTCTGAACCGCATGCTCCACCGGCTGCCCGACGCCGACGTTGCCGCCAAAACGGACGCCAAGAATTTCTACGATGTGTTCCCCGACCATTGGGCATATGCCAATATCGTGGAGGCGTCCACCGACCACAGCTATGTTCCCTACGGCGCGGCGGAGGAACTCTGGACCAGCTACACGCCGGACACCTCCTACCCCGAGAAAAGTGGCTGGGTCAGGGATAACGGCACGTTGTACTATCTGGACGCCGCCACCCGGAAATTCCTGCGGGGCGTCCACACCATCGACGGGAAAAAATACATTTTCAATAACACCACCGGGGCGGCGTTTACCGGCTTCCACATGGAGGGAAGCTGGCGGCGGTACTACCGCAACGGCGTGATGGTGGAGGATATCTCCAATCTGGGCGTGGTGAGCGGACCTTATTTTATCAAGGTGTATAAGGATTCCAATTACCTCATCATTTTTGCCAGGGACAGCGGCGGCAGCTACAATACGCCGGTGCGGGCAATGCGCGCCTCCTGCGGGTACGGCACCATTACCGGCACCTATTACACGCCCGACCGTTACCGCTGGCTGCAGATGATCGGAGACACCTGGGCGCAGTGGTGCACCCAGATACAGGGCAATTACCTGTTCCATTCCGTACCCAACTGGACCTTGAGCAATATGGACCTTGAGGTGGAGGAATACAACCACCTGGGCGAGACCCGGTCGCTGGGCTGTATCCGGCTGAACTGCAGGGACGCCAAATGGATTTTTGACAATTGCGCTTTGGGCACAAAGGTGACCATTACTACCGCGGAAAGCTCCGGTCCCCTGAAAAAGCCCGCGGGTATCCAGATCCCCTCCTGGCACACCTGGGACCCCACCGACCCCACCGCCCAGTGGCGCTGCCGGGAAAACGGCTGCCACTGAACGCGTTCCGCTGATCCCGATTTCCCGAAAAAGGGGGTTATCCCATGACCGTCTTCCTGGCGCTGCTTCTCTGCATTGTATTTCTGGATTTGAAAACAGCGGGCAAGGACCGCTTTTATTCCGACTTCATGTCCAGGGAGCGCACCAGCGCCGTAAACGGACTGTTCACGTTGCTGGTCTTTTTCAGCCATGCCGGGTCCTATCTTCCGATGGACGCTCCCGTAGACGCGCCCTACACCGCTTTCCGGGGCTTCCTGGGGCAGCTGGTCGTCGTGCCGTTCCTGTTCTATTCCGGCTACGGCATTCTGGAATCTATCCGGCAGAAGGGGCTTCCCTATGTGAAAGCGATCCCCTTCCGGCGGTTCTTCCGGGTGTTTTATCACATGGCGGTCGCCGTCTGCCTGTATATCCTCGTCAATTTGATTTTGGGAAATGAAATGACGGTATCCAACACGCTGCTGGCGTTTACCGGGTGGACAAGCATCGGCAACAGCAACTGGTACGTGTTTGCGATCCTTTCCCTCTATGCCATCGCTTTTGTCTCTTTCCTTGCCGCCCGGGGGAACCTGTATTTAGGCGCCGCGTTCACCACCGCGCTGACCCTTCTCTGCGTCTTCTGGCAAATGCGCCTGGGAAGGGATTCCTGGACCTACGACACCATGCTGATGTTCCCCGCCGGCATGGTATTCTCCCTTGCGCACCCTTATTTTCAAAAGCTCCTGGGGAAAAACGACACAATTTATATGCTTTTCTTTGCCGGGCTGCTGGCGGTGTTCCTGCTGGCAAATGAGCGGCGCGGCAGCAATTTGGGGTGGTACACCCTGTGGTGCGGTTTCTTTATGCTGCTGGTGCTTGCCCTGACCATGAAATTCTCTTTGAACAACAGTATCCTGCAATGGCTGGGCTCCCATGTGTTCAGCATTTACATTTTACAGCGCATTCCCTTTCAGCTGCTTTGCCGATTAGGCTATCGGGAACGCCCCTATCTCTGTATCGTTCTCAGCTTCTGCTTTACCGCCGTTCTCGCCGTACTGTTTGACGCCGCCGTAAGCAGGCTGGACCGCCTGCTCTATTCCCGCAGAAAGGAAAAGGGGAAAAAACTGCCGGAAAAGGGACCGAATCCGTAAAGCGAACCACAGAAAAAAATCCCTCCGGGGCGGGAAAACGCCTGACCGGGGGGATTTTTCATGTTGATTGAGAGGGATCCTCTCTATACGAAAAGGGGCAGCGAGGCAGATCGTCTGGAAAATCAGAGCTGATAGTCAAACTGCCTGTCCAGCCAGTCCATGGCAAGGCCGACCCAGCGGGCGTTGTAGTTGTCCCGGCTGCCGGTTTCCTCCGTACAGGCGGACATGCCGTGCCAGCCCTTGGGGAATATGTGCAGCTCAAAGGGGATATTCTCCCGGCTCAGCGCCAGGGAAAACTTCAGGCTGTTTTCCACCGGGACGCAGTCGTCCTCGGCGGTGTGCCACAGAAAGGCAGGGCAGGTCTTTTTGCTGACCCGTTTGTCCAGGGAAAAGTATTCATAGCCGGGTGTTCCCGCTTCACAGCCGCTGACGTTTTTAATGGAATCCACATGGGCGTGCTCGTCCGCCGTGATGACGGGATACCCCAGGATCATGGCGTTGGGGCGGTTCTTGCCGCCATGGTTGTCATAGACCTTCAAAAGCTCCGGGTCGTCCCACATGGTGCCTAGGGAGCAGGCAAGGTGCCCGCCGGCGGAAAAGCCGCACACGGCGATATGCTCCGGGTCCACCCGCCATTCCTGATGGCTGCGGACCGCCCGCATGGTCTCGGAAAGCTCCCGCAGGGGCTGGAAGCCTTTTGCACGCTCCCCGGTGGAATAGGTGAGGACGAACACGTTGTAGCCCCGGGCAAAGAAAGGCAGGGCTATGGGCTCCGCCTCCCGCTCCGATACCGCAAAATACGCGCCGCCGGGGCAGATGACGATGCCGGGATACTGCTCCCGACGGGTCTCCATTTCCCAGACAGGGGTGTGCAGGTAGCCTGTGACGGCTGCGCCGGAACCCTCTAGCGGGTGAAATGTGATAAGCTCCATAGGAAAGCCTCCTCAGGGAAAATTTTTCCGTTTTTTTCGCTTTTTCCATTATCCTCGCAGGAGGCGCCCTTGTCAAGGGGAGAAAATACGGAAAAAGGCTTGAAAAATCTCCTATTTTACAGTAAACTGGATAAGGCTTGAAAAAAGCCTAATTTTTGTAAAGAGGTGCATTGTTGTGGAGATCTTTCAAGACATTCTGGCTGCCATCGGCGTTGTGCTGAACGGCATTCCGCAGGGTCTGCTGGCGCTGACCTACGGCTTTGCTTCCGTTCCTACGGCGCTGGGCTTCGCGGTGGGCGCAGTCGCCTGCGGCGCGCTGGGCTCGGTAGCCCCCATTTCCTTCCAGGCGGAGACCATCGTGCTGGCGGGCAATATGGGCAAGAACCGCAGGGACAGGCTTTCCATGGTCATGTTCGGCGGTCTTATCATGGTGGTGCTGGGGCTGACCGGCGCGCTGTCCGCCATCACTGCCTTTGCGGGCGACGCCATCGTTCACGCCATGATGGCAGGCGTCGGCTTCATGCTGGTGAAGGTGGCGTTCGGCATGGTTAAGGAAAATTCACTGGTCGGCTGGGTTTCCGTGGCTTCCGCCGTCATCATCTATCTGGTGACCAAAGCGCTTGACCCCTCCAACGCTCTGGTGTACACCATCGTGGGGTCTCTCATCATTTCCAGCATTGCGGCAAAAATTGCCAAGCAGGAGCTGGGCGAGAACGCCATTTCGGAAAAAATGTGCCGGCTGAAGCTGGAAAAGCCCACCGTGAACCCCTCGGTCATTCGCGGCGCTTTGTCCCTGGCATGCCTGACCATCGGCGCTAACATCGCCTTTGGCAACATCACCGGCGGCATGGCGGGCGCAAACATGAACGTGGACCATCTCACCGTGTATTCCGGCTTGGCAGACGCGGTCAGCTCCCTGTTCGGCGGCGGTCCCGTTGAAGCCATTATTTCCGCCACCGGCGCGGCGCCCCACGCGGTGTGGGCGGGCGTTATCATGATGGCGATCATGGCGCTGATCCTGTTCTTCGGGCTGCTGCCCAAAATTGGCAAATTCGTTCCCAGCCAGTCCATTGCGGGCTTCCTGTTCATTCTGGGCGCTTTTGTCACCATTCCCGGCGACGGCGCTGCCGCCTTTGCCACCGCGGAAGCCGGCGGCTCTGTGATCGCGGCCGTCACCATGTCCGTCACCGCTGTGTTCGACCCCTTCTTCGGCATGCTGGCAGGTATCGCCCTGAAGCTGCTGATCGGCTGGACGGGTCTGGCACTGTAAGCCTTTTGCGAAAGGAGCATTTTCCATGGAACAGTATTATACGCTGGAGGTGGCAGGGGTCACCCGCCAGCTTCCCATTATGCAGGTATCCGATTCCCTGTGCATTGCAAGCTTTGTGATTTTAGGCGACTGTGAGATCGTCACAAGGTCCGCCCCGCTGATCGAAGCGAAGCTGCCCCAGGTGGATTACATCATCACGGCGGAGGCAAAGGGCATTCCGCTGGTGCACGAGCTGTGCCGTTTGCGGAACCTGCCCTATTACATCGTCGCCAGAAAGAGCGTAAAGCCCTATATGAGCAAGCCCCTGACCGACGAGGTGGTATCCATCACCACACAAAAAAAGCAGACCCTCTGCCTGGACGGCAAAGACGCTCTGCTTTTGAAGGGAAAACGTGTGGCTGTAGTGGACGATGTGATCTCCACGGGAGAATCCCTTTCCGCCATTGAACGGCTGGTGGAAAAGGCAGGGGGAAACATTGTGGCGCGCGCCGCCATTCTGGCGGAGGGCGACGCAGCCAGGAGGGACGACATCATATTCCTGAAGGAACTGCCCCTGTTCCCGGTGGAATAACGCGCTGCTCAAACCGTACTCTCTATATCAGCCCCTTTGCCGGGCTGATATACTTTTATAGGCAGAAAAAGCGGGAACTGCCGTTTCCGCTAAAAAGCGATGAAAAACGGAAAAGGAGATCGCCCCATGTTGAGACTGATAGAAGACGCGGAGTTTGACCGCTGCGTGGACTTCGCCTATGAGCTGGCTTTGGATCCTGCCCGGTCGGGGTATCCTACCTATTGCGACGGCATGAAAACCCGGGAGGATTTCATCTGCCGGACCAAGCTGTCCCTGGAACGCCCCTATGAGGACGTCCTGCTGTTTCTTGTGGACGAGGTGGTCGAGGGATTTATCGCCTTTGAGCATTTGGAAAAAGACCGTTATATCTACACCTACGTCTTCAACATACGGCGGGACACAGGGGCAGCGCTGGCGGAGTTTGTGGAGTATTGCCGGGAACGCTGGCCGGGGTTTACCCTCGACCTTGGCTTTCCGGCAGAGAATGTAGACGCCCTGAACTGGCTGGAAAGGACAGGCGTTCCCTGCACTGAGCGCTCCTGGAATTTCCTGCTTGACCTGGAACGGTATCAACCCCTGCCGCCGCCCTCCGGCGTAGAACGGATAACTGCGGACAATTTTGAGGCGTTTGCCGCCATTCACCGCCAAATTCAGGGTGAGATGTACTGGAACTGTGACCGGGTACGGGACACCATGGATCGGTGGGATATCTTTATCACCGAGGAGGGGAGCGCCGCCGGAGAGGTGCTCATGACAAGCGACGAAGACCCCCATCAGGAAATTTTCGCTCTGGACTTTACAGACCGGCAGTACCACGCGGAGCCTTTCCGGGCGCTGCTCACCGCCGCCCTGAACAGCCTGAAGGAAAAGGGTGGTCGATGGCTCACCTCTTTTGCGAATGAGGGAGACCCCGGCGGAGAGGTTCTGAAGGAGCTAGGCTTCCGGCTGATAGGGACGTATGTAGGTCACCGGCTGACATTGTAAACAAAAAAATTGATACGCCTGATATGTTCAAAGGCAAAGGGAATCATATTCCACGCCGTCCAGCTTCTTCCACAGGAACTTTCCGCTTTTCAATGTCATATAGCTCCTGGGGGAGTTTTCCTTGGGAATGGAAACCGAGCCAGGATTCAGGTACCAGAAGCCGTGGGAGCCGTCCTTTGCCGGGACATGGGTGTGCCCGTGGAGCAGTACATCGCCGGGCTGCAGCGCCGGGGGCGTTTCCAGATCGTGGTGATGTCCGTGGGTGGCGAAAATCAGGTGATTTTCCGCTTCCAGCAGGCAGTAGTCCGCCAGCACCGGAAAATCCAGCACCATCTGGTCCACCTCGGCTTCGCAATTGCCCCGGACGCAGAAGATTCTGTCTTTATTGGCATTCAGGAGCGAGATGACCTTTTTCGGCGCGTACCCCTCCGGCAGGTCGTTTCGCGGACCGTGGTACAACAGATCTCCCAGCAGCAAAAGCTTATCCGCGCGCTCTCTTTCAAAAGCCTCCAGCAGCTTTTCACAGCAGGGCGCAGACCCATGGATATCCGATGCAATCAACCATTTCATAGCACAAGGTCCTTTCAAAAACAGATTCTGGAAAAGGAGAGATTCCAATGGAACTACCATTCCAAACGTCGCCGGGACGCATTTTCGCGCTGGACGGCAACGGGGAAATTCTGGCAGAGGTCACCTTTCCCACAAAGGAAGACGGCGTAGCGGAGATCGACCACACCTTTGTGGCTCCGGCGCTGCGGGGACAGGGCATTGCCGACCAGCTGCTGCAGGCGGCGGCAGACACCCTGCGGGCAGAGGGCAAAAAAGCAAGGCTGGTCTGTTCCTATGCCGTCACCTGGTTCGACCGCCACCCGGAGTATGAAGACGTAAGGGCAGAGTAACCCTTGCGGCGCAGCCAAAGCTTTTTCCGCCCATTCTGCGAATCTTGAAACACCAAAACCCATAGAACAGTGTACCTGTGAGGCAGTGAAAAAAGACGGTTCTCCGTAGGAGAATTGTGGTATTTCATACCACAAAGTCTTTTTTCCGTCCATTGATGGGAGTGTACCCTAGAGACTACGAAAAAGAATGTTCGGCGTTCTTTGTCGAACTTTCTTTTTCCGCCCATTATTTCCATTATTTACGGGAAATATATTCGTAATAGATCCAGCCCTTGTCGATCCTCACCCAGCGGCCGTCCGGGTCGTTGTCCTTGCCGTACTCCTCCAGCACGGTGACGGTCTCGCCGCGCTTCAGCGTGGTGACGGCAGGGTAACCGGCGCCCGGTCCGGTGCGGACATTGACGGCGGCGCGGGTCACCCGGGCGGGATACGAGCCGTCATAGTCCACCCGGTACTCGCCTACGCGGTCCAGAAAGCCCTGCCAGGCGGAAAAATCGTTGACGAAAGGCGCGGGGCAGGTCTTGTGGGAAATATCGTTGTGGCGCACCACGTTTTCCAGCGGGATCCCGTAGCGCATCATCAGCTCCCGCACCAGCCGGGCGGTGTTGTCCATGGTGCCCTCCCGGAAGTACCAGTCATCGTCATAGGGAGATTCCGCGTGGGCGGCGTCCACCTTTTCACAGCACATTTCAATGCCGATGGAATTTCCGTTCCGGCAGGCGTCGTGATAGTACACATCGTTGCCGCAGTGCCAGGAAATGTCCCTGTCCATCACACAGCGCCATATCCCGTCCGAATCCACAAAGAAATGGGCGGAGGCGGCACGGTATCTGTCCTCGAAGGACAGGCACTCCCCGTGGGCGGAAACGCCCGGCTCGGCGGTGTAATGCACGGTGATGTAGTCGATATCGTCAAAGCCGCGCTGGGCGGCGCGGAAGTTTACCTTGGTCAGCAGCTCGCTGATCTGCAGGGAATGCTGCTCCTGATTTTTCTCCGGCAGCAGATAGTGCTTGCCGTCGATGACCTGCCAGCCGGTCTGCAGCACCCCGGTTTCGTCAAAATAGTAGGTGTATTCGCCGATATGCTGGAAGCCTGTCAGGGGAACCCCCTCTGTGGGCTGATAGGAAAAGCCTGTCTCGTCCGCAACCCACGCGGCGCCGCTATAGCGGTCGGGAAATTCCCAAAGCTCGCCGTCGTCCGTCCGGGCATAGCTGTGAGAGGTGGCGGCTTCGCTGATCTGGGAATACGCCCAGTAAGTTCTTTCCACATCGGAAAACTCTGTGGTTTGGGAAATGCGCACGGCGTTTTTATCGGCGGTGCGCCCCAGCATAGCGTTCAGAATGACCACTGCCTCCGCCCGGGAGATGGGAGAGTTGGGGCGGAAGGCGCCGTCCGGGTAGCCCTTGATCCAGCCGTGAGCGACGGCGGAGGTGATAGAGGGGATCGCCCACTCCGCCGTGTCCAGATCCGGGAATGTTGTCTCGCTGGACAGCAGCCTGCTGAACCGGGCGGCAATGGTGACAAATTCTGCCCGGCTGATGCTCCGTCCCGGGCAGAACAGCCCGCTGGGATAGCCGTTGATTGCCCCCAGGGAGGCAAGCGCCCGTACAGGCTCCGTGTACCACTGCCCTTCCGGCACGTCCTCAAAGGAAAACTCCGGGGACTGGGGTTTGTCTTTCAGCAGGGAGTAAAACATCTGGGCGGTTTCCGCCCGGGTAATTTTCCCGTTGGGGCGGAACGCGCCTTTATATCCCTGAATATAGGCGTCGTGCTGCTGGGTCTCCAGCAGGTCGCCCACCTCGTCACAGACGGTGGGGAAGTAGGGGATCGTTTCGTCAACGTTCTCCGTCTCATCTTCTGAGGGAACAGTCTCCGTTTCTTCCGGGGCAGTTTCCACAACGGCGAGCGGCTGCGTTTCCAGAGCGGGGGAACCGTCCCCCTCTGCCGCCAGCGCGGCAGGAGAATAGGACAACAGGCAGGCTGCGGCAAGCAGACAGACGGACAAACGTTTCCACAACATAACAAAAAATACCTCCCAATAACAACCTCTTGAAAAAGGTCGGTGCTTTTCGAGCTTGCGAGAAAAGAGAGGTGTTTCACACCTCAGACCTTTTTTGTAATGATTGCTTGCAATCATTTTCACACCTGCGGTGGGCAATCGTGAAGCCTCTTTGTGCAAAGAAAAGCCCCAGTGACCCGACCGCAGACTTCTTTCTTTCTAAATTCGTATAACATCTTAAACGTCTATTATCGTACCGGCGCGGAATGCGCCGACCACTTGGAAGAAAGCCGGTGCTTTTCGAGCTTGCGAGAAAAGAGAGGTGTTTCACACCTCAGACCTTTTTTGTAATGATTGCTTGCAATCATTTTCACACCTGCGGTGGGCAATCGTGAAGCCTCTTTGTGCAAAGAAAACCCCTAGCGACCCGACCGCACCTGCGGTGAGCATTCGTGCAGCGTCCTTGCACAAACCGCAAGCAAATCACCCGACCGCAGACTCTTTCTCTTTTTGGACATCTGGCATCCGGCATCTAACGTCCAGCGTCCATAATAGCAGAGCAGGACGCAAATTGCAAATCCTGTCAAAAATTGTCATACCAGCATTTTCCTCTGTTTTTCCCGGCTTTTCGGGAAAAATCCTCCTGCAAAACGGCATTTGTAAAATTTTGGAAATCAAGAAAGGACGATAGAAAATGAAAGCGACAAAATGGATCGCTTCCCCGGTGGGAAGCCTGCGGCTGACCGAGGAAGACGGCGCGATCACCGAGCTGCTTTTTGAAAAATGGGACGGCAGGGCGGAGCAGAAAAGCACGGAACTGCTTTCCCGGGCGGAAACACAGCTTGCGGAATATTTTTCCGGGCAGCGGCGGGAATTTGACCTGCCCCTCGCCCCCAGGGGCACGGACTTCCAGCGCCGGGTGTGGAACGCTTTGCTGACCATTCCCTACGGGGAAACGAGAAGCTACGGGGAGATCGCCGCATTGGCAGGATCGCCCAAAGCGTTCCGGGCGGTGGGCTCCGCCAACCACAACAACCCCATTTCCATTTTTATCCCCTGCCACCGGGTGATCGGCGCGGACGGTTCCCTTACCGGCTACGGCGGGGGCATGGAAGTGAAAGCCGCCCTGCTTGCCCTGGAGCGGGGAAACCGGGCAGTGGGAAAAATTCGGCTGAGCACGGACAAGACTGGAAAAATCTTCCTGCAAAACGGCTGATTTCCCTCCGAATTGGGAGAAAATCGGTAAAAAACAGAAAAAATCTGGGCTTTTTCGGAAAAATGAATTGTATCTTGTAAAAATTTATGATATACTCTGGTATACATAATTAGGGGTCGCCTACCTGCGGCGGCTCTTGGGACATGAATTTTCCGAAGTTTATCAAGGAGTGGATTTTTCTTATGAAAAAGATGTACCACAAGCGCCGCGGCAGACTGGTCTGTCTGGTGCTGGCGCTGACGCTGCTGGTTTCTGCCCTGCCCATGGCGGGCATGACGACAGCTGCCGCCAGCATGAAGGGTGCGTTCTTCACCAGCGGGAACCCGGCGTTTGCCTACGTCATCACCGGGCTTCGCGCGGAGGACGGCGATAACACTGTGAAGCTGTACCAGAATGCCGATATGCAGTCCTACGAAGGCTATACCGGCGCGTACACCATTCCCGAGCGCGCTTTTGACGCAAACGACATGCGCTTTTACACCGTGACGGAAATCGGCGGCGCGGTGGGGGACGTGGTCCTTGGCGCGCTGGAAAACGTGCCGCTGCAAAGCATTGTCCTGCCCGGCACCGTGACCACCATCGGCTCCAGGGCGTTTTCCGGCTGCACCAGCCTGACGGAGATGACCTTTCCCAGTGCTGTCAACCGTCTGGCTGCGGACGCCTTTGCCGGGGTTTCGCTGCACAAGCTGACGCTGGACGTATCCGCTACCACTACCCTGACCAGTGATACTGCCTACACCGCCGCGAACGGCGCGCTCATCACCCTGCCCCGGAGCCTGACAGACCTGACGGTTTCTTCGCCATTGACGATTGCCGGACAGATCTCCGTTCCCGGCTCTGCCAGAATGACCAATACGGGGATCACCATTCAGTCCGGCGCGGTGCTGACCCTGTGGGGTGCGCTGTCCGGCACGGGCGTGATCGAGGTGCGAGAGGACAGCTCCCTGGTCCTGGAGGCTTCTCCCGTAAGCTACAGCGGCTCTATCCGCCTGACCGGGGTGCATTCCAATTTCATCAATCACAGCTCCTCTCCCGTTACGGTGATGAACGCCATGGGGCGGGCGGTTTCCGTTCAGCCCGGCGAGACCTTTACCGGCGGGCAGGAAAGCAATGACCCCAACCGTCCCGGCTCGGACCCGGAAGACCCTGATGCGCTCCGCCCCAAAATCGTCACCAATTACGGCGGCGTGGTCACAGTGGAGGACAAGGGCAAAGTGGTGGTGATCTCCGCCTATGACGGATATCACGTGGAAGATGTGACCATCAACGGACTGCCCATGGGCAGCATTACCCGCTATGAATTTGAGGTCGCCAGCGAGCAGAACAGCGTAGATGTGACCTTTGCCGAGGGAAGGATTCCCGCCGGGCCCAGCCTGCCTGTGGTAGACCCTGCCGCCTTTGTTGATATCCCCCAGGGCGCCACTTATGCCGATTCTGTGGCTTTTCTGGCGCGCAACGGCATTTTGCAGGGCGTCAGCCAGACCCGGTTCGCCCCGGAGCAGAGAGCCGACCGTGCCATGTACCTTTCCGTGCTGAAGCGGCTGGAGATCTATGGAGCTGAGTTCCAGGTTGAATGTAAGGAGCCTGTTTACGCGGAAGATATCGAAAGAACCGCATGGTACGCCGACGCCTCCGCCTGGGCGGCGGGTACAAAAATCTTCCCCCTGCAGAACGGCGCGTTTTTCCCTGACCGCCTGATCACCAGAGAGGAAGCCGCCCTGTGCCTGGCACGCTTTACCCACGCCAGAGGATATGCCACCATGGTGGATATCGGAATGTACCATGGGTACCGCGATTCCGGCCTGCTGGAGCCGGAAGCCCGCAACGCCATGCTGTGGGCGGTGTCCAGAGGTTATCTTTCCGCCCCTGACAAAATGCTGAACCCCGCCGGGCAGCTCACCCGGGCGGACATGGCAAAGATGTTTGCGCTGTATCTGCAGATCAACTAAGCGCCGCCTGTGCATACCGAATTGCCGGGTCGCCATACGGCAGAACAGAAAATATTCGGAGAACACCGAATACGTTCGGTGTTCTCTTTTTCTATCGGTTCAGTTTCTGTTCCTGCTTCGGGAATTTCTGAAATTGTGGAAAGCCTCTAAAAATTTTTCCCTGAACTTTGTGATTTCCCACAAAAGAAATTGGGAAGATCATATGATATAATAGATATTGGATTCCAGATGCTTAGAAGGGACAAAAAAGTGGCGGCCGGGTGATTTGCCTGTGGTTTGCACTGTGATATTTCACGAATGCCCATTCTCGCCTGTCGGCTCGGTTGCTGCATGTCGGTGGCATGCGTCTGGCAACGTTCCCGCTTGTCAGCTCGGCCGGTCATGGACGATTGCCACTGGCAATCATGACCTCGGTCGGGTCAGATTCCCCCTACCGGGACACGCTCACCCATGTGTTAGGCGTCAGAAAAGATAAGAGTCTGCGGTCGGGTCGCTGGGGGGTCTTTGCACAAAGAGGCTTCACGATTGCTCACCGCAGGTGCGAAAATGATTGCAAAGCAATCATCACGAAGAAAGCCTGAAGCGCGAAGCACTTCTCTTTTCTCGCAAGCTCGAAAAGCACTGGCTTTCTTCCAAGTGGTCGGCGCATTCCGCGCCGGTACGATAATAGACGTTTAAGATGTTATACGATTTAGAAGGAAAAAAAGTCTGCGGTCGGGTCGCTGGGGGTTTTCTTTGCACAAAGAGGATTCACGATTGCTCACCGCAGGTGCGCCCACCGCAGGTGCGTGTTTGGTAGGAAAAGTAGAAAGAAAAAGAAAATTTGGGGAAGGAAGGTCAAATCAAGTATGTCTGGTAAGATTTCTGCGCTGTTTGGCGCACAGGACATGACGCAGGGGAAACCCATGAACAATCTGGTGCGTTTTTCAGTGCCGCTGCTGATCGGCAACATGGCGCAGCAGCTTTACAGCACGGTGGACTCCATCGTGGTGGGGAATTACGTGGGTGACAGCGCGTTGGCTGCCATCGGCGCCAGCGGTCCCATCATCAATCTCCTGCTGGTGCTGTTCATGGGTATTTCTGTCGGCGCGAGCATTATGGTCTCCCAGTATTTTGGGGCAAAGGAAAGGGAAAAGCTTTCCGCAACGATGGGCACCACCATCACAGCCACCTTTGTCACCTCGCTGATCATCATGGTGGTGGGACCGCTCATCACGCGCCCGGTCATGTCGCTGCTGGATACCCCCGCCGATATTTACGACGCCTCCTGCGCCTATATGATCATTATTTTCCTTGGCTTTATGGGCAGCGGCTTTTACAACATCATTTCCGGCGTGCTGCGCGGGCTGGGTGATTCCATTATGCCGCTGGTATTCCTGCTGGTGGCTTGCGGATTGAACATCGTGCTGGACGTTCTCTTTGTGGCAGGCTTCAAGATGGGGGTAGACGGCGCCGCCTGGGCGACCATCATCTCTCAGGCGATCTCCGGCATTCTGTGCATCGTGCGGCTGCTCCGCATGAAGGATGTGCTGACGATCACGCCGAAGCTGCTGATCCCCCGGAAGAGCCTGCTGTTCCAGCTGATCCGTCTGGGTCTGCCCAGCGGTATCACACAGGCGATCTTCTCCTTTGCCATGATTATCATTCAGTCCCTTACCAATTCCTTCGGCACGGCGGTGATTGCCGCGAATACGGTGGTCATGCGCGTGGACGGATTCGCCATGATGCCCAACTTTACCTTTGGCACCGCCATGACTACATACGCCGGGCAGAATATCGGCGCAAGGCGCATCGACCGCGTGGAACAGGGGACGAAAAAGGGACTGCAGCTGGGGCTGTCCGTTTCCGTAGCCCTGGTGGCGCTGATCCTGCTGTTTGGCAGATATCTGATGGGAATGTTTACTCAGACGGAGCAGGTTATCGAGCTGGGTCAGCAGATGCTGTTCACGCTGGCGATCGGATATATCGCCATGGCGGTGACGCAGATCCTTTCCGGCGTAATGCGCGGCGCGGGCGACACCATGACCCCCATGTGGATCTCGATCATCACCACAGTGGTGATCCGCGTTCCCGTGGCGTATGGGCTGGAGCTTCTCACCCGTCCTGCCGGCGGTACGATGGGCTCCGGCGCTCCCACCCCACTGTACCTTTCCCTGCTGATCTCCTGGGTCGTGGGCGCTGCCCTGACTTCTCTTGCCTATGCCCGGGGCGGCTGGAAAAAGAAAGTGATCGTCAGCGTTCCTGCAGGTACGCCGGAGGGACCACAGGAGGTCCAGCTTGAGCCGGACGCCAAAAACAGCTGAACCGCTTTGCTGATATCGCAGAGTTTTCCGTTCTGCGCGGTCATACTGCGGGAAAGAGCATGAGCCGGAAAAAGCAGCTTGAAGCTTTTTCTGGTGCTGAGCCGGGAAAATATCCCCTTTGAGCTGCATATCTTCCCCAAGGATCGGCACAGTATACCTGTCATTTATAAAAACAACAACGCGAAGCTCTTTTTCAGGGCTTCGCGTAATTTTTTCCAAAGCTCATGGCGCCGTCCTGCGGGACAGTATCATTCTTTCCAGCTCCTTCGCGGCAATGCTGAGCGTTTGATCCTCCCGCTTGATCAGGCAGATCGCCCGCTTCGGAATTTGTTCTTTCAGCTCCAGCCGCATCACGGCGGGACCGCCCTCCTCGGACAGGAAATCCTGCGGGACGAAACCGATCCCCAAATTATTTTTCACCATCGGTAATATCTGATCCGCTGTGGCTGCCTCGATATCCGGCTTAAATTCCAACCCGTGCTGCAAAAACCAACTTGTGTAAAGCTCATAGGTCTTGGCGTGCTTTCCCAGCGAGATAATAGGAAACTGCGCTAATTCTTTGAGAAAGACGGTCCTTCCGCAAAGCTGGGAAAATGCCGCGCCGCAAACTGCCGTTTCCTGAATTTCCTTGATATTTCTGATTTTCAACGCCCGCTGCTCCCCTGTGGGCGTTGTGACCAGCGCAATATCCGCCGCGCCGCTTTTCAGCGCGGAAATTGCCTGCAGGGTGGAATAGTTGGCAATTCTCAGCTTGACCTTTGGGTAATGGAGCCGGTATTCCTTCAGGACCGGCAGCAGGAAGCTCCGCAGAGCCACCTCGCTGGCGCCCACCGAAACTGTGCCGCTTTCCAGCCCTTTTTCCATTGCCAGCTCCTCCTCCCCCGCCTGAATCTGCTCCACAGCGATTCGGATATGCTCGTACAGCCTTTCCCCCTCCGGCGTGAGCCTTACCCCGCGGTTGGAGCGGATAAACAGGGTGCACCCCAGCTCGCTTTCCAGCTTTTTGATGGTGCGCGTAACATTCGGCTGGTTGTTTATCAGGGCATTGGCAGCCTGTGTGAAGCTCCTGTATTTTGCCACATAGAAGAAAATCCGATAATAGTCGTAATTGATGTACATTGTGTTTCTCCCGGGGTTTCATATCAAAATGAGATTTCTTTAATATCAAACATACATTTTACACATAGTATACCAGAATTATAAAATAAGGGGGAACGTGTGTCAACCGTTTTCAAACGGGAACAAAATGACAGGGGGCTTTTCTCCATGAACAAAGACCTGACCGTTGGAAAATCTTCCGCCGTGCTTTGGAAATTCTGCCTTCCACTGTTCGGAAGCATTCTCTTTCAGCAGCTCTACAATATTGCGGACAGCTTCGTAGCCGGGAAATTCATCGGCGAGAACGCCTTGGCGGCAGTGGGCAACAGTTATGAGGTCACCCTCATTTTTATCGCGTTCGCGTTCGGCTGCAATATCGGCTGTTCGGTCATCGTGTCCCAGCTGTTTGGCAGGAAGCAGTACGGCGACCTGAAAACCGCCGTGTACACCACGCTGATCGCCGGCGGCGTGCTTTGCGCCCTTTTGATAGCGGCAGGAACGGCTTTCTGCTCGAACCTTTTAGCCTGGATCCATACCCCGGACAATGTTTTTGCAGATTCCAAGCTGTATCTGGACATTTACATTCTGGGTCTCCCCTTTGTTTTCTACTACAATATTGCCACAGGGATTTTTTCCGCCCTGGGAGATTCCAAAACGCCGTTTCTGTTTCTCGCCTGCTCCTCCCTGTCAAATATCGCCGTGGATATCCTCTTTGTGACCGCCTTTTCCATGGGGGTTGCCGGAGTGGCTTGGGCGACCTTTCTCTGCCAGGGGGTCAGCTGTGTCCTCGCGGTCGTTTTTGTCTTCCTCCGTCTTGCCAAAATAAGAACGGGAACCCCGCCCCGGCTGTTTTCCTGGCGGCTGCTGGGAAAGGTCGCCGCCATAGCGGTCCCCAGCATTTTGCAGCAAAGCTTCATCTCCGTGGGAAATATCCTGATCCAGGGGATCATCAACACCTTTGGCTCTGCCGTGATGGCGGGCTATTCCGCTTCCATCAAGCTGAATAACCTGATGATCACCTCTCTGACGACGCTGGGCAACGGCATTTCCAATTTCACCGCGCAAAATCTCGGCGCCGGAAAATATTCCCGGATCAGAGAGGGCTTCCGGGCGGGGCTGAAGCTGGTATGGCTCATATGCGTCCCGGTCACGCTGCTCTACCTGCTGTTCGGAAGGACCCTTGTGGGCATTTTCCTCGACGCGCCTGCCGGGGTCGCCATGGATACCGGGGTCAGCATTCTCTCCATTTTCGCTCCATTTTACTTTGTGGTTGCCGCCAAGCTGGCAGCGGACGGCGTATTGCGGGGCGCCGGAATGATGCGCCAGTTTATGGCAGCCACCTTTACCGACCTGATTTTGCGGGTAGTTCTGGCAAAGCTGCTGTCCTCCACCGCTCTCGGCGTAATCGGTATCTGGGCCGCATGGCCGATCGGCTGGCTGATTTCAACGGTTCTGTCCATTCTTTTCTATCGGTCGGGGAATTGGCAAAGGGCAGGCTTAGATCAGACTGACGCGTAGTTCTTGCAAATCCGGCGCAAAGCGGGTATAATGGCAGTAGTATTTTGGAAAGCTGTGAGGATATTTTATGAAACTGGGAATCGTGGGGCTGCCCAACGTGGGCAAAAGCACCCTGTTTAACGCCATTACCAACGCCGGAGCGCAGTCTGCAAACTACCCCTTCTGCACCATCGAACCCAATGTGGGCGTGGTGGCTGTGCCGGACAAGCGCCTCCTGAAACTGCGGGATATGTACGAGCCAAACAAATTCACCCCTGCCACCATCGAGTTCGTGGACATTGCCGGGCTGGTGAAGGGCGCCTCCAAGGGCGAGGGGCTGGGCAATAAATTCCTGTCCAATATCCGGGAGGTGGACGCTATCGTCCACGTGGTGCGCTGCTTTGAAAACGACGACATCGTCCATGTGGAGGGCAGCATCGACCCGGCGCGGGACATCGAGACCATTGACCTGGAGCTGATTTTGTCCGACATGGAGGTGCTGGAGCGCCGCATTGACAAAACCAGGAAAATGCTGAAGGCGGACAAAAAATACCAGACCGAGCTGGATTTCTTCGAGCGGGTGCAGTCCGCGCTGGAAGCGGGAAATTCCGCCCGCAGCGTGGAGTGCAGCGAAGAGGAGGCGGAGCTGCTTTCCTCCGTTTCCCTGCTGACCAACAAGCCCATTATCTTCGCCGCCAACATGAGCGAGGAGGATTTCAAAAACGGCATTGAGGAAAACCGTTTCCTGAAAACGGTGCGGGAATTTGCCGAAAAGGAGCACGCCGCCGTTCTGCCCATCTGCGCGGAGATCGAAGCGGAGATTTCCTCCCTTGACCCGGAGGAAAAGGAGCTGTTCCTTGCCGACATGAACCTGACGGAATCCGGGTTGGACAGGCTTATCACCGCCTGCTACGACCTGTTGGGGCTCATGTCCTACCTGACGGCAGGAAAGGACGAGGTGCGGGCATGGACGATCCAGAAGGGCACCAAAGCCCCCCAGGCAGCTGGAAAGATCCACACCGATTTTGAGCGCGGCTTTATCCGGGCGGAGGTCATCGGCTTTGACGAGCTGATGAAATGCGGCAGTATGAGTGCCGCAAGAGAAAAAGGGCTTGTCCGTTCCGAGGGAAAGGAATATGTCATGCAGGACGGGGATATTGTGCTGTTCCGCTTCAACGTATAAGGCTCCCTTTTTCTCCATACACTTTAGAGATGATTTTACAAAGCAAAGGGCAGGGCAGACCGATTTGGTCGCCCTGCCTTTCCTGTTCTTGGAATCGGTTCAGATCGCAAAATCTCCATTGCGGAAAATTTCTACTTCCCTGCCGTCCTCAGTGACGCCCACGATCTTCATATCCGGGG
>CALFFN010000014.1 GCA_937958185.1 uncultured Neglectibacter sp. | reverse complement strand
CCCTTCAGGGGCGAAGTCCGTAATTGCCCCTTCTAGGGGATGTGCAAACCACCAGTTCTACTGGTGGTTTTGATTGCGCTCAATGTTTCCAGATATTTTCCCTGGAATAGGCAATGTTCGCCAGCTTGCCGTCCTCCCGCTGGAAGCGCTCGTTCTTTCGCTTAGCGTACAGGCAGGGTCTGCCGACGGATTCCCCCGGGATCTGATCGTCCGTGCCTGCCATGATCTCATCACACAGCTCGATGGCTTCGTCGATGATGGTGTTGGGGACGGGGAAGGGACCGTGCCCGCCGTACATCACGTCAAAATCGGGTTGGAAGCTCTTGAAATGCAGCAGGCTTTCCCTGTATTCCTCAATGGAAGCGGAGCCCTCTAAAAACAGCAGGGTGTTGGCGTTGCAGGCGTCCCCGGAATAGACCACCCGGCGGGCTTTGTCCAGCAGCACGATGGTGCCAAAGCTGTGCCCGGGCACGCCGATCACGGTAAGCTCCACGCCGCCCAGCTCCAGCACGTCGCCGTCGTAGACAGGGTAGGTCTTTACCGCGCAGGGAGGGACCACGTCCTCCATGGTGGGAGTGACGGGCAGCGGACGGAACATGGCGCCGGACTTTGCAAAACCCAGCCGCATTTCCGGGTCGGAGTGGTCGTACATCAGCCGGATATCCGCAGGGTGGATCATGCACTCGCCGTACTCGAAATTTGCCCCGCAGTGGTCCACATGTCCGTGGGTATTGATGACCTGCACGGGCAGGTCGGTCAGTTCCCGCACAAAAGCCTTCAGGCTGCCCACGCCGCTGAGGGCATCGATGAGCAGCGCCTTCTCGTTGCCTTCGATCAGGTAGCACTGCTCCCCGCCCAGCCCTGCGATGAGGGTCACGTTGTCAAAAATTTTCCGGGCTTCAAAAAATCTGGACTTCGGTAGTTCTGCCATGAAAATTCCTCCTTTTCCTGTTCTCATTATACCATAAGCACGGAACGTGCGTTGGTATACTGTGCCGATCGGTCGTCTGAGCAAAGCGAAGAACTGACCGAGGCAATTTCAAATCTATAATATCCGCTGTCCTTTGCGGATATTATACCATAGGCGCTGAAAGCGCCCGCTGATTGGAGAAGCCCGGTGCTTTTCGAGCTTGCGAGAAAAGAGAGGTCGTGAGACCTCAAGGGTTCTCCCGAATGATCGTTTACGATCATTTTCACCTTGCGGTGAGCGCTTGTGAAGCTTCCTTGTGCAAAGAAAAAACCGTACGACCCGACCACAGCAATTCTTGTGCCCTTTCCAGTATCCAGCATCTATTGTATCAAAGATTTTTTCTTCTGGCAAATGAAATGGGAAAATTCCACTTTCCCGACAGGATTTTCAGGGAAGGTGTGGTATGCTGTGCCCGTTATCCGCGTGCTTATACAGAAAATGGCAGAGATATTTGTGAAAATCTTACAAAGATTAAAAAATCAGAAAGAAAAAATATAAGAAAACTACTAAAAAGCACTTGAAATTTCTTTTCGCCCTGTTTATAATGAAGCTAAGGTTATAGTAGGCACAGGTGCCGCCTTACCTGCAAAAGCTTTCGGAATGGAAAATTCCAGCACGATTCAATCAAAGGAAGTGCAGCGATATGAGTGAAAAAAGGAAGACCGCGCCGAAAAAGGAACCGCCCCAGGGGAATGTCCCCCTGTACCTGTTCCGCAGCGGAAAGAACCGCCGTGCTTATGAGTATATGGGCGTACATAAGGCGGTGCACAACGGAAAGGAATGCATGGTCGTCCGTGTGTGGGCGCCTGAGGCGAAGGAAGTGTCCCTCGTTGGCAATTTCTGCAACTGGGACAAGGCGAAATACCCGTTGAAAAAAATAGATGACGCCGTGTGGGAGGGCTACACCGATTTTGTGTTTCAGCCCTACGAGCTGTACAAATTCTGTATCAAGCCCCAGCAGGGAGAGGATATCTATAAAGCTGATCCCTATGCGCTCCACGCTGAGACAAGACCGGGCACCGCCTCCCGCTGGGTAGAGCTGGACTATCAATGGCAGGACGGCAGTTGGCTGCAGGAGAAGACCAAGACCTCCCAGTACGCCCGCCCCATGAACATCTATGAGGTCCACGCGGGCTCCTGGCGGAAATATGCCGACGGCAGCGTATTCTCCTACGAAAAGCTGGGAGACGAGCTGATCCCTTATGTAAAGGATATGGGTTTTACCCATATCGAGTTCATGCCCCTGACGGAATATCCCTTTGACGGCTCCTGGGGCTATCAGGTCATGGGATATTTTGCCCCCACCTCCCGGTACGGCGAGCCAAAGGATTTCATGCGCTTTGTGGATCGCTGCCATCAGGCGGGCATCGGCGTGATCATGGACTGGGTCCCCGCCCATTTCCCCAGGGACTCCGCGGGGCTTGCCAAATTTGACGGCTCCTGCTGCTACGAATATGCCGACCCCAGAAAGGGAGAGCACAAGGAATGGGGCACGCTGGTGTTCGATTATGCCAAGCCGGAGGTAGTGAGCTTCCTGGTGTCCAGCGCCGTGTTCTGGCTGAAGGAATACCATATCGACGGTCTGCGCGTAGACGCTGTGGCGTCCATGCTGTATCTGGATTATAACCGCAAGGACGGAGAATGGGTCGCCAACAAGGACGGCGGCAAGGAAAACCTGGAGGCGGTGGAGTTTTTACAGGCGTTGAACGAGGCGGCGTTTGCCGAGGTGTACGAGCCCATGATGATCGCCGAGGAATCCACCTCCTGGCCCATGGTGTCGAAGCCCACCTTCATGGGCGGTCTGGGCTTCAATTACAAGTGGAACATGGGCTGGATGAACGATATGCTCCGCTATATGTCCCTCGATCCCCTGTTCCGCAGCGGGAATCACGACGCCCTGACCTTCTCCTTCTTCTACGCTTTTTCAGAGAATTTTATCCTGCCCATCTCCCACGACGAGGTGGTGTACGGGAAAGCCTCCCTCATCAATAAAATGCCCGGTACGGACGAGCAGAAGGCTGCCGGAATGCGCAGCTTTGTGACTTATATGATGGCGCACCCCGGCAAGAAGCTGCAATTTATGGGCACGGAATTTGCCCAGAAAAACGAATGGAACTATGAAAAAGAGCTGGAATGGGGGCTGCTCCAGTATAAAGAGCACCAGGACGCCCAGAACTTCTTCCGGGCGGTGAACCATTTCTATCTGGAGCGTCCCGAGCTGTGGGAGATCGACTTCTCCTGGGAAGGCTTTGAATGGATCTCCAATGATGACTACAAGCAGAGCGTCATCGCGTTCCGCCGGAAGGCTAAGGACGGCAGGGAGCTGGTGGCAGTGTGTAACTTCGTTCCCGTCCAGCGGGAGGGTTACCGGATCGGCGTACCTTTCCGGGGCACATGGGCGGAGGTGTTCTCCTCCGACGACGCGTCTTTCGGCGGGCAGGGTGTGACAAATGGGAAAAATATCAAAACCGAAGACATTCCCATGCACGGCTGCGAGCAGAGCGTGACGCTGACCCTGCCGGGAAATACGGTGTTCTTCCTGGAATGCACCAGAAAGACGCCAAAACCCGCGCCGAAAGAGAAGGCAAAGGCAACCCCCAAAAAGGCGGCGGCAAAGAAGCCGGTTCCCAAAACAGGAAAAAGCAGCGGCAAATAAGCGTGTGCTTTTACCCATATTGAGCGCAAGACCACACTAAAAAATCTTTAGCAGGAGGAACTGAACATGTTACCCAAACAAGAAGTGGTGGCAATGCTTCTGGCAGGCGGGCAGGGAAGCCGGCTGGGAGTTTTGACCCGAAATCTGGCAAAGCCGGCGGTCCCCTTTGGAGGGAAATATCGTATCATTGATTTTCCCCTTTCCAACTGTGTCAATTCCGGCATTGAAACGGTGGGCGTGCTGACCCAGTACCAGCCCCTTGAGCTGAACGAGTACATAGGCAGCGGTCAGCCCTGGGACCTGGACAGTATGAACGCCGGCGTTCATGTGCTGCCCCCCTACCAGAAGAGCAAAAAGTCCGACTGGTACAAGGGCACGGCAAACGCCATCACCCAGAATATCCCCTTTATCGAGCGGTATAATCCTGAATACGTGGTGGTGCTTTCCGGCGACCATATCTACAAGATGGACTACTCCAAGATGATAAACTTCCACAAGGAAAAGGGCGCGGCGTGCACCATTGCCGTGTACGAGGTCCCCATGGAGGAGGCTTCCCGGTTCGGCATCCTCAATACAAACGAGGACGGCTCTATCTATGAATTTGACGAGAAGCCCAAGGTGCCCAAGAGCAATCAGGCTTCCATGGGTATCTATGTGTTCACCTGGGAGAAGCTGCGGAAATATCTGGAGGAGGACGAGGAGAACCCCAAGTCTCAGAATGACTTCGGCAAGAATGTACTTCCTGCCATGCTGGAGGCAGGGGAGAAGATGTTTGCCTACCGTTTCGAGGGCTATTGGAAGGACGTGGGCACCATCGATAGTCTGTGGGAATCCAACATGGACCTGCTGAACCCCAACATTCCCCTGGACCTGAGCGACAGCGACTGGCGCATTTACTCCCGGAACCCCGTTATGCCGCCCCATTATATCGCCAAGGGCTCCAAGGTGCAGAATTCCCTGGTGGCAGAGGGCTGCAATGTTTACGGCGATCTGGAATTTTCCATTCTGTTCGCCGGCGTATATGTCGCCCCCGGCGCCGTGGTGGAGGATTCCATCATCATGCCCGGCGCGCGGATCGAGGAGGGCGCCAGAGTGCAGTACGCCATTGTGGCGGAGAATGCCGTCGTTGGCAAAAATGCCGTGATCGGCAAGCGCCCGGAAGAGGTGGAAAATAAGGACGACTGGGGCGTAGCGGTGGTCGGACCCGGCTGCAGCATCGCGCCGGATACGGTAGTCCCGCCCAAAGCCATGATCGACGCTGAGGAGGTAGAAAAAGCATGAGAGGTAATGATGTAATCGGCATCCTGTTTGCCTATGTGCATGAGGAGCGCGTGAGAGAACTGACAGAAAACCGGGTGATGGCTTCCGTCCCCTTCGGCGGTCGTTACCGTCTGGTGGATTTCCAGATGTCCAACATGGTAAATTCCGGCATCAACAAGGTCGGCGTCATCACGGAGGAAAACTATCAATCCCTGATGGATCATCTTGGCTCGGGAAAAGCGTGGGATCTGTCCAGAAAACGGGAAGGCCTGTACCTGCTGCCTCCCTTCAACGCGGAGACCACCCGCACCGAGGGAAAGATTTCCTCGCTGGCGTCCATTCAGCGTTTCCTGAAAAATTCCCATGAGGAATATGTGCTACTGTCCGATTGTGACACAGTGGCGAATATCGACTTCAAGGACGTGTTCCGTTTCCACAGCGAAAAGGAAGCGGATATCACCGTCATTTACCGTCACGGTATGTCTCCTGACACCGACAAGAACGTGGTGTACACCGTTGACCCGGAGGGCTTTGTCCGGGATATGCTGGTAAAGCGCGGCAGCGACGCCGACTGCAATTACGGCATGGGCATGTGCCTGATCGGCAGGAAGAAGCTGATGGAGCTGGTAGAGGACTGCATGAGCCGGAACCTTTACGATTTTGACCGGGACCTGATGCAGCGCCACCTGCGGGATCTGAAGGTGTTTGGCTATGAGTTTATCGGCACAGCCTATCAGGTCACCTCCTTCAGCAGCTATTTCAACGCCAACATGGCGCTGATGGACCCCAAGGTGCGCAACCAGCTGTTCTATTCCGACCGCCCCATTTTCACCAAGGTGAGAGACGATATGTCCGCCAAGTATGGGCTGGGCAGCGTGGTCTCCAATTCCATCGTTGCCGACGGCTGCGTGATTGACGGCGAGGTGGAAAACTGCATTCTGTTCCGCGGCGTACACGTGAAAAAGGGCGCGAAGCTGAAGAACTGCGTCATCATGCAGGATACCGTGGTGGGAGAAAACACCCGGCTGGACTATGTGGTGGCGGACAAGGAGGTCGTGTTCGACAACAACCGCACCATGATGGGCTATCAGTCCTACCCGGTATATGTTGCCAAGGGCAGCAGGGTATAAGACTGGATGCTAGAAGCTAGAGACTAGATGCTAGAGTAAGGGCTTTTAAGGTCAAGGGCGTTTTGGATCGGGACTTTAGGGGCTTAAATCGGTGTAGATTCCTGTTCTGAATTTTGATTTTTTGGAAAGGATTTTCTTTATGAAGGTTTTATTTTGCGCAAGTGAGGCTCTTCCCTTTTCGGCTACCGGCGGTTTGGCAGATGTAGCGGGTTCGCTGCCCCAGGCGCTCCGTTCCCGTCTGGTGGGCTGCCGGGTGGTAGTGCCGCTGTATGACGGTATCCCGCAGGAGCTGCGGGACCAGATGCGCTTTGTCACCAGCATCAGCGTGCCGGTGGCATGGCGGCGGCAGTATTGCGGCATTTTTGAAGCCAAGGTCAACAATGTGGTCTATTACCTGATCGACAACCAATACTATTTCAAGCGCAACGGGCTGTACGGGCATTTTGACGACGCGGAGCGGTTCGCCTTCTTCTCCCGCGCCATTCTGGAAATGCTGCCCTATATCGACTACAAGCCCGATATCCTCCACGCCAACGACTGGGAGACGGCGCTTGTGCCCGTCTACTACCGGCTGTTCTATGCCAACAACGAGTGGTACACAGGGATCAAGACCCTGTTCACCATTCACAATATCCAGTATCAGGGGCAGTACGGCAAGGAGATACTGGAGGACGTGTTCGGCATTCCCAACTATGAAAGCCAGCTGTTGGAATATGACGGCTGCGTGAACCTGATGAAGGGCGCTATCGAGTGCGCCAACTGGGTTTCCACCGTAAGCCCCACCTACGCCCAGGAGATTCTCGACCCCTGGTTCGCCCACAAGCTGGACCCCATTCTGCGGGAGCGCTCCTGGAAGCTGTCCGGCATTTTGAACGGGATCGACACCGTGAACTACGACCCGGAAAAGGACCCGTCCCTCTATGCCAACTACACCAAAGAAAACAAGAAGAACAAGGCGGTCAACAAGGAGAAATTGCAGGAGCGGCTGTGTATCGAGGTCAATCCCGATCTGCCCCTGATCGGCATGGTGACCCGCCTCGTTTCCCACAAGGGTCTGGACCTGGTCAAGGAAGCAGTGGACGATGTGATGCAGAACACCAACGCCCAGTTCGTCATTCTGGGCAGCGGCGATCTGGAATATGAAAATTATTTCAAGTGGATGCAGGAAAAATATCCCGGCAGGTTCGTGCTGTGCCTGGGCTTTGTGCCGGAGCTGTCCCGGAAAATTTACGCCGGCGCGGACATCTTCCTGATGCCCAGTAAATCAGAACCCTGCGGGCTGTCCCAGATGATCGCCCTGCGGTACGGCACGATCCCCGTCATTCGGGAGACCGGCGGTCTGCGGGATTCCATCACCGACAGCGGCGACGGTCAGGGCAACGGCTTTACCTTCAAGACCTACAACGCCGGAGATATGCTGCATTCCCTCCATCGTGCCATTTCCGCCTACAATGACAGCAAGGAAGGCTGGGCGGTTCTGGTGGACCGCGCCATGGGCTGTGACAACAGCTGGGGCAAGTCCGCTAACGAATATATCCGCCTGTATAAGCAGATATTGAAAAGTTGAATCTGAGTTTTTGAAAAACACTCTCTGAAAATCCCGAAAGTTGCTGTGCCCTTTGCCGTTTCCGGCGGCGGAGCGGTCGCGGCTGGCTGCAAAACGAACGGGAAAATTTGCGGTCTACAGACTGAGCTGTATGGTAAGAATACGGAGGAAAAGAGAGCTGAGAGAGAACCCTGACGGTTCTCTCTCGTTTTTTTATACCAATAAAGAAACCACCTGCTATGCAGGTGGAATGGATAAACTTTAGTGAAAGGGAGAAAAAGTGGAAAAA
>CALFFN010000013.1 GCA_937958185.1 uncultured Neglectibacter sp. | reverse complement strand
TTTTGAGAGAGTTTGATGAGGAGCAGGTAGATCATATTTTTTCAGAGTCCTTTGATACGCCCAGAATGGGACAGGCCATTATGAACCGGCTTCTCAAGGCGGCAGGGCATCATCTGATACATGTTTAACAGGCCTGCGGGCGGTGGGCAGACATATGCCGGACAAGCCGTTTCCGTGTGCAGGCACATAAACTGCAGAGCGATAAAAAATGAAAATACAGGAGGAAATTTAAATGTTAGCATTAGGCTGTGACCATGGCGGATTTGAGCTGAAACAGGAGATCATCGGATATCTGGAGGAACACAAGATTCCATACAAGGACTTCGGATGTGACAGCAACAAGTCAGTGGACTATCCCGTCTACGCGAGAAAAGTCGGGAAGGCCATTCAGAGCGGAGAGTGTGACAAGGGGATCTTGATCTGCGGCACAGGCATCGGCATTTCCATAGCGGCAAATAAGATGAAAGGAATCCGTGCGGCGCTGTGCACAGACTGCTTCTGCGCTGAGGCCACCAGACAGCACAACAATGCCAATGTACTGGCTCTTGGCGGCCGCGTGGTAGGACCGGGGCTGGCTGTAAAGATTGTGGATACCTTTTTGAATACAGAGTTTTCCGGTGAGGAGAGACATCAGAGAAGAATCGATCTGATCGAAGAATAGAAGACAAAGGAGAAAACAAATGGGTAAAATACAGGTAATGGAGCATCCGCTCATTCAGCACAAGCTTACCTTTTTGCGGAACGCTGAAACGGGCACCAAGCATTTCCGGGAACTGGTGAACGAGATCGCCACCCTGATGTGTTACGAAGCCACCCGCGACCTTCCCTTGATGGACGTGGAAATTGAAACGCCCATGCAGAAAACCGTTACCAAGGTGATCGCCGGGCGTAAGCTGGCTTTTGTGCCCATTCTCCGCGCCGGCTTAGGCATGGTGGACGGTATGCTGAACCTCGTTCCTTCCGCAAAGGTCGGTCATATCGGCTTGTACCGTGACCACGACACCCTGAAGCCCGTGGAATATTACAATAAACTGCCTCAGGATATTGAAGAACGCGACGTGATCGTTCTCGATCCCATGCTGGCAACCGGCGGTTCTGCCATTGACGCTATCACCATCGTGAAGCGCAGCCGTCCTAAGAGCATTAAATTCCTCTGCATCATTGCTGCCCCTGAGGGATTAAAGGCGCTGACGGAAGCCCACCCCGACGTTCACATTTATTGCGCGTCCGTAGATGAAAAGCTGAATGAGAACGGCTATATCCTGCCCGGCTTGGGAGATGCCGGAGACCGGATTTTCGGCACGCTGTAACTTTATATCACGATACTTCAAAAAGGTCATGGTGCTTTTTCCAACGCCGTGACCTTTTTCATTATTTTTTCTGTTTTCCTTTGAAAACTTGCTTCTTTGTGATATAATAGATTCTAGATTCTGGATTCAAGATGTTGGAAAAACAAAATCCGTGGTCGGGCGATTTACCTGTGGTTTGTGCAAGGACGCTTCACGAGTGCCCACCGCCAGGTGAAAATGATTGCAAAGCAATCATCAGAGAGAACCCCTGAGCAGAAGAAAGCCTGTGTCTTTCTTCGGAAAACGCTTCTCTTTTGCTTTGCAAGAAGCATATGTCTTTCCTTCGGAAAGACCGGGTTTCTCCAATCAGTGGGTCATAATGGATTCTGAATCCTGGATAATTAGAAAGGGCAAATCGGAATGAATGAAAATAAAATATGGCGGCTGTGCGATTCTGCAACATTGACAAGCCGCACAGATTCCAGATTTAAGACCATGAAGATTTCCGTAAATATGCTGCTGCCGCTTACCAGAGAAACTGCGGCGGTTTACGGAATTTTACCCAGTTTGGTAACGAGAGCTACCCGGGAATACCCCGACTTTCTCTCCTTAAACAGAAGGCTGTCCGAGCTGTACGGGGCGTCTCTGAGCACAAGGGTGATGAAGCTGGGCGGCTTCCAGTGCCTGACCATTTCCGTGGCAGGCATTTCAAACCGATATGCGTTTGGGAAAGATGATATGTTTTCCGAGCTTTCCGGGCTGCTTTTCAGCGCTTTGTTTTCTCCTCTTCTGGACGAGGACGGCTGTTTCCCGGAGGAGAATTTCCGGCAGGAGCAGCGCCAGCTGCTGGAGCTGAAAGACACGGAATTCAGTGATAAGATCACTTACGCCCATCAGCGCTGCGAAGAATTGCTGTTTGCCGGGCAAAATGCGGAAATCGACCGTTACGGCAGCAGAACGCAAATTGCCGCGTTGGACAGAAAACAGGTATCTGACGCCTGGCAGGAGGTGCTTTCTTCCGCCCGGTTCGAGGTATTTACTCTGGGAGACTGCGTCCCTGTGCCAGAGCTTTTTCAAAAGCATTTTTCTCAAATGGGGACGCCCCGTTCCCTATCGCCTCTGCCTTATCAAAAGCCCGATGGGATCCGCAGGGTGACCGAAGAACAGGCAGTATCCCAGTCGAAGCTTTCTTTGGGCTTCCGGGTGGACTCCAAGCCGGAGGAGCGGTTTTTGTTCCAGCTGATGAGCGCTGTGTTCGGCGGTACGCCCAGTTCCAAGCTTTTCCAGAATGTTCGGGAAAGAATGGGCCTTTGCTATTACTGTTCTTCGAATTTCTCAATTCCCGGGCGCAGCCTGTATGTGGAAAGCGGTGTGGAAACTGCCAATCTGGAACAGGCTGAGCAGGAGATTTTCCGCCAGCTTCAAATGCTGCAGGCAGGTGAAATCACGGAAGAAGAGCTGCTTTCCGCCAAGCTGGCACTGTGCAATTCTTTCCGTTCCATCAGGGATTCTCTCCACGCAATGGAAATCTGGTATTTGGGTCAGCTCCTTTCCGAAAACACCGTAACCCCGGAACAGGCAGCCGAGCAGGTTATGCATTATACGGCAGCCGAGGTTGTGGAGGCGGCGGGAAGGCTTGTCCCTGCCGTGGTGTATCGCTTGAAAGGACGTGACGATGGCTGATATGGAGCTTCAAAAGATAACGGGAAAGCGAGTAGGGGACAGTTATTATAAAATCAGCCACCCTACCGGGCTTGACATTTTTCTGTACCCAAAGGAAGGCTTTACTTCCACTTATGCCATTTTTGGTACAAAATACGGCTCTATCGACAATTGTTTCCAGCGCAGCGATGAAGCACAGCCGGAAACGGTCCCTGAGGGAATTGCCCATTTTCTGGAGCACAAGCTCTTTGAAAGCGAGGACGGCGACGCTTTTCAGCGATACGCGAAAACGGGCGCCAGCGCCAATGCCTTTACCGGGTTTGAATCCACCTGCTATCTGTTTTCCTGCACGGACAGGCTGTACGATTCGCTGGAAATTCTATTAGATTTTGTTCAATCGCCCTATTTCACCGAACAGACGGTGCAAAAGGAGCAGGGGATCATCGGGCAGGAGATACGAATGTACGATGACGAGCCTCAATGGCAGGTGATGTTCCATTATCTTCGTGCGATGTACCATGCGCACCCGGTGCGGGTAGATACTGCCGGAACCGTGGAAAGCATTGCGAAAATTACGCCGGAGTACCTGTACCGCTGCTATTACACATTTTATAATCTTCATAATATGGCGCTGGCGGTCTGCGGCAATTTTGACATTGAAAAGGTGCTCGCTATCTGCGACAGGCTCTTAAAACCCTCAGAGCCGGTGAACGTGAAGCGTATCTTCCCGCCGGAGCCTGACAGCGTGGTGCAGTCCTATGTGGAAACACAGCTTTCCGTGGCAATGCCGCTGTTCCAGTTTGGCTATAAGGAACCGGCAGAAAACAGCAGGACTGAAAAAGACATTGCTGCCATGGAGGTTTTGCTGGAATGTCTGGCGTCGGACGCTTCGCCGCTGTTCCAAAAGCTTCTGGCGCCGGACCTTGTCAATGAGTCCAGCTTTGACTATGAATATTTTGAGGGTGCAAACTATGCGACTGCCTGTTTCAGCGGGGAATCAAAAAATCCCCAGGCGGTGGCGGACGCCATTGCGGAGGAGGTCCAGCGGTTCTGCCGGGAGGGCATCGCACAGGACGTGTTTGGGCGCTCGAAGAGGGCGCTGTATGGAGATATTATTTCCGCTTTGAACAGCACGGCGAGCATTGCCAACGCTCTGCTGACCTTTACCTTCAAGGGCAGAGAGCTGTTCACCTATATTGACGCCCTTGCAGAGCTGACGATGGAAGACGTGGAAAAAAAGCTCAGTGTATTCCAAAAAGATAAGAGCGTACTGTCTGTTGTCCGTCCACTCTGACCGTTATTCAGAAAGGAAGAATGATTTATGAACCATGTAGTAGAATTTCCGGGTTTAGGCTTGAGCTTTGTTGTCCATGAGGTAGCCTTTTCCATAGGAAGCTTTCAGGTGCGCTGGTACGGCATCATCATTGCAATCGGCTTTTTGCTGGCGATTTTATACGCGTCTGTCAGCGCGAAAAAAATGAACATTGACATGGGCAGGTTGATCGACGCTGTGATCGTCGGCTTGATCGGCAGCGTTATCGGCGCCCGTTTGTACTACGTCGCGTTCTATCCGGGGGATAAGTATTGGCAGAACCCTTTAGAGATTTTCAAAATCCATGAGGGCGGGCTTGCCATCTACGGCGGTATTATTGGCGCAATGCTTTTCGGCGGTATTATGGCAAAAATCCGCAAGCTGAAGGTACCTGCCGTGCTGGATATTGCCTCCCTGGGTTTCCTGATTGGTCAGTGCGTGGGCAGATGGGGGAACTTTGTAAATCAGGAAGCCTTTGGCAGTGCTACCGACCTGCCTTGGGGAATGCAGAGTGACAACACCTCTTTAGTTGTCCCCGGCAGCCCGGTGCACCCCTGCTTTTTGTATGAATCGCTTTTGTGTTTGCTGGGCTTCATTTTACTGCACATTTTCACCCGGAAATTCCGCCGCTACGATGGGCAGACCTTCCTGCTTTACATAGTGTGGTATGGCGCGTGCCGCTTTTTCCTGGAGGGGCTGCGTACGGACAGCCTTATGCTGCACTTCTTGAATCTGCGTGTGTCCCAGGTCCTCGCCGCCGCGTGCGTGATCGTGGGCTTGATCCTGTTGTTTGCGTTCCGCCACAAGACAAGCCTGACAGGCTGCGGCAGCGCACGGGTGATGGAAGGCGTGGGAATTGGCGCAGACGGAGAAGAAAAGGCAGAACCTGTAAATGAATTCAGCACGATTTTCGGCGATTTGTCCCCCGAAGAGCTTTCTCTGGATATGGACGATGGAGAGAAGCAGGAGGAAGAGCCGAAACAGGATTCTGACGGGACGCAGGAAGAAAAGTAATCGGGAGGTTCCCGCAAATGGCAAATTTGATTGATGGAAAAGCTGTTTCCGCCGCGGTCAAGGCAAAGGTCGGCACGGAAGTGGAGAAGCTGAAAGCACTGGGAATATGCCCCGGACTGGCAGTGGTGCTGGTGGGAGATGATCCCGCTTCCCGGATCTATGTAAATAATAAGAAAAAAGCGTGCGAAGCCACTGGGATACATTCCGAAGAGTACCTTCTTCCCAATAGTGCTTCTCAGCAGGAACTGCTGGAATTGGTGTACCGTCTCAATGAAAAGGAAGATATTCACGGCATTTTGGTGCAGTCCCCCTTGCCAAAGGGACTGGACGAAGCTGCTGTGGTAGAAGCTATTTCGCCGAAAAAGGACGTAGATGCCTTTCATGCATACAACGTGGGCAAGCTTATGCAGGGCAGCCCGATTTTCCAGCCCTGCACGCCGGCTGGCGTCATAGAGCTGATCCGTTCTACGGGAACGGAAATCTCCGGGAAGCACTGTGTGGTGATCGGACGCAGCGATATTGTGGGAAAGCCCATGGCAATGCTGCTTTTACAGCACAACGGCACGGTGACTATCTGTCACAGCAGGACAGAAAATCTGCCTGAAATCGCCCGGCAAGCCGATATTTTGGTCTCCGCCGTGGGGGAAGCGGGCTTTGTGACGGCTGATATGGTAAAGCCCGGCGCGGTGGTCATTGATGTGGGAATGAACCGGGACAATGCCGGAAAGCTGTGCGGCGATGTGGATTTTGCCGGAGTAGAGCCGCTTGCTTCCTGGATCACGCCCGTCCCCGGCGGGGTGGGTCCAATGACGATAGCTATTTTGATGCAGAATACGGTCACTGCGGCAAAGCTGCAAAATGGGGTGGCGCTCTGACGGGAGATGTCTCTTTATGGGAAATTTGTTGGATAGGATCCATGCTCCGCAGGATTTGAAAGGGTTCACAGACGAGGAGCTTTCCTCTCTGTGCGAGGAAATTCGGGAAATTATTATCGGCACTGTTTCCAATAACGGCGGACACCTTGCGTCCAATTTAGGGGTGGTGGAGCTGACAGTAGCACTGGCACTGACATTCGACCCGCCTAAGGATACCATTGTGTGGGACGTGGGACACCAGAGCTATCCATACAAGCTCTTGACAGGGCGCTACGACACTTTTTCCACCATTCGCAGGGAGGGCGGCATTTCCGGCTTTCCCAGCCGGGAGGAAAGCGAGTATGATAAGTTCACCACCGGGCACAGCAGCACATCTATTTCCATGGCAATGGGTGTGTCCGAAGCGAACCATCTGCAAAACCGGGACGGCTACGCCATAGCGGTAATAGGCGACGGAGCACTTTCCGGCGGGCTTGCCTATGAAGGCTTAAATAATGCCGGGAGACTGCATAGAAATCTCATTGTGATCCTAAACGACAATAAAATGTCCATTTCCCGAAATGTGGGTTCCATGGCGCGGTATCTCACCTATATCCGCACAAAGCCCTCCTATATCAAAATCAAAAGCAATTTGGAAAATTCCCTGAATAAGCTGCCGGTGATCGGCAGGGGGATTTCCGCCGTACTGCGCCATATCAAGGGAACGATCAAGAAATTTTTCTATAACTCCACGATTTTTGAGGATTTTGGCTTTGCCTATTATGGTCCTTTTGACGGGCACAATATCCGCGAGCTGCGGGAAACGCTGGAAAGCGCCAAGCTGATCCAAAAGCCTGTGCTGCTTCATGTCCGCACCTATAAGGGAAAGGGATATCAGTACGCCGAGCAGGCTCCCAGCATTTACCATGGCCTGTCCGGCTTTGACGTGGATACGGGGAATACCGGGGAAAAATCCCAGAGCTTTTCCGATGTATTCGGGGAAGCCCTGTGCCAATTGGCGCAGGAGTCTCCTGAAATCTGCGCGATCACGGCGGCAATGCAGGACGGCACAGGGCTTTCAGAGTTTCGGGAACGTTTTCCCGACCGATTTTTTGACGTGGGCATTGCGGAAGAACACGCTGTTACCTTTGCAGGCGGGCTGGCGGCAGGGGGAATGCTCCCCGTGTTTGCCGTGTACTCCACCTTTTTGCAGCGTTCTTATGACGAACTGCTCCACGATGTTTCCCTGCAGGGCGTCAAAGTGCTTTTAGCGATAGACCGCGCTGGAATCGTAGGGGAAGACGGCAAGACCCATCAGGGGCTGTTTGACGCCGCCTATTTGCAGACGATCCCCAACGCGACGGTATATTCCCCAAGCTTTTTCGGGGAATTGCGGATACAGCTGGAATTGTTGGTGCGTGAGGGGACGGGGCTGTGTGCCATTCGGTATCCCAGAGGAAAGGAGCTGTACAAGCCGGATTGGTTTCAAAGCAATACGAAATCTTACCAGGTGTATGGAAGCCGGCTTGGCTCGGATTTGTGTATCGTCACTTATGGCAGGCTTTTTTCCTTTGCGGCAGAGGCTGTAGAGCATTTGCGGTCAGAGGGGATTTTTGTTAAGCTCGTCAAATTGAACCGCATTATCCCTGTGGACCCGGCTGCTGTGAAAGAAGCGCTCCCATGTCAAAAAGTGCTTTTTCTGGAGGAAGGCGTTCGCCGGGGCGGTATCGGGGAGCATTTTGCGTTTTTGTTGAGTCAATCAGATTTTTCCGGCAAATATGAGCTACGGGCAATCGACGACCCTTACATTGAACACGCGCCCATGTTCCGCGCTTTGGAAAAGCTCGGACTAAATGCGGAGGGGATCGAAACAGCAGTTCGCGGCATGATAGAACGGGAGGCTGGTTTTTCTGAAAAAGAGGCTTGATGTTTTAGTTGTGGAGCATGGTTTGGCAGAAAGCAGGGAAAAGGCAAAAACAGTCATTATGTCCGGGCTGATCTACGCAGACAATCAAAAAGCCGACAAGCCCGGAGATATGTTCCCGGAAGACGTTTCCCTGGAGCTGCGGGGAGCGGGACTGCAATATGTGAGCCGCGGCGGGCTGAAGCTGGAAAAAGCCATGAAAGAATTTGATTTGCAGCTTTCCGGGGCTGTTTGCATGGATATCGGTGCTTCCACCGGCGGATTTACCGACTGTATGCTGCAAAACGGCGCGGTCAAAGTCTATGCCGTGGACGTGGGGTATGGACAGCTTGCCTGGAAGCTCCGCACAGACGAGAGGGTCGTCAATCTGGAGCGCACCAACGCCCGATACCTCACAGAAGAAAACATCCCCGAACCGATAGATTTTTTCTCTATTGATGTGTCTTTTATATCGCTTACTTTGATCCTTCCCACGCTGAGAAAGCTTTTGTCTGAGAACGGGCGGGCGGTCTGCCTGATAAAGCCCCAATTTGAGGCAGGCAGGGAAAAGGTGGGAAAAAAGGGCGTGGTGCGGGATAAGCTCGTACACTGCGAGGTAATAGAGAAAATTCGTGATTTTTCTCTTCAAAACGGATTCTCTGTGTTGGGGCTGACCTTTTCCCCGGTGAAGGGGCCCGAGGGGAACATTGAATATCTGATTTATCTGCAGCGTTCCGAATCCCCTTTTACAGCGGATACCGTGCCGGAGACCGCGGCAGTTGTAGAACAGTCCCATCGGGAGCTGGATCGCTAAAAATGTCAAGGGAGACCTTCTTGTGAAAATTGCAGTCGTACCGAATTTGACAAAAAAGGAAGCTATGGCGTGTACCGAGGAAACGGTGGCGATCCTGGAGTCCCATGGCTGCGAAATACAATTGAAGTCCGACCTGTTCGATGAGAACGGCGTGTATCACGAAACCTTTGAGGATTCCATGGATTCCTGCGACCTGTTTATCGCGATCGGCGGCGACGGCACGATCATTCATACCGCAAAGCTGGCAGCAGAATATGGCAAGCCGATTTTGGGCATCAATGCGGGAACTCTGGGCTTTACCGCCGGGTTGGAATTGAATGAGCTGCCTTTGCTGCTCAATTTGTTACGGGGAGACTATCGGGAAGAAAACCGCCTGATGGTATCCGTAAAACTGACTTCCCAGGGAAAAACGGCCTCATATAAGGCTTTGAACGATGCTGTGGTATCGGGGGAGCTGTCCTCAATTATAGATTATTGGATGGCACTGGGAGAAAATAAGGGCTATCACTGCAGGGCGGACGGCTTTATCGTGGCCACGCCCACCGGTTCCACCGCCTATTCTCTTTCTGCCGGAGGACCTGTTATTCAGCCGGACATGGAGTGCCTGGTGTATACTCCGGTTTGTCCGCATGCGCTCTTTAACCGCAGCGTGGTGTTTGGCGGAGACACGCGCTTGACAGTAACGATTCCCGAAAATGTGCGGAAGCTGTTCTTGACCGTGGATGGCGAAACGCCTATCACGCTCAGCTCCGGGGATAAGCTTGTTTTTTCCCGCTCAGAACGTTCCGCGCGCTTTTTGAAGCTGGACCACAGGGATTTTTATGATGTACTGAACCAAAAGATCATCGAGACGAGGTAAGTCTCGCAGCGATACGAATTCCATCAGGACGAAAGGAGTACACTGTTTATGAAAACCAGACGCCATGCAAAAATTTTGGAGCTTATCAAGGAGCATGACATTGACACACAGGACGAGCTTCTCAATTATCTTCGGGAGAGCGGGTTCGACGTGACCCAGGCCACCGTTTCCCGGGATATCAAGGAGCTGCGGCTTGTAAAGACCCTTTCCCGTTCCGGCGCTTACAAGTATTCTACCGGCGGTGACAGCGGAAACGATATGTCTTCTAAATTCTATTCTCTGTTTTCCGATTCGGTCATTTCCGTAGAAGCGGCGATGAATCTTATCGTTATCAAGTCCATAAACGGTATGGCACAGGCGGTCTGCGCCGCCATGGACGCCGCTTATCCTCAGCATTTTGTAGGGACACTTGCCGGTGAAGATACGATTTTCATTGTGTGCAAAAATGAAGAAATCGCTCTGGAAACTCAGGAAGAATTTCGGAAATTGATTAGCAGGTGATAGAAGATGCTTGCACAACTTTTTATCAACAATATTGCGGTTATCGAGCGGGCGTCTATCGAGCTGGATCAGGGCTTTACCGTACTGACAGGAGAAACCGGCGCGGGCAAGTCAATCATTATTGACGCCATTCACGCAGTGCTGGGCGAAAGGACCTCCAAAGAGCTGGTGCGCACGGGAACAGACACAGCCTCAGTTTCCGCCCTGTTTGTCGATTTGGATCAGGACACGCTGAAAGCGCTGGACGAAATGTCCATTCCCAGAGAAGAGGACAATTCTCTTCTAATTCAAAGGGAAATCCGTCTGGAAGGAAGATCACTCTGCAAATTGAACGGCGTTCCCGCTACTGTTTCCATGCTGCGGGAACTGGGGACCCGTCTTATCAGCATTCATGGGCAGCACGAGAGCTACGAGCTGCTGTCGCCGGAGGTCCACATGACCTATGTTGACAGCTTTGGCGGGCTGGAAAAGCTGTTGGAGGAATATCAGGAAAGCTATCGAAAGCTTCGGCGCATTCAGCAAAAGCTGGAAAGCTTCAACACCGACGAAGGGGAAAAAGCCCGGCGGCTGGATCTGCTGCGTTATCAGATTGATGAGCTGGAAGCAGCCGATATTCAGCCCGGCGAGCGGGAAGAATTGACCCGCCAGCGGGACGCGATGCGTAACAGTGAGAAAATCGCGGCTTCTCTGGAAATTGTCCGTGACCTTCTGATTGGCGACGAGAACGCCAACGGTCTGCTTTCCGGGGTTTCCCAGGCGGTTTCCGAAATGGAACGGGCGGCAGAATTTTTATCCGACGCGGAAGAGCCGACCCAAAAGCTGCGAGACGCCAAATATTTGCTGGAGGACGTGGATTCAGCGCTGCAAAGCATGGGCGTGGAATTTGACCCCGCTTTACAGGAGACCGTGGAAGACCGGCTTGATTTATTGTATCGGCTGAGCTTGAAATATGGGGATACGGAAGAAAAAATGCTGGCATTTTTGGAAAATGCCCAAAAGGAGATCCACGAGATAGAATTTTCCGATGAAGCCAGAGCAGAACTGGAAAGCCAATACGAAGCCGAAAAAAAGCAGGCGATCACCCTGGCAAAACAGCTTTCCGAAAGACGAAAGGCTGCCGGAAAAACCTTTGTGGAAATGGTAAAGCAGGAGCTCGGTTTCCTGAATATGCCTGGAATTGAGTTTCTTGTGGAAATGGAGCGCGTGCCGCTCTATGCCATGGGCTGTGATAAAATGCAGTTCCTCGTTTCCGCCAATAAGGGAGAGCCGCCCAAGCCTATGTCGAAAATTGCTTCCGGCGGCGAGCTTTCCCGGATCATGCTGGCAATAAAGACCGTGCTTTCCGGCAAGGATAAGGTGGAAACCCTGATTTTTGACGAGGTGGACACCGGCATCAGCGGCGCCGCTGCCAATAAAGTAGGGCAGAAGCTGAAGCAGGTTTCTCAAAACCGCCAGGTGCTGTGTATCACCCATCTGGCGCAAATCGCCGCGCTGGCGGACAATCATTTCCAAATCAGCAAGCATGTGGAGAAGGAACGGACCTTCACAGATGTGAAGCTGCTGGATTTTGAAGGCAGGAAGCAGGAACTTGCCCGCATTATCGGCGGAGAGAATGTCACTGACCTGCAGCTGAAAATGGCAGAAGAAATGCTGAAATCTACTTGACTTTTCTTCCATTCACCTTTATAATGTCTGATAACGGCTATGACGAAATGAAGTAAGCTCTGTCCGAACTGGCAAAGAGAGCCTGCGGCTGGTGAAAGCAGGACCATGGCAGACGCTGAAGTTACCTTTCCGAGCCGCTGTCTGGAACGCAATGGTCAGTAGAGACAGCCGTGTGGCAGGCGTTATTCTGCAGGGGCATACGTGAAATATGCCTGATGAGGCTGTAGCTGTGAGGCTGCAGCGAATAGAGGTGGTACCGCGATCAAATCGCCCTCTGCAAAATGCAGAGGGCGATTTTTAATTTCTTTGGGGGTGAAAAAATGAGTATGTCATTGGCTCTCGCAGGTGAAAAGGATATTAAGGATTTATATGACCTGCAAAAATGGTCTTTTCAGCCGCTGCTGCAAAAATACGGAGATTATATGACAAACCCTGCCTCTGAGCCTATGGAAATGGTCCGAACAAGGCAGGAATGGAAGAACACGGACTATTATTTTATCCTGCTGGACGGAAAACATATCGGCGCGATACGGGTCTATGTCTTCAAGGATTACTGCCGCCTTTCCCTGATCTGCATTCTGCCTTACTATCAAGACAATGGTTATGCGCAGGCGGCAATGCGAATGTTAGAGGAACGGTATCCGAAAATCCACCGCTGGGAGCTGGAAACGATCAAAGAGGAATCCAAACTGTGCTATTTTTATGAAAAGCTGGGCTACCGCCCAACGGGCATAAAAAAGAAACTGGGTTTGAGAATGACCCTCATCGAGTACGAAAAAATAATGGAAAATACGGAAAAGGAGAAAAAGGGACATGGGAATTTATGAAGAACTGCAGGCAAGAGGACTGCTTGCTCAGGTGACAAACGAGGAAGAGATACGCACGATGATAAACAGCGGTAAAGCCACCTTTTATATTGGCTTTGACTGCACAGCCGACAGCCTGACCGCCGGGCATTTTATGGCATTGACCCTGATGAAACGCCTGCAAATGGCGGGGAACAGACCCATTGCCCTGATCGGCGGCGGCACCACCCTGATCGGGGACCCCAGCGGGCGCACGGATATGCGTAAAATGCTGACGAGAGAAGACATTGACCACAACGCCGAATGCTTTAAGCGCCAGATGGAAAGCTTTATCGAATTTGGAGATGATAAGGCAATGATGGTAAATAATGCCGACTGGCTGCTGAGCCTGAACTATGTCGAGCTGCTCCGTGAGGTCGGCGCCTGCTTCTCCGTCAACAATATGCTTCGCGCGGAATGCTACAAACAGCGCATGGAGAAAGGGCTTTCCTTCCTGGAATTTAACTACATGATCATGCAGAGCTATGACTTTTACCATCTGTTTCAGGCATACGGCTGCAATATGCAGTTTGGCGGGGACGACCAGTGGAGCAATATGCTGGGTGGTACGGAGTTGATCCGCCGGAAGCTGGGGAAGGACGCCCACGCTATGACCATCACGCTGCTGACGGACAAGGACGGCAAAAAAATGGGAAAAACCGCCGGAAACGCCATTTGGCTGAACCCGAACAAGACCTCTCCCTTTGAATTCTATCAGTATTGGCGCAACGTGTACGACGCCGACGTGCTGAAGTTCCTGCGTATGCTGACCTTCCTTCCGCTGGAACAGATCAATGAAATGGATCACTGGGAAGGGGAAAGGCTCAATGAAGCAAAGGAGATACTTGCTTTCGAGCTTACCAAAATGGTGCACGGAGAAGAGGAAGCCAGAAAGGCACAGGAAGGCGCGAGGGCACTGTTCAGCGCAGGAGCGAACACCGAAAATATGCCCACTACCCAGCTTTCCACAGCCGATTTGACTGACGGAAAGATTGGCGTGCTAGATTTGCTCTTAAAGGTAAAGTTGACCGCGTCGAAAGGGGAGGGCAGACGCCTTGTCCAGCAGGGCGGCGTCACCATCAATGACGAAAAGGTCACCGATGTGATGAAGGAGCTTACCGCAGCAGATTTTGCCGAGGGGCAGCTTATCATCAAAAAGGGGAAAAAGGTGTTCCACAAAGTGGTTTTGCAGTAAAAACAACCGTAAAAGGGTGGTCTGAGTGATTAGACCGCCCTTCTCTGATAGTGCGGGCAGAACAAACGGCAGTTTGAACGGCAAAAGATAGTATTCTTACGCAAAGGAGATGATGTGATATGAAAATTATTGCTGCGTACAATTCCAATGCGGAGGGCGACTACAGCTTAGCTCTCCGGCAGTGAAACAGAGGAGAGATTGATGAATATTTTAGATTTTGAAAAGCAGCATATCGAGGAAGCAATGGCGCTTGCGCTTGCAAACTATTATGATGAACGGCAATTTGTAAAAGAATTGCCGCAAGTGCGCGTTATTCCAGACTTAAATGGTTTTGCAGAGAATAGGTTGGGCGTTGCCACAATTGAAAATGAAAAGCTGGTTGGGTTTTTGTGTTGTTGCGAACCTTTTGAACATGCGTTTCGCGCGACAGATGTGAGAGGTGTTTTTTCTCCGATGGGCGCAAACGCAGCTATTGCTAGAAACCGTTCCAAAATTTATGCCGCCATGTATCAGGCGGCAGGAGAAAAATGGGTAAAGTCCGGGGCGGTTTCCCATGCGATCTGCCTATATGCCCATGATGAAGAGCTTCAGCGGCAATTTTACCGTTATGGTTTTGGTCTGCGCTGTTTAGATGCTATTCGTCCGATGGAACTGATTGACTGTAAGCCTTGCACAGGCTATGATTTTACCGAATTGCCAAACTCTCAATATCACTTTGTCTATCCACTCTATTTGGCACTAAACCGCCACTACTGCGAAAGCCCATTCTTTATGAATCGGAAACCCGAAACACAAGAGGAGTTTGAGATATCCTCCGTGCAGGACGGGGGACGGTACTTCGCGGCAAAGCAGAACGGCAAATTGTGCGCATTTTTGAAGATTTCAGCTTCCGGCGAAGCATTTGTAGCAACGGGAAATAGCTACCGCCATATTACCGGGGCATATTGCCTGCCGGAGCACAGGGGTAAAGGGCTGTACCAAAATTTATTGAATTTTACCATTTCTATTCTGAAAAGAGAAGGCTATACCAAGCTTGGCGTGAATTTTGAAAGCTTTAATTCGACGGCTCGCGGTTTTTGGCTGAAATATTTTGCCGCTTATACCAACAGCGTAGTACGCAGGATCGACGAACGAATTACGCAGCGTAGATGATAAACGTACTTTGCCAAATATTCTCTTTAGCGAAAAATATGGGTGTCACCGCTGTTGATGGACTTGTCTATTCCTGTTTGCAGGTATTCAGTGAAGGTCAAAAGCATAAAATGCTTTTGACCTCTATTTTCGTATAACAACACCTCCTATGGCAGTTTTTCATTCTGCCATAGGAGGTGTTGTTTGTGTTTTTCTATTGTATTTGCAAAAAGGTATTTCCTCTTACTAATTTTTTATCGCTTTTCGCTGCTCCAATTTTGCAGCGACCCAGCAGGTCAGCAGCCCAAAGAAGATACCTAACGCCATTCCCGCAAGTACATCGGTGGTCCAGTGAACAAAAAGAAAAATTCTGGAAAAACCGATCAGCAACGCGAGAACCAGCGCCGGAACGCCCCATTTGCGGGATTCCCGACACAGTACGGTGGCGGCGGCAAAGGAAGCGCAGGTGTGCCCGGAGGGAAAGGAGAATCCTGAGGGTGGGGAAATCAGTAGGGATGTATAATTCGGAAACATCTGGAACGGTCTTTCCCGGCAGACGATATTTTTCAACAGTACCTCACCTGTCAGAAAACCTGCTGCAATAGCGCAAACCATCAGTATGCCCCGCCGCCGGGTGCTTTTTTGCAGCAAAAATGCCGCTGCCAGCAGGAGCCATACAGCCCCCGCTTCTCCCAAATACGTTATCACCGGAAACACGCTGTCCGTCACAATGTTGTGAAACCACCGCTGTATGAAATCCATTATCGTTCCGTCAAATGCGTTAATCCCGTTCATGAAAGCTCCTTCGGTGTTTTTTTCGTGTTATGATTTGCGATTATTATAGCACAAGGCTCCCCATTTGGAAATACATAAAAAGTATCTGGAAAGCGTATAGATTTCCAAATGGCGAAATCAGGGAAGAGGTTTTGCGTTCCAGCAATGGAAAAAGGCTGGAATGGACCCTGCTAAGCCATAAAAGGACCTCCCACTGAGCAAAGAGAGGAAAGTGATGATAAAAATGGGGCTTTACAGCATTGGCTGGCGGGAAGCTGCGGAAAGGCTGGAAACAGACGGCAATCGCGGTCTTACCACTGCCGAGGTGCAAAAGCGGCGGCAGCAATACGGAAAAAATGAGATCAAGGAAACAAAGCGGCAAAACCTTATTGTGCGGTTTTTGAGCCAGTTCAAGGATTTTATGGTGCTGATCCTTCTGGCAGCGGCAGGCATTTCCTTTTTTGTTTCCCGCCTGCGCGGGGACAACGACTTTATCGATTCCATTATTATCCTTGCCATTGTGGTGTGCAACGCGGTGATAAGCATGGTGCAGGAGCTTCGGGCGGATCAGGCGATAGAAGCCCTGAAAAAAATGTCTTCCCCCCATGCCAGAGTTTTGCGGGACGGCAGGAAGCGCACCGTGGAAAGCTGGGAGCTTGTTCCGGGCGATGTGGTGATCCTCAAAGCAGGTGACCTTGTTCCGGCGGATATCCGGCTCATCAAAAGTGTGGAGCTGCAGGCGGAGGAATCCGCTCTCACAGGAGAATCAGTCCCGGCGGAAAAGGACGCAAACGCTATCTGCCCGGAGGACGCCACCTTAGCCGAGCGGAAAAATATGGTGTTTGCCTCCACAGGGGTCGCCTCCGGCGCGGGGGTGGGTATCGTCACCGCTACAGGAATGGACACAGGCATGGGGCAGATCGCCAAAATGCTGGAGCATGAAAAAGCTCCTGTTACGCCGTTGCAGCAGAAAATGAAGCAGACCGGCAAGGTGCTGGGGATCGGCGTTGTCATCATCTGCGCCGTGATTTTCACACTGGGGCTGATTCAGAAAATCGAGCCACTGGAAATGTTTATGATCGCTATCAGCCTGGGCGTTGCCGCCATTCCCGAAGGACTTACAGCGGTGGTCACTATCGTCCTTGCCATGGGGATCAAACGCATGGCGCAAAAGCGCGCGATCGTGCGCCATATGCCCGCAGTGGAAGCGCTGGGCAGCACCCAGGTGATATGCTCCGACAAAACGGGAACTTTGACACAGAACAAAATGACTGTCACCACCTTTTCCAGCGCTTATGGGGAGGAACGGATCGACGGCGCCGCCGCGCAGTTCGCGCTGGAGCTTGCCACCCTCTGCAATAATTCCGAGGAACAGGAGGGAAAGCTTTTTGGCGACCCCACGGAAACAGCCTTTCTGCGGGCGTGTCATAGCTCGAAAGCCACACTGGAGGAAAGCTTTCCCAGAGCCGGGGAGATCGCCTTTACTTCCGCTCGAAAGATGATGACCACCGCCCACCGCACTGCCCAGGGCTACCGTATTATTTCCAAGGGCGCGCCGGACGTTCTGATCGCCCGGTGCACCCAAATGCAGAAGGGCAGCACTGTCGTTCCTTTCAGCGGATCACAGAAGGCGAAGATTTTAGCCGACAATACCGCTTTAGCGGCGCGCGCCCTGCGTGTACTTGCGGTGGCGTATAAGGACGTTTCCAGCCTGCCGGGCGATGACCGGGAAACGGAAAGCGGGCTGATATTCTGCGGGCTGATCGGTATGGAAGACCCGCCCAGGCAGGGTGTAAAAGCGGCGGTATCCGAGTGCAAGAGGGCAGGCATTTTACCCGTGATGATCACAGGGGACCATGCCGCTACAGCCCTTGCTATCGGAAAACGCATTGGGATTGCCGACGATACCAGCGGCGTGATGACCGGCGCGGAATTGGACCGTCTCAGCGAAGCGGAGCTCAGTAAAAAGATTTTCGATTACCGCATTTTTGCCCGGGTCTCGCCGGAGCACAAGGTAAAGATCGTCAAGGCGTTCCAGCGCAGAGATATGGTAGTCGCCATGACAGGGGACGGCGTAAACGACGCCCCGGCTTTGAAAAGCGCCGATATCGGCTGCGCTATGGGGAAAAACGGCACCGAGGTAGCAAAATCCGCCGCGGATATGGTGCTGACGGACGACAATTTCTCCACCATTGTGTCTGCGGTCCGGGAGGGCAGGGGAATCTACAAAAATATTCGCAAAACCATTCATTTTCTGCTTTCCTGTAATATCGGGGAAATCCTGGTGGTCTTTGTGGCTTTTTTGCTTCGCGCCCCTGCGCCGCTTCTGGCGATACAGCTTCTATGGGTCAACCTTGTGACAGATTCCCTGCCGGCATTGGCGCTGGGAGCAGACCCGATCCAGCATGACGTGATGGAAGAGCCGCCCCACAAGAAAAATGAAGGCATTTTTTCCGGGGGAATGGGATTTTCCGTGGCGGCTGAGGGCTGCCTTGTCGGCGCGTTGGCACTGCTTGCCTACACCATCGGGCGGGTCTGGTTCGACACCGACCCCATGGAGCCCTGGATAGGTCGTACCATGGGCTTTGCCGTGCTGAGCCTGTCCCAGTTGGTGCACAGCTTCAATATGCGTTCAGAGCATTCGGTGCTGAAATTAGGGGTTTTTGGCAACAAGAAGCTCCTTGCCGCCTGTGGGGTATGCGCCCTGCTGATGGTCAGTGTGATTTTGGTCCCGCCTTTATCCGCTATGTTTAAAACCGCCACTCTGACCAGCTTTCAGTGGCTTATCGTTTTCCTGTTTTCCCTGTTTCCGCTTCTTGCCGTGGAGGGAGAAAAGTTGCTGTTGGAAGCATTTTCCAGCAACCGCCGCCGGAAAAAAGGAAAAAAGTGAAATTTCCGCTAAAATGTGCCTGGAAAACCCGTTCTCTAATTCACTTCTCAAATTGGCATAGCAAAGCCTCCTGTGGTAGTTACCCATTCTACCGCAGGAGGCTTTTTCGTTTTAATGGTTTTTATGATAACAGAATATTATTCCATTGCCTTGACAATGGCGTTGTACACCGTGTCAAAATCGGCCTCTGTCACAAGCAGGGATATCTCTACCTCTGAGGTGGTGATGAGCCGGATATCGGCGTCTGTGGTGCGAATAGCGTTAAACACCTTGGCTGCAATACCGGGCGTATTCTTCATGACAGGGTCATACACGGAAATTTTGTGATTGACGCTGCTGACGATGACATTTACATTTGTCTCCTTTTTGAGGGAAGAGGTAAAGGAAAGAATGTCGATCAGATCGTTATCGGAAATGGTGAAGGAAAGCCCCGTCAAAGCGCCGTGAGTAGGCGCCATGGAGATCATGTCGATGTTGATATCATAGCCGGAAATGGCGTCAAAAATTTTCGCGATGGAATCAGCATTGGCAGGGAAGCCCTGCAGCGTGACCAGCGTGATATTATCCACTGTGCTGACGACCGTTGTTTTACTCATGAAAATATCTCCTTAAATCAAATTGGACATATCGTACAGCCCTGGGCTTTGCTGCTTCATAAACACTGCCGCCCGCACCGCGCCGGAAGCGAACAGCTCCTTGGACTGGGCAGAATGGGAAAGGGTGATGACTTCATGCAGCCCGGAAAAAATGACCTGGTGTTCTCCCACAATGGTGCCGCCCCGTACAGAATGCAGCCCGATTTCACTTTTTTCCCGCTTTTTCCGTTGAGAGTGGCGGTCATAGGTATATTTCATCTGGTCGTCCCGCACATTGTTTATGGCGTCGGCAAGCATAAGCGCCGTTCCGCTGGGAGCGTCCAGCTTCTGATTGTGGTGCATTTCCACGATCTCCACGTCAAAGGAATCTCCCAGCACGGCTTCTGCTTTTTTTGCAAGCTCTATCAGAAGATTGATCCCCAGAGACATATTTCGGGAATAAAAAACAGGCGTCGTTTCAGCTGCTTTTTTAATTTGCTCCACCTGCTCCTGGTCGTATCCGGTGGTACACAGAACGGCAGCCGTGCCGGAATGGGTACGGCAATAGTCCAAAATAGGCTTTAATGCGGTGGGGTGGGAAAAATCAATGAGCACGTCGGCGCTTTCCCGAACTTCCTCAGGCGCGGCATATACGGGGAATTCCGAGCGGGCTTGCCCGGTCACATCTACACCGGCAACGATACGGCAGTCTTCCCGCTGGCTGATCGCCGCCTGTACTGCGGCGCCCATTTTTCCGTTGCAGCCGCACAAAATGATATCGACCATATTGTCTTCCTTTCCTTGTCACTTCCTGCACGATTTACGTGCGCTTTACGCGCGAACCGGCAAATTGTGCTTTTGCAAAAGAGCTATCAGTTTTTCCGTATTGGCTTCGGTCATGGTGGTCAGGGGCATACGGCAGTAATTGGTGCTGATCATGCCCATGCGGTACAGCGCTTCCTTGATGGGAATGGGGTTCACGTCCATAAAGAAGCCGTCCATCAAATCAAGATATTCCGTGTTCAGCTTTCGGGCAGTTTCCAGATCGTTATGGAGCACTGCGGTGGACAGATCGTGGAGCTGGCGGGGCAGGGCATTGGAAAAGACGGAGATCACGCCCTTGCCGCCCAATGCCAAAATGGGGAGGGTTTCATTGTCCTCGCCGGAATACACCGTCAAATCATCTCCGCAGAGGGCAAGGGTCCTTGCTACGGAGGCGGTGTCGCCGTTTGCTTCCTTTACTGCTACAATGTATGGGTTTTTTGAGAGCTTCTGATAAGTGGCAGGCTGGATATTGCAGCCGGTGCGGGCGGGAACATTATACAAAACGCAGGGCATTTTCACACTGTCGGCGATGAAGTTGAAGTTCTCCTCCAACCCTTTCTGTGAGGTCTTGTTATAGTAGGGGGTGACCAGCAGCAAACCGTCCGCGCCAAGCTTTTTTGCTTCCAGAGACAGCTCCACACAGAACCGGGTGTCATTGCTGCCGGTGCCAGCAATCACAGGCACGCGCCCACGGACCTTTTGAATGATAAATTCAATGGTCTTCAGATGTTCTTCTGCAGTCATTGTGGCGGCTTCGCCTGTGGTGCCGCAGGCAATGATGGAATCAATGCCGTTCTCTATTTGAAATTCCACCAGCTGTTCCAGTTCTTCCCAGAGAATGTTCCCCTCTTTGTCAAAGGGAGTGATCAGGGCAGTTCCTGCGCCGGAAAAAAGCAATTCTTTCATAAGGCTGCAACCTCCGAAAAAGTAATATCAGTCCAAATAACCGAGCTTGCAGAGCAGCTCTGCCATCAGCAGTCCGCCGCCGGCAGCGCCCCGCAAGGTGTTGTGCGACAGGCAGACAAATTTGTAATCATACTGGGTGTCAGGGCGGAGACGACCGACGGAAATAGCCATGCCGCCTTCCAAATCTCGATCCAGTTTAGTCTGGGGACGATTGTCTTCCGTAAAATAGTGGATAAACTGTTTGGGTGCGCTGGGCAGCTCCAGCTCCTGAGCAGGCCCCTTAAAATCGGTCCAGCGCTGAATGATCTCCTCCTTGGAAATCTTGTGCTCCATGGAGAAGAACACCGCCGCCATGTGACCGTCGGAAACAGGCACGCGCAGGCACTGGGAGGTGATGGAGGGGGAGGTGGCGTTGACGATCACGCCGTTTTCCACCTTGCCCCAGATCTTCAAAGGCTCCTGCTCGGATTTTTCTTCCTCGCCGCCGATGTAGGGGATCACGTTGTCGATGATTTCCGGCATGGTCTCAAAGGTCTTACCAGCGCCGGAAATCGCCTGATAGGTGCAGGCGAGCACCTTGGTGACGCCCAGATCCAGCAGGGGATGAATCGCCGGTACATAGCTTTGCAGGGAGCAGTTGCTCTTGACGGCGATAAAGCCGCGCCTGGTGCCCAAACGCTTCCGCTGGGTCTCAATGACCTGGGCATGGTCGGCATTCAATTCCGGCACGATCATGGGAACGTCGGGAAAGCCGCGGTGCTGCTTGTTGTTGGACAGCACGGGGCATTCCTTCTTAGCGTAGGCTTCTTCCAGGGCGAGAATTTCTTCCGATTTCATATTGACGGCGCAGAACACGAAATCCACCAGAGAGACAACGGTGTCAATGTCCTTTTCCGCGTCATAAACGGTCAAATTTGCCATGCTGGCGGGAAGAGGCGTCTTCATTGCCCAGCGCCCTTCCACTGCTTCCTGATATGTTTTCCCGGCGGATTTAGCGCTTGCTGCCACTGCCGTCACCTTGAACCAGGGGTGGTTTTCCAAGATGGTGGCAAACCGCTGTCCCACCATTCCTGTGCATCCGATAATTCCTACACGATACTGTTTCATATTGACATATCCTTTCTGTGTCAGGCTGCAAAATATGAGGCAGAAAAAAACCGGTTGAAAACCGGCTGTCAATCTTTTATAATAGGAATGCTGCTTTTCGAGATAAATCTCAAAAACATAATAGCACTCCATCTTAAATAAAGATGACAGTCGCAGGGCTGTTCGCCGCGGCAACCAGAAAACATTTGCCGGATATTTTCTTCGGCAGCGTTCCCTTTCGCGGAAGTTCCACGGTTTTGGCGACCTCCGTTCCGTTACTGATGAAAGCTGCGCCTCTATTTCTTCCTAATCATACCCTAGTTTATCTCCGTTGTCAATTTTTCGTTCTTATATTCTATGAAAATTTCCGAATTCCGTGAAATATTTCTCAGACCACATTATAGAAAAGAAGGATTCTCTGAATGGAAAGCTCTATGAAAACCAGCGATTTCAGTTTTGATCTGCCGGAGGAACTGATCGCCCAAACCCCTGTGGAGCCCAGAGACAGCTCCCGCTTGATGACCCTAGACAAAAAGACGGGGGAGACCGGGCACTATTATTTCCGGGATATTGTGGATATGCTGTCTCCGAACGATTGCCTGATCCTGAACGATTCCCGTGTGCTGCCTGCCAGGATTTATGGCGTCAAGGACGATACCGGCGCCCATGTAGAGTTTCTTTTGCTGGAAAACAAAGGTGGCGATGTCTGGGAGGTCCTTGCAAAGCCGGGAAAACGGGCAAAGCCTGGAACTACTTTCACTTTCGGCGAGGGGCAGCTGCGCTGTGAAGTGCTCCAGGTGCGGGAGGACGGCAACCGGCTGGTAAAATTCCAGTACAGCGGCGTTTTTTTCGCGCTGTTAGATCAAATTGGGCAAATGCCCCTGCCTCCGTATATCAAGGCAAAATTACAGGATAAAGAACGGTACCAGACAGTCTATTCCCGGGAGATAGGCTCTGCCGCCGCGCCCACGGCGGGCTTGCACTTTACCCCGGAGCTGCTGGAAAAGATCAGGGAAAAGGGCGTAAAAACCGGCTTTGTCACCCTCCATGTGGGACTGGGCACCTTCCGCCCGGTCAGCGCGGAACGGATCACCGATCACAAAATGCACGCGGAGCATTACTATATGCCCCAGGAAACCGCCGACCTTATCAATGAGACGAAAAGAAGCGGCGGGCGGGTGGTGGCAGTGGGCACTACAAGCTGCCGCACCATTGAATCGGTCGCCCAAAAGGAGGGCTGTTTCCGGGAAAGCGAAGGCTGGACAGATATTTTTATCTATCCCGGTTATGAATTCAAAGGGCTGGACGCCCTTATCACCAATTTTCACCTGCCGGAAAGCACCCTCATCATGCTGGTTTCCGCTTTGGCAGGCAGGGAACACGTGCTGAACGCGTACCGCGAAGCGGTCAGAGAAAAATACCGCTTCTTCAGCTTTGGCGACGCAATGTTTGTTCGGTAGAGGGCAAAAAATGAATGACTGGTTTACTATAGAACCCTTGGACAAAGATACTTATGCAATCAGCGAGTATAGGCATTGGGAGGAAACTCACTGCTATTTGCTGTTGGGGACGAGTTCCGCTCTGCTGATTGATACCGGGCTGGGTGTTTCCAATATAAAGGAAGAGGTAGACAAGCTTACTGATTTGCCCATTACTGTAGCAACGACCCACGCCCATTGGGATCACATCGGCGGTCACGGGCTGTTTGGCAGCATTGCCGTCCATCGGCTGGAAAGGAACTGGCTTGCTGAGAAATTTCCCATTCCTCTTGCGGCGGTAAAAGGAAGCCTGCTTCAGAAAGCTTGTGATTTTCCGCCGGATTTTTCACCCAATGCTTATCAAATTTTTCAGGGTGAACCTCAGCTTCTTTTAGAAGATGGAACAGAGTTTGATTTGGGCAATCGAATAATCCAAACCATTTACACGCCTGGGCATTCTCCCGGCCATTGCTGCTTTTACGAGCCGGAGCGTCAATACCTTTTTTCCGGCGACCTGCTTTACCGGGGCTGCCTGTATGCGTTTTATCCTACAACGGACCCGCTCTTGTTTTACCAATCGGTCCAAAAGGTCAACCGGCGCCCCGTCAGCAGACTGTTTCCTGGGCACCATGACTTGGAAATCCCGGTCAGGCTGGCGGAAGAAATTGAAGAAGGCTTTTCTTCTCTGGAATGTCAGGACAAACTAAAGCAGGGAAATGGGCTGTTCGATTTTGGAAGCTTCCAAATCCATATTTGAAAACGGAGAAATGCTATGTATCATTTGCTGAAAACGGAAGGATCCGCCAGGCGGGGAGAGCTTCATACCGTGCACGGAACCGTGCAGACCCCGGCGTTTATGAATGTTGCCACAGCCGGAGCGATCAAGGGAGCTGTTTCCGCCTATGATTTGAAAGACCTGCATTGCCAGGTACAGCTTTGTAATACCTACCATCTTCATCTGCGCCCCGGCGACGAAACGGTGAAAAAGATGGGCGGAATTCGGAAATTTACCGGCTGGGAAGGTCCCGTGCTGACAGACAGCGGCGGGTTTCAGGTGTTTTCGCTGGCAAAGCTGCGGAATATTACGGAAGAAGGCGTTACCTTTGCCTCCCATATTGATGGGCACCGTATCTTTATGGGACCTGAGGAAAGCATGAAAATCCAGTCCAATCTGGGTTCTACGATTGCCATGGCGTTTGACGAATGTGTAGAAAACCCGGCTGCTTACGAGTATGCAAAAGCGTCCTGCGAGCGTACTGCCCGGTGGCTTGAACGTTGCAAAGCGGAGATGAACCGATTGAACGCTCAGGAGGGAACGGTAAACCCGCAGCAGCTTTTGTTTGGGATCAATCAGGGCTGCACCTATGCCGACCTGCGTATCGAGCATATGAAGCGCATTGCCGACATGGACCTGGACGGCTATGCCATCGGCGGTCTGGCAGTTGGGGAGCCCACGGAAGAAATGTACCGTATCATCGAAGCGGTGGAGCCTTACATGCCAAAGAATAAGATACGTTATTTAATGGGGGTGGGGACCCCCGCCAATATTCTGGAAAGCGTCCGCCGGGGCGTGGATTTGTTCGACTGCGTGATGCCCAGCAGAAACGCCCGGCACGGTCACGCCTTTACATGGGAGGGCTGCCGCAACCTGATGAACGCAAAATATGAACTGGACGAAGCCCCATTAGACGAGCACTGTGATTGTCCAACCTGCCGGAATTTCAGCCGGGCATACCTGCACCATTTGTTCAAAGCCGGGGAAATGCTGGCGATGCGGCTGATGGTTATGCATAACCTCCATTTTTACAACACCCTGCTCTTGAAGATCCGTGAAGCGCTTGACCGTGGGGATTTTGAGATGTTTTACCGGGACAATATCGAAACCCTCGGAAAAAGAATTTAAGAAATCTGCAAAACTCAGGAATTTTGCTTGCAAGTTTCTTCCTTTATTGGTATAATCATACTTACTTACTTTAGGAGGTCAAAAAAGAATGAACTCAATGATGCGTTTGTCTCAACAGACCGGCAACAGCATGAGCCTGATCGTTATGCTGCTGGTTTACGGCGCCTTTTTCCTGATTCTGTATTTGGTTTTCTTCCGCCCTCAGAACAAGAAAAAGAAAAAGGAAGCTGAAATGCGGAAAAATGCTCAGGTGGGAGATGAGGTTACCACCATCGGCGGCATTTGCGGTCGTATTGTTGCCGTCAAGGACGAAAGCGATTCCGTTGTGATCGAGACCGGCAGCGACAAGTCCAGAATGCGTGTGAAGCGCTGGGCGATCGGCAGTGTGGATACTGTCCATGAGGACGATGCCTGATCTGCTTCAGAACTGACTGTACAGGCGCCGCAGCCTATTTGGGCTTCGGCGTTTTTGTATAGACAGGCTTTTTACTCATTTTCTCTTTAGAAAGGTGGCGCGCAGCTTTGCGAACCCCGCGAATTAACTGCTCAGTACAGTTGTGATTCCCTGTTGGCGGATTGTACTGAGCGAAAAGATTAAAAACGCCTTCAGACCACGGCTGTACTGTACCCAAAATCGGAAAAATAATTTTTTACGGGAGTACAGCAAAATGTGTTATCAAAAAGAAATTTTACGAAAAATCGGAGGACGACAGCTTTTTACTTAGTCCTCGGTGTCTTTTGTGCGTTCCTGACAAATTTTCAGGCGCACTACTTTCAAACCGTTATTGACGGTCTTTCCAATCGTTCTATCACATTGGGGGCTATTTTATGTTATGGCGGTCTATTGGTGATAAGCTATCTGGCAAATTATCTGGAAAATTACCCGGAAAAGAAGCTGGAACATGGTATTTATCTGGACTTTAAGCTCTTAGCGCTGGAGAAGATCAGCAGAATTGACTACGCGGTGTACCAAACGCTCGGCACAGGGCAGCTGATCCAGCGCATTGAAAACGGCGCGGAAGCCGGGCGGAACATTTTATTCCACTTTTGGTTTTCTATCATTCGGGAACAGCTGCCCAATATGCTGTTCAGCGTCTATTTCATTTGGAGGATCAGCGCACCCATCACGTATGCCGTGTTACTGGGATATGTGTTGGTGTTTCTTGTCACCAATCTGCTGCTGAAATCGCTGTATCGCATCAAGGAACGGATTTTGACCAACGAGGAGAGACTGAACCATTATCTGGTGCGCGGATTCATGGAAATGCCCATATTCCGCCTGGCACGGCAGTTTCCCAGTGAAATCCGCAAAGCAGCACGGGCAAAGGAGCAGATCGTCACCGCGAAAACAAAAATGACCATGATCCATGAAGCGTTTTTCACGATTTTCGCTTTGCTGGTGGCTGTGCTGGACGTTTTGATCCTGGTCTATGCCTGGCAGACGGGCGAACTTACCATCGGTTCTGCTGTGGCGCTGCTTACACTGCTGAACAATGCCTACACACCAATTGCCATCTTTAATGTTCTTTATGTTCAGTATAAACTGGATAAAGCCTCCTTCCAGAGATATAAGGAATTTCTTTCCAGCAGAGAGGACGAGCAACTGCAAACGGGAAAAGAGCTGCCAAGCTGCACGGGCAGAATTTCCATCAAGAACCTTTCCTTTTCCTATGGCGAACGAACCCTGTTTCACGACCTGAATCTGGAGATACAACACGGGGAAAAGGTGGCGTTTGTAGGAGAGAGCGGCTCAGGAAAATCCACGCTGCTGAAGCTGATCGCAGGGCTGCTGAAATATTCCAACGGCTCCATATGGATAGATAACAGCGAGCTGAAAGAAATTTCCCTGACAGGCTTTTATGAAAAAATCAGCTATCTTTCTCAGGATTCTACCGTGTTTGATGGGAGCCTGCGGGAAAATATCCTGTTTGAAAAAGAGGCTTCCGAGGAACAGCTGCTGCACGCCATTGAGCAGGTGGAGCTTACCAGTCTGTTCCACACCATGGAGCAGGGCTTTGACACTCCGGTAGGGGAAAGAGGAGCCGTTCTTTCCGGCGGGGAGCGCCAGAGAACAGCACTGTGCCGCCTTTGGTTTCAGCAATCCGGGCTGACCATTCTTGACGAAGCCACCTCCGCGCTGGACAACTTAACGGAAAAATCCGTGATAGACAGGGTGCTTGCGCTGCTTCACGACAAAACAGTAATTGCAGTTACCCACAAATTGGACGCAGTGCAAAGCTTTGACAAAATTGTTGTTTTCCGAGAGGGGAGCATTGTAGAAGAAGGCAGCTTTGCAGAGCTGATGGAGCAAAACGGGTATTTCGCCCAGCTTTATCGGGTCAATCAGAAAAAGCCAACCTAAAGTTCACACATAAAAACGCCTCACAGCTCATAGAGATTACCATAGCAAAGGATATGGATATCTCAGAGTTGTGAGGTTCTTTTTATGAAAAAAGGAAAAGCGATTTTATTGTCCGTGAGCGTAATGGTTATTACAGGCGCGGCTCTATTGGTACTGTTTGCACTGATTTTCGGAAAGATGAAAGCACTGCCGCGGGGGATCATCCCTATCATCACGACTGTCATCGGCTGTCTCGCTGTCTTCTTAGGCGGGTTGATTTCTGCCGCCTACGCCAGAGAAAAAGGACTGATTTTCGGCATAATAAGCGGGCTGATTTTCTCGTTCTGTGTTGCGCTGGTCTCCGTTCTTCTGCTCAAAAATGATTTTTCCATTGCCAGCGTTGGAAAATTTGCCGCAATTTTGCTCAGCGGTTCTATCGGCGGAATTTTAGGGGTAAACCGAAAAGACCGGGTGAAATTTTAATCAATCCTTATGAAAATAGGGAAGCGCAAATACACACAGTGTAGCTGCGTGTATTTTTATACACACAAAATCTTGAATAGACGACATAACCATCTTCGCATAATATACATTAGTTTACATAATGTATATTACATAATTTTTGCAGTTTAAAATAAATCCTGAGAAAATATTCATTTTTTCTCTTGCAAAATCCAGAGAATTGTATTATAGTATAAAAACACGAGGAAAGTTTTCTGATTTTTGCTGAGACAAGGAATAGGAAACCTGAAAATCCGCTTAAAATCTGGAAATTTCAGTATTCCAAAAATCACAAGATGTGCTGTTGCAGAAGCTTAAAAATCGCATATTTTGTATTTTCGACCAGATTTTTCACTTGATTTTCCCACTTTTTCCGCTCAATGCTTCTCCATAATTTATTTACTTTCATTTTTTTGCCCTCTTGAAACTGGTTTCCAATAATTTGTTAACCTTGGTTTCAAAAACAAGATTTGAATTTATACGTTTCCATCCTTTTTCAGTATACTTTTTCTTCTTTTTTCATAGAGATGACTTAGAGCGCTTTTATGTTTTTGCCGGAAAGGAAGTCAACCTCTATGAAAAGAAAAATTGTTTCACTGCCTGACTGCCCCAGATTGGAGAGCACAGTTTTTTGGGACAAGTGTTCCCATCGAAAGGGAACGTTTCTCTGTTTATCGTTATTGCTTTTTGCCGGAGTGCTGGCAGGTTCGTTTCTGTTTCTTATCCCTGACGGGCTGCGGGAGCGAAATTTATTTCCCTTATTCTTTTCCGGCGTTCCGCAGCCTGCAGCAGGTTTTTTGTCCTGTTTTTCCACACTTTTGCTTCATTCGCTTATTTTCCTGACTGTAATATTTCTCTCTGGCTTTACAGCTTTTGGCTGTTTCCTGACGCCCTGTCTGCTCTTATGTAAGGGCGCTGCTATGGGGATCGCAGTTTCTTCCGCCCTTTGGGCGGACGGGCTGTATGGTTTGGGGAAATTTGCGTTGATATATTTGCCCGGCGCTGCCGTCTCGTCCATTCTGCTCCTGCTATTTGGAGTACGGGCGGTACAATTTTCCGATGATTTTCGGAAATCGGCAACACTTGATTTCCGCAGCTATTGGAAAGACTATATTGCCTTTCTCTGTATTTTGGTCGTATCTTCTTTTCTGTGCGGTGGTTTGGCAATGCTCGGCGTCCTGTTCTTTGTATAGAGGTCTGTAGAAAGTGGGGAAGTAAGGGATGAATGACTATTATTCGATGTTTAGCGATTATCTGACAAACCAGAAGTCCAACTCGGCAAACACACGGGAGTCTTATCTCCGTGATGTGATGTCTTTTTTGGAGTTTTTGTCTGAGCGTGGCGTTGCGCCTGTTGAGGCAGACGAGGCAGTCATTCAGGAATATATTGACCACCTGCACGACCTGAAACGGTCTCCCACCACGATTTCCCGGAACCTGGCGTCTGTACGCTGCTTTTACAAGTTTCTCATTTTCCGGGGAATGCTGGATTATAACCCCGCAAAGGGGATCAAGCTGGAAAAAACGGTGAAAAAGCTTCCTCAGGTGCTTTCCGGGGAAGATATCGAACGTCTGCTGGCGCAGCCGGATATCACTGAGCCCAAGGGCTGCCGGGACAAGGCGATGCTGGAGCTTCTTTACGCTACCGGCATTCGCGTTTCCGAGCTTATCAATTTGAATATCAAGGACATCAATCTCCGCTCCGGCGTGCTGTACTGCAGGGGGAGCAAAGGAATCCGCCCAATCCCCATTTATCCGTCTGCGGTAGTGGCGGTTTCCGATTATATCTATCGAATGCGCGGTCTGATCGCAGGTCCTGAAAGCGAAAACGCCCTGTTTGTCAATTTGAACGGCGGCAGGCTGACCCGCCAGGGCTTCTGGAAGATCGTAAAAGGCTATGCCACGGAAGCCGGTATCAGTAAGGAAATCACGCCCCATACGCTGCGCCATTCCTTTGCGCTGCATCTGCTGGAAAACGGCGCTTCTGTGAAAGATATCCAGACCATGATGGGTCATGCGGATATTTCCTCCACGCAGGTGTACGTCCAGCTGTTGGACAACCATGTGAAGCGCGTCTATCAGGACTGCCACCCCAAGGCGAAGATAGGATAAGCCTGCCGGACAAGCATTCCAAACAATAAATCAGTTTCAGTTAGGAGAGAAATATGGGTCTTTTTAACTTTTGGGGGAGCTACAATAAGCCGGGACCCGGCGTGGAAAAAGACGAGATCCCCAAGGCTGCGCCGATCCGCTTTTTTGAAATATACGGCAGAAAATTCACTAAACTGCTCCAACTGAATCTGATCTTTATGATACCTGCCGTAGTGGTAGCTGTCCTGATGGCTTGTATCTACCTGTTTTTGCCGCATATCGTCATACAGATAATGACTGCCAGCGGGAAGGTCACGCTGGATATCTGGAACTTGTACGTTGTGCCGCTGCCTGTGGTGATGTTAGCTCCTTTTACCGCCGGGCTGACCTATGTGACGCGGAACTTTGCCCGTGAGGAGCACGCTTTTGTCTGGTCCGATTTTTGGAGCGCCGTAAAAAACAACTGGAAATACTTCCTGCTGAACGGCTTCGTCACGTACTTGCTGTACGTGGTACTGAGCTTTGCTATGATATATTATTACAACAACGCGGTGTCAAACGCCTTGCTGTATGTGCCCTTCTGGGTCTGTATCGTGGTTGCAGTGACGTTCTTATGGGCGCAGTATTATATTCCCGTTATGTTTGTGACCTTTGATCTGAAATTCGGGCAAGTTTATAAAAACGCCCTGATTTTCGTTCTTGCCGGGTTTGGCAGGAATCTACTGATCACTTTGGTTTTGGCAGCTTTGGTCATTGCGGTGCTGTTGATTCCCATTATGCCGCTGACCGTAATGATTTTCTTCTGGATAGTGATTTTACTGCTGTTTTCCTTTGTCAGCTACCTTATCAATTTCACTATATATCCCGTCATTGACCAATATTTGATCCAGCCTTATCAGAGAAAGCTGGAGGAAGAGAAAAATGCCGGCAGGAAAAATCCGGCGGAGGGCGATTCCGTAACGGCGAGCTTTCCGGGAATATTCAAAGAGCCTTCCAGGGAGCAGCGCTCTGACGAAGACAAATACGTGTATATCAACGGGAAGCTTGTAAAGCAGTCTCAGTTGACAGAGCAGGAAAGAGAAGAACACAATTTGTAAAGAACCGAAGCAAGGAACTCTCATATAAAAAAGGAACCCGGAAAATCATGTTGATTCCGGGTTCCTTTTTTAGCGTTAGAGATAATTTCTTTGTTTCAGCCAGTGCACGGATTTTTCCAAAGCTGCGGCAGTTTTTGTTTCCAGCACACACCTGGCATTGCGTTTTTTTGCAAGCTGAAGCCTTTTCTCCAACTCTATTTCACCGTCGCCAAGGGCAAGATGGTTTTTAGGAGGAGCTTCTGTGCCGTCATGAATATGGAAATGGCACAGCTTTGGCTGGTGTGTCTCAAGAAAAGAACGATCTCTTTCTCCGGCTGCTTTGGAATGCCCAATATCCCAGGTCAAGCAAAATGCAGGGCTTTGCAGCAACTGTTCAATCACCTTTCTCTCATAATACCGAAAGAGGTCGGTGTTTTCAATAGAAATCACGATATCTGCACTGCCGATCCACTTTTCACACAGCTTTCGGAAAAGCAAATAAGAGCTTTTGTAGGTATCAAAATTTCGCTCATACATCTGGACCTTTTGATTAGGAAGGGTAATATAGATACCGTGGTTTATGTGCATATTAAGGACAAGAGGCTGGGATACGTCTCCGTATCTATCGCGCAGACCGATCAGCTTCTTTGCGACATCAATGGTTCTTTGAACCGTTTCAAGGTACGCGGAAGACACAAGCTGATTGAAATTTGCGATATCCAGATTTTCATCAAGGTGTATGGTGTAATAGATCCCTGCCGAACTTGCGGCTTCCAGTAAAGCATTTACCCTTTCCAGTCGGTTTAGTTGGTATTCTGGAAAATTCATGTTCAACTCGATGAAGCTTAAACCCAATCTTTTGCACAAAGCAATATTTTCTTCCAATGTTCGATTTTCCACTAACGTTGGCATTCCGAATTGCATGATAGCGTCTCCTCATAGCTTTTTGAAATCTGAAAGGAAAACAGAGTTCGATCGGGTTATTCATCTGGTTCGTCCTGTTCGCCGTCAAGTAAAACGGCTTTACTACTGGGCTTTGATTTTCGCTTCGTGACATTTGCCAGAGGGTTTGCGTTGATTGCCTGTTCCATCTGGTCGCTGGAGGTATGGGTATAAATTTCTGTAGTGCCCAGATTGGCATGACCCAGAATATCCTGAAGGACGCGGATATCTACGCCGCCATACCGATACATGAGCGTGGCGGCGGTGTGGCGCAGCTTGTGAACAGAATATCCAGGACCGCTGAGGCCGATTTTGTCCAGGTATTTCTTGACCATAAGCTCCACTGTGATAGGCTTTATTCGGGTGCCGCGGTTACTGAGAAACAGGGCGTTTCGGTCTATCACATTGTCTTTTGGGCGCACAGCCAGATAGGCGTCGATTGCTTCCAGGCACGCCTGATTTAAGTACACAATGCGCTCTTTATTGCCTTTGCCCAGAATCCGCAGGGTAGAATTGTTGTGTATCACGTCGGAAAGATTGATGGAAACCAGCTCGGAAAGCCGCATTCCACAGTTTAGAAACAGCGTCAGAATGCAGCGGTCGCGCTCCGCATTGGGTCCTTCTACTGCGTTCAATAGTTCGATACTTTGTTCGAGAGATAAAAAATGGGGAAGAGACTTCTTCTTTTTTGGGGGAGTCAGGTTCTCTGTGGGATTTTCATTTAGCAGCTTCTCATGGACCGTCAGATAATTGAAAAAGGATTTCAGCGAGGTGGATTTTCGCTGCCGGGTAGACGCCATATTATTTCGCTCGTCAGCCACGAAGTTCATAAAAGAAAATACGTCGTAGGCTCGAATGGATTTGATAAAATCAATATCCACGTCTTGCACAGGAGTTTCAGACATGGGAATCTCGCCACAAAGACCGCGGTCCAATTTGATAAATCGAAAAAAAGTCCGCAGGTCTTTGCAATACTGTTCCACGGTTTTTGCGGATAAACCCTTGATGTTGCGCAAATACATGGCATATTCCTGTACCACGTATGGCATATCGTCTTTAATGGAAAAGCTCATTTCTGTAGGATAACCTCCTTATTTCTGTTTTTAATCTCTCCTAAATTATAGAAAATATTCATTTTCTATAATTTAGGATTTCGTTTTTTACCTGCCCATTTTGGGACGCTTCCTTTATAAATTGCTTCCTTTTTTCAGAGAAACGTTTTTCTTCATGCATGCCAAGTGGAAATTTCATGAATCGCTTCTGTTCCTCCACACGCACTTTGTTTCCTGCAAGTACCTGTTCATTATTGCAGTGGAATAATTCCGCCAATGTCCAGCAACCTGTCGCTGCTCAGTTCTACAGTTTTTATTCCCCGGTCTGTAAGAAAGCTTTTGATCCGCAAACCGTCCGGGTGACTTTCCAGACTCCCGGAAAACGCCATCAGCCCCGGTGACAATTTCCCGCAGCAGCCGCCGGTAAAGCCTGTGCTGTACCCTGGCAGCTCAATATGACCCGGCTGAATCTCTAAAACGTCAGCGCCAAATTGGCGCAAAGCCTTTGCGATTCCCCTGTCCGATGTTATGGCGGCTTTTTCATTCACCAACGCCACAGAACAAGCTGCATACCCTTGTCGAACAAATATTTCCCTGTATCCCAGCTGTTTGGAGGCTCTCCGCAGTCTACCATCAAGTACCGGCAAATTCCCGCACAAAAATTTGTTCCAAACAAAGGCATTGCATAAAACATCAGCCGGATAGACATTTCCCGGCTCCCGTTCTGTTTCTTCTGGGTATATCCCATAACCTGACAGCTTCTGTACTAAAGGGCTTCCCTGCAAAACGAACATAATTTCCTTGCTTAGGATACACGCCTGCATATCCGGGTGGAAAGCTACTGGTGGCGGCAGCCTACTGTCCCGCTCTGTTTCAATAGTATCTATCTGCATTTCCCGCAGCTTCTGCGCAAAGGCAGGATATTCGCCGGATATCAGCACCAGCTTTGCCGTCGTGTTTGGCAGCCTTGGAATGGAAAATAAAGTTTTCATGTGGCAGCTTCATAGGCGTCACGGATATTTTTTGCGCCAATTACCTCAATTTCCTGAGGGTGATTGATCCCCTTCAAATTGTGATACGGAACAATGCAGCGGGTAAACCCCAGCCGCGAGGCTTCGGAAATGCGGAGCTCTGCCCGGTTCACGCTGCGCAGCTCCCCTGCCAGACCGATTTCTCCAAACACCACAGTATCTTCCCTGATAGGCTTGTCCTTCAGGCTGGAAATCAGCGCCATGGCTACCGCAAGGTCAACAGAGGGTTCGTCCAGCCGCAGCCCGCCGACCACGTTCAGATAAGCGTCCAGATTGGAAAAATAATATCCTGCCCGCTTTTCCAGAACCGCCAAAATCAGCGCCATACGGTTATAATCGAAGCCTGTTGACATTCGGCGCGGCGTGCCAAAGCCGGAGGTGGTCGCCAAGCCCTGGATCTCTGCCAAGATTGGGCGGGAACCCTCCATCACGGCGGTAACGCAGGTGCCGGAAACGTCCTTTGGTCTGCCGGAAAGCATTGCCTGAGATGGATTTTCCACCTGCTGCAGACCGCTTTCCCCCATATCGAACACGCCAATTTCATTGGTGGAGCCATAACGGTTCTTCACAGCCCGCAGAATGCGGTAAGTCATCTGCCGGTCTCCCTCAAAATACAGCACGGCGTCTACAATGTGCTCCAGTACCTTTGGACCTGCAATGGCGCCGTCTTTGTTGACGTGCCCTACGATGATAACGGGAATATCCAGAGATTTTGCGCAGCGCATCATGGTGTTGGTGCATTCCCGCACTTGGGTGATGCTGCCCGGCGAAGAGGATAAATCGGTATGGTTCATAGTCTGGATAGAGTCTATCATAACGAGATCGGGCTTTTCTTCCCGAATTTCCTCCGTGATATACTGCACATCGGTCTGGGTCAAAATCTTCAAATTCGGGCTTTGCACTCCGAGCCTGGTTGCTCTCAGCTTGATTTGCCGGGCTGATTCCTCTCCCGATACGTAAAGGATCTTCAGCGTTTGCCCCATAAACTCACAAATTTGCAGCAACAGCGTGGATTTTCCGATACCGGGGTCGCCGGATATCAGCACCAGCGAGCCTTTTACAATTCCGCCGCCCAGCACTCTGTCCAGCTCTGACAGCCCGGTGTGGTAGCGGTGCTCGTCTTCCGTACTGATCTCATTGATGGACGTAGCGCGCACCAGCGCTCCCCCGCCTGCCGTACGAACCGCGGCGCTACGAGTGGAGGTCACAGGCTCCGCCACCGTTTCTTCCATGCTGTTCCATTCGCCGCAATCCGGGCACCTTCCCAGCCATTTTGCAGACTGATAGCCGCATTTGGTGCATTCGTAAGTAATTTTGCTTTTCCCTGCCATTGGTTTCCTGCTCCGTTCCTGCAAAGATAGGTGTTTCTCCCCTATTTATTACAAGATATAGTATATCACAGTTTTCCCGGTTTGCCAATCGGGAAATATTTTAAGAAAGATCGCTGCCAACGTTTGAGCTGGCTGAAAGCGATTCTTTTACAGTTTGCAGGTAGTCTATCAGACCATTATAGATTGCCGCCGCCATGGATTTTTGATAGCTTTCCTGGCTCAGCTTTTCCGCTTCGGCAGGATTGGAGAGAAATCCGCACTCTACCAGAACGGACGGCACCTGACAATGGTACAGCAGGTAAATGCTTTTTTCCGCCTGCTTGTTTTCCCGGTGGTTTTCCGGCTGTAAGGAAGAAACGATATTTTGACGGATACTTTCCGCCAGAACAGCGCTTTCCTCCCGATTTCCCGAATAGAACACCTGCGCGCCGTCGTACTTGCTTTCTGAAAAATGATTTTGGTGAATGCTGATAAAGATACACTCGCCTGTTTCTTCAATAGTGCGCAGGCGGTTTTTGGTATCGGACCTTTTGCGCTCGGAAATGGTGGAAAGGCTCTGGTCGCCTACGGAATAATCGCCGGAGCGTATCATCACCACGTCAAAATTGTTCTGTTTCAGATATTTTTCCAGTTCCAGCGCTATGGCAAGGTTGATATCCTTTTCCAGCTTGCCGTTTGTTCCTACAGCGCCCCCGTCTTCTCCGCCGTGCCCGGCGTCCAGCACCACGGTGCCTTTCTTTTCAAACAGGTCCGCATGGAACTGTACAATGCCAAACGCCTGCATCGTCTGCACGACAAACAGCGCCAGCGATGCGCAGAACAGCAAGAAAAACATAAATTTCTTTCCGGCTCTTTTTTTCATAGCTCTCCCCTCCGAATCTTTTCGTAAAGGTTTATGTTTTTTCCAAAAGCCTTATTCACATTTCTTTTTCATTGAAAAAATTCTCAATTATGCTATAATATCTGCAAAGGTCTTCAGGTATTACAGCATTTCATCTGCCTTGCCCAGCCTGTGCTATGCACAACGGGAAATCGGCACATTACACCAACGCGCCTTTAGCGCTTATGGTATAAATATATTCAAAAGAAAAACGACGAGGGAAAGAAAATGAGAATCAAAGATTTGCTCCAGAGGGACAAAATCACAGTTTCCTGTGAGATTTTCCCGCCCAAAAAGGAAAACGGGTTTGACAATGTGATCCAGGTGGCAGACCGCATTTGCCAGCTGGGCGCTGATTTTGTCAGCGTGACCTACGGCGCCGGCGGCAGCACCTCTAAAAAAACAGTGGACATCGCTTCCCATATTCAAAATGAAATGCACACTCCGGCGCTGGCGCACATGACCTGTGTCGCTTCCCGGAAAGAGGATATCAGAAACCGTCTGGCAGAAATGAAAGCAAACGGAATTGAAAATATTCTGGCGCTCCGAGGTGACAAGCCAAAAGACTTTACGGGAGACGAGGGGGATTATAAATACGCCATTGAGTTGATCCGGGATATCCGTTCCCAGGGGGATTTCTGCATTGGCGGCGCCTGCTACCCGGAAGGTCACATCGAGTGTGAGCATAAGGAAACGGACATCGGCTTTCTAAAGGAAAAAGTGGACGCCGGGTGTGATTTCCTTACCACCCAGATGTTCTTTGACAATAATGTATACTACAATTTCCGTTACCGTGTTCTGGCGGCAGGGATCACCGTGCCGGTAATTCCCGGCATTATGCCTGTCATCAACGCCCGGCAGATCAAGCGCAGCTGTGAGCTTTCCAACACCCGGCTCCCTCCCCGTTTTCAAGCCATTGCAGATAAATTTTCCGACGATCCGTTGGCTATGGAACAGGCTGGCGTTGCCTATGCTACAGAGCAGATCATCGACCTGATCGCCAACGGCGTGAAATATATCCATATTTACACCATGAACCGCCCGGAAACAGCAGAAAAGATTTTCCAAAATCTCAGCTGCATTTTGAGGTAATTATGAATAAGCGTGAAATTCTGCGCTATCTGGGCGCGGCGCCTGATACGGAGCAGCTAGATGATTTGATTGCCAAGGCAGAACGGGAAGTTACGGCTGCCGCTGTTCCCCGTCATGTATTTCAGCGCTTTCCCGCCATGGTAAGGGAAAGCACCGTCACTATCGGCGGCACGGAGCTTGTCAGCAGGGACCTGGCGGCGCATTTGCAGGGCTGCTCCGAGGTTTTTCTGTTTGCTATGACATTGGGCGCAGGAATAGATTCTTTGATCCGACGCTATTCCTTGACAGAAATGCCCCTTGTCCCTGTGCTGCAAGCCTGCTCCGCCGCTTATACTGAGGAATGCGCCGATGTGGCACAGCGGGAAATCGAACAGATCGCCAGGGCGGAAAACCTGTACCTTCGTCCCCGGTACAGCCCGGGTTATGGGGATTTTAAGCTGGAATATCAGAAATTTCTGTTCGCGGCGCTGGATATTTCCAAAAAAATCGGCGTCAGCCTGACGGACGACTGCTTGATGATACCTTTCAAATCAGTTACAGCCATTATCGGTCTGTCCCCTGACCCTTCCTTGTGCCATGTTGGAAAATGCATGACCTGCACTGCCGCTGACTGTCCTTTTAGAAAGGAAGAACAAGCATGAATACATTACTGAAAAAATTGGGACGTGAATTACTATTTTTCGATGGCGCTATGGGGACCATGCTGCAGGCAGAAGGGCTGATGCCCGGAGAATTGCCGGAATTGTGGAATCTCACCCATTCGGATACGATCCGAAGCATTCATGCCGCCTATTTGCGCGCCGGAGCGGATATCCTGAAAGCAAATACCTTCGGGGCGAACCGTTACAAATTGGCAAATTGCGGTCATGATGTGAAAGATGTAATTTCCCGGGGAATCGCATTGGCGAAGCAGACTGTGGGTGCTGCCGGGCACGGCTGGGTGGCGCTGGATATCGGACCGACGGGAAAGCTGCTGCAGCCCTTGGGCGGTTTGGCGTTTGAGGGCGCTGTAAGTGCCTTTGGCGAAATGGTGCGAGCCGGTTCGGAAGCCGGAGCGGACTGCGTTCTCATCGAAACCATGACCGATATTTATGAAGCCAAGGCTGCTGTGCTGGCTGCAAAGGAAAATTCCGCTCTGCCTGTTTTCGTCACCATGACCTTCGATGAAGCCGGGAAGCTGCTGACGGGCGGAGATTTGTCCGTGATGGCTGCCGTACTGGAAGGCTTGAAGGTAGACGCGCTGGGCTTAAACTGCGGCTTGGGTCCCGCGCAGATGTGCGCTTTGATAAAACAGCTCCGCCCGCTGACAAAGCTGCCGATCATTGTCAACCCAAACGCCGGGCTGCCCAGAGAAGAAAAAGGGAAAACTGTTTACGATGTGTCCGCGGAGGAATTTGCCGCGCATATGGAAATGATACTGGAAGCAGGCGCGCAGGCTATCGGCGGCTGCTGCGGCACAACTCCGGCTCACATTTCCGCCATGGTGCAGACCTGTCGCGGAAAGAGCTGCCCTATCCCCGCCGTTTCCCCTGAAACTGTAGTGTCCTCCGGCAGCAGAACGGTGGAATTTGGAAAAAGCCCCATCATTATCGGAGAACGGATCAACCCCACGGGAAAATCCCGGTTCAAACAAGCCCTGCGCGAACACGATATCCCCTACCTGCTGCGGGAAGGCATTTCTCAGCAGGACGCCGGGGCACATATCTTGGACGTGAACGTAGGGCTGCCGGAAATTGACGAACCTGCTTTGATGTGCGAGGTCGTTCAGGAATTGCAGGCGATCTCTCCCCTGCCTTTGCAGATCGACACATCGGACCCGCTCACGATGGAACGCGCTATGCGGCTGTATAACGGAAAGCCGCTGGTCAATTCCGTGACCGCAAAGAAAGCTTCCATGGAAGCTATTTTCCCGCTGGTAAAAAAGTACGGCGGCGTTGTGATTGGTCTGACCATCACGGAAAACGGGATCCCTGAAACGGCGGAGGAGCGGCTGGAAGCGGCGCGGCTCATTGTGGAAACCGCCGCGGAATACGGCATTGCAAAAAGCGATATTGTGATAGACCCGCTGACCATGGCGATCAGTGCCGGGCAGGACGCGGCGCTGGTCACACTGAAGGCTCTGAAGCTGATTCGGCAGGAGCTTGGGGTCTTTACCTCCCTGGGCGTGTCAAATGTTTCCTTTGGGCTGCCCCAGCGGGAAAATGTGACCTCTGCTTTTTTTGTTATGGCGCTGCAAAGCGGCTTAAACGCCGCTATCATGAACCCCAAGTCCGACATCATGATGCATGCCTGTCGTTCCTTCTGCGCCTTATCCGGCTTGGACGATAACTGCATGGCGTATATTTCCGCCTGTTCCAATGGCGAGACTGCTCCTGCTCCCCATGCGTCCAATATAGAACAGCAGGATTTGAAAACTTCTATTGAAAAGGGCTTAAAAAACGCAGCGTTTCAAGGGGCAGAAAAGCTGCTGCAGGACGGCGCCACAGGACTGAATGTGATCAACCAATACATTGTTCCGGCACTGGATACGGTGGGTGAGAAATTTGAAAAAAAGACGCTGTTTCTCCCCCAGCTTCTCATGAGCGCGGAAGCCGCCAAAGCTGCCTTTGAAGCCATCAAAAGCCATATGGGGCAGGAAAGCGACAAGCAGGGAAACGCTTTGACCATTGTCATTGCCACTGTGAAAGGCGACGTTCACGATATCGGGAAGAATATCGTGAAAGTACTGCTGGAAAACTACGGCTTTCGTGTGATCGATTTGGGCAAGGACGTATCCCCGGAGACAGTTTTGGAAGCCGTCTTGCGGGAAAAAGCTGAACTGGTGGGCTTGAGCGCCCTGATGACCACCACGGTTTCCAACATGAAGGAAACTATTGACCTGCTGCGCCGGGAAGCGCCCCAGTGCAAAATCATGGTGGGCGGCGCTGTACTAACTCAGGAATATTCCGACAGCATTGGAGCCGATTTTTACGGAAAAGACGCGATGGCATCTGTCCGTTATGCAGAAAGGCTGGCAAAAGAGCTTAAGCCATCTTGAAAAATTTACAAAGAAAAGAAGAAAAGCCGAGCGGGAAAAAGGAAATCTCCCGCTCGGCTCAATTTTTGAAAACAGGCTTCAATTGCCAAATGCCCGGCGCTGCTTTTCCGCCATCTCCGCCCTGCGACGCTGGGTTTCTTCGGTATCTACCGTCAGTTCTCCCTCATCGGAAATTGCCAGTACGCCACCCTCCTCGGCGTCCGGCGGCAGCTCCGCGGTTTCTATCGCGAAATATTTCTGCTCTGCGTCCTCACAAATGGCATATTTTCCTTCAAACCGATCAATGATTAGCTGTTTCGGCATAGTTCTCCTCCTGTAATTCTATCTGAAATATGGTTTTGAGAAACCTGGCGGCTTTACAATACAAACACTCTGCACCCAAGGAATCCCAGCTCAGTCACTTTATTATAACGGAGTCCGCCGGGAAAATCAATGTAGAGATTTTGACAAGTTCTGTTTGTAATCCGTATTTTAGTGCTGTAAAGTGTAGCAGCCGGTCATGAAAGAAAGTTTCAGCTAAGACTGTTTGGTAAAAATTTGCACTTCTGTCCCGGTAAAGGAAAAGATCACGGTTCCGTCTGTATCGGTGCGATACACTTTTTCGCAGCAATCGTCCAGCTTTCGCAAAGTCTTTTCTGAAGGAAGCTTATTGTTGTCGTTTCCCACGGAGATCACCGCGTATCGGGGCGATACTGCCTGCAAAAAATGATCCGTACAGGAGGACTTACTGCCATGATGAGGGACTTTCAACAAATCAGCGGAAAGCAAGGGGTTGACCTTATCGACCAGATCGTTTTCCGCTTCTTCCTCGATATCTCCGCAAAACAGCGCGGTGAAACCCGGATATTCCAGACGAATGACAAGAGATGCGTTGTTGGTATCCCTGTACTCTGTCAGCGGCGCAAGAATGCGTAACGTAGCTTGTCCCAGGGCTAACGTTTCACCGGGCGCAACAATTTGCTCTGAAATGGATTTTTCTCGAGCCGCTTTCCGTGTATCCTCGTATTTTTCTTCAAAATAGCAGGAGCGGACAAAAGCCTGTGTCGGCACTTCGGAAAGCACCTGTGCCATGCCCCCCAGATGGTCCTTGTCCGGGTGGGAGACGATGGCATAGTCCAAAGAAACGATATTTCTTCGTGCCATATAGTCTATTATGGTTTCTCCATAAACCTCTGTTCCGGCGTCCAGCAGGGCTGCGTGGCCGTTGCATTCGATCAAAATAGCGTCCGCCTTTCCCACATCAAGCACGTGAATATTGAGTGGCGCGTCCACTTTCCCGCCAAGCTTCGACAAATGAAACATCTGCGCCCAGAACCGCCGACCTTGAGAGGTACAGGAAAGGACCAATATAAACGCCAGCAGCAATAACCCCATCTGGCGGGCAAACCGGCGTTTTTCCGCGCGCTTTTCAAATTCCGGCTTTCTGCTTTCGACAGCCTTTTTCTGCTTTGCCATCAAAGCTCCATTCCGTCATCTGTTCGATTGACAATTTCCGGGTCAGGCTTTTGCATGTTCCGCTCTGCCCACTGCGCCTGGGTCATCAAGACCTGCCGGGGTTTAGAGCCTTCATGGGGACCTACTATGCCCAGCTGCTCCATTTCGTCAATCAACCGTCCGGCTCTGGCATAGCCTAATCGTAATCGCCGCTGAAGCAGAGAGGTAGACGCCTGCCCGGCTTCCACCACACAGCGAATGGCTTCGTCCATCATGGGATCGGCAGATCCACCATCACTTTCGGAAGCCTCTCCCTTGTCCCCTTCGCTGGCAGCGTTGCGCTCGATCTCCTGGATCACACTTTCGTCATATTCAATGACTTTTGTCTTTTTTACAAACTCTACAATAGAGGAAATTTCTTCATCGCTGACATAGCAGCCCTGTACACGGACGGGTTTATTGGCGCCCACGGGAGAAAACAGCATATCGCCATTCCCCAACAGCTTTTCTGCGCCGCCCGCGTCCAAAATAGTGCGGGAATCCACAGCGTTGGAAACAGTCAACGCGATCCGGCTGGGGATATTTGCTTTGATGAGACCGGTCACCACGTCTACAGAAGGGCGCTGAGTCGCTACGACAAGGTGCATTCCCGCGGCGCGGGCAAGCTGTGCCAAACGGCAGATGGAATCCTCCACCTCTTTGGGCGCCGCCATCATCAAATCAGCCAGCTCGTCAATGATAATGACGATTTGCGGCATGAACGGCATGGGCTGACCGTTTTCATCCTGGAAATCCTGAGACTCCGCTAAAGAATTATAGCCCTTCAGGTTCCTGACGTTAAATTCCGAGAAAATTTTATAACGGTTCATCATTTCGGACACTGCCCAGCCAAGCGCGCCGGAAGCTTTCCGTGGGTCTGTCACCACAGGCACCAGCATATGGGGCATTCCATTATACTCGGTCAACTCCACAGCTTTGGGGTCTATCATCAAAAAGCGCACTTCATCAGGGCTTGCCTTGTACAACATACTGATAATCAGAGAGTTGATACACACCGACTTGCCGGAGCCTGTCGTACCCGCTATGAGCAAATGGGGCATTTTAGAAAGATCCGCCACTACAGGCTGTCCGGCAATATCGCGCCCCAGCGCGACTGAAAGCTTCCCTTTCGAGGTCTGGAAGGAATTGGACTCGATCAATTCCCGCATACGCACCGTATTCCTGGTCTTGTTCGGAACTTCAATGCCCACGGCAGCTTTGCCGGGAATTGGCGCTTCGATACGCACGCCGGTGGCGGCAAGATTCAGCGCCAGATCGTCGGAAAGATTGGTGATCTTGCTGATTTTCACTCCGGCGGCAGGCTGTATTTCATACCGCGTAACGGAGGGACCGCGGCAGATATCCAGGATTTTCGTCTGCACGCCAAAGCTTTTCAGCGTGTCTACCAAAATGCGGCCATTGGTCTGCAATTCCTCTGTTTCCTGTGCGGGGTCGGAAAACGGGCTGGCAGCCAGCATGGTAACAGGCGGATAACAATACTCTGTTTTGAACTGCTCTGCTGCCTGATACAGCGCCTGCTGTTCTGTAGTCGCTTCCCGGAGGTCGTTTTCCTCTTTCTTTCTCATGAAATCTTCCGTGAGGTTTTGCACCTCGTCAGGAACGGCAGGTTCTTCCGAAGCTGCCGGAACAGGTCCCGTTATAGAGGAAGCCGCTGTATCCGGCACAATGGGCTGCATAGCTTCTGCCAAAAAGTCTTCCGTCTCCTGCAGGTCGGTAAAGGCGGCTTCGGCAGAATTTGCCATTGATGTATGCGCTTCCGAAACAAGACTGGAATTTTGCGCCGTGGCGGCAGCTTCTGTCGGCAAGGGGATTTCTTCCGGCAGGGGAAGCTCCGCAGGAGATGGCAGCGCCGGGTCTTCAAAGCCAAACACTTCTCCCAGCTTGTCCAATGTTTCATTCTTTTCCTTTTTCTTTCGTTTTGGCTCCGTTTTCGGGAAAAGCTTAGAAGCCTCCGAGTTCGGGGAAGAATCCGTTACAGGGTGCGGTTCCAAGGGAATGTCTATCGCCGCAGCGGACGCCGCTCTGTCCTCCTCTAAAATCAGGCGCTCCTCTTCCCTGCGCTGTCTGGCGTTTTGCAGCCCCTCCGATACGACGTCCACAGGCTTTTTCAACGTGCGGAACAGGCTGATGAGCGTAGTGCCGGTCAGCAGCATAATAGAAACGAACAACAGCAGGAGCACGATGATCCTCGCGCCGACTGTTCCCACGGCTTTTAAGAGCGGCAGACCCAGCATACCACCGATCACACCGCCGCCTATACCGGAATTCTGATAGTACAGGGAAACTATGTAATCCCATACTTTCATGCCCTGTGTCGGCGTTTCTGTACTGAACACATACCCGGTAGCACAAAACAGGATAATGATAAGCACCGTCATCCAAACCTTGCCGCCGATAGAGCCTTTCGGGTTGTCCAACGCGGTGACGACCGCCACATAGATGATTAAAACGGGCCACAGCACCGCCCAACTGCCGAAAATACCAAGAACTGCGCCGTGCGCCCATTTCCACAAATTATCGCCGGGAATCAGCACCAGGCAGCCCAGAAAAATAGCGCAGGCAAACAGTATCACTGCCCGCATCTGATTGCGCTGCCGGATAGATTCCGCTGTCATATGGCGGGAACTGCCTGTATGTCCCCGCCCAGTCTGTGTAGACTTCTTTTTTGCAGAAGAAGACGCCGGCTTCTTTGCTGCCGTTTTCTTCTTTCCGGCAGATGTAGTTTGTTTTCCTGCCAAATCTCTCACTCCGTTCCTCGTACAGCTTTTCCCGTTACAGCGGGTTTCCCGTAAACAGATTCTGGTGCATGATGTGTTCGATAATGCCCAAAATCGTCACAACGCCGCCTACTATCAATGTATAGTAAGCAAATATTTCCAGCTTATTTGTAGTAACGATCCATTTCAATAATTTAATGGCAAGGAAGCCCACCACCATGGCGGTCAGCATTCCGATAATCAGGGGCGCAGCCCCAATTGCCGCGCCTTCAGAGCCCAGGTCTTTCAAAGAAACAAGCGCCGCCGCCGCGATGGAGGGTATCCCCAGCACGAAAGAATAATCCAGGGCGGTCTGCTGGTTGATTCCCCGCAGCAGTCCGACAGACAAGGTAGAGCCTGAACGGGAAAGCCCCGGAAAAATCGCCGCAAGGCATTGGGTAATGCCAATCAAAACGGCGTCTATCGTATGTATTTTTTTTCGCCCCTGTGCGGGAACGCGCTTTCCCTCCCGGTTGACTACGGTTTTCTCCTGCTTCATACGCTTGTTGGCGGCAATTCCCAAAAACAGCAACGCGCTGGTAGCAAGCAGAGCCAGGCCCTCTGCTACCATGCCCTTGTCGGACGCCAGCATTTCAGAGAAATCCTTGACCTTCATGCCGGTTCCCGGAATGGGAAGGAACAGCAAAAACAACGGCAGCAAGCCAATTACCAGCATCATGAGCAGCCGACGGTCATGGCTCATTTCACTCCATTTGAACTCGCGGTGGATCAAATCGCGGCACAGCGAGAAAAATTCCTTGATCAGCCGCCATACAAGATTGCGATAGACAAAGATCACAGCGATCAGCGTGCCAAGATGAAGCATGATGTCGAAAAGTATCCCCGGAAGCTCAATGCCGAAAATATGCTGGGAAATGGATAAATGCCCGCTGCTGGAAACCGGAAGAAATTCGGTAGCTCCCTGAATGATCCCTTGAATGATCGCATCAAAAATAGACATAACGTCCCTCCTATGTACAAATTATGTAGCGGCAAGACGCCGCAGGTATTCAGTTTGATTTTTTCTTGGTGTGAGCCTTTACGGCTTCTGTTTTCGGCTTTCTTTTGCGCTTTTCCTTTTCTATCATACGATCCAGACAATCCATCGCGTCGGAAAGCGAACCTAACGAATCTATCAGCCCTTCCTCCACCGCGTCGGGACCGTCCAGCACTGTACCCACGTCCATGACAAGCTCCTGGGTATTCATCGCCAGCGTCATAAAGCGCTCCTTACTGATATTGGAATTTTGAATCACAAAATTTGTAATGCGGTCCTGCATTCGCTGAAAATATTCCAGCGTTTGAGGGATCCCCAGCACCAATCCATTCATGCGGACCGGGTGAATGGTCATGGAAGCGGATTCCGCAATGAAGGAGCGCTTTGCCGCCACCGCCAGAGGTACGCCGATAGAGTGTCCCCCGCCCAGTACCAACGAAACGGTGGGTTTTTTCATTCCGGCTACCAGCTCTGCCAAAGCGAGCCCGGCCTCCACATCGCCGCCAACCGTATTGAGCAGCATTAAGAGCCCGTCGATTTGCGGGTCTTCCTCAACCGCTACGATTTGGGGGATCACGTGCTCATATTTTGTGGTCTTGTTCTGAGAGGGTAAAATGTAATGCCCCTCGATCTGCCCGATGATGGTCAGGCAATGGACCGTGTGCCCGTTGTTTTTCGTAGTGACCGAGCCGCTTTCTGTGATCTGTTTCTGCTGCTCGGAGCTGAACTCCTGATCGTTGTTCTGGTTCTGGTCGTCGGCATCTTCTGAATATCTATACTGATTTTTTCTTGTCTCTTCCTTTTTCATGACAGTACCTCCTTTTACAAGGATAGTCTGCCAGAAATGAAAAGATTCATACAGAGGACACAAGAAATCACAGGATAAGTCCCGAAAGATGCTCTCCCACACAGATTGGTTTACAATAATCTTTTTCCATTATATCATTTGTTTTCGGCGGCTTCAAGAAAAAACATGTAAAAACCTGAAAAAAGTTCATTGCCTGCCGGAAAGATTCGTGGTATACTAATATTTACATCATGTTGACAAGGGAGGGATTTCCATAGAGAGCCTGCAAATTGCCCTGGAAATCATTCTGCCCCTTTTTTTATTGATGGCAGTGGGCTATGTTGTGCGGCTGACAGGCGTTGTCAGCGAGACGGCGGCTCATCAAATGAACCGAATGGTTTTCACCGTATTCCTTTCCGCGCTTGTGTTCCAGAATATCTATTCCCTGGACAGAGACGATTTATGGTATCATTTTGATTCTTACACGCTGTTTTACACGCTGGGCGGCGTTACGCTGCAATTCCTGATCGCGCTGTGCATTGCGTTTTTGGTAGAATCGGACGGTTCCCGGCGCGGCGTAATGCTGCAGGGAATGTTCTATGGGAATTTCGTGCTGTTCGGCATTCCGATATGCAACGCGCTTTTTGGCGATGACGCTGCTGGTCCCGCTTCCGTTCTGGTCGCTGTGATTTTGCCCCTGTACTACATTTTGGCAGTTATTTCTTTGGAATTGTTCCGTGGCGGACGACCAGGCTTTTTCCGCATTCTGAAAGGGATTTTTACAAACCCGCTGATCCTGGCGTCTATTGCGGGGATTTTATGCCTGATATTCCGTATCCGGCTTCCTTATGCCATTTCCGTAACGGTGTCCAATCTTGCTTCTGTTGCCACGCCGCTGGCGTTTGTGGTTTTGGGAGCGGCTTTCAGTTTTCGCAAAGTCGGCAGCTGTGCGAAAAGCCTGTGTATTGCATTGGGAGTAAAGCTACTGTTCTTCCCAGCCTTCTTCCTGCTGCTTGCCGTACTGCTGGGCTTCCGGGGAGTTTCCCTGGCAATTCTGCTTGCTGTGTTTGCTTCCCCCGTGGCGGTTTCTTCCTTTACCATGGCTGGAGAAATGGACGGAGACGAGTCTCTGGCAAGCCAGCTTGTAGTTTTCAGTTCCCTGCTTTCCATCGGGACCGTGTTCCTATTCATTTTCCTGTTGCAGTGGTTCGGGCTTCTGTGACGGAAAAAGTTTACGACATAAAAATTATTAAAATAAGGAGCAAAACCTATGGGCGCAACAATTGCAGAAAAAATCATTCGCAGTCATCTGGTCAGCGGCGAAATGCATGCCGGCGAGGACATCGGTTTGCGGATAGACCAGACTTTGACCCAGGACGCTACCGGGACCATGGCGTATCTCGAGTTTGAGGCGATGGGGGTCCCCCGGGTCAAAACAGAGCGCAGCGTGGCGTATATCGACCACAACACCCTGCAAAGCGGCTTTGAAAATGCCGACGACCACAGATATATCCAGTCCATTGCCAAAAAGCACGGAATATACTTTTCCCGTCCCGGCAATGGTATCTGCCATCAACTGCATTTGGAGCGTTTTGGCATTCCCGGCAAGACCCTGATCGGCTCGGACAGCCATACGCCTACCGGCGGCGGTATCGGCATGCTGGCATTCGGCGCCGGCGGACTGGACGTTGCTGTGGCAATGGGCGGCGGCGAGTATCACATCACTATGCCGAAAATGGTAAAAATAAACCTGACCGGGCGGCTTTCTCCCTGGGTTTCCGCAAAAGACGTGATTTTGGCGGTTCTGCAAAAGCTCAGCGTCAAGGGCGGCGTGGGAAAAATCATTGAATACGGCGGCGAAGGCATTGCCACGCTGACTGTGCCGGAGCGGGCGACCATCACCAACATGGGCACTGAATTGGGCGCGACCACCTCCATCTTCCCTTCCGATGAAATTACCCTGGAATTTCTGAAAGCGCAGGGTCGTGAGGATTGCTGGGTTGAATTGAAATCTGACGAAGACGCGGAGTATGATGAGGTCATTGACCTTGACCTTTCTTCCATAGAGTCTTTGGCGGCCTGCCCCCACAGCCCCGATGCGGTAAAGCCTGTGCGGGAGCTTTCCGGCATCAAGATAGACCAGTGCTGTATCGGTTCCTGTACCAATTCTTCTTATCTGGACATGATGCGGGTGGCTGCCATTTTGAAGGGCAAAACCGTCCACCCCGACGTGAGCCTGACGATTGGCTGTGGCTCGAAGCAGGTATACAATATGCTGGCGAAAAACGGCGCGCTGGCAGATATTATCGCCGCGGGAGCCCGGGTGCTGGAATGCGCCTGCGGTCCCTGTATCGGCATGGGACAGGCTCCCAGGTCCGGCGGAGTTTCCCTGCGCACCTTTAACCGAAACTTTGAAGGACGCAGCGGCACGGCAGACGCGCAGGTTTATTTGGTCAGCCCTGAAACTGCCGCCGTCTCTGCATTGACAGGCGTTTTTACCGACCCCCGCACCTTGGGAGGATCGGTGGAAATTCCCATGCCGGAGGAATTTCTCATCAACGACAATCTCATTGTTCCCCCTGTTTCGGAGGCGCTGATGGAGACGGTGGAAATCGAACGCGGTCCCAATATCAAGCCCTTCCCCATCTCAGAAGCACTGGAAAGCAGTGTGGAGAAGAAAGCTGTTTTGAAGGTCGGCGACAATATTACCACGGACCACATCATGCCCGCCGGGGCAAAGATATTGCCCTACCGTTCCAATATCCCCTATCTGTCCAATTTCTGCTTTGGCGTGTGCGATAAAGATTTTCCCGCCCGCTGCAGGAAGGAAAAGGGCGGGATCATCATTGGCGGTCACAACTACGGTCAGGGGTCTTCCAGAGAACACGCCGCGCTTGTCCCGCTATATCTGGGGATCAAAGCAGTGGTGGCAAAATCCTACGCAAGGATACACTGTGCCAACCTGGCAAACGCCGGGCTGATCCCTTTGCAGTTCCAAAATGAAGCAGACTATGACAAAATTGACCAGATGGACGATTTGTGCCTGCCCAATATCCGTAGGGAGCTGGAGCAGGGCTGTGATGTTACCATGGTGGATTTGACAAAGAATATGGAAATCAAACTGACCGCTGTATTGACCCCACGCCAGCGGGAAATGGTCTTAGCGGGCGGGCTGCTGAATTACACCAGGCAAACTGCAAAATAAGAGGCACAGAAAGGAAAAAAGTATGGCTGATTGGAAAAGGATCGAGATGAAGACGCCGTTAGTGGAAATGGACGGCGATGAAATGACCCGGGTCATCTGGAAACTGATCAAAGATATCCTGATCCTCCCCTATGTAGATTTGAATGTTGACTATTACGATTTGGGGCTGGAAAACCGGGATAAGACCGATGACCAGGTGACAGTGGATTCTGCCATGGCAACGAAAAAGTATGGCGTTGCCGTGAAATGCGCCACCATTACGCCGAATGCTGCCAGAGTAGAAGAATACCACCTGAAAAAAATGTGGAAATCTCCCAATGGGACCATTCGGGCTATCTTGGACGGCACCGTCTTCCGCACGCCGATTCTGGTGCGCGGCATCACGCCTTATATCCCCAGTTGGAAGCTCCCGATCACCATTGCGCGGCACGCCTATGGCGATGTGTATAAAAATGTGGAAGCTGCTGTTCCCGCCGGTGCGAAAGCGGAGCTTCTTGTGACAAAAGCGGACGGCACGGAAGAAAAATATCCCATTCACACCTTTGCCGAGAGCAATGGCATCATTCAAGGCTTGCATAATCTGGATAAGAGTATTGAAAGCTTTGCCCGCTCCTGCTTTAATTTTGCGCTGGACGCAAAGGAAGACCTTTGGTTTGCCACAAAAGACACCATTTCCAAGACTTACGACCATCGGTTCAAGGATATTTTCCAGGAGATTTTTGAAAAGGAATACGAAGAAAAGTTCCGCAAGGTCGGGATCGAGTATTTCTATACGCTGATCGATGACGCTGTTGCCAGAGTGATCCGCAGCCGCGGCGGATATATCTGGGCGTGCAAAAACTATGATGGCGATGTAATGAGCGATATGATCGCCACAGCCTTTGGGAGCCTTGCGATGATGACTTCCGTGCTTGTCTCCCCGGACGGCGTTTATGAGTACGAAGCCGCCCATGGAACGGTGCAGCGCCATTATTACAAGCATCTGAAGGGAGAATCCACTTCCACCAATTCTGTGGCGACCATCTTTGCGTGGACAGGCGCTTTACGGAAACGCGGCGAGCTGGATGAAAATACTGCTCTCTCTGATTTTGCCGATAAGCTGGAGCGTGCCACTCTTGACACCATTGAAAGCGGTATTATGACTGGAGATTTAGCTGCGATGTCCACGCTGCCAGAGGTAAGGTCGGTAGATACAGAAGGGTTTCTGCGGGCAATCAATGAAAACCTTCAGAAACTGTTGTAATCATTTCAATTTCAGTTTTAGGAAGTATTACTATCATGCAAAAGAAAGAAAACATTTCCATGTCCGTTATTCGCCGTCTTCCCAGATATTACAGGTTTTTGTCCGAACTGGAAAAGAACGGCGTCACCCGAATTTCCTCTAAAGAGCTTTCCGAGCGAATGGGGCTGACCGCTTCCCAGATCCGGCAGGATCTGAACTGTTTCGGCGGTTTTGGTCAACAGGGCTATGGCTACAATGTTCCCCAGCTCTGCATAGAGATTGGAAAAATTCTGGGAATCCAAAACAAATTCAAATGTGTCCTCATTGGCGCCGGAAATCTTGGCAGGGCTATTATTCGCCATATGCCTTTTGAGCAATTGGGTTTTCAGCTGATCGGCATATTTGATAATTCGCCCAAGGTGATCGGCACTGCGATCGGCGATTATCAGGTGCTGGATTATAAAGAGATCAAAAGGTTTTATCAGAAAGAAGCGCCCATTATGGCGATCCTCTGTATTCCCAGAGAATCTGTAGAGGAAATTTCCGATGGGCTGTATGAGCTGGGTATTCGTTCTTTTTGGAATTTCAGCCATTACGATATTTCTTTGAAGCACCCGGACGCTATCGTGGAAAATGTACATATGAATGACAGCATGATGACCCTGTGCTACAAGCTGAGCCAGCTGCAGGAGCTTTCCGACTGATTTTGCCGAAAGGGGGGGCGGGAAATGCCAAAGCTTATCGTTCTCAGGGGTAATTCCGGCAGCGGAAAAACCACGGTTGCCAAAGCTTTGCAGGAAAAATTGGGCTCAAATACTATGCTGATCTCTCACGATATGATCCGTATGCAGGTACTGCACACCCGGGGAAAGGAAGGCGTTGAACGCTCTTTGCCCCTGATGATCGCACTCATGAGATATGGCAGAAAGAACTCTGAATTTTCCATTGTAGAGGGAATCTTACCTGTTGTAGATTATTTGCCCCTGTTTGAGACTGCCGTTCAGGAATACGGCGAAAATATTTTTGCCTATTATTACGACCTGCCCTTTGAAGAAACCTTACTGCGCCATGCTACAAAGCCAAATCAAGCAGAGTTTGGCGAGGTTGAAATGAGAAGATGGTGGCAGGAAAAGGATTTTTTGCCAAATATCCGCGAAACGGTTTTTCAAAAGGATTTGGGCTTTTCCGAAGCGGTACAGCGAATTTACGATGATGTGACAAAATGAATAAACAAAAAGAAGGTTTCGCACGATCCAATTCCGGATAAGCGAAACCTTTTCTTTTTCCGATTTTAGAAATGTGCTGGGGCACATTTCTCTTCCTGCCGCCGGCAGTACAGTTTTCAAAAGACTTGCCGCAGCGGCAGTTAGAAAGTGATTTCTTGTTTCCCCAGTACCACTTTCCTTTTCACTTTAATACGTTGTGATTTCAATTTTCTCAATGACGACGCTGTTTAGCGGAGTGCTCCCGTCTTCCCCCACTTCTGTTTGAGACAGCTTTATCACATTATCCATGCCCTCGAATACCTGGGCAAACACCGTATGACCGATCCCCATGGTCGAATAATAGCCGTCCAGATGGGCATTGCCGCCATGTTCATCATAGAGAGTTTTCATTTCCTCCGGGACAATATCCATCTTGATCCATCTGCCATAGGTAGAGGAAAAGGCATCGGGGTCTTCCTGATAGTATTTGTAGCCTTCCTCGTAGTTTGCCCAATCCACCTTGGCGCCGTTAGTGGCATTGATGAAAAACTGGCTGCCGTTGGTGTTGGCGCCGCTGTTCGCCATGGAAACAGCACCGTCAATATTCAGAAGGTTAGAATTGAACTCGTCTTCAAACGCTTCTCCCCAAACGCTTTCCCCGCCCGTTCCGTTTCCGTCCGGGTCTCCTCCCTGGATCATGAAATTTTCTATGATCCGATGGAAGGTAAGCCCGTCGTAATAACCGTCGATTGCATGGCGTTTGAAGTTATAGACAGCTTTTGGGGCTTCATTCGGGAAAAAGCGCAGCTTAAAGGTTTCGCCGGTCGCCATGGTGACCACCGCGATCTCCTCCCCTTTTTCCGGCAGATCCAGCTGATAACCGATTTTATCGTGGCTGGCGGCGGGCTTCAGTTCCTCTTTGCTAATCAGTTCGCCAGATTGGCTCAGTACAGCAGTGGCCGGGGAATTCTTGGTGGAACAGGCGGAGCAGGAAAAAACAAGAAGCACCGCAGAGAGGAATACTGCAATTTTTTTCATGAAAAAGCCTCGCTTTCAAAAGGGGCAGAAATCTTCCGCCCGGACAATCTTTCTCTGGAACATGCCTATTTTACCGCAAACTTCGGAAACTTGCAAGCCCTGCCTTTTGACCGTCATTTTATGTGCTGATTCCTCATATATTCTTTTGTAGTGAAACAGGCTGGACGTTTTCCACCTTAGAAAGGAATGGTCAATCAGATGAATTTTTACCCGGAAGGTCATTTATTAGATACGTTTGAAAATAAAGCTGCTCTGCAGTCCCCCACCGCCCTGTCGGAAGCCATGCGGGAACAGAAAATACTGGAAGCGCGTGCCATCATGTGCGACAGCGACCACAATCTCATTGTGGACTTCAAGTTTATGAAGGGTATTATTCCCCGAGAAGAAGGCGCTATTGGCATTCGAGAAGGAAATGTGCGGGATATCGCGATCATTTCCCGGGTCAACCGTCCTGTGTGTTTTCTGGTGCAGGATTTTATCCGGGACGAGGAAGGCAGAGTCACGGCGCTGTTATCTCGCCGGGCAGCCCAGGAAAAATGCCAGCAGGAATATATTAGCAGCTTGATTCCCGGTGATGTGATAGACGCACGCATTACCCATATAGAGCCCTTCGGCGTATTTGTGGATATCGGCTGCGGGGTCGTTTCGCTGCTTCCCATTGACGCGATTTCCATTTCCCGCATTGAACACCCCAGAGAGCGTTTTTCTGTGGGCATGGATATCAAGGCGGTAGTGCGGTCCAGGGAAAACAACCGCATCACTTTGTCCCACAAGGAGCTGTTGGGGACCTGGGAGGAAAACGCGGCGAATTTCCGTCCCGGCGAAACGGTGTCGGGTATCATTCGCAGCATTGAAAGCTATGGGGTGTTTGTAGAGCTGACCCCAAATCTGGCTGGGCTTGCCGAAGTGAGGGAAAATATTTTTCCCGGTCAGCAGGCAAGCGTGTTTATCAAGAACATTCTGTACCCCAGAATGAAGATAAAGCTTATCATTATCGACACCTTTGACGCAGAACCAACAAAGCCCGCCCTGCCGGAATACTATTTTCATGGCACTCACATGGACGAATTTATCTACTCTCCGGCTCAAAGTGAAAAATACATGGCGACAAAGTTTAATGAAACTTAATTCATAAAAAAGGAATCTCCCGGATAGCTCAATTAGAGTATCTGGGAGATTCTTTTTTTGCAAAAAAGCCTATTTTATCACGTTCCAAAAAGCAATGTAAAGAAAAAACCTGCAGTTTGCAATATGCTCACTGCAGGTATGGAGGTGACACCCGGATTTGAACCGGGGAATCAGGGTTTTGCAGACCCATGCCTTACCACTTGGCTATGTCACCGTTTAGAAGAACCAAACAAGAATGAAAGATTCCTCTTGATTCTACGGATTTGAAAGAACCAAATAGAAAGGAACACCATTTGATTCTTTGGAGCGGACGATCGAGGCAGCAGATTTTGCAAGCAAAATCTGTTCAAAGAATCGCTTTGCGATTCTTCTCCTAATATAACGCGAGTTCGAAACCTCGTCATTTGAAAGAACCAAACGAGAATGAACCTTCTCGTTATGATTCTATGGAGCGGACGAACGAGGCAACAGATTTTGCAAGCAAAATCTGTTCAAAGAATCGCTTTGCGATTCTTCTCCTAATATAACGCGAGTTCGAACCTCGTCATTTGGAAGAATCAAAATTTCCATTTTGATTCTTTGGAGCGGACGACGAGGCTCGAACTCGCTACCTCCACCTTGGCAAGGTGGCGCTCTACCAGATGAGCTACGTCCGCATTTTCGTGACAGCTTTTATATTATATGCAGTTTCCGGCGATTTGTCAACTACTAATTGGCGAAACCGGGAAATTTTCTCTCGAAAGCGCCATGATTCCTACCTGCTGCCGGATTATAGGATAAGAAAAAAGACCTGCGCTCGGCAAGTCTTTTTTCTGGTGCCTCCGATCGGAATCGAACCAATGACACGAGGATTTTCAGTCCTCTGCTCTACCAACTGAGCTACAGAGGCAAATATGGCGACCCGGAACGGGCTCGAACCGTCGACCTCTAGCGTGACAGGCTAGCGTTCTAACCAACTGAACTACCGGGCCAAGTATCTATGTGAACCTACAAGGAAGTATCTCTCTGGTGGGGACAATAGGACTCGAACCTATGACCCCCTGCTTGTAAGGCAGGTGCTCTAACCAGCTGAGCTATGCCCCCATGTTCCACAGAACACGCTTTCCAGCGACTTCTACATTTTACAGGATTCTATTTCATTTGTCAAGTTCTTTTTTCGCATTTTCCGGCAAAATTGGAAACTACTTTTTTCGTTCCCCTGCGCGCTTTGCCAGCGCTTCCAGCTCGTTTCTGGAAAAATAGTATTTCCTCCCGCAGTATTGGCATACTGTTTCCACTTTCCCCTCTTCATTCGATGGCAGAGAGAGGATTTCTTTCTCCCCCAGGGTCAATAAAGCATTGGAGAACCGTTCTTTATTGCAGGGGCAGGCGTAATGGACCTGAAATTCGTCCAAAATCTCCATAGAAAAGCCGTCAAGCACCAGCTTGCACATATCCTCCAGGCTGATCCCCTTTGCCAGCATAGTAGTGACGGAATCCAGCTTCCCAACGTTTTCTTCCAGCCTGGAAATCGCAGACTCTTCCGCGCCCGGCAGCACTTGGACCAACAGCCCGCCGGACAGCATAGCCTTTCCCGAATCCTTATTTACCAGCACGCCTAAAGCGCACACGGTGGGGATCTGCTCGCTCTGCGCATAATACTGAGTCAAATCCTCCGCGATTTCCCCGCTGACCAGTTCGATCTGCCCGATGTAGGGGTCGCGTTCTCCAAAATCGCGCATGACAGCCAGGCGTCCATCTGTGCCAACGCCGCCGCCAACGTCGATTTTCCCATTGGGCTTCAGGGGCAGCTCCACTTCGGGAGAATCCACATAACCGCGGACATTGCCCCGGGAATCGGAAATGGCAACCAGATTTCCCAAAGGACCGCCGCCGTTGACCTTCAATGTCAGAGAAGCCTTATCGCTTTTCAGCATAGCGCCCATCAAAGACGCGCCTGTCAATAAGCGACCCAAGGCGGCACAGGCAGTCTTTGACAGCCCGTGAAGCTGCTGGGCGGTAGATACAATGGTGGAAGAATCAATAGCGGCTGCCATCAGGCTGCCGTCCGAAGTAATGGTGCGAATTATCCTGTCCATAATTTTTTCTGTCCCTTTTGTCGGTGAATTTTCTGAGCCGCATAGACAATACGCTGGTCTGTTTCATTGGGCGGATCAAAGGTCAGTTCCCCATAAGCTTTGCAATTTCCAAAACCGCTCTGCTCCAGCATAGCGAGCACTTTTTCCATAGGATATGCCCGTTCGGAAAAATGCTCTGAGCTGCGAAAATATGCTCCTTCTTCCTGTTGAAAGAAATCCAGTTGAATATCGACTTTACATTCTGATGCGGAATACCTGTTTTGCCATACGCAATAAACTTCGTCGGTATCATAGACGAACACATTGTCACCCAACACCTGTTTGTGTTTGAAGGGCGTATTCATGTCAAACAGGAACCAGCCGCCGGGATTCATAAACAGAGACACCCGGTCAAAGGTCTTCTGCACTTCCTTTTCATTGTGCAGATGGTTCAGGCTATCCAACGTACAAAGCACCGTGTCCACAGTGCCGTATAAATCGAGCTGCTGCATTTTTTGCCGCAAAAATAGAATATCTGCCCCGGCGTCGGCACACTTTGCCCTGGCTTCCGACAGCATCTCCACGGAAGCGTCCACGCCGTACACATCTATGCCCCGCCGAAACAGCTCCAGGGTTAAAGAGCCTGTCCCACACGCCAAATCCAGTGTCAAACCGGGTTCGTGCTCCAGGCGCTTCATCAGCTCCAAAAAATAGTCGGCCTGCCCGGCATAGCCCACGTTCCCGGTCAAGGCATCGTAATACTGGGCAAAAACAGAATATGCTTCCATGTCACTTTTCCTGCGTCTTCTCTTTATTCAAACGATCAAATACCAGTTCGTAGCCATCGCTGCCATAATTGAGGCTGCGGTTTACACGGCTGATGGTGGCGGTAGACGCACCTGTTTCTGCCACAATATCGCTGTAAACCTGTTTTCTGCTCAGCATTTTGGCAACTGCCAGCCGCTGGGACATGGCTTTCAGCTCCGGCATAGTGCAAAGGTCATCAAAAAAGCGATAACATTCCTCCACTGATTTCAGTGTCAAAACTGCCTGAAACAAAAAATCAATGTTTTCATCATGAAGTTTATCGTTCATCGTATCGCTGCCTCTCCCAAAAAGATTTCCTGATTTTCATGCTTTATCATTTTATCACAGGAAATCAAAAAAGTAAACCAGAGAATCAAATATCATTGCGCACCAGGTCTTCAAAGGTTTCCCCCTTTATCACGATCCGGGATTTTCCCTGGGAGACCATCACGCAGGCAGGGCGGCAATTGCGATTGTAATTGGACGCCATAGAGTAGTTGTACGCCCCGGTGGAAAGCACCGCCAGAATGTCTCCTTCCTGCGGGTGCTGTATGGGCGTATGCTCCTGGATCAAATCACCGCTCTCACAGCACTTTCCTGCTACAGTCGCTATGTAGTCGGCAGGCTGATCCGCTTTGTTGGCGATCAAGCAGGTATAGTCGGAGTGGTACAGCGCGTACCGGGGATTTTCATACATACCGCCATCAATGGACACATAGCTGCGCACATTGGGTATCTCCCGGATATTCCCTACCGTGTAAAGGGTGATCCCTGCCTCTCCCACAATGGATCGACCTGGCTCAATATAGATTCTCGGTGTGGTAAGTCCGAATTTCTCACAGGTCTTATGCACCATGTCAGAAACCGCCGCCATGTATTCCTCGTAAGGGCTGGCGTTATCCCGTTCCGTATAATGAATGCCGAAGCCACCGCCCAGATTCAGGAATTCCAGTTCCACCTGCAATTTCTCTTTGATCTCTGCAAAGAAGGTCAGCATGACCTCAGCAGCGTGGACAAAAGGCTCTTTGTCAAAGATTTGAGAACCGATGTGGCAGTGCAGCCCATGAAGGGAGACTTCCTTCATCTCAGACGCCAGCCTGACGATTTCCAGCGCTTCCCCGCTGGTCAGGTCAATGCCGAATTTGGAATCGATTTGCCCGGTACGGATAAATTCGTGGGTATGAGCATCGATACCGGGCTTGATACGCAGAGAGATTGGAACGGTTTTGCCGTGCTTTGCGGCGATTTTCTGAAGCTTATACAGCTCGGAAAGGTTGTCCACCACAATGTCGCCCACGTTGTTCTCTACGGCAAATTCCAGTTCGGCAATCGTTTTATTGTTGCCCTGGAAATGAATATTGCCTGCCGGAACACCTGCCTGTAGTGCGGTGTACAGCTCGCCGCCGGACACCACCTCCAGGTCAAGCCCATCTTCAGTGACGATACGGCATATTTCCTTGCAGCAAAAAGCCTTGCTGGCATAGATCGGTTTTCCGTTCCCGTGATAATACGTTTCAAAAGAGGAACGGTACCGCCGGCACACGCTGCGGACCCCGTCCTCGCTCATCACATAAAGGGGCGTACCGTAGCGCTCTGCCAGCTCTACAGTATCACAGCCGCTGATAGATAGATGACCCTTTTCATTGACAGAAAGACATGGTGAAATCACAATACTTCCCCTTCCTTATTCCTGACCCTTAATATTTTCAACTGCATCGGTAAGCAATGCCCTCAGTTCTTCCACGCCTACCCCGGAAACCGCAGAAAAAGGGAAAAAAGAAATGTCATTTTCTCCAAATATCTTTTGGTATCTTTCCAGCATGGCAGCAGTTTCAGATTTATTCAATTTGTCGCATTTGGTGCCTACCACGACAAATGGGACGGCAAAATCCAACAAAAATTCTATCATGTCAAAATCGTCGTCCGTGGGCTCGCGGCGCATATCCACAAGCTGGAACACCAGAGCCACCCGGCGGTTCTGAGCAAAATACCCCTCCACCAGGTCCGCCCAACGCTCCTTTTCGCTTTTGGAGACCTTCGCGTAACCGTAACCGGGCAAGTCTACAAATCGGCAGGTATCCACCTGAAAGAAATTGATCGTGGCGGTTTTGCCGGGCGTAGAGCTGGTTCTTGCCAGCGCCTTACGGTTGACCAGCTTATTGATCAGGGAAGATTTCCCAACGTTTGACCTGCCGGAAAAAACGATCTCCGGCAAATCAGAGCTGGGCAATTGCTCCTTTTTTCCTGCCGAAAGCTCAAAGCTTGCCTTTTGAAAATTCACGGGCTCCTCCGTTTTTCCTTATTGATAAAATTCCGATGTACCGGGACGGGATTTCCCTGTTTCACCTGGCATGGGTCTGTCTTCTGGGATATCGGCACAAGGCGCTTTGGTCAGCGCTGTTATCAGCACAGTGTCGATGCGCTTTACAGGCACAAAGGAAACATTCTTTTTGACAACTTCATCTACCTCTGCCAGATCCGGCACATTATCCGCAGGGAACAAAATCGTCTTAATGCCATTTTTATAGGCAGCCATGGCTTTTTCCCGCAGCCCGCCAATGGGCAACACCCTGCCCTGCAAGGTAATTTCCCCGGTCATGGCAATATCCCGGCGAACAGGGATTTCAGACAACGCAGAGGTGATCGCAGTTGCCATAGCGATACCGGCGGAAGGACCGTCCTTGGGAACCGCTCCTTCCGGCGCGTGAATATGGATATCGCATTTTTCATAGAACTTTGGGGAAATGCCCAGAGAATTGGCTCTGGTGCGGATACAGGTGATAGCGGCATTGGCGGATTCCTTCATCACATCTCCCAAAGAGCCTGTCAGCTGAATTTTTCCAGTGCCCTCCATTACCGCCACTTCGATCGGCAGCAATTCCCCGCCGACGCTGGTCCACGCCAGCCCATTGACCAGACCTACAACGTCTTCCCCCTGCGGTACGTCGCGAAGGAATTTCCGGGGACCCAGCAATTCCTCTAAGTTTTCAGGCTTGACCGTATAAAGCTGGAAATCCTCCTGGGTGACAGCCATTTTAGCGACCTTTCGGCAAATTGCCGCCAGCGAGCGCTCCAAATTCCGCACGCCGGCTTCTCTGGTATAGCCCTCGATGATTTCTTTTACAGCAGCTTTTGTAAATTTCAACTGGCTTGGCTGCAAGCCGTGCTTTTCCAGCTGTTTTTTCACCAGATGGCGGGTAGCGATATTCTGCTTTTCGTCCAGCGTATAGCTTCCCAGCTCAATGATATCCATGCGGTCATACAGCGGACCGGGAATACGGGACGCGTCATTGGCGGTGGTAATGAACAGAACGTTGCTCAAATCGAAAGGCATATCAATATAGTGGTCGCAAAATTCCTTATTCTGCTCCGGGTCAAGCACCTCCAAAAGCGCGGAAGACGGGTCTCCCTTGAAATTCTGCCCCAGCTTGTCGATTTCGTCCAGCAAAATCAGAGGATTATTGGTTCCTGCCTGTTTCATGGCATTGATGATCCGCCCGGGCATGGAGCCCACGTAAGTACGCCGGTGCCCCATGATTTCCGCTTCATCGCTGACGCCGCCCAAGGATACCCGGACGTATTTCCGCCCGGTGGCTTCGGCGATCGAACGGGCGATGGAGGTTTTGCCCACGCCGGGAGGACCCACCAGGCAGATGATCTGCCCGGAATTTTTCCGGGACAGGCTCTTGACCGCCAAAATCTCCAAAAACCGTTCTTTTACCTTCTCCAAGCCATAATGGTCGCGGTCCAGAATGCGCTGGGCACGCTTCAGATCCAGCCGTTCCTTGCCGGAAATATTCCACGGCAGCTCTAAACAGGTGTCCACATACATTCGGAGAACGCTGGCTTCATGGGAACCGTAGGGCATTCTGCACAGCTTGTCGCATTCCTTCAGGAGCTTTTCCTCACAGAGCTGGGGCAGCTTCATTTCCTGAATCTTTTCCCGCAGCTCTTCAGCTTCCTGCTGGGGGTTATCGTCCTCTCCCAGCTCGCTGCTGATGGCGCGCAGCTGCTCCTTCAAAAAGTATTCCCGCTGGTTCTCGTCTATCTGCGCCTGCGCTTTTTGGTTGATCTCCTCCTCCACCTGCAGGATCTGGATTTCCTCAGTGAGAACATCGATCAGCTTTTGTATCCGCCGCAGGGGACGCAGCTCGTCCAAAATGTATTGCTTGCGCTCAAAATCTATGGAAATATTGGAAGCGAGATAATCCGCCAGCCGCCCGCAGTCCTTTTCCTGTAAAACGCCCAGCAGCACATCGGGCGGCACACGCTTAAACAGCCCCAGGTACTGGTCAAATTTCTCATGGACAATGCGGATCAGGGCTTCTGATTTGGAGGATTTCCGATAAGTCATCACCGGGCTTTTGCGGATCTCACCCAGCAGATAGGGATTTTCCTGAATCAAAGAGAGAATTTCACCGCGATAAAGCCCCTCCACATGGAGCTTTACCCCTTCTTCAGAGCGGTGGATCACCTGCTTGACACGGGCAATAACGCCTGTCTTGTACAGATCATCGCCGGTAGGCTCGTTTTCCGACAGGTTGACCTGCGTGACAAGAAAAATCAGCCTGCCTTTTTCCACAGCCTCCGACGCTGCCAGAATCGACTTTTTCCGTGCTACGTCAAATTGCAGCATCATGCCGGGGAAAAACACCAGTCCGCGGATCGCCAAAATCGGCAGCACCATACTGGTTTCCATTTTCTTGCTTTCTTCTGTAAAATTTTGCATATATGTACTCCTAAAATCAGGGAAAGACTGCGGTCGGCGCTGCCGACAACAGCCTTTTCTTGTTCAACGCTTCATAAAGCAGAGTTACTTGTCAGGATACGGAATCTTTGCGGTTTCGCTGTCTGGATTGTGCTATCTTGATTTTTACCGGCTTCCTGTCTTTATTATAGACGATCTCCGGCTGAGCGCCGTCCTCCACCATTTCTCTGGTGATCACGACCTTTTCTACCGTGTAATCGCTGGGCACACGGTACATGGTAGGCATTAAAACACCTTCCATGATGGACTTCAAGCCGCGGGCGCCGGTTTTGCGTTCAAGCGTCTTTTTCGCTATGGCATTCAACGCGTCATCGGTAAATTCCAAATCCACCTTATCCAGATCAAACAGCTTTTTGTACTGCGCGACCAGGGAATTCTTCGGCTCTTTCAAAATACGCACCAGAGAAGGTTCGTCCAAAGCGTCCAGCGAGGTGATCACCGGGATACGACCGACCAATTCAGGAATCAGTCCGTACTTCACCAAATCGTGGGGAGTAACATCTTTCATCCAGTTGGTGGCGTCCAACTCGGACTTGCCATGCACCTCACCGCCAAAACCCAGTGAAGCTGAAGCAACACGCTTCTGTACGATTTTTTCCAAACCGTCAAAGGCGCCGCCGCAAATAAAGAGAATATTCGAGGTGTCGATATTGATGGTCTCCTGCTGCGGGTGCTTCCGCCCACCCTTTGGCGGCACACCTGCAACCGTACCTTCTAAAATTTTCAGCAGAGCCTGCTGTACGCCCTCGCCGCTGACGTCACGGGTGATGGACTGGTTCTCAGACTTCCGGGAAATCTTATCTATCTCGTCGATATAGATAATGCCGCGTTCTGCCTTGAAAACATCATAATCCGCCGCCTGGATCAGCCGCAGGAGAATATTTTCCACATCCTCGCCCACATACCCTGCTTCGGTCAAGGTGGTGGCGTCCGCAATGGCAAAAGGAACGTCCAACAATCTTGCCAGGGTTTGTGCCAGATAGGTTTTTCCCACGCCCGTGGGTCCCAGAAGCAAAACGTTGCTTTTGGTCAACTCGACTTCGTCGGAGGAAAAATAAATCCGTTTGTAATGGTTGTACACTGCCACAGACAACGCAATTTTCGCATCGTCCTGCCCTACCACGTATTCGTCCAGCTTGCTTTTGATTTCCTGAGGCTTGGGCAGAAGAATTCCTACCTCTTTTTCATCGCTCCTGCCTTTTTTCAACCTATCCTCGTCCTGAATGATGGACATACAAAGCCGGACACACGCATCGCAGATATAAACCCCGGAACCGGCAATCAATCTGCCAGCCAGCGGCTGCGGCTTCCCACAAAAGGAACAGCAAATTTCAGTTTCATTGTTGCCCGCCATTCGATTTCCCCCTCAAACTTTATCTGTGCTCGATCACCTTGTCGATAAGCCCATATTCCAGCGCCTGCTGAGCGGTCATGAAATTGTCGCGCTCGGTATCGCGCTCGATGACCTCCAGCGGCTGCCCGGTCTTTTCGGCAAGAATGCCGTTCAGCTTCTTTTTCACCTGCAGGATATGGTCTGCATGGATACTGATATCTGTCGCCTGTCCCTGTGCGCCGCCGCTGGGCTGATGGATCATCACTTCGCTGTTGGGCAAAGCAAAGCGCTTACCCTTTGTCCCCGCAGCCAGGAGGAACGATCCCATGCTGGCAGCCATGCCGATACAGATAGTGGAAACGTCGCATTTGATGTACTGCATAGTATCGTAAATTGCCATACCGTCGGTAATGACGCCGCCGGGGCTGTTGATGTACAGGGAAATATCCTTTTCCGGGTCCTGCCCTTCCAGGTACAGAAGCTGAGCCACCACCAGACTGGCAGAGACATTGTTCACTTCGCCGTTCAGCATAATGATCCTGTCATTTAACAGCCGGGAAAAAATATCATACGAGCGTTCCCCGCGGCTGGTCTGTTCCACAACATAAGGTACTAATTCCAAAATTGTCGCTCCCTTCAAAATCCTGAGTTAGTATGTTAGCAACCAATAAGGTTTATTCACTGCAACAGGCTTTTAGCCCTCAGTCTTTTCCTCTTTGGGCTCCGCAGCCTTTTTGGTGGCGCGTTTCTTGGGCGCGGGCTTTTCCTCGCCTTCCTCTGTCTTCTCCGCCTTTTCCCCGGTATTCTTTTTGGCGGGAGCTTTCTTCTTGGCGGGCTTCTTTTCCTCATCCTTCTTCGGCTCGGTGATCTTGGCGTTCTCCTTCAGGAACTCGATCACCTTCCGATTGGCAATATCGGCGTTCAAGTCGTCGGGATTCACCATCTTTTTCACGTTCTCCAGCGGGATGCCGTAGCCCTCGGAAAGCTTCTTGTACTCTTCTTCGGTTTCTTCCTCAGTAGGCTTGATATCCTCCGCCTGGGCGATCTTTTCCAGCCCCAGACGCAGGCGCACCTGACGCTCCGCCTGGACCTTGTATTCTTCCCGTAGGCTCTCCACCGTCATGTTGGTATACTGAAGATAGGTTTCCAGCTTTAAGCCCTGATACTGCAAACGATATGCAAAAGAATTGATCATCTCGTCGATCTCGTTTTCCACCATCTCTTCCGGGATATCCGCTACCGTCTTTTCAATGACAGCATCGACCAACTGGTTCTCCACATCGGAATCGGCAGCCTGTTCCCTGCGGGACAGCAGGTGTTTCTCCAAATCCTTGCGGTACTCGTCCAGCGTATCGAACTCGCTGACGTCTTTGACAAATTCGTCATCGACCTCAGGCAGCTCCTTCTTCTTGATCTCATGGAGCTTGATTTTGAACACAGCGGGCTTGCCTTTCAGCTCTTCGGCATGGTAGTCCTCCGGGAAAGTGACGTTCACGTCAAATTCTTCGCCGGTCTTATGCCCCACGATCTGCTCCTCAAAACCGGGAATGAACTGCCCGGCGCCCAAGGTCAGCTCGTAGTTCTCCGCCTTGCCGCCGTCAAACTGCTTCTCGTCCACATACCCGTCAAAGTCGATGACTGTGATATCGCCGTTTTCGGCGCTGCGGTCCTCTACCGTAATGGTCCTGGAATTGCGCTCCCTGACGCGCTCGATCTCGCTGTCGATATCACCGTCGGTAACGACGACTGGCTCCTTTGCCACCTCGATGCCCTTATAGCCTTCGATGGAGGCTTCCGGCTTCGTCACAACGGTAACGGTGCATTTGATCCCCTTGTCTTTGCCGATTTCATCAATTTTGAATTCGCCAATGCTGATGACCTTCAGCTCGGATTTCTCCACAGCTTCCATCACCATGGGGCGGTACAGATGATCGACCGCAGCCTCAAAGAACACTTCTTCCCCATAATATTTTTCAATGAACGCTCTGGGTGCGTGTCCCTTGCGGAAGCCGGGAATATTCATTTTTTTGCTTTCCCGCTTGAAGACGGCGTTTATCGCATCGTTCAATTCCTCGGGACTTACCTCCATGGCAAGCTCATACCTGTTCGTCTCAATGTTTTTGGTAGATTTCAGTTCCATGCTTTTCTTTTCCTCTCAAAATAAACTTTGAAAAACCTGCTGAATCAGGGCTTTCCACGCATTAAAAAATCAGGAAAAAGACTGATTTCTCAGTGTGCGCACAACTTTGCGAACATTATAGCACAGCGGTGCAAAAGAATCTATATCTTTTCCGCAAAATCTTCAGGAAAATTGTGAAATATTCCGCAATTACCTGAAAAACTGCTCAATCGGGAATAAGAATTGGGCAAAACTTCACAAAATCCGCTGAAATCAACTGCATATGTATCCCATGATATTCTCCGACCAGTGCCTTTTGAGCGGCATACTGCCCATGAATATGCCCAAAATAGCACTCCTCGATCTCGTTTTCTTCCAGAATATCCAGAATTTCTTTACACTCCGCGCCGTCATAAACAGGCGGGTAGTGTAAAAATGCAGTGAGCTTCCCCCCAAGCTTTCTGGCTTCCGCAATAGAAGCCTGCAGCCGTCCGGCTTCCCGCAGAACAATTTTTCTGTCTTCCTCTGTCTCGGAGTTATAGAGCCAGCCGCGGGTGCCGCAAAGCGCCCTGTCTCCCACCCGGTACGAACAGTTGTGGAGGATATGGAGCGTAGTAAGCCCATGCTCTGCGAAGAATGTATCCGCCTTGTTCCGGGTAGACCACCAGTAATCGTGGTTCCCTTTCATGAGAATCTTTTCCCCCGGCAGGGAATGGAGAAAAGAGAAATCCTTCCATGCGCCGTTTAAGTCCATTGCCCAGGAAATATCTCCCGCAATGACAACGGTATCTTCCGGCTGAACATTTTTCCGCCAGTTTTCTTCCAGCCTCTGCACATAATCCGACCAGCCCCTGAACACGTCCATGGGCTTGTCTTCTCCCAGAGAAAGGTGCAGGTCCGCAATGACAAACAGTGCCATATCAGGACTCCTCAATTCCCACAGAAGCCCGGATGAATTGCTCCGCCTGTTCTGGTGAAATGCACTCCCGGAAGCGGACGGGCTTTTCCCGCAATGCCAAAAGCTGTTTCGGTATTTGCAGATGGGAGAGCTTTTGCAGCTCTGCCATGGCTTCAAACTCGTCCTCCGGCACAACCGCGCCCAAGGCTTCCAGTACGCTCCTGGTGAATTTATAGGGGCTGGCGGTAGAGGCTATCACTGTGGGCGTATCAATATCCCCGGTTTCCTTTACATATTGGCGGTACACATCGACGGCAACCGCCGTGTGGGGGTCGCAAAGATAGTTTTCCCGCTCCAAAAGCTCAAAGATCGTTTGGGCGGCGGCAGCGTCTTCACAGGCGCCGCCGAAGAATGCACTTTGCACCTTCTGCAAAACCCCCGGCGTGACATGATACGCGCCGGTTTCTGAAAGCTCCGACATCCAGTTGGAAAGCATTTCCGCGTTTTCGCCGGAAAGGGCATAAAGCAACCGCTCCAAATTGCTGGACACCAGAATATCCATTGACGGAGATGTGGTGGTAAAAAAGTCCCGCCGTTTATCATAAACTCCCGTACGGATAAAATCGGTCAGCACGCGGTTCGCGTTGGAGGCGCAGATAAATTTCTTGATTGGCAGCCCCATTTTGGAAGCGTAGTATGCAGCCAGAATGTTGCCGAAATTCCCGGTAGGGACAGTTACGTTGATAACATCTCCCAAAGAGATCTTCTCCGAGCGCACCAACTCAAAATAAGCGTAAAAATAGTAAACGATCTGCGGGAGCAGCCTGCCCCAGTTAATAGAATTAGCACTGGAAAACACCATGCCATGGTCGTGCAAAGCTGCTTTCATAGCCGGGTCGGTGAACACCCGCTTCACCGCAGTCTGGGCATCGTCAAAATTTCCCTCAATGGCGCAGACCGCGACATTTTCCCCTTCCTGCGTTTCCATCTGGCGCTGCTGCATGACGCTGACGCCGCTGCGAGGATAAAAAACTAAGATATTCACGCCGGGAACGTCGCGGAATCCCTCCAGCGCCGCCTTTCCCGTATCGCCGGAGGTGGCGGTCAGGATCACCGCCTGTTTGCCCGGAACTGCTTTCGCCATGGATTTTGTCAGAAAATAAGGCAAAATTTGCAGCGCCATATCCTTAAAGGCACAGGTCGGACCGTGCCACAGCTCCAGCAAATACTTATTTTCGCCCGCAGTTGTCAAGGGAACAAGCTTCACAGGATCTTCCCCGTCAAATTTTTCCGCGATATAGGCATTGTTGACGCAGCGGTCGATTTCTTCCTGGGAAAAATCCGTCAGAAAATAAGAAAAAATGCGTTTTGCCAAGGTGGAATAATCCATCACGGCAAGCGTAGACAGCTCGCCCCTTAAATCCGGCAGACTTTCCGGCACGAACAGCCCGCCTTCTTCGGAAATGCCCTGTGCGATGACCTGCGCGGCGCTGCGGCGCAGGTCGGAATTTCTGGTGCTTTTATACTGCATTTGCATCACCTGACCCTGAATTTTAACTTTATTTTTTCACTATACAGCATTTTGGGGATTCTGTCAAAGCAGACCGTTTCTCTGGAAAAATCCTGCGGCGTTCCCATAGAATATTTTTTCAAGCAGGCTTTCCGAATAATTGTGCCGCAGGAAAAGCTCATACAGCCGCGGGATCGCCCCAAGCCCATCTGCCATGTCTTCCGGCAAGGTCGAGCCGTCCATATCACCGCCCATGGCGAGAACATCTTCGCCGCCCAGCGACAGGAAATGCTCCGCATGGCGGAGAATATCCTCCATAGAGGACCGCTCCGGGACGTCATTGAGAAAAGCTGTATAGAAATTGAGTCCCACCAGCCCGCCGGAAGCCTTCACAGCGGCAAACTGCTCGTCTGTAAGATTCCTTGGGTGCCTGCACAGTGCCTGCGCGTTGGAATGAGAAGCCACCAGCGGCTTTTTCGCTTCCTTTACCACGTCCCAAAACAGCTCCGGGCTGGCATGGGAAATATCCACCAGAATGCCGGCTTCTTCCATTTTTCGCACAGCTTCCCTGCCAAATCCGGAAAGCCCGTATGTACCGTCAGCGCCTACGCCGCGCCCCAGCTCGTTTTCCCCGTTCCAGGTCAAGGTACACATCTTCACGCCCCATTCTTTCCACAGGGCGATATTTTCCAGTTTTCCACCCAAAGCAGCGCCGTTTTCTACCGTTAGGATCGCGCCGTGCAGCTGATCGTTCTCCATTTTCTGTAAATCCGCCGGCTTCTTGCACTGCATAAGGACGTCTTGATTTTCCGCTGTTTCCTTTTGGAGCTTCCCTGCCACCTGGCAGAAGCGGTCAAAGGCTTCCTGCCCCCGCAGCGTATCGGGAATCCATACCGCATAGCACTGCACAAAAGAATCGAGCACCTTTGCCTTTTCCAAATTGACGTGCAGCTCGTTCTGCCGTAAAGAAAGCCCCTTGAGGGAGCACTCCGTCATCGTATCGCAATGCAAATCAAAATAGCGCATCAAACCACACCTTTCTAAAGGAAAAAGTTTCTGGAAAGACGAAATCAACCGACGCCAAAGGCGTTTTCCAGATATTCCTCGCCAACTATTTTCCCCCGCTCCGTATAGACCGCCGCCGCGTCAAACCGTGGCTGAGTGGTCACATTGTACTTTGCAAGGTAGTCCTCCGCTGTCAGAATCAAGCGGCGCTGCTTTTCCGGCGTAATAGCTTCAAACGGAGCGACCAGCCCGCCCTTCTCCCGGGTTTTCACCTCTACGAATACAATATACTGGTCATTTTCCGCGATGATGTCGATTTCTCCAAAGCGGCTGTGATAATTCTGCTCTAAAATGCGGTAGCCGTGGTGTTTCAGAAGCTTTGCAATATGCTTTTCCCCGGCTTGCCCGGTTCCGAAATCCATCGAACTCCCTCACTTTTCCGAAAGATTTTTCAAAAAGGTCTTTCGGTGCTCCGGCAAAATTCCGAATTGCTTGATTGCCTCATAATGCGCTTTCGTGCCGTACCCTTTATGCTTGGCAAAGCCGTACTGGGGATATTGCAGATCCAGTTCCCGTAGCACTCTGTCACGGCTGACCTTGGCTAAAATAGACGCTGCCGCGATGCTGGCGCACCGGGCGTCTCCATGAACGACTGTTTCTCCCGGGATAGACAGGGGCGGCATTCTGTTGCCGTCCACCAGCGCCCAATCCGCTGAAACCGCCATTGCCTCTACAGCGCGTTTCATTGCCAAAAAAGTCGCCTGCAAAATATTGATCTCGTCGATTTCCGCCGCGCTGGCAGAGCCTATTCCATAAGCGACCGCCTTTTCCCGGATCACATCAAAAAGCCGCTCCCGCTTCTTTTCGGAAACCTTTTTTGAGTCGTTCAAGCCCTCGATCTCACAATCTATTGGCAAAATGACAGCCGCAGCATATACAGGACCCAACAGCGGACCCCGTCCGGCTTCGTCAATGCCGCAAACAGCGGAAAAGCCCTTTTCAGCGGCTTTTCGTTCATAGGAAAACCAGTCCATTTTTATCCCCCCTCGGGGGTTTCCAGAGTGATCCGCCCCAAAAGCCCGCCACGATATTCGTCCAATACGGTATTCGCCGCCCGTTCGGTATCCACTTCACCGCCGGAAATCAGCATTCCACGCTTCCTTCCAACACGCTCTAAAATTTCATAGCCCGGCAAATTCTCCTCCGGGCGGACATCCAGCTTATAGCGGGTATTTACAGCATTGGGATACAGCTTCATCAAAAGCTCCAGCAGCCGGCAGGCAAGCCCTTCCCTGTCTAGAATTTCATCTTTTACCGCGCCTGTAAAAGCCAAATGTTCTCCCACGATGGGGTCTTCAAATTTCGGCCACAGCACACCGGGAGTGTCCAACAGCTCGAAGCCCTTTCCCACAGTGAACCAATGGTTCTGCCTGGTAACGCCGGGCTTATCCTGCACCTCCGCCTTACCCTTTACTTTGACCAGACGGTTGATAAGCGAAGATTTTCCCACATTGGGTATCCCCACCACCATAATACGGATCGGGCGGCCTGTCATGCCCTTTTTCTCCCAAGCGGCAATGCGTTCCTGCAAAACCTCACGGATCCCGGAATAAAAAGCAGGGATTCCTTTCCCTGTTTTGCAGTCCAGCGGAATGGCTTTCAAATTGCTTTTCCCATAAAAATTTACCCAGAGAGAGGTCTTCTCCGGGTCTGCCATATCGCTCTTGTTCAGCAGCACTACCCGGGGCTTAGATTGGATAATGTCCCGCAGCACAGGGTTGGAGCTGCTTTTTGGAATGCGTGCGTCCAGAATTTCCGCCACCACGTCTACCAGCTTCAAATCCTCTGTGATCCTTCGGCGGGTCTTCGCCATATGCCCGGGGAACCACTGGATATTGATTTCTTCAGAATTTCTCTCGTTCATTTGTTTCCTTTTCTCTCTTCAGGTTACTTCACAATTCCTATCTTTGAGAAGGGGTACAGATTAAACACCACTTTGCCTAAAATATTCCGCCGGTCCACCATGCCGACGTCGGTAAAGCGGCTGTCGGTGGAATTTCCCCGGTTATCGCCCAACACAAATACGCACCCCTCCGGCACGGTTTGGGGAAATTGTAGTACATTGGCGTATTGCGGCAGCTCCGTAATGCCATTTTCAATGCCGAAGACTTCCCCTTTGAGCGGTACGCCGTTGATGAGCACTTCGCCCAAACTTTCGTCAAAGTCAACTACCTGCCCGCCGGTTGCCACGACGCGTTTGATAATTGGCTTGTCCAGAGTGTTGACGATGATTACAACGTCCCCCTGTTCGGCTTCTCCGGCAAGCTCTGTGACCAGTACACGGTCGCCGTTATGATAGGTAGGCACCATAGAAGTACCGTCCACCGTGATGATACGACCAAGAAAGGTAAACGCCAGCGTGACAATGGTGATTGCCATTACGATCGTTTCCGTCCAATCCAATACAGAGCGGCGGAACCTTTCGCTGAGAGGCAGTTCTTTTTCCTCCGCTTCTCCCGGCATTTCTTCAGCGATCTCCGATTGTTCTTCTACTATGCTCTGTTTTTGTTCCTCGTCCATTGAAAAAGCCTTCCTTTCTCTCCTCGGCTGCTATCCCTCGGAGGAATCTCCAAAGGGAAAAAGATGAAACAGCGCTTTTCCCAATACATTTCGCCTGTCTATCATACCGACGATCTGATATCTGCTGTCCTCGGAAACCGCCCGGTTATCCCCCAACACAAAAATGCAGCCCTCCGGCACAGTTTGCGGGAATTCCAAAAGCTCAAAAGAAGTAAATGGCAGGTCGGTGATCCCGTTCTGCAGCCCGAATTTCGTCTCATCTACAGGCTTTCCGTCTACCACCACGCTTTTCATGTCGTAGTCAAAATCGACGGTCTGCCCTTCCGTGGCAATGACGCGCTTGATAATAGGCTCCTCCAATACGTTGGTAATCACTACCACATCTCCCTGCTGTAAGCCGAAAGAAAGCCCGGTCACCAGTACACGGTCCCCATCGTTGTAATTAGGCACCATAGATGTTCCCGTCACGGTAATGACACGGAACAAAAATGTAAAAGCCAACGCGATGATTACAACTGCAATGACCAGCTCCTCTGCCCATTCCAGTACGATTTCGGGGACGGTCTTTTTCTTTTTTGCTTCAGGCGCAGCCTGCGGCGCGGTCTGGATATCCATGAAAATCTCCTGTCTGTCTCAAAAGCGAAAAATGATAGCAAAAAAGGGACAATAGATGTCCCTTAAAAGCGTTGTTATAGTAGCTGTTTAGCGAATCTGCTCCTTGACCTTGGCAGCCTTGCCCACGCGGTCACGCAGATAATACAGCTTCGCCCGGCGTACACGACCCTGACGGACGACCTGAACAGCTTTTACATTGGGCGAATGCAGCGGGAAAACTCTCTCCACACCGACGCCATAGGAAACGCGGCGCACGGTAAAGGTCTCGCTGATGCCGCTGCCCTTGCGGGCAATAACGGTGCCTTCAAACTGCTGGATCCTCTCTCTGTCACCTTCGCGAATGTTTACGTCCACCTTCACGGTGTCGCCCACAGAAAACTGGGGAATCTCGCTTTTCAGGGAATCCTGAGAAATTGTTTTGATCGCGTCCATTTGATATTCCTCCAAAAATTCATAAAATTCAGACATTCATGCCGGAACCGGCAGCGGACTGTCCGCCTCTACACACAGCAGAGCCATGCTTCAAGCCCCGCGGGAAAGCCTGAAAGGAACCCCGCGGAATTCAAATGCTTATATAGTTTAGCACAGGGTTTGAAAAAAAGCAAGAATTTTTTACTGAAAATCTGAAAAATCCTGTATCAGAAGCCTTTTGCGAACGATTTTAGCCGTCGGTTCTTCCCCGTCATACTTCAATAATGCGTCTAAAAGCAAAGCTGGATTGACAGAGCCGGACGCACTGCAGGGCAGCCGAAAGGAAATGCGCAGAGTGCCCGCGCTTATCCGGCAAATTTCAGAAGCTTTAAAATACGGCTTGATGTCCAGCTCCTTATCTCCCTTTTTCCCGTGCTTCATAACGAGAAGCTGTTCCCTTTTTAACAGGTTTTGAATTTTTTCTTCCAATGCCGCGCTGCTTTCCGATTCCAGAAAAATGTCGTAGTCGGCAAAAGCGATCTCCTCAAATTTTTTCAAGGGCTCTGCGGCGGATAAAACGCGGATATCTGCCGGAAGCCGTTCATTTAAGCGGGAAACGATATCGGAAAGCGCACGGTCTTCCGTCAGACGGATATCCATGCATTCGTGCTCTCCCTGCACCCCAAGGGACAAGGGCATGGCGTACGTCATATAAATGCGGGGGTTAAAGCCTTCCGTATACCAGACAGGCAGCCCGGAAAGCTTCAAAGCCCTGCTCATGGCATGGGTCAGGTCCAAATGGGAAATGTATCGGGCTGCGCCTTTTTTCTCAAACCAAATTCTCACGTTTTTCAACGCACAGTCCTCCTTTATAGCAGGCTGCCCCGCAGTTGGAGCATTTTTCCCGGCAGTTGGGCGTGGTTTCCGCCCGGTATGCTCGCTCACATTCCTGCCGCAAAAATTCCTTGCGGATACCGTAATCCAGATGGTCCCAGGGGAAAATCTCGTCAAAGCTTCTCTGGCGGTTGGCATAAAACGCCGGGTCGATGCCGCAGGTGGCAAAAATCTCCATCCACTGGTCAAAATCAAAGCATTCGTCCCAGCCGTCAAAATGGAACCCACGCTCCGCAGCCTTTTCCATCACCGCGCAGAGCTTTCTGTCTCCTCTGGCAAAAACCGCTTCCAAAAAGCTTGTCTGCGCGCCGTGATAGCTGACGCTCAAGCGGCGGGAGGAGATATTCCCTTTCAGTGCTTTCTGCTTTTCGTGAAGCGTTTCCATGGTGTCCTGTCCGAACCACTGGAACGGCGTAAAAGGCTTGGGCACAAATGCGGCGGCGCTGAGGGAGACCTCCACAGCCTTCCCTTTCGGCTTGTCCTTGTTGGCGTAAAAGGCGTCTACCACCTTCTGCCCCAGCTGCAAAATCGCCAGCACGTCCTCCATGGTTTCGGTGGGCAGACCGATCATGAAATAGAGCTTGATCCTGTTCCACCCTTCGGTAAACGCAACGTTCACCGTGTGCAGCAGTTCTTCCTCCGTCACATTTTTATTGATAACGTCCCGCATTCGCTGAGAGCCCGCTTCCGGCGCGAAGGTCAGCCCGCTTTTTCGCACGGAATTGATGCGCTCCATCAGCTCCGGGGAAAAGCCGTCTACCCGGAGAGACGGCAGTGAGATACTGACCTTTTCCTGTTCTGTCCACAAATGCAGACGGTCAAGAAGCTCATTCAGCCTGCTGTAGTCGCTGGTGCTGAGGGACGCGAGGGAAATCTCATCGTAGCCCGTGGAATCGCAAAGAGCCTTGCATTGAGCGTTGATGGTTTCAATGGATTTCTCCCGGAAAGGTCGGTAAAGGAACCCTGCCTGACAGAACCGGCAGCCGCGAATACAGCCCCGCAGCACTTCTACGGAAATGCGGTTGAACACCACGTCTATCATGGGTACGGGAAAAGAATCGGGATAATAGGCGCTGTCCATATCATTGACCACGCGCTTTTTCACGGTGGCTGGCGCGCCGTTTTTGGGCGTATAGCTCTTTACCGTACCGTCCTCATTGTAAGCGACGTCGTACAGCGACGGCACATACACGCCCTCGATCTGCGCCGCAAGCTCCAGGAATTCCGCTTTGGTCTTTCCTTCCCGCTTGCAGCGGCGGTACAGCTCCATCACCTCAATATCCACTTCCTCGCCGTCCCCTAAAAAGAACAGGTCGAAAAAGTCCGCCAGCGGCTCGGGATTGCAGACGCATGGTCCGCCGCCCACTACCAGATTGAACAGGTCGTGGCGGTCGGCGCTTTTCAGCGGGATCCCGGCAAGCTTCAGCATATTCAGCACATTGGTATAGCTCAGCTCATATTGCAGTGTAAAACCGATGAAGTCGAAATCCTTTACCGGGTCTCCGCTTTCCAAAGCGTATAGAGGGATATGCTCCTCCTTCATCTTTTCTTCCATATCAACCCAGGGCGCGAACACCCGCTCACACCAAAAATAGGGGACCTCATTCATCGCGCCGTACAGGATTTTAATGCCGAGATGGGACATGCCTATTTCGTAGGTATCGGGAAAGCAGAAAGCAAACCGTACGTCTACCTTTTCCCTGTCTTTTACGGTGGAGTTCAATTCCCCGCCCACGTAACGCCCGGGCTTTTGCACCTTGAGCAGCAGTTTTTCAACTTCTTTTGGATACATAGTTCTGGTTTCCTCTCTTTTGAGAAAGAGCAGCTTTTTGCGCCGCCTTTACTTACAGCTATTATACCATAAGCGCCGCAGGCGCGTTGGTATAATGTGTCCATCGCCCGTTGCGCCAAAGGCGCAAACTGGGCGGGACAAATTGAAATTCGTATAATAACCGCTTTACGGTTATTATACCTTGCTTTTCGGCTTTTGGCAATATGCCTAATAGCTCGGTCCCTCCCGCTTCAGCACCAGATAAAGCATAAGATATAAGCTTAAAAACAGGAGAGAAAAATTGTAGCGGGTGCGCAGAAGGATCAAAAAACCCAGTACGGACAATGGGAACAGCAGAATGAGGGAAAGGAAGAACGTGATCTTTTCCGCCTTTTCCGACTCTAAAACACTGCTGAGAATCGCCCGGAGCGCCAGCCCGCCGTCCAGCGGCTCTATGGGCAGGCAGTGGAACATTCCCAGAGTGAAGCTGACAACAGCAAACATATGGTTTCCCTGAGAAAACAGCACCATAATTCCAAAGCAAAGAAGATTGCAGGCGGGTCCCGCCAGAGAAACCAGCGCACTCCTGCCATAGCTCAGCGGATTTTTTTCCGGGAGCACGATTTGGCAGCCCAGCGCGGAAAACTGAACGGCTTTCGGCGGAGAACCAAATAATATCATAGTCAAAAGATGTGCGGATTCATGGAGAATGACGGCAAGCAGGAGAAATGCGCTGCTTGTGGCGCCCGTAAACAGGCAGCAAAACGCAAGCAGCGCAAAAAAGGAAAACTTAAAATGCAGGCAGCAGCCCCGAAAAGAAACGGTCAGCATGACAGCCTTTGCAGGGATTCGTCTTTCACGCCTACCGTGGCAGGCGCTTCCGAAGAAGTCTCCGAGGGCAATGAGGAGACCGTTTCCCCGCCGCTTTTCCATTTTGGAAGCTCGATCTCCCGAGAAGCCTCGGTTTTATACCAGTCCGTCACCTTGCCGTAGGTCTCCGTATCCGCAAATTTCAAAATCAGCAGCGCAAGAAGCGCCAGAACACACAGGGCAGTTTGCAGCAGCGGCAGCATACTGCCCCCTTCTCTCTTTTTAGGTTCCTCATAGGGGTACGGCTCAAGCTCTTCCTCCGTATCTCCCAGATTTTCAATTTCCTGAAATTCATTCGGCTCCCTCATCACAGGATAATACACAGCAGCCCGTTGCAGCCGTCGTTGATAATGCGCTCGATGGTTTCCCGCACCTTTTCCCTGGCGTCAAGTGGCATACGGTACAGCTTGTTGTGCATTCCCTCGTTGACCAGTGAATGCAGGGATTTTCCGAAAATATTGGATTCCCAAATTTTTACGGGGTTTTCCTCAAATTCCTTGAGCAGGTACAGCACCAGCTCTTCCGACTGCTGCTCCGAGCCTACAATGGGCGTGATCTCTGTATTGATCTGCGTGCGCATCATGTGGATGGAGGGGGCGGTGGCTTTCAGGCGGATCCCGTATTTGCCGTTCTGCTTCAAAATCTGAGGTTCCTCCAGCGTCAGTTCCTCCACATCGGGCATGACGATACCATAACCCGTTTCCAATACGTCGTCATATGCCTGCTGAAGCTTTTTGAAGCGCTTGCGGATCGCTGTCATTTCGATCAGCTGGCTCATCAGCTCCGACTCGCTCTTGATTTCCAGCTCCGCTTTCTCGCTGAGTATCCGATAGAACAGGGACTGGTCCAGCAGCAGCTCCGCCTTTCCCCTGCCGCTGCCCAGATCAATGGAATCCACGCTGACGTTCTTGACGAACTCGCACTCCTTCATGCCGTCCATCATGCCCCTGACTTCCCGCATTCTGCTGATATTGCAGGTGCTGCGGACGGTATCCAGCAGCCCGGCGAACAGCCAGTGATCGGATTCCAAGGACGTGACCCACCCAGGAATGGACAATTCTATTTCCCTGACGGGGAATTGATACAACAGGCTTGCGATCACACCCTTGATATCCTGCTCCGTAATATCCACGCAGTTCACCGGGAGAACGGGGACTTCGTATTTCTGGGACAGCCGGTTCGCAAGCTCCTTTGCCTGAGGGGTTTCCGGGTCAACACAGTTCAGAAGCACCACATAGGGGCGCCCGCACTGGTTCAGCTCGTCAATGACACGTTCTTCCGATTCTTCGTATTCCTCTCTGGGAATATCGCTGATACTGCCGTCTGTGGTAATAACAAGCCCGATGGTGGAATGCTCTGTAATGACCTTTTTCGTGCCGATCTCCGCCGCCATATTGAAAGGAATGGGTTCCTCGTACCAGGGCGTGCGCACCATGCGGGGCTGGTCCTCCTCTATGTAGCCGATCGCGCTGGGAACGATATAGCCCACACAGTCTATCATACGGACGCTGAAGGAAGCGTCGCCGTCCAGCTGCACGGAAACCGCCTGCTCCGGGATAAATTTCGGCTCGGTGGTCATGATGGTCCTGCCAGCTGAGGACTGAGGCAGTTCGTCGATCGCCCTGTCGCGCTGTCCGCCGTCGGGAATATTGGGGATCACCACCGTATCCATGAATTTCTTGATAAAGGTGGATTTTCCCGTTCTGACAGGACCGACCACGCCAATGTATATCTCGCCGCCCGTCCTGTTCTGAATGTCTTTATAGACGTTAAAATTCTCCATATCTTTTCCTCCTGTTACCTGTTGCAGATGATGATGGGGCGGTCGTCCGGCACAACTTCATCGTACAGGTCGTTTTGCGCCTGGATATCCGACAGCAGCGCCCGATGATTTTTCGCAATATCCCACAGCCGTTCTCCAGCGGAAGCATAGTACACCAGAAGCTTTGGATCGATCTCAAAATCAGGCGTATCCTCGCTGACTCCGGCGGCGGTAAGATATTTCAGGGTAGTTCTGCTGTACAGGAACGTGCTGGTGGGCGTTTCTATGGAAACCTCCACTGTGTTTTTGTCCGTGATACGGTATTCCCAAAGCTCCGTGCGGGAAACCGTGTCGCTCTTTCGGCTTTGGCTGTCGTTCAGCTCGGTAGTGGCGTTATAATCAAAGGGTTTTTCCGTATACAGTATCCTCCCGCCGCTGCTCTGGTACAGCATGCAGACAGTGTATCTTACCCGGAAATTCAGCTTTCCCTTGTCGCAGACGGACTGCACGGAATCCTGTTCACACCAGATATCCAGAACCTTTTCTATTTCGTCCTCGGAAACGGTCAGGGCGCATTTCTTCTTCAGCACCTCAGTGTGGGTCCGCTCCACCTGCAGGAACGAATTCTGGGAATATCTCAGCTCCAGCGGCGCGCGGACGGAATAGGCGTCGTCTATCACTTCGATCTCGCAGGGCTTATACAAAAATGCCACCAGGAAAATTTTCGCCACTATGCTGACGGTGGTGTTCTCTCCCACATCGTCCTCTCTGGGTTGAATGCTGCTGTCCCCCACAACGGCTTTCAAATCGCAGATACAACCTTCCTCAGCGCCGCTGCACTCAATGCTCTGGCTGAATTCGATGGAAGCGCTCATTTTTTCCAAGCTGGCGCCGTCCACCGCGGACAGATACAGGAAGGAAACCTCCGCTGTGCCGGAAACCTCCATTCTGCCGTTGGAAAAACGGGTATCGGACACACGGCAGGAAACGCTTTTCCGCAGAATTGTTTCAATGGGCGGCTTGCCGTTTTTCAAGGACAGGGTATCTTCCGTAGTAAACTGGTGGCATACAGCGTTGACCGCCTGGGAAGCGGAGTAGGTGCTGCACAGCTTTTCGATCGTCTCGTCTTCAATGCCGCAGGTGATCAGCTCCTGCTTTTGCACCACCGCCAGCGCCTTGAGGGACACGGCAATATGCAGGTCGATCCTTCTGGCGCTGACCGCCCGGCAGGTCATGTGATCCACAGCCGCCTGGATCCACGCCACCGCCTTTTCCTCCGTCGCCTTGATTTTGACGGAAGCGGAAAAATCTTTGGTGAAATCACAGCAGCGAACACAGTCGCCCTTAGAGTCCAGATACAGCACTCGAATGTCGCAGACGCCGTCACAGGTCAAGGTATCCTCCGTGATAAGATAGGAGGATATCTCCGGCAGTGCCTGGCATTTCAAAATTTTCTGAATGTCCGGGCAGTAGTCGGGAAGATTGTATTCGGTGTCAATCGGCGCTTCAAAGCTGCCGTCAAATACGGGGTCGAAATATTCGTAGGGCTGAGTCTTTATTTTTGCCTGCATACAGTATCCTCTCCTTTGCTTTTCTGCACCATATCTATGCCAAAGAGATGGATTTTAGACTTTCAGTGCCGGAAATCGGAAAAAAGCTTGCACAATTTGAGGAAATGCACGGTCATGCCGGTTCTACCGCCGCACAATACTGTGCTGAACATGATATTGATTTTGTACTCATCAAAGAATAAGAACAGATATGACAAAGCACCGCCGGGAATTCCAGCGGTGCTTTGTTTGTGAAAAACTAAGTATTCTTTTCGGTTTATTCCGTCACTTTTTTAATGCCGTACAGCTTCCTCAGGAAAAATCCCCAAAAGCCTGTGCGCTTCTCTACCACAACCACTTTCATGACATTACCTCCGTTAATGCCGCAGCAGCGATATCCCCAGCGCCACCATGATAACGGCGGCAAGAAACAGGGTCAGTCCCACAGGACAAAAGCAGGAGAGCGACATTCCAAGCCCAAAACAAATGGCGCACATACACCGATTCTGGTAGTTTTTGAAGCAGGAACAGTTCCCGCCTTTGTTGCAGCAATTTGATCTGGACATCATAACACATCTCCGCTTGGCTGGCTGCCGATTTTACCGTTCAGTACCAGTATATCCAGAAGCGGGAAAAGTGTTACGCCTGATAGACGATCACCAGCGCCCACCCGGCGTGTACCCGTATCTCCGCCGTATCCTCCGTCACGCTGTTGCTGACGCCCATCAGAAGCCCGCCGCAGGTCAGCGTGTCGTGATCCAGGGGATATTCCAAGCCGGAATAGGAAACCTTGCAGGCTTTGCCGTTATAGGGAAACACAGAAACAGTAGCGCCCTTGTTATCCGTCAGCCGCAGCCTGCCGTCGTGAAGCAGGAAAACCTTAGTGTGCTCGTCCGCCAACACGGCTTTGCCCCCGTGGGTGCTGATATATTGCAGCACTTCCAGATTTGCGATGGAATGGTCGAATCTTGCGCCGCCAAGACAGCCCAGCAGCACAAAGCTTTGAAAGCCCAGAGAAAAGCCCTTCAGCACAGCGAACATTGTGTCAGTCACATCTTTTTCCGTGGGCAGCACAAAACACTTTTCCGTTTCCTTTGGACGCTGCCCCGCGGAATCAAAATCGCCTACGATCATATCGGGAACAATGTGATACCGTTGCGCCGTTTCAAAGCCTGCGTCGGCACAGATCACAAAATATTTTTTTGGATCAAACTCCTGAAAGATACGTCCGCTCTTAATGGGGGACGCGCCGATGATCATACATTCCTGTTTTTCTGCTGCCATTGCTTGACATCCTTTATTTCTTGATACATGCTCACATAGCTTTCGTGACGGGACCGGGATATTTTCCCGTCCTTTACCGCCTGCAGCACGGCACAGCCCTTTTCACAGGTGTGGGAGCAGGAGGCAAATTGACATTGATCCAGATACGGGACAAATTCCCGAAAGCCGAAGACCAGCTGTTCCTTGTCTGTGAGATGATAGCGCTCAATATCAAAGGTAGAAAAGCCCGGCGTATCTGCCACATAGCTGTTTTCGCCAATGGGATACAGCTCTACCTCCCGTGTGGTGTGCCGCCCCCTGCCCAGCTTTTGGCTGATCTCTCCCGTCCGCAGCTCAAATTCGGGAAACAGGGCGTTCAGCAAAGTGGATTTCCCCACCCCGGAATTTCCGGTAAACGCGGAAATTTTCCCTGTGAGCAGCCTGCGCACTTCTTCCACGCCCTCCCCGGTTTCCGAAGAGACCGTCAAACAGGGTATCCCCGCCCTGCGGTAAATTTCTTCCCAGGCAGAGCCGTCCTGCAAATCTGTTTTTGTCAGAACCAGAACCGGCTCGATCCCTCTTACCTCCGCTGCCGCGATGGTTTTGTCCAAAAGCAGTGCGACAGGGGCAGGATCACAGACAGAAGTGACCACAAACAGGGAATCCAGATTTGCCACCGGCGGGCGCACCAAAAAGTTCTTCCGCGGGAATATCTCGTCCAGCGAGCCGGTGCCGTCCGGCTTTATGGTAATACGCACCCTGTCTCCGGCATAGGGGGAAATCCGCTCTTTGCGGAACTTTCCCCGTGCCGTACAGGTATACAGCTTTCCACCGGCCTCCACATAATAGAAGCCGCCGATCCCTTTCCGAACGAATCCCTGAAGCTCCATTGCCGTCATTCGGGAGTAACGTCGCCGGAGCCGCTGACATCCGGCTCCACATCTCCGGGAGGCGTATAGCCCAGCGTTTCGCCGGCATGGACCTGCTGGGAGTCATAATTAAATTCCAATTCCATATATTTCTGCCCGTCCAGCTGTATCACGATCGTATCCGAGCCGGACGTACCGCTGAAGAGGAGCGAGTACGTGCCGGAGTAGGCAGGATTTACCGTACTGCTTTCCACCAGTGTGCCGTTGCAGTACACCTGCAGAAGAATATCTCTATCGTAATCGCCGGGCAGCGGCACGGAATAGTGCAAATCCTTGACAGCGCCCTTGCCGGAGCTGACCAGGATATCTACTGTCGCGCCCTCGGAAACCTTGGTGCCAGAATCGGGGCTGGTGCTGATGACAGTATCCGCCGGCAGCGTGCTACTGTCGTCTTTGGTGATGGTACCCACTACAAGCCCGGCATTTTCCAGTTTTGCGGTGACATTGTAAATCAGGTCTCCCTTCAAACCATCGGGAACATCGACCTTTTTCTTAGCGGGTCCCTTGCTGACCTTCAGCGTGATCACCGTGCCCTCGCTTACCTCCGTATTGGCGGGCGGGTCGGTAGAAACCACCTTGCCGATCTCAATGTTATCATCTGCGACCGTCTCCGACTTGAAGCCAAGGTTGTAGCTCTTCAAAACATTGATGGCGTCGTCCTGAGCATAATTTGTCAATTCGGGAACCTGTACCTTTTTGACCTCGCCGTTGATGGTGAGTTCTACCTCTCTGCCCTTTTTCACCATGATCCCGGCTTTCGGGTTTTGCTTGAGAATCTCGCCCGGCTGCTTATCGGGGTCGTTGCCCTCCAGGACCTTAAAAGTAAAATTGTTGACATATTCCTGATTCTCAAGGACAGTCTGGTATATCTGCCCTTCAAACTGGGGCATTTCCACCTGTTCGTCCACTTCGCCCGCCAGCAGCGTCTCCCAGTTGTTCATGAGATAGAAGCCGCCGAAGATCACGCCGACGATAATTACAGCAGCAAGGATACCCTTGACGACCATAGCTCCCTTCGCGCTTCTGCGGGAACGGACCAGTTCTTCTTCGTATTCGTAATTGTCTTCATAAGAAGGGGTAAACCGGGAATTGTCATAAGCGTCCAGACGCGCGGAAGAATCATAGGGAGCTGCCCCGGTCTGCAGATCATAATGGAACACCATATTGGGGTTCCGGCGGAACGCTTCCAGATCGTCCAGCATTTCCCCGGCAGACTGGAACCTGTCGATGGGGTTCTTTTCCATAGCGCGCATGGTGATCTGCTCCAGCCCTCTGGGAATGGCAGGGTTCAGCTCCCGGGGCATGACGGGCTTCGCCTGAAGCTGCATCAGCGCCACGGATACGGCGTTATCCGCTTCAAAGGGCAGCTTCCCAGTGAGCATTTCATAGAGCATAACGCCAACGGAATAGATGTCCGCTTTATCGGTGATATAATCCCCTCTTGCCTGCTCCGGCGCGATATAATGGACTGAACCGATCGCCTTGTCGGTCATGGTCGTGGTTTCGCTTTGCAGGAATCTGGCGATTCCAAAATCGGCTACCTTGATCGTGCCATTTTGCAGCAGCATAATATTCTGGGGCTTGATGTCCCGGTGAATGATCCCCTTGCTGTGGGCATGCTCCAGTGCCGCCAGGATCTGGGCTGTGAAATGGACCGCCTCGTTCCAGCGAATGGCGCCTTCCTGCTCAATATACTGCTTGAGCGTGATGCCGTCGATATATTCCATGACGATATACTGAATCTGGTCGCCGAAGCTCACATCGTACACCTTTACCGTGTTGGGGTGAGACAGCATGGCGATCGCCCGGGATTCGTTGCGGAAACGGCGCAAAAACTCGCTGTTGTTGGAAAACTCTTCTTTCAATATTTTAATGGCGACCCAGCGGTCCTCCACTCTGTCATAAGCACGGTACACATACGCCATACCGCCGACGCCGATGAGATCATGTATCTCATACCTGCCGTCCAGCCGTTTTCCAATAAATCTATCTTCCATATCCAGTTACCAAACCTTTCTCTCGTTTTGCCGGAACATTTTGCCAGGGCAAAATGTTCTGCTCAGCCGTTTTTCATGACGGCTACGGTAATATTGTCAGACCCGCCGCTCTTTACAGCGTACTGGATCAGGTTATCCGCCAGCGCTTTTCCGTCTTTATCATATTTTTCCATATACTTTGCCAACAGCTTCTCGTCCACATAATTGGAAAGCCCGTCGGAACACGCCAGCGTCACATCGCCGGGAGCAAAATCAAAACAGGAATAATCGCACCGCACCACCTCGTGGGCACCCAGCGCTCTCGTGATAATGTTGCGCTGTGGGTGTACCCTGGCTTCTTCCGGGGTGATCTGCCCGATATTCACCAAATCCTGCACATAGGAGTGGTCCATGGTGATCTGCTCCAGCCCGTCCTGATTTTTCAGGTATGCGCGGCTGTCGCCCACGTGCGCCACATGAAGCGTTCCCTTTGTGGCAACAAGGACCACCGCTGTAGTGCCCATGCCCCGCAGGTCTTCCCGCTCCAGGGACATGGAATATACCGCGTCGTTTGCACGGCTGACGGCGTTCAGCAGCAAAGACCTGATATTTTCCCGGCTCATGTTTTCATCGAACCCGGCAGTGAGGAAAGACTTGATCTCCTGTGCCGCCACAGCACTGGCAACATTGCCGCCATTGGCGCCGCCCATGCCGTCGCATACAATGACCCAAGCGCTGTCCTGCGAAAACAAGCCGCATTCGCAGGAATCCTGATTGGATTCCCGAACCGCTCCAACGTCCGTACTGTAATCAACTTTCATATGATCCGTTCCCTCCTTCGCGTTGACCTCTCAGCTGCCCGCAGGAAGCCTCGATATCTGACCCCAGAGTCCGCCTTACTGTGGCAGTGATCCCTCTGGACTCCAAAATAGAAACAAATCGTTTTTGACGATCCATATTGCTTTTTTGATATCCCGTCCCTGTCACATCGTTGACAGGGATCAAATTGACATGGGCCAAAATTCCCCGCAGCCGGGCTGCCAGTTCATTTGCGCACTTATCTGAATCGTTTATCCCGCGTATCATGGCATACTCAAAAGATATTCTGCGCCCGGTGGTATCAGAATAATACCTACAGGCTTTCAGAAGCTCCTCCACGTTCCAGCGGCGGTTCACCGGCATGGTCCTGTTTCGTATCTCATCGTTTGGCGCGTGAAGTGAAACAGACAGGGTGAGCTGCAATTTTCGGTCTGCCAGATCGTATATCTTATCCACAAGCCCGCAGGTAGAAAGAGAAATATGCCGCATTCCAATGTTCATGCCCTCAGGGGAAGAAACAAGCTCCAGGAACCGCAGGACGTTTTCGTAATTGTCCAAAGGCTCGCCCATACCCATCAGCACGATATTGGAAATGCGTACCCCCGTGTCTAAAGAAGCCGCCTGTACCTGAGACAGGATTTCCGAAGCCGTCAGGTTCCGGGTAAAGCCCTGCTGCCCTGTGGCGCAAAAGCTACACCCCATTTTACACCCAACCTGGGTAGAAATGCAAATGGAATATCCGTGGTGGTAGCTCATCAGCACAGATTCTACATATTCCCCATCGTTTAAGCGGAAAAGATATTTTATTGTACCATCTTTTGATTCGCGTTTCAACTCCACCGCTGCCCATCTGATCTCATATTCCTGTGAAAGCCGCTCCCGAAGTTCCTTTGACAGGTCGGACATTTGGGAAAAGCCGGTGACGCCCCGGTGCAGCCAGCGGTACACCTGCGCTGCCCGGTATTTGGGCAGCCCCTCCTTTTGCAGAGCTTCCGTCAGCTCTGGCAAAGTAAAGGATTTGATATCTATTTTTTCCAAAAAACTGTCTCCCATAGGTCGTTGTCTAATTTTTCAAAAATGATGCTGCAAAGAAACCGTCGGAAGCCCCGGCAAAGGGCATCATGGTCAATTGGTTCTCCGGCTCGGAAATGCTGCGCCGGATTCCCGGCAGCTCTATGATGAAGGGCGAAAAGCCCGGATTTTCTCTTAAAAAGCGCTGTGCCACTTCCCCGTTTTCAGCGGGATTCAGCGTACAGGTCGAATATACCAGCACACCGCCGGGCTTCAGAAGACCAGCTGCGTTTCGCAGAATATCATATTGAAGCTGCGGCAGCTCTGAAACAGAGGCAAGGCTCTTATATCGTATTTCCGGCTTCCTGCGGATAACGCCAAAGCCGGAGCAGGGCACGTCGCACAGCACCTTGTCCATTTGCGGCAGCCCGGAAAGCGGTTTTGCGGCGTCCGCTGTTTTTGTGATGATATTGGGAAGCCCCAGCCGTGTCGCGCCCTCGGAAATCAGCTTGACCCTGTTGGGATAAATGTCTAAGGCGGTCACAGTGCCCGTTGCTTTCATTTTCTCTGCCAGTGTGAAGCTTTTGCCGCCCGGAGCCGCGCAGCAATCGCAAATATTTTCCCCCGGTTGAGGGTTTACGATCTCGCAAATCAGCTGCGCCGAAAGGTCCTGCACATGGAACAGCCCCTCTGCAAACTGCGGCAGCGACGCCGGGGAACCGCAACCCTGCGCCAAAGCGCCGCCGGTTGGAAAGGTCAGCTCCTCCAAAACGATTTCTTTCTCCGCCAGAGATTCTTTCAGCTTTTCTGCGGTGGTTTTCAAATTGTTTACCCGAAGGTACAGTTCTGATTTTTTCTGAAATGCTTCCAAAAGCTGTAATGTAAGCTCTTGCCCATAGGAACGCTGCCAAAGCAGGATCAGCTCCTGGGGAATGGAGTACCGCAGGCTCAAAGAACGGGGATCGTCGCCATCGGGCAATCGCAATTCTTCTTTCCGGCGAAGCAGACCGCGCAGCACACCGTTTGCAAAGCCGGAAAGGCTTCCCTTTCCCCTTGCCTTGACGGAATTTACCGTCTCATTGACGGCGGCGGAATCGGGAATGCGGTCCAGATAAAAAATTTGATATGCTCCACAGCGCAGCGCCATACGAACCGTTTTGTCCAGCTTCTTTTTCGGGTCCTTCAGGCAGCTTTTGATATAGTAGTCCAGCGTCAGCTTGCGTTCCAACACGCCGTAAAAAATGGTGGACGCCAACGCGGCGTCCCGTCTGTCCAAATTGGCAGAGCGCAGCGCCTGATCTATGACGAGGTTGGAGTATCCCTCATTGTTTTCCATGGAGAGCAGCGCGTCCAGCGCTACGCTGCGGGCTGTTTGTTTCATATTGTTTTCCTATTGTCTTCAGTCCAGATGAGCGTCTTTTTGCAAGGGGTGCCCCAAAAGATAATCTTTTCCGCTCATGCGTTTTCCGTTTTCCGTTTGAATCTCTGTCAGAAGCAAGGAGCCGTCCCCACAGAATATAAGCATTCCCTCTGCCGTGGAGACCACTGCGCCGGGCTTTCCCGCTGTCTCCCGCACCCGGGAAGCCAGCAGCTTCAGCCGTTTGCCGTCAAGCGTTGCGCAGGCACCAGGCCACGGGTTCAGCCCTCGGATCAAATCATGGATTTCCTGCGCCGGGCGGGTCCAGTCGATTTGAGACAGTTCCTTAGTCAGCATGGGGGCTTTCGTGGCTTCTTCCTCATTTTGGGGAACCCGCTCCAAAACGCCTCGTTCCAGCTTGTCCAGCGTTTGCCCCAGCAGGTCGGCGCCCAAAAGCTTCAATCGGTCAAACAGCTCCCCGGCGGTTTCTTCTTCCCCAAGAGGAGTTTCCGCCTTCAGGAGCATATCCCCGGTATCCATGCCCTCTCCCATGTACATAGTGGTGACGCCCACGGTTTTTTCCCCATGGATCACAGCCCACTGAATGGGAGCCGCTCCCCGGTATTTAGGCAGCAGCGAACCATGCACATTGATGCAGCCAAATTTCGGCGTATCCAGCACAGCCTTGGGCAGCAGCTTTCCATATGCCGCCACAATGATAGCTTCCGGCGCAAGGGCTTTGATCTTCGCCTGGATATCCTCTGAACGCAGCGTGTCCGGCTGGTACACGGGAATATTGTGCGCAAGCGCCAGTTCTTTCACCGGCGGCGCCTGCAATTTATGCCCCCTGCCCTTGGGCTTGTCCGGCTGAGTAAAAACGGCGCAGACGTCGTCGCCGCGCTCCAGCAGCTTTTCCAGGGACGGAACGGCAAAATCGGGCGTTCCCATAAAAATTACCCGCAAGGCTTACTCCTCCTTTGCGGCGGCGCGCTCTGCCTCCAGTTCCGCGGTAGTCATCATGCGGGTGGCATGGGAGCGGAACAGAATGCCATGAAGATGATCTATCTCATGGCAAAAGGCTCTGGCGCACAGCTCTTCCCCCGTCACCTGGAACCATTTCCCGTTTCTGTCCTGCGCCTTGACCGTGACCTTCATAGGGCGGGTCACAATGCCCCAATGATCGGGATAGGAAAGGCAGCCCTCCTCACCCGTCTGTTCGCCGGAGGTCTTGATGATCTCCGGGTTTACCAGCTCAATGGGACCTTCTCCCACATCTACCACGCACACTGCCCGCAGTACGCCTACCTGCGGCGCGGCAAGCCCCGCGCCGTTGGCGTCTGCCAGCGTTTCCTTCATATCGTCCAAAAGCTGGTGCAGCCTGTCGTCAAAATTTTCCACCTTGCGGCATTCCTTTTCCAGCACGCTGTCTCCAAACTGTACAATATTGCGGATCGCCATATTGACACGCTCCTTTCTCTGATTCCTTTCACATAATATGGTATGGGTTGGCGTCGGCATATGCCGTCACCTGTTGAAATTCACGCAACTCGCCAAAGGCTGCCAGCAGCCGCCCAGCCATCTGACGGAACCGCCGGTTATTCCGGCACTTGATGATCAGCTTGTAGCGGTACTTGCCGCCCATTCGGGCTACCGCCGCCGGAGAAGGTCGCAGCACCCGCAGGGGCAGTTCCCCATACTCGCTGGCGGCAAGCTCTCCCGTCATTTTCAGGAATGCTTCCGCCGCCTCTTTGACAAGGCTTTCCTGCGCCCCTACAAAGCCCACGATCAGCAGGTCTACAAAAGGCGGATATAACAGAGCCTGGCGAAAGGCGATCTCCTGTTCGTAAAAGCCGAAATAGTCCTGTTCCATCGCAAAATGCAGCACAGGATTTTCCGGCGAAAAGGTCTGAATAATGGCAGAACCCGGATATTTGCCGCGTCCCGCCCTGCCCACTACCTGAGTGAGCAGATCAAAAGTGCGCTCGTTACTGCGGAAATCATCGCTGTATAGAGATTGGTCGGCGGAAAGTACGCCTACCAGGGTAACATTCTCAAAATCCAGTCCCTTTGCCACCATCTGCGTGCCCACCATCACATCGTAATCCCCTCTGGCAAATTGTTCCAGCTTCTTTTCCAGAGAAAAACGGGCTGCGACAGAATCGGTGTCAATTCGCAGTATCTTCGCCTCCGGCAGCAGCTCCTGTAACTGCTCCTCCGCCCGCTGCGTCCCCAGCCCGCGAAAGCTGACCGTATCTCCGCCGCAGGAAGGGCATTTTACGGAATAAGGGACAGAATAGCCGCAATAGTGGCACACCAATCTATGGTTCGCGCTGTGGTAGGTCAGGGAAATGCTGCAATTCGGGCAGCTGACCACCTCATGGCAGGCGGTGCAGGAAGCAAAGGTGTGATACCCACGGCGGTTCAACAAAATAATGGACTGCTTCTTTTTTTGGAAATTATCTACCAAGGCTTCCGCCAGACGGTTGCCAATGGCATACGCGTCTCCGGGAAGACTGTCAAAATTCATGTCAATCAGCTCTACCTTCGGCATTTCCGCTTTTCCAAAACGGCTGGTAAGCTTGTAAAAGCCGTACCTGCCCTCCTTTGCCATACGGCAGGACTCCACCGACGGCGTTGCCGAAGAGAGCAGGCAAAACGCGTTGTTCTTCCAGCAGCGATACCGTGCGACCTCTCGCGCGTCGTACCGCGGGCTGGATTCCGATTTATAGGTGTGCTCCTGCTCCTCGTCGATCACAATAAGCCCAAGCTGCTGCACCGGCGCGAATACTGCGGAACGGGTCCCAACTACAATGGAGGCTTCTCCCCGCCTGACCCGCTTCCATTCGTCCATGCGCTCTCCCAGAGAAAGCCCGCTGTGGAACACAGCGACGCCGTCCCCGAAAATGCGCTGGAACCGTTGGATAGCCTGCCCGGTCAGGGAAATTTCCGGCACCATGACGATGACGCCTTTTCCCTCCTGCCGTACCGTCTGGATCAGCTTCATAAAAACCGAGGTTTTCCCGCTGCCGGTCACGCCATACAGCAGCGCGCAGCGATTGGCTGATTTCTCGTGATAGTCCCGCAGTAAACCGTCAAAGACCGTTTGCTGGGAAGCAGAGAGCTTGATTTGTTCCGGCTGCTCCGGCTGTTCGCCGAAGGATTCAGGGCGGCGGTACACTTCATATTCAAAAACTTCAGCCGCTCCCTTTTCTGTCAGCGCTTTGACCACAGAGGAGGAAGCGCCGGTAAAGTAGCACAGCTCTTTTTCAGAAGCTTCGCCCACGTCCAGCAAGACCTGGTACACGTCTTTCTGGCGCGGGGTGAGCTTTCCGCTGTAATCAAGGATGGGACGCACCATCTTGGAAACGGCGTCCTTGATCCTGCTTGCGGCAACATTGACCTTGCAGACGATGCCGCGCTCCAGCAAAGTGGCAAAATCCGGGGAATCCGCCGTGATACCCAGCCTGGAAGAAATCGTCTCCGCGGGAACAGATTTTCCCGCTTCCCGCAGGAGCAGGATCAACTGCCACTGGACAGGCGTATATTCTTCCCGGTCGAAATCCTTGAAATCTGGAGAAAGCACGAAGCTGTCTTTCAGCCGGAACTGCAGCCCGGCAGGGATCATCAGCTTTACCGCTTCAAAAAAAGTGCAGTAGTACCGCTCTTTCATCCAAAGGGCAAGCTCCAGCATTTCGGCGGACAGAACCGGCTCTTTGTCCGGCACAGCGCGGATCTCTTTCACTTCCTGCCCGGCGGTTTCTTCCAAAGAAAACACCACGCCTATCCGTTCCCGGTTTCCCGCGCCGAAGGGCACGGTCACCCGGATACCCGGGACGACGCGCCCGCGGAGCTGCTCAGGAATGGCATAGGTAAAGAGCCTGTCAAAGCGGTAGACGGTATTTTCCACCGCGATCCTGGCAAAAGGGAACTCATTCATCCTCAAAGGAATCCGGCTCGATGATCTTGAATTTGTTGTCTACAAAATCGTGCACTGCCATATCGACGGGCTTATCGGTGAGGATTTCTCCTTCCTCTTCCGCCTTCTCCGCGATCTGGCGGGCTCTCTTTGCCACGGCGATCACAAGAGAATAGTAGCTCCTGTGAGGGGTACGGATCATGTTATCAGATGGTTTCAGCATTGTTCAACACCCTTTCTGTAGAATCTGCATTTCTGCTGTATTTCAATTTTTCCGCTCGCAGGATCGCCTGAATATCGTCCACAGCGTCCTCCAAACGATCATTGAACACAATGTAATCATACTCTTTCGCCTGGGGGATTTCCCGCCGGGCGGTGGAAAGCCGCTTCTGCACAGTTTCTTCCGCTTCTGTGCCCCTGCCGCGCAGGCGCTCCTCCAGAACCTTCATGGAGGGGGGCAAAATGAAAATGGAAACGCACTCCGGCATGAGCTTTTTTACCTGCGCGCCGCCCTGCACCTCGATTTCCAGCACCACATCGTTTCCCGCAGCCAGCCATTCCTCCACCGGGTCCCGGGGCGTGCCGTAATAGTTTCCCACATATTCGGCGTGCTCCAGCATTTTGTTTTGGGAGATCAGGCTTTCAAATTCTTCTCTGGAAATGAAATAATACTGTTTGCCGTGCTCCTCTCCCGGACGGGGCGTCCGGGTCGTGGCGGATACAGAAAGACGGAGGTTATCGTCCTGAGCAAAAAGCTCTTTCAATATCGTGCCTTTTCCTCCCCCTGAAGGGGCGGAAACGACCAGAAGCAATCCTTTTCCTGCCATCGTACAGCTTCCTTTCTCTTACTTTTCTTCCCCGCTGTCCACAGTTTCCTCTTTCCCATTGAATCTGCCTGCCACTGTTTCCGGCAGGATCGCGGACAGCACCACCGTGCCGCCGTCCATGATGAGGACGGCCTTTGTCCTGCGTCCAAAGGTGGCGTCTATCAAAACGCCGGACTCCTTCGCCTCCTGCACGATACGCTTGATCGGGGCGGAATCGGGACTGACCACGGCAACAACCTTTTCAGCGGAGACCATATTTCCAAATCCTATATTGATCAGCTTCATAAAAGCTCCTTTATTCCACGTTCTGGATTTGTTCCCGGATTTTTTCAATTTCCGACTTCATATCCACCACCAGATAGGCGATCTTGGAATTAACAGATTTTGAGCCGATGGTATTTGCTTCCCGGTTCATTTCCTGTACCAGAAAATCGATCTTTCTGCCTACCGGCTCTTCCGATTCGGAAAGCTGCCGCAGCTGGCGGATATGGCTCCTGAGGCGGACGGTCTCTTCATCGACCGCCACTTTGTCCGCAAACACCGCGACCTCCGTTAAGACCCGCTGCTCGTCAAAATGATTGGCGCCCAGCATTTCCTCGATTTTCGTCTGTAACCGTTCCCGGTACTCGGCAACGGTTTCCGGGGTGATTTTTTCCACCTCGTCCACCAGCGCTTCCAAATGCCCGGCCTTTTCCAAAATATCCTTTTGCAGACGAACGCCCTCGCTTTTCCGCATTTCCAAAAAGGATTCGATCGCAGCTTCCGCTACCTCGGCTACCGCAGCCCAAAGAGCGTCTTCGTCCTCCTGCGCCTTGCGAACGGAAAGCAGGTCGGGACATCCGGCAAGCAGGGAAAGGGACACCTCATCGGGCAGGCTGTATTCCTCTTTCAGCTCCCGCAGCGCTTTTACATAGGCGCTTGCCAGCGAATGGTTCACCAGCACCTCCGTGTCGGTGCTTTCCAGCGTTTCCAGCTGAAGGAACACGTCCACCTTGCCACGGGAAATCTTACCCTGCACCAATGTCTTTAACTTGTCCTCCAAAAACATACAGCTTCTGGGCAGCCTGGCATTGCATTCAAAAAACTTGTGATTGACAGACTTTATTTCAAAAATGATATGCCTGCCGTCTATGATATTCTCACTGCGTCCGTAGCCGGTCATACTTCTCAGCATTTTTCTCATCCCAATCAAAAAGCATAAAATAGTCACGCTTTACCAAATTAGTATTTTACCATTTTTCGGATTTCATTGCAACCGATTTCCCAAGATTTCAAAGATTATTAAGAAAAAAAGCGGACAAATGTCCGCTAAAATTTACTCATATTTCACAATCGTGGACATGGGGGTGAACACATGTGCCTCGTCTGTGGAAAATCCCCTTGCCGCAAAAAAGCGGTAAAAATCCGGGAAAGCCGTCTCGATGGCAGCCGCGCCGAAATTTTCGCCGTAGGAAGCCGCAGAACGCACCAGGGTGTCCAACACAAAGCTTTCCTCCATTGTGGGCGGCGCTGTAAAATCATAAGCGCCGGCGGAAAGCCGCAAAATATGCAGCACAGCTCCTCTCAGCTCCACTGCGACCCAGCCCAGGGTTTCCCCTCTCTCGGTCATGGCAAGTATCCTAGCGTTTTCCCCTGCCGCTTCTACCTTGCGAAGCAGGGCTCTTTCCCGTTCCCTGTCCTCCATGGGAAGTATTTCTATCATGAACCTTTCCGCTTCCTTCCTTTTTTGCTTCTGCCAGAAGCCCTCTGATTTCTTCCTTGGTCAGTTCCCGGTACTTTCCCTGGGGCAGCATACCCAGCCGAACGGGTCCAACGGCAATGCGTTTGAGCCGCGCCACCTCCAGCCCCAGCGCTTCACACATTTTGCGGATCTCCCGGTTCCTGCCCTCGTACAAAATGATTTCCAGCACTACCCGCCCCGGCTGCTGCTCCAGCACACGAACCTTGGCGGGAGCGGTTTTTTTGCCATCAATCACGATCCCTGTGGCGATCCGGGCAAGTTGGTCTTCAGTAACAGCCGGACGCACTGTGACACGGTAAGTCTTCGCGATATGCTTTTTCGGGTGCGCCACCGTGTTGGCAAATTCCCCGTCGTTAGTCATCAAAAGAAGCCCTTCGGAATCCTTATCCAGGCGACCGACTGGATAGACACGTTCACCGATATCCTCCACCAGCATTGCCACGCAGCGGCGGTCCTTTTCGTCGCTCATGGTGGTCACAAATCCCCGGGGCTTGTGGAGCGCCAGATAATATCTGTTTTCAGATAAAGTCAGGCGCTCACCGTCCACTGTGATCAAATCTTTTCCAGCAACGGCGCTGTCGCCCAATTTTGCGGTCCTGCCGTTGACGGCGACCCGCCCTGAGAGGATCATTTCTTCCGCTTTCCGGCGGGACGCGACCCCGCAGGACGCCAATATTTTTTGCAGTCTGCTTTTTTCAATCATGACAGTGCTCTCCTTTGAGCGGCGTTCGCCTGTTTACCGTCTCAGCGGGAGAACCATTTCTCCCAGAATTTTTGCTTTTTCGGCTGTATGGCAACGCTTTCAGCCGCAAAAACCGGCACGCTGTACACCGGGGAGTTTCCCAAATAGTATTGCAGCCTGCCGATCGGGTCGCCTTCGCTGATCGGCGCGTAACAAAAGGTGGGAAGCAATACCCGGCAGGTCACCTGATCCGCTTCTTCTATCGGCAGGGGCACCTGCCCGCCCGCTCCGCCGCGCACCTGAAAATTATGCTGCTCCGCTCCCACAACGGGGACGCTTGCAGAAAAGCTGCTCCCGTCAAAAGAAACGCATTCCATTTTTGAAAAGCCGTAATCCAGCAGCGCCATGTGGTCGTTCCAGTCGTCCGGGGCGTTGAGCGTTACGGCGATCAGCGTAATGCCGTCCCTCTGGGCGGCGGAAACAAGACATCTGCCGGATTTCTTTGTGAACCCGGTCTTCACGCCGATACAGCCCTCATACAGGCGCAGCAGCTTATTGTGGTTGGTGTAGGAAACCTTCTTTTCCGGGTTCTTGAAGGTCACCTGATAGGTGGAGCTGGAACAGAGCCGCCGGAATTCTTCGTTTTTCAGCGCTTCTTCAGCAAGCAGCGCCATGTCATAGGCAGTGGAAAAATGCTCCTCGTCGTCCAAGCCGGAGGGCGTGACAAAGTGGGTGTTTTCCATGCCGATCTCTGCCGCCCTGCGGTTCATCCTGTCGGCAAATTTTTCCTGTGTACCAGAAAGGTACAGCGCCGCCGCGTTGGCGGCGTCGTTGCCGGAAGCCAGAAGCATTCCTGCCGCAAGGTTTGTCAGTGTCAGCTCGTCGCCAGCCTGCAAGCCCATGGAAGAGCCCTCCACCGCCACCATTTCCTCTGTGATGGAAACCACAGGATCGTCGGCGCGTGCCGCTTCTTCCAGCGCCAGCAGCGCCGTCATGATTTTTGTGGTGCTCGCCATGGACATCTGCTGCCGGGAATTTTTTTCATAGAGCACTGTTGAGGTGTCCCCAGAAATCAGCACCGCGCTTTGCGCCGACACGGAAAGCTCCTCCGCGCCCGCTGTTCCAAGGCTTCCGAATGCAAACAGGAAAAAAGCGCAAAACACCCCTGAGAGCCGCCAAAAAAATTTTTTCATCTCATCACCCGCCTCTGCACATGAATATGCAGGTATGAGGTGCTTGTATGCGCTCAGGCGTTGCCGGTATCCGGCAGCGGCGTTTCCACAGGCTCGGTGATCGCAGGCTTTGTCTCCACCGGCTGGGAGGGCGCCGTTTCGCTTGAAGCTTCTTCCCTGCTGTCCTTGTGGAACAAGGCGGTGATCTTATCCACCATCTCCGGGATTTTTTCCAGCGCCCGGTCAACGGGACCCATATAAGGCTCAATTTGCAGGACGCGCACATTGCCGTGAGAAATGGCAAGGAACGCAATGGGAATAATAGTGATCCCCGCCCCGCTGCCGCCGGCAAACAAGCCGGAAGCCGGCTGCGCCTTGGAGGGCAGGTCGGAGCCGCCGGAAGCAAAGCCGTAGCTCACCCGGGAAATGGGGATCACGGTAGTGCCGTCCGGCGTGGTAATGGGGTCGCCGATGATGGTGTTTACGTCCACCATGTTTTTGATCTTATCCATGGTCACGTCCATCAGGTTGTTCACTTTATTGTCGCTCATTGCTGCTCACCTTTTCGCATTTGCGAAACCCTTTCTGTTTGATGTTTGGTGCGTGTATCAGTTCCCAACAGCCTTCTGACAATTGGGAAACCGTGTATCAGCAGAGAAAATGCTTCTCTCAGCAGAAACAATGGAAGGATGGAGATTTTGGCGGAGAAATCCACGGCGCTCTCTTCGAGCCGGTAATTCAAATCGACGGTCACTGCTTTCTTTTTGCAATCCATCAGACCGAACAATACCCCGCAGGCGGAATAAACACCTGCCGAAACCTGCCCGTACTGGATAGCAGCAGCAGCCGCGTCCTCCGCCCCGGCAAGGCATAAATACAAATCAAAATTTTTCAGCTTCACATGAGAGATCAGCCGTTTGGACGCGGAGGCTGCAAGCTGTACCAGCTCAAAAAGTGATTTCAAAAAGCCGGAAATCCCCTGCCGCTTCAAAATCTTTTTGATATCCAGCTTTTTTTCAGGTTTCTCTGCTTCTTCCTCTGTCTCTTCTTTTACCTCTTCCTCTTCTTCCTTGCCTGGAAGCAGGTGGAATCGGAAAAAAAGATAGCGCAGCGTCAGAGAAAATTCCTGCTGAAAGGCTGTATCTACCCGCAGGGGGATCAATGTCAGCAGGAACAGAAAAAGCAGCACGCCGCAGATGATCCACAACACTGTCATGGCATATCGCCCTCAATCCTACAGTTCCATAGTTTCAAGCTCGTCATCGCCGGGAACTCCTTCGTTTTCTTCATCGCCCGTCGGCGGCGGGGGCAGATCGTCAATGGAAGCAAGCTGAAAGCAGCGCAGGAAATTTTCCGTCGTGCCGTACAGCAGCGGTCTGCCGGGAAGCTCCAGCCTTCCCCGCTCCTCCAACAGCTCCTTTTGTACCAGGCTGCCGATGACGCCGGAGCAGTCCACACCGCGCACCTGCTCCACAAAAGCCTTTGTCACCGGCTGGTTGTACGCCACCACTGCCAGCACCTCCATGGCTGCCTGAGACAGCGGCGTGTTGCGCTTCAAATCCAGAACCTCACGCACCGGCTGGATATACGCCGGGTTCGTGCAGAGCTGGGCGGTGTTTTCCAACCGCAGCAGGTGAATGCCGCTTTGGGGGGTGTTGTACTTTTCCTTCAAAGCGTCTATGATCTCCTCAATGGCGTAAGTCCTCACGCCCAGCACCTGGGCGATCCTGTCCAGCGCTACCGGCTCACCGCCGGCAAAAAGAATGGCTTCCGTTTTGCCCATCAATTCTTCTCTTTCCAACGGTGCTCCCCCTTTTCCAAAAGCTTCACTTCACAATCGCCACCTTCGCCCTCCACGCGTATCCGGCGGCTTTTCACCAGCTCCAGTACCGCTAAAAATGCGGCGACCCGCTCGGAGCGGTCACGCTTGTCCGCAAACAGGGTCTGAAAGGAAATTCTCTTTTGTTTCCACAGCTTTCTCAGTACAAAAACCACCTGAGAAGCTACCGAGACAATTTTTCTCGTCACCAGCGCGGAAAAGCTTTCCGGCTTGGGCGGCAGCAGGCGCTTCCCCTTGCCCCACGCGGAAACGAGCGCCTGCATGATCTCCCTTGGCTCATGGACGCGCTTATAGGTCAGATCCATCGGGAGCTTTTCAGCTTCCCGAACCACCGTATCGAAAGAGGAGCGCTCCTGTAAGGCAGCAGCCGCCTGCTTGCACTGCTGGTATTCCAGCAGCTGCCCGGTCAGCTCCAGGCGGGGGTCCTCCTCTTCTTCCTGACGCGGCAGCAGAGAAGCGGACTTGATCTGCACCAATCTGGCCGCCATTTCCAGGAACTCGCTGGCAATGTCCATATTTTCTTCCCGCATCAGGTCTATCTGCTCCATGTACTGGTCCAGCAGCTCCGCTATGGGAATATCATAAATATTCAGCTTGTTCTTGGCGATCAGCACCAGAAGCAGGTCCAGCGGACCTTCAAAAACATTCAGCTTATATTGCAGCTTTTCCATGGCTTACAGTACCCCTGCCAGATGGAAAGGAAACCGTGCGATGGTAAAGATCAGGTTTGCAAAAAAGTTCTGTGCCGTGTAGAGAGGTCCTGAAAAAGCGCCGGTCATCATCAGTAAAAGCAGAACCATGACAAACATATTCTGATAGCGGTAATAAGTGGCAAGGGCGCGGTCGCTCAAAAAGGCGCCGATGATCCGGGAGCCGTCCAGCGGCGGGACAGGGATCAGGTTAAATACTGCCAGAGAAATATTGACCACCACATAATAGTACAGCACATTATAAATGAAAAAGGTCACACCGTTATAGGGGACAAATGCTTCAAAAACCACAACGAGTATCGCCCCCACCAGCGCCGCCAGCAGGTTGGACACGGGACCCGCCAAAGCGGTGATCGCCATATCGCGCTTGGGCTTTTTGAAATACCGGGGATCCACCGGCACGGGCTTCGCCCAGCCAAAGCCGATTGCCAAAAGCGCAAACGCGCCCACAGGGTCAACGCTTGCCAATGGGTTCAGCGTCAGCCGCCCGTCCAGTTTGGCGGTGGGGTCCCCCAATTTATTGGCGACCCAGCCATGGGCAAATTCGTGCAAAGGCAAAATGCAGAAAATAATAAACAAAACAGAAAGAGCCTGCGCAAGCACGGACCAGATATCCACGTGCTGTCCGGCAAAAAGGCTTCTGAGAACACTGAAAAGCATGGGAAAACCTCCTAACTTATATTGGGATTATAAACTATTCCGGGGAAAAACACAAGGTTTTCCTTGACTTCTTGAAATTCTTTTGAAAAAAAACTTGCATTTTAGCAGGGGGGCTGTTATAATTCTAGTTGTTGCAATTTTGAGATTCGCCCATTTTAAGGAGGTGCAGATATGGCAAAATGTGAATTCTGCGGCAAGGATGTTTCTTTCGGTATCAGAGTGTCCCACTCTCACCGTCGCTCCAACAGGACTTGGAAGCCGAACATCAAGCGCGTTAAGGCTGTTGTAAACGGTACCCCGAAGCGTGTGTACGCCTGCACCCGTTGCTTGCGTTCCGGCAAAGTGACCCGTGCTGTTTGATTGGATTCGGTAACACAGAAAGAAGTAAGAGCCGCAAGGCTCTTTTTCTTTTGCATTTTTCAGTTTGAGAAATCTTTGATTTCCCAATATGCCTAAACGGGGCGAAAAATTTTTTCGCCCCGTTTTTCCCTGCGTTTTCTTTTTTATCCAAAAGGCTTTTCTTTGGTCAGGGCGGCAAAATCTCCCTCATCAAAGCTAGAGATCAAAGTCTCTGCCACACCCATGGCTTCCCCCATCAGCTCAAAAAAGCTCTGGTGAGAGGTTTGTCCGCTGGCGGTCCATTCCTCCTGCTGCAAATTGGCGTAATCCACATCGTCCCGCTCTATCAGCGGCACGATATGGGAGGAAACAGTGCTGGCTCTGCCCTTTTCCACCAAATCAAAGACACGCTTTTTTGCCCCGGTCCTGTCTGTCAACAGGGAAAAAACAAAATGGGCGTCCTTTGTTGCGCGGAGCAGCTCCTCCTCCGCGGCGTCCGCGCCGTACACCTGAAACAGCACCTCCCGGTACAGCTTGGCAATGCGCCGCTGTACCGGCTCATTTTTGGGGAACATCTTCCCCAACGGCATCTCCGACGGCAATTTCCCCGTTTCACTGCGGAGCACAATGGCGTCCAGCGCCGCTTCGATCTCCCCGTGCATGGTGCCGGTGGTCTCATTTGGGCGGGCTTCCGCCAGCCGCGCCGCCAGAGAATTGATATAGGGGTGGGCGGTGGAATCCAGGGAATAGTGGCACAAAAAGCCATAGACATAGGAACGGTATGCCGGGTCGTCATGGTGCTTTACAAAATCCCGCATGGCGGAAAGCGTGGCAGACGGCGGCGTTTCGTGAAGCTTGCTGCCGTAGGTTTTCAGAGATTTCCCCTTCATCCACGGAAAATAGCGGTGGCAGAACAGGAAATCGGGTCCCTGTGCGCCCCAAAAATAGGCGCACAGGTTCAAATCGTCTTTTTCCGAAAGGTCGGACAGGACATTTTGTGCAAAAAGATAATGGGTTAAACAAGCGGGCATACGGGCTCCTCCCTTTTCTCTCCCCGAAGCTCCGGCAGCCATGGAAACGCCGCCCGAATATCCGAAGAAAATTCTGAAATAATTTCCAGCTTCACCGCAAGCGCGGGATTCTTTAGCGAGACCCAGCCGCAGTGAAGCGCCTGTCTGGCAATGATTTTCCGGCTGCCGCCGTACAGGTCGTCCCCTGCCAGCGGGTGGTGCAGATATGCCATATGGGCGCGGATCTGATGGGTACGCCCGGTATCCAGCCGAAAGGAAAGCAGCGTGTGATTATCCCGGGATTTCAGAGCCTTCCAATGGGTCACGGCAGACTTTCCCGTTCCGCAGGTGCGGACGATTTTGCTGCCGGGCTGCAAGCCGATGGGAATATCTATCGTACCCTCTCCTGACAAAACTCCCTCACAGACCCCATAATAGCGCTTCTCTACCACTGCGGAAGAAACGGCGGCGCGGTGCTTTCCAAGGAGGACGATCCCGCTGGTATCCCTGTCCAGCCGGTACAGCGGGCGAAATAAATGTATCTGCCCGGTCGTTTCATAATAATACGCCACAGCGTTTAGCAGGCTGTCCCGGTCGTGCCCCGGAGAGGGGTGAACGGGCATACCCGGCGGCTTTTCCACGGCAAGGTAGTCCTCCGTTTCCCACAGGACGGACAGCGGGACGGGCTCCGGCTGGTAACTGCGCCCCTCCTCCGGCAGGGAAAACACAAGAATATCTCCCGCCGAAAGGATATCCACCGTGCGGCAGAAATCCCCATTTTTGAGAATACCGCGCTCCTGCTGCTTCTGCCTGGTAAGCATTCTGGCGGAAAAGCCCAAACGGTTTCTGGCAAAATCCTTTACCGTCATGCCGTGGCAATCCGGCGGGACCACATATTTCAGCTCCCGCATCAGGTTTCCCGCCGTTCCAGGCTTTTGGCAAGCTCTGTCAAAAACCCTGTGTCACCAGGAAAGTTCCCCAGTGCACTGATCGCTTGCCCGGTGTAGTCTTCTACCAGCTTCTGTGCCTGTTCAGCGCCCAGAAGAGATACATAATTACGCTTTTCCAGAACGGTGTCCATGCCCACATTTTTGCCGAGCTTCTGCGGGTCGCCCTCCACGTCCAGAATATCGTCCCGTATCTGAAACGCCATTCCCAGCCCAGTGGCATACTGTTCCGCCGCCTGCTGCAGGGTCCCGCCGGCGCCGGCGGCAATGCAGCCCATGCGGCAAGCCGCTGCGATAAGGGCAACGGTCTTCCCCATATCCATAGCGAGAAGCAGGGGCAAATCGACCTGCTTCCCTTCGGACTGCAGGTCGATACACTGTCCGCCTACCATGCCCTTTTCTCCGGCGCATTGCGCCAGAACAAGCGCGGCATCGGCTGCCGCAGTTTTATTTTCCGCGCTGAGCGCCGTTTCAAAGGCTTTCGTCAGCAGCCCGTCCCCGGCAAGCAGCGCCATATCTTCCCCATATACTTTATGATTGGTGGGCTTCCCGCGGCGCAGATCATCATTGTCCATGCAGGGCATATCGTCATGCACCAGCGAGTAGGTGTGCACCATTTCCAGTGCACAGGCAAAAGGCAGCGCCTGTGTGATATCTCCGCCGCACAGCTCGCAAAATGCCAGCACCAGCACAGGGCGAATGCGTTTGCCGCCGCACAGCAGGCTGTACCGCATGGCTTCCGTGACCTTTGCCGCCAAATCGCCCGGGGCTGCCTCCGGCAGGTATTTTTGCAGCGCTGATTCCGTCATTTTCTGATATTGGGTCAGCTTTTCAGTCCACATCTTCTGTGCCCTCCCGGAGCTTTGTCAGCTCGGTGATCCTCTGCTCCGCTTTGTTCAACGTGTCATAGCACAGCGCGGAAAGCTTCGCGCCCTCTTCAAAAAGCTTCATGGAGCTTTCCAGAGACTCCTCGCCGCTTTCCAGCTTTGCCACGATCTCCTGCAGCCGTGCCATAGCTTCTTCAAAATTCAGCTTTTCTGCCATTTTGGTTTCCTCCCACGGGACTTTATACTTCTTTGTCTGCCGCAACTTCCGCCTGTACCGTACCGTCAGACAGCCTTAAGGAAAACTGTCTGCCCGGCGCAAAATCTTTTACGCTACGCAATACTTGTCCATCTGCATTTACCGCCACAGCGTAGCCCCGCTGCAATACTTTCAATGGGCTCAGCGCGTCCAGACTTCCGGCAAGCAATGACAACTCCTGCTGTCTTTTTTCCACCGCTTCTCCGATGGCTCCTGCCATTTGCCCGAACAGAACGCCCAGCTTCTGCTGTGCGGGAGCCAGAAGCTGTCCCGGTCTGCCGAGGGGGGAATCCTGCGCCAGTATGTCCACACTCTGGCGAAGATATTCTATGGTGCTTTTTGATTTGTCTTGAAAACATGCTGAAAATGCCCGGCAGCGCTGAAGCTCCTCCCGAATATCCGGGGTGGAAAGCTCCGCCGCCGCGCTGGGGGTCGGGGCACGCAGGTCTGCCACAAAGTCACAGATGGTAAAATCCGTTTCGTGTCCCACTGCGGAAACCACGGGAATTTCCGACGCATACACAGCCCGCGCCACATTTTCATCGTTAAACGCCCATAAGTCTTCCAAAGAACCGCCGCCGCGCCCCAACAAGATCACATCGCAGGCGTGCAGCTCATTCATTTCCCGCAAAGCTTTGACGATCTGTGCCGGCGCGCCCTCTCCCTGCACCAGCACCGGGGCAAAAACGATCTCCGCCACGGACCAGCGGCGGGCGGTGATCTGCAAAATGTCCTGTACCGCCGCCCCCGTGGGAGAAGTGATCACGCCGATACGCCGGGGATATTGGGGAAGGCTTCTTTTATGCCCGGGGTCAAACAGCCCTTCCGCTTCCAGCTTTGCCTTGAGCTGCTCGTAGGCAATGCTCAAAGCGCCAATGCCATCGGGCTGCATTTCTTCGGCATACAGCTGATACTGCCCGGAGGCTTCATATAGAGATATCCTGCCCCGGACGATGACCCGCATACCGTCCGCAGGCTTAAATTTCAAAAATTTGGCTGAACCGGCAAACATTACCGCTTTCAATACGGACTTTTCATCTTTCAGGGAAAAATACAAATGCCCGGAGCGGTAATGGTCGGTAAAATTGGAAATTTCCCCGGCAATCAGCACATTCTGAAGCCGGGAATCGCTTTCCAGCAAAGATTTCAGATAAAAATTTATCTGGGATACCGTAAGCACAGTTGCCGCCATAGCTTACTCTCCTTCTGCCGGGAACGCCTTAATAACGGAAGATAAAACGCCGTTGATATAAGGGGCGTCGTCCTTTCCGCCGTACTTTTTGGCAAGCTCCACCGCTTCGTTGGCGGAAACCCCGGCAGGAATGGTATCATCGAACAAAATTTCATAAACCGACAAACGCAACAGCGCCAGCGTCACCTTGGAGATACGCTGCATATTCCAGCCGCGAATGTTTTTGCTGATGATGCTGTCGATCTGCTCCAAATTTTCCTCTACGCCGAAAGCTTCCTCTTCCGCAAAGGAATTGGGGATAAAATCCCGCGCTTCTGCCGCGGCGTGGAGAATTTCGTCCATGGTCTCCCCTGTTACGGCGTGTTCAAACAGAATGCAAAAAGCCTGTTCCCGTGCCTCTTTTCTTTTCATGCGCACTCCTCTTTCCATACAAAAAAGCTCACCAATGCCGTTGGTGAGCTTTTGAAAAGCAAAACGATCCTGTAATTTTCAAGCTTCACCGCCGGAATGTCCGACACTATGAAGCTATTATAGCATAATTTGCAGGCAATGCAAGAAAAAACCGCCGCTTTCCGGGGAAACTTTTTTATTCTGTCCCAATGATGGTGATTTTGTCGGCGCTGAGCCCGGTCTGGTCCATGACCACCTCCTGAATGATCAGGGTGTCCTCCGCTTTCAGCTTGCCTGCCACCGTTACGCTGCACTGGTCGTCGCTCAGGCTTGCCATCGTTTCTGAAAATCCCTTTGCCTGTAACAGGTTTTCCACATTGGTTTCCTTCAGAATGCTCTGGGCAATGACGGAAGCCTGCTCTACCGCTTCCTTTTTCGCGTCTGCGTCCGCTTCCACGCTGGTCAGCACATCGTCCAGCATTTCCATTGCTTCGTCTCTGGCGTTTTGACGCTTCAATCTTGCTTCAGACAGGCTGGTGGCGCCGGAAGACGCAGGCTGCTTCAGATTGTCGGAAACCGTTTCCATGTAAGCGTTATTTACCAGCTGCGCCGCGCCCAGCTCGCTGACCGTGCTGGAAGTGTCCTGTACAGGGAGCTTATTGACCCCGGCAAACTGCCAGTTCAAATACACAGCCGCTCCCAGAGCCAGGACCATGGAAGCCAGGACCAATTGCTTTTTGCCAAATTTCATTGTAAAAACCTCCACAAATTGTTTTATTCCGTGCCGATTTATGAGCGCTGCGGGCTATCCGCTGTCTGTCACGCAGATCCTTGCCGAAGAAATATCCAGCACAGTTTTCGCCGCTTCCGTCAGCTTTTCCCTGACCTCCGGGTCACCCGCATACCTGCTCACGATTATCACCCCTTTTACCTTTGGCTGTATTTCGGTAATGGGCAGCGCCTGCTGCGCGCCCTGAGAATTTTTCAAAACGACATATTTCGTTTCCCGTTCCTCTGCTACAGTTCCAGCCTGTTCCGTTTGGGAAGCCCCCTTCTCATCCGCCGCATAAATATACCGGCTGCCGTTTTTCAGCGTCACCATCACCGCCGGGTCAGGTTCCCCCGTGATGGCGCTGACGATGCGGGAAAGCTCCTGCTCCAAACGCTTCTCATAGCTTGCCGCTGAATCGGAAACGGTTTCCTGAGCCGGCTCGATGTCCTGCTTTTTGCCGGAAGAAAACAGCGTGGAAAGATAGATGAGAAGTATCCCGCAAACCCCCAATACCAGCAGGATTTTTGTGCTCTTTTCTTTGGAAAGCGCTTTTTTTACCGCCTCCTTCCATTTCTCAACGTCCATTGGTTTGTACCTCCAGCTCAATTTCGTCTCCCAGCGTGCTGCGAAGCAGCGCCCGCGCTCTTTCCGTATCCGTTTCATAGGCAAAGGCAACGCTTACCTTTGTTAATACTATGCCGGAGCCTTCCCGGATATCTGTAAAAGCTTCAATTTTTTCTGCTTCCAGTCCCGCCGCGGCGAAAAGCCCCTGCAGATAACGCTCCGTTTCCTCCTGCACCGCCCATTCTGTCTGTTCCTCAAGATACCCGGAAAGCTCTGTTTTCGTATTCTCCACGCTGCTATCCGGCAGGGAAAGCGGCCAGTCACAGGAAAGAGCGGAAGCAACCAGCGAGGATAGCAGCGCCAGTACCGCCAGCCCCCTGACAAAATGCACCATAGCGTCTTCTGAGCAAAGCCTTTCCACTGCTTCTGCGGCGATCAGCACCACACAGATCGCCGCCGTATCCTGCAATACCGTATTCATAAGCTTCCTTTCACAAATAGCACGATGGCGGCGCTGACGATCAAAACGGCACAGACGGCGGCAAGCGCTGCCAGCAGCATTTTCGCCGCCGAAGCGCACAGCCCCAGAAAAGAGCCGATCTTCGGCAGCTCAAATAAATCCCCGGCGATCTGCCCCACCGAACAAACGATGATCCACGCCACTGCTTCCAGCACCGCCGGGGCAAAAATGCAGGCAGCCGCCAATATTCCAAACGCCCCCACGCCGGATTTCACAATATGTACACTGTTTTGAATGGCGGCGATCGCGTCGCCAAACGCGCCTCCCACAATGGGAACGGCAGAAGATGCGATCAGCTTTGCCGCCTTGTTGGCTGCGGCGTCTACCTGAGCGTTCAATGTGGTCTGAATGGATAGTATCCCGGAAAAAACCGTCACTGCCAGAACAAGCAGCCATTTTGCAAAGCCATATACCGAGCCCGTTACCCGTTCCAGCTTCATTTGAGAGACCGCGGTGGTCAGGGCAAGCGCCAAAAACATATGGAACAGTGGGAAAATGAGCGTTACGGAAAGCACGGGAATGGCATTTCCAACCATTAGGGTCAGCGCGCTGTAGGTTGTCCCTGCCGTTGGGCTGCCGGAAGCCGCCATCAGCGCCCCATAGGCGGGAACAGACGCCAGAAGGAATACCGAAGCGCCTTCTACTGTTTTTTGAGCGGACCGCATCAGCTCCAGCAGCGGCGTCACGACGATCAGGGCACAGGCAAGGGCGCCGGCAAAATTGGCAATACTGCCGATTTCGGGGGACTCAAAGCAATTTGCCAGCCTGCAAAGGATCACCACCGCCAGCAGCGCCGCCAAAGCCTTTAAGGGCGCCGACAGCTTTTCCCGGAACAGCCCGGACAGCACCGAAAACCAGTTCTGCTCTGTTGACCGTTCTCCTGCGCCTTCTACTCCCAATTGGGACAGTATGTCTTTCGTCTCATCACTGAGGCTGTTGTACATTTCCTCTGAGCCGCTTTTTTCTAAAATCTCCTGCTCTCGCAGAGTATCCTGTTCTTCAGCCGCCGCCGCGGGCGCGCTCCACAAAAGCAAGGGAAAAATCGCGCAAAGCAGGAGCGGCAGATACTTTTTTCGTTTCATGGCTTTTTTGCCGGCATGAAATTGATCACAGCCGAACGATTTCCTCCAGACACCCGAAAATTTTTGTAAAAATCGGCAGGGACACGGTAAGGATAGCCGCTTTGGAAAACAAGCCTACCGCGTATGCCAGGGCGGACTCCCCCGCGTCCTTGCAGATGTGGGAAACAAGCTGCCCCAGCACCGCGATCCCCACAGCCTTCAGCAAGATGGGGAGGATATCGCCGGAAAATTCACTGCTCTGAGTAACCTCCCGGATTTGAGACAGCACAGGCGCTATCTGTCCCAGCACCGCTGTTACGATCAAAGCACAGGCGGCAACAGCGGCGAGCAGCGCGTATTCTTTATTGCTCCGTTTGATAAGCGCCCCAAAAAGCACTACGCACAGCGCGCAGACGCTCACAGTAAACACCGTCATATTCACAGCTGGAAGATAGACTTGATTGCCTGAAACAGCGCGTCTATCTCATTGATAATCATCATCAGTACCACAATAAGCCCTGCCAGCGTGGTCATCATCGCCTGCTCCTCCCTGCCGGAGCGGATCAAAAGCTGGTTCAGCACGGCAACGATGATACCGATGGCGGCTATTTTGAAAATCAAATCCACTTCCAATGACGTTTCCTTCCTTTCCCTGCCTGCTTCATCTGCCTACCACAGCAGCAGACAAAGGGTTATCCCTCCGAACAGCCCGAAGCAGACATACAGCCGTGATTTTTTCTCCCTGTTTTCCCGCGCCTGAAAAAGGTGGGCTTCCAGAAGATTTTCATACAGCGCCAAATGCTCTATCTGACCCTGCACGTCGCTCTCTCCCAAACCTTTTACAAACCCGTGATATAATTCTAAATCCGACGTTTCATAGAATAGACGTTCTCCAGACCGTTTCAGCGCTTCTTTTGGAAACAGGAGGAAATCCGGGTCATTTGCCGCGATACAGCAGAACCGGGAATCCTGATTGCCGGAAATCAGCTCGTTCAACGGGCGGGTACTGTAGTGCATTTCTGTACGAAATCTCTGGATCAGACCTTTGAGGTCGAGCAGCGCCTCTTCCCGTTTTGCCAGCTTTCTCGACTGTTGCAGCCCCAGGCACAGACCGCTCAGCAAAATCATCAATGCCCCCAAAACCTTCATGCGTGTCACCTGCTTGTCTCATTTCCATACAGCTGATCTCTCCGGGGTTTTCTCGTCCGGCAAGGGAAACCACCGTTCCAAACGCACCTGTTTCCAGCAGGCTTTTGCATAGCGGGCGGCGCTGGAGGTCTTCTTTCCTGCCGTGAACAGAAGCAAGGAGCGGCACCCCTGCAAAGACAGACTGCTTTACCGCGTCCAGATCATCGGTGGAAAGCTCATCGCAGACGAGAAATTCCGGGGACAGCATTCGCAATGCGACATCGAAAGCCTTTGCTTTAGGGCAGCCCCGTATCACATCGGCGCAGGGACCCAGATCAAAGCCGCCCTCGATCTCTCCCCGCTCGTCTAGCACAGCAACCCGCCGGGATGGAGAAAATTTTCCTGTGGATAAGGAACGGGCAATATCCCGCAGCAGGGTGGTCTTGCCGCTGCTTGGCTCTCCCAATAAGAGCACGCCACGGGTCAAATCCACACTGTCCAGAAACAGCCTGTCCCCGCAGCCCCTTACTTCTCTGGGGATACGAAACACCATGGCGGAGATATCCCGGAAGCCCTTTACCCCTTCTTGATCTGTCACCGCTGTCCCGCAAATACCTACACGGTATTGGGACTGCACCAGCACATAGCCGTTTTGAATTTCCCGCTCGTGGCTAAATACGGAGTGGGCGCATATCTTCACGAAAATTTCCTGCATTTCCTCTTGGGAAACACACAGCAGGTCGTCTGTCAAAGCACGGGTAACACCGCCGGAACCCCGGAGAAAAAACACGCCCTCCCTGCCGCAGACAGACAGGGGCTGTCCCGCTTTCAGGTGGATATCAAACGCCTGCTCCCGAATTTCAGCCGGGACCTGCAACAGCTTATTTCCATATAGCGGGATATACCGTGCCAGCTCATCATACTGAACCGTGTCCATGCTCTCACTCCTTTGCTTCATATCTATGGAGACAAGCCGGGAAATAGAACCGCAAAAAAGCAGGACAGGGAACGCTGCCGCTCCTTGTCCTGCTTTTTCCTGATTTTGATATTAACTCAGGCTTTTTTCTCCTGATATTTCAGAAAGGCTCTCAATACGCCCTTGTCGTTGCCGAATGTTGTGCGTTTCACCGCCTGCTCGGCTTTTTCCCAGCGAATATCCACCACTTCGCCTTCCTGCGCCGCCACCTCTGCGTCCGGCTGAGCCTTCGCCGAAAAATAGACCACGTCCTTCATCACATTGGGCATGGGTGAAAAAGTTACAGTCTTCCGAAAGCCTGTGTCCAGCTCCACCTGAAGGCCCGTTTCCTCCCGGATCTCCCGGAGCGCGGTCTCCGCTTCGGTTTCATGGTTTTCCACATGCCCTTTCGGGAACGCCCAGTGACCGCCATTTTTATGGCGGATCAGCAAAATCTCCATTTCGTCTCCTGCGTTTCGGTACACCACCGCTCCGCAGGATTTTTCTTTTTTCATGTGCTTTTCTCCTTTTCCGATTCTTTTCCCGAAAGCAGCAGAGAGTCCGCAGGTATTGCGAACCCTCTGTCGTTGTTTTATTTTGCAGAAAAACGATACACCGTCCTGGTGGAGAACGGTTCCCCCGGCTGCAGGAAGCGGAAAGGGAACTCTGGGTGGTTCACCGAATCCGGGTAAAACTGCGTTTCCAGGCAAAATGCGGTATGGGGCTGCATGGGTTTCCCGTCTTTCCCCACTAATCCCTCCACGGAATTAAAGGTGTACAGCTGTACGCCGGGCATATCGGAATAGACCTCCATCAGCCGCCCGCTGTCCGGCTCATAGGCTTCTCCATGCTTGCGGAAGCCCTCGCCGTCCACACAAAAATTGTGGTCGAACCCGCCGCAGAGCTGGATCAGGTGGTCTTCCGCAAACATATCCTGCCCCAGCGGCTTTCCCGTTGTAAAGTCTAAGGGCGTGCCCTTTACAGGCTGCAAAGTGCCATCGGGGATCAGATCGTCGGACACGTTGGTAACAGCGCCGGCATATAACGTCAACTGGGTGTCGAGGACTGTTTTCTGCGGATCGCCTGACAGGTTGAAGAAGGAATGATTGGTGGGGTTAAAGGGCGTTTCTTTGTCGCTGACCCCCTGATATTCCAACACCAGCTCGTTGTCCTTTGTGAGGGTGTAGGTCACCGTCATTTTCAGCGTGCCCGGATAGCCCTCGTCACCGTCGGGACTGGTATGGGTAAAAACGATGCTGGGTTCTTTCCCATCTTGAGGTTGAGCGTTCCAGAGAATTTGATGATATCCTCCGGGTCCGCCATGCAGCGTATTCCTGCCGTCGTTTTTCGACAGATAGCAGGTCGTGCCGTTCAGGGTAAATTCCGCGTTGCCGATACGGTTCGCGTATCTGCCCACAAAGGCGCCCTGATAATTTGCCCCGAAATATTCCTCCAGCGTACGGTGCCCCAGCACCACGTCGCCGAAATCGCCGTTTTTGTCTTTCGTCAAAAGGCTGATGATACGGCAACCGTAATTGGTCGTTTTCAGCGTCATGCCATCGGCATTTTTCAGGGTGAAAGCAGTCACTTCACGCCCGTCGGGCAGCCTGCCGAAGCTTTCTGTCTGCAAGGACATGGCTTATTCCCCCATCATGCCCAGCAGGGCGGCGCCGATGATACCCGCGTCATTGCCAAGCTCAGCACGGCAAACGACCGTCTTCTTCGCGGAATTCATGGCATACTGCTGCTTCTCCACAAAAGCGCGGACAGGAGCAAGCAGGGTTTCCCGCTCGTTGGAAATGCCGCCGCCGATGCAGAGAATGTCAGGCTGGAAAATGTTTATCATATCCACAATGCCTTCGCTGAGATACAAGATATACTCGTCCACGATCTTCTGACCAATGGGGTCGCCCTTGCGCATAGCGTCAAAAGCAGTGCGTCCGTTAACGCGGTCGATATCTCCCTCCACCAATGTCCACAAAGGGGAATCCTTGGGAGCATCCGCCATGTATTCCTTGGTGGTCTTGATCAGCCCGGTAGCGGAAGCGTAGGTTTCCCAGCAGCCATGGCGCCCGCAGGTGCAGGGACGGCCGTTCACCACGATGACGGTATGCCCCAGCTCGGCGCCGGCAAAGTTGCTGCCGGAATAAATTTTGCCGTCAATGATAACGCCGCCGCCAACGCCAGTGCCTAGGGTGATGGCGATCGCGTCGTTGGCGCCCTTCAAGGCGCCTGCCATGTACTCACCGAATGCAGCGGCATTGGCGTCATTTTCCATGATGACTTTCTTGCCGCTCAGACGGTCGGACAGCATCTGCACCATGGGGGTGTTGCGGAAGGGCAGGTTATTGGCAAATTCGATGATTCCCGTAGCGCGGTTCACCGTGCCGGGAGAGCCGACGCCGATCCACGGAACATCGTCCAGGGTCAAACCTGCGCTCTGCAAAGCGGCTCTGGCGGTTTCCGCCATGGCGTCCGCCACCTGCTCTGCGGTGTCCACCTGAGTTTTGGCGGAAGCGCGGGCGATGATCTGATGGTTCTCATCGACGATGCCGACGGCGATATTGGTGCCGCCCAAGTCGATTCCAAGATAATACATAACGATAACTCCTTCAAATAGTATTTTCGGGTCTCCCCAATCTGATTCTCAGTATACTATATTTGTCCCACAAAAGTAAACGCTTTCTGTAAAATTTTCACCGATTTTTTTCAAAACCATTCTCTTGATTTTGTTTTCTTTGTATGCTAAAATGAACTGGTTATTGAAAAGCCGCTATGGCGGAACTGGCAGACGCAAGGGACTTAAAATCCCTCGGTGGCAACACCGTACCGGTTCGACCCCGGTTAGCGGCACCACGTCGCGGCGAATCCTTGTGATTCGCCGCGATTTTTATTCAAAAATCACGGCTTCATCGTTCGGATTGCCGCTCCTCCCCGCGAAAGATCACGCTCCCATCGGCTAAATCCTTGCAAGCGCGGATTTTTAACGCCGATTTGGTCGCTACCAATCTTTCACGGTTATAAGGGCAAGGAATATCTATTTTGTGGCAGAAACCGGGGGCGAACCAGTTGGGGTGCTGATTTCCGGTGGAGATCGTCCAGCGCTGTTCTCATCTGTCGCTTCAGTCGGTGTAGGACAAGCCCCACCGGGGCTTTGCACCCGAGCCGACAGGCGAGACCTGACCGTTGGGCAGAGTGCCTTGTCGGCAAGGTTCATCACGCCGCAGGCGAATTTGCGGCGATTTTCTTTCGTTCCCGCGCCTAAGATATCCACTGACAGCATATGCAAAAGCGGAATACCTTTTTGGGTACTCCGCTTTTATTGAAAAAATTTCTATTTTCCCTTGACGATTTCCTCTCGATGGGAAAGGTCGGTCTGCGCAGGGTCGTCCAACAAATTGCCGTGGAAGTCGAACCGGGAGCCGTGGCAGGGGCAGTCCCAGCTTTTTTCATCATTGTTCCATTCCAGCTGACAGCCCAAATGCGGGCAGCGAACGGAAACCAGATATACCGCGCCGGTTTCGTCTTTATATGCGCCGCGCTTTTTCCCACAATAGCGGATCACCGCGCCCTGCCCTGGCGGCAGCCAGTCAAACTCTTTTCCGGGGAAATAGAGAATTTCCTTAAAAAGCCCTTTGCCGCTTTCCAGCACATCTTTCCCGAGGTTTTTCCAAGCGGGCAGGACGGGCAGCCTGCCTGGAAAGAAAATGCTGCTGTTCTGGGAATGCTCCCCGGTGATTTCCTCGCCGATCTGCCGGGCTGCCACCATCGCGCCCGTCATGCCCCATTTGCCAAAGCCGGTCGCCACGTACCAGTTTGGGCGGGTGTGGGAGAACCGCCCGATATAGGGAACGCCGTCCGATGTGATACAATCCTGCGCGGAATAGGCGGCTGTCACGCGGCAGCCCCGCCAAAGCTCCTCCGCCTTTCCCCGCAAAGTATCATAGGCGGAAAGCTGGGGGCTTTTCCCGGTTCTGTGGCTGCCGCCGCCCAGCAAAAGCTGTTTCCCCACACTGCGCATGGAAAGCCCGCCGGAGTCGATGCCGTAATACATTCCAGACAGCTCCTGGGCGTTTTCCAGCGCCAGCACATAGCTGCGCTCCTGATGCATTCTGGCAAAATAGAAACCGGGAAAATTCTGGAAAGGAAAATGGGACGCAAACACCACGTTCCGGGCAGAAACCGTGCCCCGCTTTGTGAGAACTTCGTGCTTTTTCACCTGTTCCACCAGCGTGTGCTCGTAAACCGGGACCTGCCGGGAAACCGCAGACAGGAATTTCAGCGGGTGGAACTGCGCCTGAGAAGAAAACCGCAGCCCATTGGCATATTTCACGGGGATCCCCTCGATTTTGCAAAGCTCCGCGTCGATCCCCAAACGGCGGGCGGCGGCACATTCCAGCCGAAGCTCCTCCTCCCTCTGCTGTGTATATAGAAAAGCCGGGACAGGCTCGAACATACAGTCGATATTTAACTCCCGAACAATATTTCCGTATTCCTGAATGGCAGTTTCATTTTTGCGGGCATATTCCCTCGCCTTGCTTTCCCCGAACCGTTTCAGCAAACGGTGATAGCACAACCCATGCTGTGACGTAATTTTCGCGGTGGTGTTCCCTGTCTGCCCGCTTCCCACCTGATCCGCCTCCAATACCACTGCTTCTACCCCTCTCTTTCTCAGCTCATATGCAATGAGTATCCCTGCCATGCCGCCGCCGATGACTGCCGTGTCCACGGTGATATTCCCCGGCAATGGAGCGCGGTCGGGCATCTGCTCTGTTTTTCTCCAGATAGATTCCATCTGTATCATCACTTTCCTCTCTTTACCCGGTAAAAAGGTCAGAAACAAAACTTTTTCCATCTTTATTCTGCCGGGAAAAGCAGCGGCTATTCCTTCGCCCGGCACGTTATTGCCCGGAACAGGGACAGCTTGTATAATAAGAGCAGGATATATCCAGAAAATTGAGAAAAGAAGGAGCCTATCATGTCAGCAAATCCGAATAAAGTGGGACAGCAGATACTGTCCCTGCGAAAGCTCAAAGGCATCACCCAGCAGGAGCTGGGCGAACGGCTTCACGTATCGTTTCAATCCGTCAGTAAATGGGAGCGCGGGGAAACTCTTCCCGACACCGCTATTCTGCCCGATCTGGCTGAAACCCTGGAAACCACCATTGACAATCTGTTAAACGGGGGCGAGCGGACCATGAAATACAACCGCCGGGTATCCATGGCTCAGGTAAAAGAGGGCGTGGAATGCTTTGAAAGGATCGGAGAGCTTTTGGGAAAAGACAGCTATTTCTATCTGGGCGCCATGGAAGGCGTGGATCAAAAAATGAACATCGAAATGGAAAAATACCTTTCTCAACCCTATACCCGTGAGGCAATGATCGCTGAAGCCGCGATTCAGTGCATGATGAACGGGGCGTATATCGACATCACAGATATCCAGAAGAGCTTTTCCTTTGAACACTGGCGAAATAACGTGACGGAGCAGGCGAAGAAATACGGCATAAAATAACGGCGGTAAAGCAATAATACGCAAAAAAGGACTTCCCGATTGGGAAGCCCTTTTACGTTCTATTCTAAATCATACCCAATGCTGACCAGTAGCGCGGTCCTCAAAGGTGATGGCGCGCTTCAAGATGTCGCAGGCCTTGACCAGACCCTCGTTCTGGCTCATCAGGATATCCTCATGCTCGATGGAGAGCACATAGTCGTAACCCACCAGGCGGAGCTGGGAAACAAAGTCCTTCCAGAACAGCTCATCGTGACCGTAGCCGATGCTGCGGAACACCCAGGTACGATTAAGGGGATCGCCATAGGTCCTGTAATCCAGCGTGCCGTCGATGGGCGCGTTGAACGGGTCGATCTTGGTATCCTTGGCGTGTACGTGGAAGATAGCGTCGCCGCCCAGATCACGGATCGCCGCCAGAGGATCGATCCCCTGCCAGAACAGATGGCTGGGGTCAAAGTTGGCGCCGATTTCAGGACCGACAGCGGCACGGAGCTTCTTCAGGGTGTAGGGGTTGTACACGCAGAAGCCCTGATGCATTTCCAGAGCGATCTTGTTTACCCCGTGGGACTTGGCAAAAGCCACGAAATCCTTCCAGTAGGGGATCAGGACCTCGTTCCACTGCCATTCGGCAACCTCCTGGAACTCGTTGGGCCATGCGCAAACCACCCAGTTGGGGTTCTTGGACTCGGGGCAGTCGCCGGGACAGCCGGAGAAGGTATTGATCTGATGGATCCCCATTTTTTCCGCCATAAGGACAGCGTCGTGCAGGTCGTCGTCAAACTGCTTTGCAAGCTCCTTGTTGGGGTGGATCGGGTTGGCATGGCAGCTCAGCGCGCTGACCTCCAAGCCGGACTCCTTGATAGTGTTCATAAACTCCTGGAACTTGGCTTCGTCGTGGAGCAGGATTTTCGGGTCGCAGTGATCCTTTCCGGGATAACCGCCGCAGCCCAGCTCTACCATCTGCGCGCCCAGGGACTTAAAATACGGCAGCGCCTCCTTCAGGGGGGTCCCGCCGATCACATTGGTAAGTACACCCAATTTCATAAGAAACACTCCTTCGCATATCGGGTTGGTAAAAAATTGCCCAAACCCGGAATTGTATTTGGCTATATTATACAGAACGCAGCGAAAAAAAGCAATCCCAATTTTGGAAAATTTCTTCGCCTTTTCAGGCGTTCCGCAGCTTAAAAAAACCGCTGAAACCAGAGCCGCTCCTTGAGACATCAGGCTTTGCCGCACGACAGTCCGCCTTGCGCAGCGGCGCATATGCGCTTTATGCCTTTTTTATAATGGATTCCAGCAGCCCGCCGCTTGCGATGATATTCTTGATAAAGGGCGGGAACGGGTGCGCCTGATAGGTCTTCCCGGTGGTCTCATCGGTGATGACGCCGGAATCAAAATCAACGGAAACAACGTCTCCGGCAGAGATACCCTCCGCCGCTTCCGGGCATTCCAGAATGGGCAGACCGATATTGATGGAATTGCGATAGAAAATTCTGGCAAAGGTGGCGGCGATCACGCAGGAGACCCCGGAAGCCTTCAGCGCGATGGGAGCGTGCTCCCGGGAAGAACCGCAGCCGAAATTCTTCAGGGCTACCACAATATCGCCGGGCTTTACTTTCTTCACAAAATCCTTGTCAATATCCTCCATGCAGTGAGCGGCAAGCTCACTGTGAGAGGCGGTGTTCAAATACCGGGCAGGGATAATCACATCGGTATTCACATCGTCTCCATACTTGTGTACTGTTCCTTTTGCGTTCATATTTTCTCTTCCTTTCTTTCAGTCGGTTTCATATTGATACGGTACATACGGCAAAATACCCCATGTGATCTCCTCGGCGCTGTGCACCTGCGTATGCGGCATGGAAAGGTGGTCTGAGGTAGTGGCGCGAAGACATGGGTGCTCGGTGCAACCGCTGCATTTGGCAAGCTGCTTTTCCACTGCGCAGGATTTGGCAAAACAGGGCTCCTCCTTACAATGACAGCTGTCGCTGTCGCAGCCGCCGCAGCGCATGGACCAGTCCGTAATTCCATACATTTGGGTCAACGGAGGGATCATTGCTTTCCGCCGACCTTCGTCCTGCTCCACATAGTGCACGCACAAATCACAGCGCTGTCCGCATTGCGCATAAATCGCCCCTTCTTTGGAAAAGGGCTTGCGGTTTGGCTTTTTCTTTATCATTATCAACGGCTCAAGCTCTTTCGCCTGCTCCAAAGTGGAAACTTCAAATATCATCCATTTCCCGTCATGATAAGTTTTTGAACTGTCGTATATTCTCTGCACGGTCGATGAAAATTCCTGCCGCCGGGATTCAAAAACCTCCCGCTCTTTTTTCCCATAAATCAGGAGGACATCGAACCGATCTTCCTTGATATAGAGGGAAAGTATCGTCTTTTTTCCCTGCTTGAACTTCAATTCGTCCTTGCCGTCCCCCACTTCGTCCAATTGGTATTTCCCCCGCATGAACACCATGAGCCGATGACCTGCCTGTTCCAGTTCAGTCATACCAAATTTTCCCCTTCCCTTTCTATCACATTCTGATCTCAGTATGATAGTATTGCTCCTGAAAATGGACGGCTTTGGCGATTTCTTCTTTCGTGAAGGTGACGCCTTCCGGGGCAAGCACCCATTTTTCCTCCACATCGTCAAAGCGGTGGATCACGGCGATCAGCGTTCCCGTAAATTCCGTAAGCGGTTCGTCTACTCCCAGAACGTAAGCGTCCTGCTCCTCGCCGTCCGGGGCGAATAAGCCGGGCACATAGCCGTAATTGATGGGATAGATCAGACCGGGGTGCTTCGGGTGCTCCGTCCCTATGGGACGGTCCATTTTGATCGTGACAGTTTCACCCAATGTTATATTCTCCGCTTCATTTTCATTCATAGCGATTGTACTCCCCTCAGAGATTTGATCTCATTTGACCCTATGGCGCAAAGCAGAATCAGACAACTCCAGCACGGGAACCTGCTGGGAGCGGAGCAGATTCTCGATTTTCTGCAGATCGCTTTCGGGAATATCGTTGCGGTCAATCAGGATATATGCATTGTCTAATCTCTCCAGAAAAAGGTAGTTATCCCCGGTTCCCCAACAACGGAAGGAGTTCCATGGTGTCAATGATTTTTCAAAAACGGAGGATTCCGCCACTCCGTCCTCCCGAAATTCAACATGACTCATGGTGGAAAGCAGAAAAGCATTCTTCTTTTGAGTGGCACGGAGAACCCGCCGCCTCTGATTGGCTGGCACGAAAATACACATCAGAAGAAACAGCAGCCCCAGACAGCCCATGACAGGAGCTGTCCAGTATGTTCCAATGCCATGATTCCAAAATAGCAGGGAATAAAAAACAGCAAGCAGAAAGCCCAGAGCCGCACCCAACCCATAAATCAACATTCCTCGCCGCCGCGCCTTTTTGAATTCCGATTGTCGTAGCGTCAACGTCGCAAGAAAATCCATATCCTGAGGTTTCATTGTCCAATCGTAGGAAACCATCGAGATTCCTCCCTTACAGCTTCTCCGGGTCGGTGAGGTAGCCTGTCACGGCGCTGGCGGCGGCGACTGCCGGGGACGCCAGGACCACTTCGGAATCGGGGTGTCCCATACGCCCCACAAAATTGCGGTTCGTGGTGGAGACAGAACGCTCCCCCTCCGCCAGAATGCCCATATAGCCGCCAAGGCAGGGACCGCAGGTAGGCGTGCTGAACACAGCGCCCGCTTCAATGAATATCTCCGCGATCCCTTCGCGAATGCACTGCAGGTACACGTTCTGGGTGGCTGGAATCACGATACAGCGCACGCCCTTTGCCACCTTTCTGCCCTTGAGAATAGCGGCGGCGGCGCGCATATCCTCGATCCTGCCGTTGGTGCAGGAACCGATCACGCTCTGGTCGATTTTTACATCGCTCACTTCGTCGATAGTCCTTGTGTTTTCCGGCAGATGGGGCATGGAAACGGTGGGACGCAGTGTGGCAAGGTCTATTTCCACCACGCGGGTATATTCCGCGCCGGGGTCGGCTTCATAGATGGAAATGCTGCCCTGATAACGGTCCCTGCAATATTCCAGCGTCTTGTCGTCCACAGGGAAAATCCCGTTCTTCGCGCCGGCTTCAATTGCCATATTGGCAATGGTAAAGCGCTCGTCCATGGAGAGAGAAGAACAGCCCTCGCCGATAAATTCCAGAGACTGGTACAGCGCGCCGTCCACGCCGATTTTTCCAATCAGGTGAAGGATCACATCTTTGCCGCTGGCATAGCCCTGAAGCTTATTTTTCAAAACTACCTGGATCGCGGAGGGAACCTTGAACCACGCTTTGCCGGACATCAGCCCCGCCGCCATATCCGTGGAGCCCACGCCGGTGGAAAAAGCGCCCAGCGCCCCGTAAGTGCAGGTGTGGGAATCCGCGCCGATGACGCAGTCGCCGGGACCGACCAGACCCTTTTCCGGCAATAGGGCGTGCTCAATGCCCATTTCGCCCACATCAAAGAAATTCACAATGTCGTACTTATTGGCAAACTGCCGGGTCTGCTTGCATTGCTGAGCTGCCTTGATGTCCTTGTTGGGCACAAAGTGATCCAGCACCAGCGCGATCTTGCTGCGGTCGAACACGGAAGTGGCGCCGGCGCGCTCAAACTCATTGATCGCCACCGGGGACGTGATATCGTTGCCCAATACCAAATCCAAATTGCACTCGATCAGCTGTCCCGCCTCTACGCTGGGAAGCCCGGCGTGTGCCGCCAAAATTTTCTGGGTCATTGTCATTGCCATATGGTTTTCCTCCTGTTTTTTGAAAATCTGTCAGGTTGCTTCTTTCAGCAGTAAATATTCCATGGAATCTGTCAGTGCCCGCCAACTGGCGGCTACCACGTCTTCGGAAACCCCGACGGTGGTAAAGGTCTCCCTGCCGTCCGTGGAGGTGATAAGCACCCGGACGCGAGCCGCCGTGGCGCTTTTGCTGTCCAGCACGCGGACCTTGTAATCGGTAAGCTTTACATGGGAAAGGGTGGGATAGAACACCTCCAGCGCCTTGCGAAGCGCCTTATCCAGCGCGTTGACGGGACCGTTCCCCTCCGCCGCCGTCAATTGCAGCTCGTCCCCTACCTGCACCTTGACGGTGGCGCTTGCGCCGCAGTCCCGGTCGCTGCCGTAATCGGTATAGATGTGATAATAGAGCAGGTGGAAAAAAGGCGGGTAAGGCTTCAATTGCTTACGCACCAGCAGCTCAAAGGAAGCGTCCGCCCCCTCAAACTGGTATCCCTCGGCTTCCAGCGTTTTCAGCTCCTGCAAAATCGCCAGCGCCTGTTCGGTGGAAATTTCCTGCTCCGGGAACACCCGGCGTATTTTTTCCAGAATCACCGCCCTGCCGGAAATTTCCGATGCGGGGAACCGCCGGAAGTTGCCAACGGACAGCGGGTCGATATGCTCAAAAGACCGGGAATCCTTCAGCACGCCGGCAGCGTGCATTCCTGCCTTATGGGAAAAAGCGTTTTCTCCCACATAGGGCAGCGTTGCCGGGGTATCCAGATTTGCCGCCGCAGCCAGCTCCCTGACCCCGTGGGACAGAAGCGGCAGGCATTCCGGGGGCACGCAGGGGATCCCCAGCTTTAACTGCAAATTGGGGATCACGGCAGAAAGGTTGGCGTTACCACAGCGTTCGCCAAAGCCCAGCATGGTGCCCTGCACCTGGGACGCGCCAGCCTTTACGGCGGCAATACTGTTGGCGGTTGCCAGTCCGCAGTCATCGTGGAAATGAACGCCCACGGGAACAGGCAGCAGGGAAACCACCTCACGTACCACCGCTGCCGCGTCCTCCGGGAAAGTGCCGCCGTTGGTATCGCAAAGGCATACCAGATCGGCTCCGCCGCGAACGGCTGCCTGCAGCGCGGAAAATGCAAAGGCTTTATCGTCCTTCCAGCCGTCAAAGAAATGCTCCGCGTCAAAGATGACCTCTTTGCCGTGAGCCTTCAAAAAGCGGCAGCTTTCCTCTATCATCAGGAGGTTTTCTTCCACCGTGGTTTCCAGCACGGTAAAAACGTGGAACTTCCAGCACTTGCCGAACACCGCGCAGCAGGAGGTTCCCGCTTCCAGCAGGGAAAGGAGGTTCTCGTCCTCCTCCAGCTTTGTGTGCTTTCTTCTGGTGCTGCCAAAGGCGACCAGCCTTGCGTGGCGCAGGGGCAGCTTTCCCCCGCGCTGGAAAAATTCTTTATCCTTTGGGTTTGAGCCGGGGTTCCCCGCCTCGATATATGACACGCCCAGGGAATCCAGCGCCCGGACTGCCAGCAGCTTATCCTCCAATGAAAAAGCAATGCCGCTGCCCTGCGCGCCGTCCCGCAGGGTAGAATCAAAAATCGTTATCTTACGACCCATGGCTCACTCCTCTGCGCCGGGCAGCTCCCCGGTCAAAAGCCGCTGGTAAAAGGCAAGGCAGTCCTGATAATATTCCATGTCTTTTTTGTCCTTTTCGATGGAAGTTCCCTCCGCCGCGCGTATGGAGACCCGCAGCTGCTGATACAGCTGCTGCAAGCCGTCGCTGTCAAAGGCATCAACGTCCTTTGTCACGGGAACGAAAGAATCCAGCGCCTTGAAATCGCTCCAGGGGCGCATGGCGTTTTCATAATCTGTGGCGTCCTCCGGCATGGGAGAACCGTCCGTATACTGGAAGTAGCCGCTGAAATCGGCTTCCATAAAGGCAAAGGCTTCCTCATTGTGGAGGAAAATCATGCTTTCGTTGGTCAGGGTATCTCCCGCAAACCGGGCGACAGCCGCCTGCTGCTGCTGCAAAGCGTCCGAGGTGGAGGGAACGGTGGTGGAAAACACATAGCCTACTATTTCGACTACCGTTTTCCCGTCGCCGTTGCGGTCGTCCGCGTATTGGGACAGCACCCGCTCCAGCTCTTCCCTGCCGTTTTCCGGCATGGTATACGAAGTCATAAGCCCAACGGTATAGTCCGGCTTCGTTCCGCCGAACATGGAATACAGGATACTGCCGACCACCGCCGCCAGCAGCACAATAGCGATCAGCGGTCCCTTGTGGTAATACCACCAGTTTTTTCTTTTCTCCTGCGGGGAGTCTGCTTTGATCTCATTTGCATGGATCGTGTCTTCTCCTGCGTTGACCAGATATCCTTCTCTTGCCATTGCACATCGCCTTTCTAAAAAGTAATGGGGTTATTTCTGTGCGTCCCTTGTCCGGGTCGCCAGACGGACAGTGAGCGCTCCCGCACTGTTTGCCAGAGAGACCAACACCAGGAATAGCAAGATTCGCGGTAGCTCCCTGACAGACGATACCCCAAACACGCAATAACACATATCCGCAACGCTGTGTTCAAATCCGCACAAAATGAACACCGAAACGCAGAGGAAAAGCCCGGTGACCTTTCCAAAGTCGTTGGGATTGCTTCTATAGTTTTCCACGGCAAGGTACATCAATATGCCGCAGAAGAAGCCCAGGATAAGCACGGAATGCCAGGGCAGCTCCAGCTTTGCGGAGACGAGCTTTGCGGCGGTCTCGTGCAGAGCCGGCTTTGCCAGCCGGACAAGCCCGGAGGCGATGATACAGCCCAGCAGGTTCCCAAGCCAGATAATAAAGCAGTTCGGGTGGTTTTTATTATCCAGCACATACCCGATTTTCCCGGTAAAAAGATTCATGCCAAAGGCGCAAATGACGAACAGACCGATAGAAAACAGCAGCGCCCCCACCACCCGGTTTTCACAGACCAGATACACGGTGGCGCCGATGGTGATAGAAAAGCCTGCGGCAATCGCTTTTTTCAATGTTTCCATAACTCATTTCCCTATTCCGACCCGCGCCGTATCCCTAATTTTTTATCAAAGGCTGCGGGAACTTTGAATGTTAAGTGTACCATAGTTTCAGGCAAAAAACAAGCCCGGCGCCGGGCGGACCGCCCTATCTTTTATTCCTCAAAGAGATACGCCATGAAGCGCTTTGGGTTTTCCAGAAAATTTTTGGTCAACTGGTAATTCTCACATTCCTCATATGCCACGGTCTCGATTTCCCCATTTGCGATCTGATAGATCCTTGCATTGGGATATGCCAGCAGAATAGGCGAATGTGTTGCGATAATCAACTGAGAATCCCGCTTCACCAGCCGGTCGATCTCCGAGAGCAGCGTCAGCTGCCGCAAGGGAGACAGCGCCGCTTCCGGCTCGTCCAGGAAGTACAGACCGTTCCCCCGGAAGCGGTTCTGCACCAGCGAGAGGAAGCTCTCCCCGTGTGACTGCTCGTGGAGGGATTTTCCGCCGTAGCCGTCCAGATAGTTGCCCGGCACAGTGCGGTCCAGCTCGTCTACCTGGGACGCCACATTGTAGAAGCTTTCCGCCCGCAGGAAGAAGCCGTCCTTCTCCCGTGCCTGCTTCACGACCGTAAGGAATTGATGCAGATTAGAGGTGGTGTTTTTGGTGGAAAAATTGAAATTCTTCGAGCCGCCCTCCGCGTTATACCCGGCACACACGGCAATGGCTTCCAGCAAGGTCGATTTTCCCGTGCCGTTTTCTCCTACGAGAAAAGTGACGCTCTGCGAAAAGCTCAGCCGTTTCACACGGTTCAGGTATTTGACGATCGCCAAAGAGGAAATGTAGGAGTTATCGTCACAGCAGGACATTTCAATTTCCTTGATGTACCAGCGTTCCATGGGGACACCTCGAATCTCAGCTTTTCACAAGTATACTACATTTTACGGCGGCAGACAACCGGCAGGAACAGCTGATTGACAAGCCGCCGGTTTGAGGATAAAATCGTGTTAGAAAAAACGAAAACAGGTATGGGTGGCAGTATGGGAGAATTGACAGAATATCTTCGCCGGATTTCCGAAAACGGCAATGTATATAAGGCGGTGCTCAGCAAGCCGGTCGTAAAAAGCCAGCCGCTGAAAAAAATCGTTGCGGAAAGAAAGGACGCGGGCTACCAGTTCAGCAAATACACGGAAAAGCAGGTGTTTCACGAAAACGTCCCCGTTGACGCCTTCGCGGAAGCCTGCGAACGGCTCATGCAGGGGCAGTTCCTTCAACTGAACGCCTGGGACGACCAATGGGAATCCATGCTCCTGATTTCCCGAAAAGGGCGCTGTACCTTCCAGCGCCGGGCGGTAAACAGTTCCCGCCCGCTGCCCGTCTCTGTGACCCACAACCGAAAAAAGAATTATATTCTGGAAGCCAGCCCCGATGTGCTCCCTCTTGTGGACATGGGGGTCTTTACCAAAGAGGGAAAAATCGTCAATGCCATGTACGACAAGTACAAGCAAATCAACCGCTATCTGGAAATCCTTGACGACGCCATTCAGAATCTGGAAACCGATTCGGTCAATATCATAGACTTTGGCTGCGGCAAATCCTACCTGACCTTCATCGTCTATCACTATCTCACGAAGCTGCGGGGAATCCACGCGAATATTATTGGGCTGGACTTAAAGGAGGACGTGATTGAAAAGTGCAACGCTGCCGCTGCCCGCTATGGATACCGTAATTTGCGGTTTGAGCTGGGAGATATCAACGGCTATCAAGCCCCTTTCCCTGTGGATATTGTCATGACGCTTCACGCCTGTGATACTGCCACAGATTTTGCCCTGTTCAACGCCACTCAGTGGAACGCAAAAATGATTTTCTCCGTCCCCTGCTGCCAGCATGAGCTGAACCGGCAGATACAGCCGGAAAGCCTTTCTATTCTTTCCCGCTATGGGATCGTGCAGGAGCGGTTCTCCGCTTTGGCAACGGACGCTATCCGGGCAAACCTGCTGGAATACTGCGGCTATAAAACCCAGCTGCTGGAGTTCATCGACTTTTCCCACACGCCGAAAAACATTTTGATCCGCGCCGTTTTCCGGGACCACACCCCGGAAGCGCACCGCCGGAAGGTGCTGGAAGAAACCCTGCGGCTGATGGAGCAGTTCCATTTCTCCCCCACGCTCTACCGGCTGATTTTTCCCGAAAGTAAAAACGATTAAAAACCGTGCGGCTTCTACGGGAAGCTGCACGGTTTTTGTATCTGTTCCCTTCTGAAAACATCTCTAAATAAAAGATCGTCTTTGCCATTTTCCAAACGGAAGCAGAAGCGGGAATATCTGCGTCAATCTTTTTTTCATTGCTTTTCTTCCAAATATTCTTCCAGGCAAATTCCTCTTTCGTATATCTCTGTTGCAGCTTCCACGCCAACATAGCGGTAATGCCAAACTTCTTCGGCTGTACCTGTGATATCAGTCTTTCCAGCAGGATAGCGGAAAATAAAACCATATTTATAGCTGTTTTCTTGCAGCCAAAAATAAACATCATAGGTTGCCCCGTTAATATCTACCGCTAAACCAAGCTGATGTTCGCTGTAACCGGGGACAGCCACCCATTGCTTTGCCTGTTCTATAGCTTCGCTTTCGGAATATCCTTCTTTTTTATACTTTGAGATTTTGTCATCATATAGCTTTTGCTGTGTTGCTTGCGTTCGGTAGCCGGATACTACCATAGGGAGCTGATCCCAATTTCCCTCTTTCGCAGCCTCTAGCATTTCCATCAGCGGCTCATAAATCCGTCTGTCAACTTTCTCTCCGCCGGAGACTTCAACCAAATCTGCTTTATAATTGGCGGGAACAGCATTTTGTCTGTTCACCAATGTCAGATTCCAATCTGTTTCGTCTTCAGGACTTTGCGTCTCACTAGAATCCGTTTCATTTTTTACCGTATTGCTTTTGGTAATTGTTATAGGCGGATTGTCGATATTCTTATCCCCAGCCTCTTTTCCGTAATTCCATAAAAGAACTACACTGAATAATAAGGTTACAATCAAAGCGCAGCTTATCAAGGTATATTTGCGCTGCCTATTGCGTCTGCGATCGTGTTGAACATTTCTGCGTTCCATATTTGATTCTCCTTTCAAAAAGCACAAGTGCCTCTGTTCAGCCATAATTATACCGAACAGAGGTACCTGTGTTTTTAATATGAATTTGTTTATTTCCTAAGAAAATCCTAATATGGCATTGCTGTTTTCCTAATCTGTTGCAGGAAGTCTTACGGCAAAGATGACTGTATCATTTTTGCTGATAACATGGATTTGCCCCCCATGCAAAAGCACAATTTCTCTCGCAATCGCCAGTCCTAACCCTGTTCCGCCTTTATCCGAGCCCCGTGCCTTATCCGAGCGATAAAATTTATCAAACAGCTGTCTTTTGTCATTTTCCGGGATCGTTTTGCCCTTATTTTGGAAAAATACCGTTATGTGCTTATCTGTTTTTTGAGCCGATATTGCAATGGGGGTTTGGGGATAGCTGTATGCGGCTGCATTTCTCAAAATATTACTGAATACCCGTGCAATTTTATCAGCGTCCGCATAAATGGTGAAATCTTCCTCCATGCTTAGCTCAATGGAATTTCCTCTGACTGCAAAGCTGGGAGAAAGCTCGTCCGTTAATTGCACAAGCATATAATATAAATCAATATTAGATTTAGACAGTGTGATCTGCCCTGAGTTATAGCGGGTAATCTCAAAAAACTCATTAATCATTTTTTCTAAACGGCAAGCCTTATCCAATGTTATATGTACATATTTTGCTCGCTGTTCTATTGGCATTTCGGGATCTTCTTCCAGAAGATTCAGGTATCCGATAACAGATGTAAGAGGCGTTCGTATATCGTGCGCCAAATACATAACTATTTCATTTTTGCGCTGCTCCGCAAGAAGTGAATCCTGTTTACGCTGCCATAGCGTCTGCTTCACTGTATTGAGCTTTTTCTCCATCGGTTCCATTTCAGGCAGAAGATGAAGCGGTTGATTGTCGTCAATAAGCAGCTTGTCAATACCGCCGTTAATATGATCAAAATAACGGACGATCCACACAAAGAGATACCGGAGCAATATCATAAAAATCAGTATGATTGCAATCGCAAAAAAGACCGATTTGTTTTGGCGAAGCGAAACATGATAAAACTCAAATGCTTCGTGTTTTGTCATTCCAAAATATTGGAGAACCGATATAATCCAATCACCGACACGCTCATACCAAACTAAAAAATAGAAAAGCAAGACAACGCCTGTAGCTATAAACGCTGTAATTAAAAAGCGCAGCATTATTTTTCGTTTGAATCCTTTGTATTCGTCTGTCATTTTAGATTTCAATTTTATAACCGACTCCCCATATTGTTTTGATAAACTTGGGATCATCTAAAGTGTCGTTTAGCTTTTCCCGCAAATGCCGTATGTGAACCGTTATAGTATTATTTGCCTTGCTGTAATATTCATCTTTCCAGATACTATGGAAAAGTTCCTCGGCACTAACCACATCCCCTTTGTTTTCTAAGAGAATACGCAGGATCGAAAATTCCGTTGGGGTTAATACCACTGCCTTTTCGTTTAAGGTGCATTGGTGCGTCTTAATATTCATTACCAAACCGGAATGCTCAATCACATTCTTTTCTTTTTCCTCGCATTGTGGGGAATTATACTTTTTATATCTGCGCAGCTGGGATTTAACCCGTGCAAGTAATTCAAGCGGTTTGAACGGTTTTGTGATATAATCATCCGCACCCAGCGTTAAACCTGTGATTTTATCCGTTTCTTCGTCTTTTGCGGTCAGCATAATGATAGGATATGTATAGCTTTCTCTGATCTTTTGACAGATATGAAATCCGTCTATATCAGGCAGCATGACATCGAGTATTGCTAAATCCACTTCATTCGACTGTGCAAATGTCAACGCTTCAGCTCCGTTGGAAAACTTATTTACGCTGTATCCGTCGTTTTTAAGGTAGACCTCTATCAAATCAACGATTTCTTTCTCATCATCTACAATTAAGATTTTTTCACTCATTATATGGCTCCTTATCTTCCGGCACGGCTTCCATAATGTTTCCAAAATCGCATTTCAGATATTCACATATATTAAGCAAAACAGGAAGTGCAACATTTTCGTTTTTTCCAAGTTTAGCAAAAGTGCTTTTGCTTGCGTAGACAGCTACTCGTAATTGGCTTTTTTCAATCCTTTATCTATAAGCAATTTTCAAAGCTTATTATAGCGAACTTTCATTTTGTTCTTCCGAACAGATTTGTTAATTCTATTGTAGCACTTAAAGAACAAAAACGCAAACGTTTAACCTGCATATACAGACCTTTCAAAAAGTATATAAGATAGCCCGCCTTCCTTGCTTTCCACATTTACCCTTTCGGGCAGGAGGATCATGGCACACTTCCATACGGCTGAGGGTTTCCCCTCCGCTCAGGAACGACCTGATGAATGTGTATTCAATTTTCAAGGAACTCGTGAGGTGTTTTCCCTCACACCCCACAACAGCAAAAAAAGCTCGAAAAATTAAACCACTTTTTCAAAAAAATTTTTTCAGGCAGATTCGGAGGACTTGAAAAGAAAAAAGCGCCCGCCACATTCCACTCTGGAATGCGACGGGCGTAACAAAAAAAGCCCACCGATTTCTCGGTGGGCTTCTGTACCTACATAGATTTACAAAGGGCTGCGGGGACTTGCGGAGATTTGCATAATCACGCCGCATCTTTTGTGGTGCGGTTTTCGTAAATTGTGGTAAGCTCTGTGGTAAGCTCCCTCCATAACCCTCTGTATGTCTCTGCGTATGAACTTATACGAGCTTACTCAGTCGATTGGCTTCATTGTCGGGAAGGCGATCACGTCGCGAATGGAATCTGCGCCGGTCAAAAGCATGACGCAGCGGTCTATGCCGATGCCCAAACCGCCCGTGGGAGGCATACCGTACTCCAGGGCCGTCAGGAAATCCTCGTCCATCATGCCTGCCTCGTCATCGCCCTTGGCACGGGCTTCCACTTCCTTTTGGAAGCGCTGGCGCTGGTCGATGGGGTCGTTCAGTTCCGAGAAAGCGTTGCCCATTTCCGAATGGCAGATAAACAGCTCGAACCGCTCGGTGAGCCGCGGGTCCTTGGCGGAACGCTTCGCCAGAGGAGAAACGTCTACCGGGTGCATGGTGATAAAGGTGGGCTGGATCAGCTTTTCCTCTACGCGCTGGTCAAAGCATTCGTAAAGGGCGTTGCCCCAGGTAGGCTCCTTTGTTTCAGGCAGCTCCACGCCGATGCTTTTTGCTGCCGCCACCGCCTCTTCATCGGAAGTAATGGACATGAAATCGATCCCGCAGTATTCCTTGACCGCTTCGTGCATGGGAAGACGGCGCCAGCCCGGCGTCAGGTCGATCTTCTCCCCCAGCCATTCCAGCTCGTAAGTGCCCAGGATTTCCTTGGCGGCGGAAGAAAGCAATTCTTCAAACAGGTCCATCATGTCGTTAAAATCGGCGTAAGCCTGATACAGCTCTACCGTGGTAAATTCCGGGTTGTGCTTGGGATCCATGCCCTCGTTTCGGAAAATGCGCCCTAAATCATAGACGCGGTCCATACCGCCCACGATCAGCCGCTTCAAGGGCAGCTCCGTGGCGATACGGAGGTACATATTCAGATCAAGCGTGTTGTGATGGGTCACAAAAGGTCTGGCGGTGGCGCCGCCCTGAATGGTATTGAGCACGGGCGTTTCCACCTCGATAAACCCGTGGTCGTCCAGATAATTGCGGACATGCTTGATAAATTTCGCGCGGATCACAAAATTCTGCTTGACCTCCGGGTTGACGATCAAATCCACATAACGCTGGCGGTATCTCAGGTCCTTGTCCTGCAAGCCGTGGAATTTCTCCGGCAGCGGCAGCAGCGACTTGGATAGCAGCAGGATATTCTTGGCGCGGACGCTCATTTCCCCGCGCTGGGTGCGGAACACCTCGCCCTCGGCCCCTACAATGTCGCCGATATCGAATTTCTTGAACTTTTTATAGACAGCTTCGTCCATTTCGTCCTGACGGGCGTAAAGCTGGATACGTCCGTCACGGTCCTGGATATCGCAGAAGCTGACTTTTCCCATGCCTCTTTTCGACATCAGGCGACCGGCGATCTGAACCGGCTTTCCTTCCATTTCCTCAAAGTGATCCTTGATCTGCTGGGAAGTTGCGTTCCAGAGGAACCGGGTCTCCTGAAAGGGGTCTTCCCCTGCTTCCTGAAGGTTTGCCAGCTTTTCCCTGCGGACGCGCAGCAGCTCATTTAATTCCGCATGCTGCGGCTCTCTCGTGTTCTCTTCCGCCATATTTCATACCCTTCCTTTCTTTTCCTCTTACAAGAAAAGGAGCGGCGTACTGTGCTGCTCCCTTTTCGCTGCTTTTTCTTTCCCGGGAACGTTTACCGGGAAATGGTCACGATTTTATACTTGGCAGTGCCGGCGGGAGTTTCCACCTGCACGGTCTTACCGACCTTTGCGCCTAAAAGGGCTTTGCCCACTGCCGATTCATCGGAAATCTTACCGTTTCTGGGATCGGCTTCATTGGAACCGACGATCTTGAAATCACGGGAAGATTTTTTGCCGCCCGGCATGGTGATATTCACTTCTATTTTTGAGCCGATGTGCACCGTCTCGTTGGTCAGCTCGCTTTCGTCGATCACTACAGCGCCCTTGAGCATGACCTCCAGATCGGCAATACGGGCTTCCATGATTGCCTGTTCGTTTTTCGCCTCATCGTACTCGCTGTTTTCAGAAAGGTCGCCAAAGGACAGGGCTACCTTGATTTTTTCCGCCACGCTTTTTCGTTTGACGGTTTTCAACTGTTCCAGCTCTTTTTCCAGGGAAGCGAGACCTTCCTCTGTTACAAAATACTGCTTTTCTGCCATGATCCATCCATCCTTTATCAACAGGCGGCGCTTTTGCGGCCGCATTGTGTTTTATTATAGTGAAATTACGCTCTGTTGTCAATGCAAAAGCTGCAAACAGCCGTTACTTTTCCATCGCGCTTAAAAATATCCCATAGGATTGGTGAGACCGCCGCCGGAAATCACCTCAAAATGCAGGTGGGGTCCCGTGGAATTTCCCGTGCTGCCCACATAACCGATGACTTCCCCCTGCTCCACAGCAGCGCCGGTTTCCGTGGCGAGGGCGCTCATATGGGCATAGCGGGTCTCATAGCCGTTGCCGTGGTCGATGAACACGCAGTTGCCATAGCTGTCGTTCCAACCGGCATAAAGAACCGTGCCGCCGTCCGCGGCAATGACAGCCTTGCCGTAAATATCGCCGCCGGCAATGTCAATGCCCCGGTGACCGCCTTCCCCGAAATAGCAGGTCAGGTACGTGTAGCCCGGCATTGGCCAGATGAAATTGCCCGTGCCCACATAGCCGCCGCTGCCAAGATTTCCCGAGCTGGTGCCCGGCTGATAGAGCTGCGCTTCCAATTCGGCGATGGCAGCTTCGTTTTCCTCTATTTGAGAGCCCAGCAGCTCAAAATCGGCAAGGGCGCTCCGCTCCTCATTTTCCGCGTTTTCCAGGCTGTGCTGGGCTTCCTCATACAGCTTCGTCAGCTCTGCGCCTTTGGAATCCAGTTCTTTCTTTTCCCGGCTCAGCTCCGCCTTGTCCTCATTGATCTCCGCGAGCTCGGTTTCTATCTCGGAAAGCTGGGAAGTCAGGCGCTGGATCAGCTCCTGGTCGTGCTGGGTAACGGATTTCAGAAGCTGCACCTTATGGGTGAAATCCAGAATGCTTTCGCTGTTCAGGATAACCGCCAGGGTGGAAGCGTCCCCTGTGACGTACAGCGCCTTGATGCGTTCTTTCAGCAAATCGGTGTTTCGGTTGATATCGCTCTGCTTTTCGGCGATCCTGTCCTCTGATTCGGCAATTTTCCCGTCCAGCGCGGCAATTTGTTTTCGGAGCACGTCTATCTGGCTCTGCACGGTATCTATTTGACCGTACAATGTGTCAAGATAAGCCCTTTTCTGCTCCGTATCCAGTTTCAATGTTTCCAGTCTGGCTTCGTTCTCCTCTTTCTGTGACTGCAGGCTGTTCTGTGTTTCCCGCAGCTCCTCCAGTGTTTCGGCGGAGACGGGGAACGTGATCAGCAGCAATGCCGCGAGCATTGTGCACAGAGCGCTCTGCAGCCGCTTTTTTGAGTTAAACAACAGCATCTTCTCCTTCTTTCTTGAGATATTTCCCGATGGAGATCACGCCGCCCAGCATACCGAACAGCATGCCCACCAGAATATATGCCAAATATACCCAGCCCACATAGGGCTTGATCTCCACAATGGTCAGGAAAGGAGCAATGTTGTAGACGATCTCCACCATCTTGTCATAGGCAAAATACAGCACTGTGGCAGAGATCGTGCCGGACAGCACGCCGATCACCAAGCCTTCTACAATAAAGGGAATCCGCACAAAGCCGTTGGTGGCGCCCACCGATTTCATAATGGAAATCTCCATGCGGCGGGAGAACATGGTGACCTTCACGGTGTTGGAAATGATGAACAGGGAAACCACGCCCAGCACCGCCACAAGCGCAATGCTGCAATACCGCACCAGGCGGTCCAGATTGCTGAGCTTCGTGGCGATATCGCGGTAATCGGAAACGCGGTCCACCCCGTCTACCGCCTTTATGGCGGCAACGGTCTCGTCATACTGGGTCAGATCCGCCATGGAAATGGTGTAGGCGTCCGGCAGGGGGTTATCGGTTCCCTGCAGGCTGTTGAACAGCGTGCCGTCCCCGCCCATTTCCTGCATCATATCGGACAGGGCGGCGTCCTTGGGGACAAAGGTGCATTCGGCGATATTGCCAATGCCGCGCAGGTCCTCGCCCACCTTTACGGCGGTCAGAGACGGCAGGTCGTCCTTCAGGTACACGGTGATGGTGTTATTGCCCTCAATGGCTTCCATCATCACGGAAAGGTTCACGGTCAGCGCCCCGGCGACGCCGGTCAGCAACAGGCAGGCGATCAGGACCGCAATGGACGCGATACTCATTGTTCTGTTTTTCCACAGGCTTTTGATACCCTCTCGAAAGAGGTACCCGGTGTTATGCAGTCCCATTATTCCACCTCCCCGTCATCTTGCCATTCGTCCGTTTCATCGTCCTCATATTCCTCTTCGTATTCCCCATCGTACTCTTCTTCATATTCGGGGATATATTCCTCGTCCTCTACAGGCTCTGAGTCTTCCGCTTCTTCCGGCTCGTCATAGGTTTCGGAATTGTCGTACTCCGCGTAATCGTCGTCCTCCGCCGGGTCAGGCTCGTTATACTTCTCCGGGGGCGCATAGCTTTCCTGCATGGCGGCGGTATCCGCCACGATCTCTCCGCTATGTATCTGAATGATCCGCTTATGGAAATGCTTTACCAGGGAATGTTCATGGGTTACCATCAGCACAGTGGTGCCGCGGCGGTTGATTTCGCTGAGCAGGTCCACGATCTCAAAGGAAAGGGCGGGGTCGATGTTGCCGGTAGGCTCGTCGGCAATGATCATGGACGGATTGTTCACCAGCGCCCGCGCCAAGCCTACTCTCTGCCTCTCGCCGCCGGACAGCTCGGTGGGATAGTGCTTCGCCTTGTGCTGCAGACCCACCAGGCTGAGAATATAGGGCACACGCTTCTTAATGGCCTTGGGGGGCGCGCCCACCACACGCATGGCAAACGCCACGTTGTCGTACACCGTCATGTGGTCGATCAGGCGGAAGTCCTGGAACACCATGCCCATTTTCCGCCGGACATAGGGGATTTTCCCTTTCCGCAGATGGGAAACGTCCTGCCCGTCCACAATGATCTGCCCGGACGTGGGGCGCTCCTCGCAGGTGATCAGCTTCAAAAACGTGCTTTTCCCCGCGCCGGAAGAACCCACGATAAATACGAAGTCGCCCTTATCCACCTTCAGGTTGATTCGATGCAGCGCTTCTGTTCCGTTGTTGTACACCTTTGACACATTGCGAAATTCTATCAAAACTATCCCTCCAAACAGATGAAACCGTTTGCCATGCCGAAAAGCCCCGGCATTCTTTTCTTTTTTCTTCTGTCTCAGCTTCCACACAATAGCACCCATCAGCATAACGTATTATACCAATGGGTGCGCACAGTTTAATTCTTTTATAGAATTTATTTGTAACCAATTTGTAATTTTCGCCGACAAAAACCGGGAAAATCCGGGACATTAGCCCTGAAATCAGAATTTATTGGGGTTGCTCGACAAATACTTCTTCACCATCAAAGCGACCTTAAATACAATGGCGTCTTCAAATTCCCGCAGATCCAGACCTGTGATCTTCTTGATCTTTTCCAGGCGGTACACCAGCGTATTGCGGTGGACGAAAAGCTTTCGGGAGGTTTCCGACACATTCAGGTTGTTTTCAAAGAACCGCTGGATCGTAAACAGCGTTTCATGGTCCAGAGAATCAATGGACCCCCGGCGGAACACTTCTTTCAGGAACATTTCGCACAAGGTCGTGGGCAGCTGATAGATCAGGCGGGCAATACCCAGATGGTTGTAGCTGACGATGGGCTTCTCCGTATCGAAGACCTTCCCCACCTCTAAAGCAATCTGTGCTTCCTTGAAAGAGCGCGCCAAATCCTTGATGTTGCTCACCACTGTGCCGATACCTACGGTGCAATGGGTGTAAAACTCGCCGGACAGCGTATCCACAATAGAGCTTGCCAGCTTATTGATATCCTTTTCGTCGATATTGGGCTTGATCTCCTTGACAAGGGCGATATCCGTCTCATTGATATTGATGATAAAATCCTTATTCTTGTCCGGGAACAGGTTCTGCAGCACATCATAAGCGGAAATGTCGTTTTTATCGGTGATCTTGATGAGCATGCAGACGCGGCTCACATCGGAATCAAAATGGAGCTCATGGCTTTTCAGGTAAATATCACCCGGCAGAATATTGTCCAGGATCACATTCTTGATAAAATTGCCGCGGTCATACTTTTCATCATAATACTGCTTGATGTTATTCAGGGAAACCGCCAATATTCTGGCATATTTCTGCGCCTCCGGGTCAGTGCCGGACACAAACACGGCATATGCGGAGCTGGGACGGTTGCCAAAGGACTTGAAGCTGTAATTGTCCGCCTGGAACACATCCGAGGATTCCAGATCCTCCAGTGTGACGCTTTCACGGACCTCTCCAACTTTCCCAAGCTCACTACACGCGATAATGATGGAAGATTCATCGATCACACCAATAGTGCGGTCAATGGTTTCTCCCATTTGATGGATAACTCCCTGAAACAATCTGTTGGACATGACACTTCCCCTTTCCTTTTTTCAAGGCAGGAGCAAAACTCCTTACCGAAATGTCCTGGCTGTGAATGACAATACTGTCAGGCAATATTGTCAAACGATATATAGATTTATTTTACATAAGTTACAGCAAAATTTCAACCTTTTTTTGAAAATTCACCTGTAAAAAGGAAATTTTTTGCGAAAAGTCCACAGGAAACTGGGTAAAAAAAGAGTTTTCCTGTCCCATACGCCCTTTGGGGACGAAAAAAGGGATACCGCGATCGCGGTATCCCTTAAAAAGGCAAGTAGTAACTTTAGTTCAGGAAGGTCTTCTCGGTCTCTTTATCGAACAGGTGCATCTTGTTCAGATCAAAGGCAATGGAAGCCTTATCGCCGGACTTAGCGGTGGAGGTGGGCTCTACACGAGCGGTAAGAGCGTTGCCCTCGCAATTCAGATACAGATAGGTCTCAGCACCCATCAATTCGGTAACTTCCACGTCGCAGGTCACATGAGCGCCGCCAACCTTCTCGATGAATTCAGGCTCGTCATGTACGTCCTCAGGACGAATGCCGAACACAACATCTTTTCCAACATAATCGGCAATGGCAGTGCCCTCTGCCTTCTTTGCGGGAATCTTGATGGTGCAATTGCCAAAGGTCAGGGTGTAATCGGAGCCGTCCTTGCCCAGCTTGGCGTCGATGAAGTTCATCTGAGGAGAGCCCATGAAGCCTGCAACAAACTCATTGATGGGATACTCGTACAGGTTCTGAGGAGTATCGACCTGCTGAATGAAGCCGTCCTTCATAACCACGATGCGGTCGCCCATGGTCATAGCCTCGGTCTGGTCATGGGTAACATAGATAAAGGTGGTGCCCAGTCTCTTATGCAGCTTGGCGATCTCGGTTCTCATCTGAGCACGGAGCTTTGCGTCCAGGTTGGAAAGAGGCTCGTCAAGCAGGAACACCTTGGGGTCACGAACGATTGCACGCCCCAGGGCAACACGCTGTCTCTGACCGCCGGACAAAGCCTTGGGCTTACGATCCAGCAGATGGGAGATGTCCAGAATGCGGGCGGCTTCTTCCACGCGGCGCTTGATCTCGTCCTTGGGGGTCTTGCGCAGTTTCAGACCGAACGCCATGTTGTCATACACGGTCATATGGGGATACAGAGCGTAGTTCTGGAACACCATCGCGATATCTCTGTCCTTGGGGGCGATCTCGTTGGAAAGCGCGTCGCCAATGTACAGCTCGCCCTTGCTGATCTCTTCCAGACCGGCGATCATACGCAGGGTGGTGGACTTACCGCAGCCGGAGGGACCAACCAGAATAATAAATTCCTTGTCCTGGATCTCCAAATTGAAATCGGTAACTGCCGTGACTCCACCTGCATAAATCTTATACACGTTTTTCAGGGTTACACTTGCCATTCAAATATTCCTCCTGTTATTTTGGGTAGCGCTAACGATCAGCCGCATACCGTTTTAGATTGGTCTTAGTATATCAGACTTAACCGGCGAAAGATATCCATTATTTACCCAAATTTTGCCCTGAGAGTTTATGAGGTTTCCATAAAACCCAAATGTCAACTCTTGTTTTTGTGCAAATTGACATGGAAAATGGAAGCGATTTCTTCTTCCTCCAAAGCCCTTACACCCCCAGCCGGTAGTGTTTCGTCCAAAGAAAGGTCCCCTATCTTGAGTCTTTTCAGGGAAAGCACCTGATTGCCCACCGCCTGAAACATTCGCTTTACCTGGTGAAATTTGCCCTCTCTGATCTCAGTCATCGCCACTTCCCCGCCGCCCCGCATTTCCGTCCACAGCCTTGCCGGAGAGAAGCTTTGACCACCCTCTGTAATGCCCTTCTCAAAGGCGAGAATGTCTTCTTTTGTCACCGGGCGGAGAGTCTGCGCCTCATACAATTTATAGACGTGGTTTTTAGGGGCGAGCATACGGTGGGCAAACTCTCCATCATCGGTAATAATCAGCAGCCCCGTAGTGTCCTTGTCCAATCTTCCTGCCGAGAAAAGCCCGCGGCGGTAAAGCTCCGGCGGCAGCAGGTCCAGCACTGTTTCACAGCGGCTGTCTTCTGTTGCAGAAAGCACGCCCGCAGGCTTATTCATCATGAGATAGAGATACTTTTGGTAAACGACCTTCTCCCCGTCCACCTTTACAATATCGGTTTCCGGCGAGAGCTTTTGGGCAGGGGCAGTCACGGCAAGACCGTTTACCGTCACTCTGCCGGAGCGGATCAGGGCGGAAACCTCTTTCCGGCTCCCCAGGTTTTGAGACGCTAAAAATTTATCAAGACGTTCCGGCATTTTCACTCCCCCTGCTTCTGCCCTCTTTCTGCTTTTTATAGTATAACAGAAACAGAGAAAAAGCGCCAGCGGGAAATCTCTTCTGCGAAAAAGGACACGGGGCTTCCGTGTCCTCTGGACTGTCAATCGGTAGGATAGATACCCTCCTCCGGCTCACCGGCTGTTTCTTCCGTAGCGCCGGATTCCACTTCCGGCACGGAAGAAGCCATGTCTGCGTCGCCCTCTACCGCAGAAGCAGCGGAAGAAACCGCGCTGGCGGTCTGCCCTTCTCCCGCTGCGGTGCTTTCCACAGCAGAACTGGGGCTGGAACTGACCGCGGCGCTTTCGGCAGAGCTGCTCTCCGGGGCTTTCGACCTGCTTTCGGCGGTTTCCCCGTAGCGGGCGCTGTCGGCGGCAAAGCCGTGCATGAAGCCGTCCACCTCGGCGCACGCCAGGTCGCCGCCGATGATGAGCTTGCCGTACACCAGCAGGGTGGCGTAAACCTCTGTCACGTTGGGATAATTGTTGATCTTGTAGCGGTACTGGGTACAGGTTTCTCCGGCATAGGGCTTCAGGTCAAAGCCCTGTGCTTTCTGCATCACGTTGTAGGTGGTGTACACGTCGTTGAACTGGGCAGGGATCATGACCTCCCGGGTCTCCGCCGGGGTTTCGTCCAGCTGCCAGCCAAAGCTCTGCAAAAATGCCACCCGTTCTTCGTTTGTCCCGCCGGGGAACTCCTTCTGCTCCTCTTTCCCCTTGCCGTTGTGCAGGAAAATACAAGCGCCAACGACGACCACCACAAGAATGAGAAAAGCAATCACCCGTTTTCTGTTTGCTTTCAGCGATAAGACCATCTTCCACCGTTCCTCTCTATGCGGCAGCCGGGCTTTTTGCCCCGGTCGCCTTTCCTGCTCAATACCTATGAGGAACGGACGGCGGATATGACAAACTTTCCCGCGGCTCAGGAAAACTTGGAAATATCCACTGTTTTTACCTTTTCAGGAAGCCCGCCCGCGGTACAGACGGAGAGAATGAAATCGGGGAACGGTTCAAATGTTGCGGTCTCTATTTCCTGCCGCGCCGGGCGGAAGCTGCCGCTTTCCCAGGCAAATTCCGCGTTTTGGAAGCCGTAAGCAAAGCCCAGACCTGACAGCTTCATCAGGCTTTCTTTCAGCGTCCACAAGGTAATCAGCGCTTTATCGGGACAACAGGCAGTTTTCAAAAAAGCAAGCTCTCCGGGGGTGCAGATGCGCCGGGCAAGACGGGGGTCATAAGGGCGAAGAGGCTGTATGTCCACGCCGATTTCCCAATCGCTGAGAGCACAGCAGACTGCCCCCCTGCAGTGGGACAGGCTGAACCGCACCGGGCAATTGGAAAAATGAGGCTTTCCGTGCTTTCCTGTTTCAATTTGCAGGGAAAAAAGCGGTATCCCATACTCCTGCTCCATGGCAAAGGAAAGGAGTTTTCGGGAAAGGTCGTGCTGATGGGCGGCTTCTTTCTTTCGGCTGGAAAAGGAGCCTGTATAAGAAGTAACATACAGCAAACTATCACCCCTGTTCCGAAGCCCTGTTCGGGACCAGTTTGCCGATACGGATATAATAGACGATACACAGCAGCAGCGCCGCGCCGAACCACGCGGTGACGTCGGCAATATAAACGGACTGAAAGCCCATATGGAAGACGTTTGCCAGGAGCAGCACCACCCCAATGCGGAGGATCAGCTCCACGCCGCCGGAAATCAGCGGGGTGACCGTATCCCCCATGCTTTGCAGAGAAAAGCGGTAGATAAACAGCAAGCCGAGAACCCATTCCATAATGCCTGCCGCAAATAAGTAGGGATACGCCATGTCGATGACCGTTTTTTCCGTGCCTGTGACAAAGGCGGCGATCAGCTCCCGCCCGAAGAAGATCAAAACCAAGCCGATGGCGGCATTGACGATAAGGGACATGAAAATGGCTTTCCGCACGCCTGTGCGAATGCGGTCATATTTTTCCGCGCCGAGATTCTGCCCCACATAGGTGCCCAGCGAAAGACCGATGATACTGCCCGGCTGCTCCACCAGCCCAACGATCTTACTGGACGCCGTATAAGCCGCTACCGCCGCCGAACCAAAGCCGTTGACGATGCCCTGTAAAAGCATTACGCCGATGGCGGTAACGGAGTTCATAAATCCTACGGGGACCCCCAGCCGCAGCAGCTCCGCCATCATGCTTTTATCCACGGCGGCGTCTCCCTTTTGAAAGCGCATCAGTTCCATGCGCCGCAGGACAAAAAGGCACATACAGCCGGAAATCACCTGCGCCAGCACCGTTGCCCACGCCGCACCAGCCACGCCCCAGCGGAATACCATAACAAAGAGGAAGTCCATTCCCACATTGACAAGGGAGCTTATCACGATGATAATAAGGGGCGAAAGGCTGTCGCCCAGCGCCCGGAGAATGCTGCCCAGCACATTGTAAAACACCGTGGCAAAAATGCCAATGAAAATAATGCGCAGGTACAGCAGGGAATCCTCCATGATGTCCGCCGGGGTATGGAGCAGCTCCAGCAGCGGACGGGAGAAAAGCAAGCTCAATGCTGTGATGAGGGCGGAGGAAATGACCGCAAGATACGCGGAATTTGCAACAGCCTTCCGCACGCCCGCAGGGTCTTCCGCCCCAAATTTCTGAGAAATCAAAATGGAATAGCCATGGGTGAAGCCTGTAATAAAGCCGAACACGAAAAAATGGATCGAGCCCGTCGCGCCTGCCGCCGCCAGAGCGTTTACCCCGACGCCGCGCCCCAGCACCATGGCGTCCACCACGGAATACAGCTGCTGGAACACATTTCCCAGAAGCAGCGGGGCGGCAAAAGCCAGCAGCAGCTTTACCGGGCTGCCCTTCGTCATATCTCGTACCACAAAACTCTCTCCTCCGATTTTTGTCTCAAACAGGATAGCACATCATGGGAGGAAAAGCAATCGGCGGAAAAATTTTTCCTTGCCTTTCCGCCCGGTATCGCTTATACTTCATGATATCAGAAAGGTGGAACACTATGACAACGGAACAGTTTTTGCGCAATCTCACCCCGCCCACAGGCAAAGTGGACGTGGTTCTGGATACCGACGCCTATAATGAGATCGACGACCAGTTCGCCATCTCCTATTTGCTCCACGCCGGGGAGCGGCTTTCCCCTGTCCGCTTTTACGCCGCGCCTTTCCACAATGAAAAATCCAGCGGACCGGAGGACGGAATGCTGAAAAGCTATGAGGAGATCCTGCACCTGCTGCGGCTGGCGGACCGGGAGGACTTGGAGGAAATCGTTTTGCAGGGCTCGCCCCGATACCTGCAGGACGAGGAAACCCCCGTGCTTTCCCCCGCCGCCCACGACCTCACCCAGCTTGCCATGGAATATTCCCCGGAGCGCCCGCTGTACGTGGTGGCGATCGGCGCCATCACCAACGTGGCTTCCGCCCTGCTGCTGCGCCCGGAGATCGCGGAAAACATTGTGATCGTCTGGCTGGGCGGGAACGCAAGGCATTTGCCCCATACCAAAGAGTTCAACATGATGCAGGATATCGCTGCCGCACGGGTAGTCATGGGCAGCGGCGCGCCCTTTGTCCAGCTTCCCTGCGACGGCGTGGTAAAGCAGTTCACGGTTTCAGGGGCGGAGCTGGAGCTTTGGCTCAAGGGGAAAAACAGGCTGGCGGATTATCTGGCAACCTACACGATCCAGGAAGCGGAACGCTATGCCGCCGGGACCCCGTGGACGCGGGTGGTCTGGGACGTGACCGCCGTAGCGTGGCTGCTGGACAGCGACGGGAAATTCTTCGATTCGCAAATCGTGCCCGTCCGGCTGCCGGGCTATGACCACCGCTATGAAGAAGCGGAGCTGGATATCCCCATGTGTTATGTGGAAAACCTGTCCCGGGACACGCTGATGACCGACCTGTTCCGGCGGCTGACAACGGACTGAAAAAACTGTAAAGCCCGGGAAGAGCGTAAAATGCTCCTCCGGGCTTTTCCATATCATTTTTTATATTATTCTATATTATATTATGTGAAAACGCCAGCCTGTTTAGGAAGCCTTTTTCATGGTAAACACCATGGAGACCTCCGCCAGTTCTCCCTCATTGGGCGACAGGCAGCCGAGACCGTACAGCGGCTCACAGCCGGAATAGGTAAATTCGCTGTGAACGTCCACGCCGTAAGCGCTGGCGGAAAAGTCGGTGAAAGGGTCGTCCTGCAGCCGCTTCAAAATCTCTTCCAGCCCGCTCCTTCCCCAATCCGCTTCCGGCTGCGCCAGCAAAAAGGCACGCAGGGCAAGCTCTTTTTCATAGGTTTTGGCAGAGAGCAACGAATTGGTCTCCACCGCGGAGTATTCCATGCGCACCTCGGTGATCACCCCGTTCTCCTCCCGGTAAGAATACGTCACGGGGGCGTCGCCCGTCAGGGAGAATGAGCCGGGTCCATGCTGCACAATGGCTTGGAACTGCCCATCTACTTCCAGATAGGATTCCACCGGCACGGAAAAGCCGGAATAGTATTTCAAATAATAATTGCGGTTTTCGGCAAACTGCTCTACGGTAAGCTCTCCCCGGTGCGGGGGGAATTCCGCCCGGTTCAGCGCGGAAACATAGGAGAAGGACAGGAAAGCGAACAGCACCGCCGCCAGAATGCAGCGCCAGTTTTTTGTGTCCCGGACGGTTTCTTCCGAATCGTACTCCCAGCGGAGGGTCTCTTCCCTGCTGTACTGCCGATAAGAAATGCACAGCCGAATAAGAGAAAAGATGGGAATGGTAAACCCTTCGCCGTACCACAGCACGGACAGCGTTCTGCCCAGAGCCTGCCGGTAGCTGAGCCTACCTCCCACATTATCCGTCACCCGAATGCCAAAGACCCATTTTCCCAGCGTGGTGCGGAACCGGGAAAGCAGCAGCGGCTCTATCAGCAGGTTCAGCAGCAGGGAAACTATCCCTGCCGTGAGCACCAGGGGATTGCTGTTGTCTGCAAGATTCACATGAAATACGAAAAGCAAAAACAGGTGATACCCCACGCTGTACAGCACCTCGTCCAGCCTTCTGGCAAAGAACCGCCGCCAGGGGATCCAGGCACGCGGCGCTTTATCGGCGGCAAGCTCCGGGACAGGCGCGCCCCTGCTTTCCAGATCGTCCAGATATTTTCCGGCGTTCAACGTCTCAAAGCGGACACTGTCGCCCAGCATTCTCCGGCATATCTCCTGCGAGTGCTGCAAGTCCTCCTGCTGGGATTCCAGGCGCCGCAGCTGGTTTGCCAAAAGCGTCTGCAAGCTGACCGCGCCGGACTGCGCCTGTTTGATCTCCTCCAGGGGAACATGGAGCGACCGAAGCAGCTTAATGCGTTTTACGATCGACAAATCTTCTTCGGAATAGTCCCGGTAGCCGTTCTGGCTCCTGGCAGGAGACAAGAGCCCCTCAGATTCGTAAAAGCGGATATTGGCACGGCTCATGCCGGAGCGGGCTTCCATGTCTTTGATGGTCATACGGCTGACACCTCCATTGTGTTCTGCCTGCATGGTAAACTATCAAGAGACTTTACAGTCAAGGTTTTTTTGAAATTTTTTCGATTTTTTTGCTTTCGCGCACGATCAAGATTTATTATATCGCCTTGTGCTGAAAAAAGCAAAGAAAAACCCCCGCTCTGCCAAACGGCGGAGCGGGGGTTTTTGGTGTATTTGAGAATTCGGCGCGGATCTAGTTTATCCGCTGTTCCGTTCTCATAAACCTTCCCCAAAAAACATATTGGAAACATATTTTTCATTGAAAGCAGGGTTGCCGCCCAGATTGACGTGCTGAGACAGCCCGGCGATCCGGCTCAGCTCCCCTTTCGCGTGCTGGTCCAGCAGGACTGCCGCCGCGCCAGCCAGCGCCGCGTTGCCCAAAACAACAGTGCGCTTTTCGATTTCTTCGGGCAGCAGACCGATCTTGATGGCGCTTGCCACATTCAAATGGCTGCCAAACCCGCCGGTGATGTACAGGGTTTTGATTTCTTCAGCGGATATGCCGGCCGTCTCCAACAGGGTGTCGATCCCGGCGGCAATAGCCGCCTTTGCCAGCTGCACCGCGCGGATATCCTTTTGCTGAAGGGAAACTCCCTCTCCAAGGGAAAACTCGTCCTCTTCCAGCACGCCTGTTTCATCGATCTGTCCGCTTTCCAGCCCGGCGGCAATGGCGTCCAACAGCCCGGAACCGCAGATACCTGCGGGAGCCGCGTTGCCGATCGTATGTACGGAAAGTTTGCCGTTTTCCAGCCAGACCTTATCTATCGCGCCGGTCACGCTACCGCAGCCGCAGGAAATCCCCGCGCCCTCAAAGGCAGGACCCGCCGCGGTGGAGGTCACATACAGCACGCCGTCCTTCCACAGGGCAATTTCACCGTTGGTGCCGATATCGCACAGCAGGGCAACATCGGCGCTGCCGCACATTCCCGAAGCCAGCACGGCGCAGGTGATGTCCGCGCCCACAAAGGCGTTCATGCAGGGCGGCAAATATGCCGTGCGCCCGGCAAACTCCGTTTCGACATCAAAAAGAGTTTCCGCCAGAAACGGAGCGTGGGACAGGCTTTCCGGGTCTTTCCCGGTCAGCAGGTACAGCATGGTCGTATTGCCTGTAATGACCAGAGAATCCGGCATTCCGCAGGCTTTTCCAGCTTCCTGCAGCAGAGCTGTGATACAGTCCGTCACCTGAGCCTGCAGGACGGAAAGTTTTCCGTTCATGGCGGCTTCAATACGCCCCATTACGTCCGCCGCTTCCGCTGTCTGCGGGTTCAGCGCCGCTGCCGTGCCGACGCACACGCCTGTCGCCAGATCAAAAAGCTTGACGGCGATGGTGGTGGTGCCGATATCCACGGCTGCGCCGTATTTTCCCGGCATGGGCGACAAGGGCGCGGTTTGCGTCCCCGTTTCTGTTTCAATCGTCATGGAAAGCCCGTCATCCGGCAAAACTACGGTGGCATCCCCCAGAACGATGGTCTGGCAGGACAACCGTTTCCCGATACGTTCTTCCAGCTCGTTTGGCTCGGAAACCGCCCCAATGACCTCCACGGCACATTTGCCGCAGTTCCCATGACCGCCGCAGGGGTGCGGAAGGGAAAAACCCGCCCGCTCCAGAATAGCGTCCAAAAGGGTCGCATTTTCAAATGGGATTTTATGCGCGCGTTTGTTTTTCCAAACCGTCAGTTCAAACATTGCCGTCCTCCGGGAGCAGGATCATGCTGAAAAAGGTCACGGTATCCTGCCCGTTTATGTATTTCAAGTCGGTGCTCTTTGTGGTGTTGTACACGTCGATTCCATAGCTTTCCAGAGACGCCAGTGCGTTTTCAGGAGAGACACAGGGCTTGTTTTCCTGCTTGGCACAGGTCTCGCAGTACCGGCAGCCGCCGTTTATCAGGTGGAGATACCCTTCCGGCAGCAGCGGCTTTGCAGCCTTTTCGATCTTCCGGCTGATTGCCGCGTGGAGCCGGGCGCTTTCCCCCATTCCCTCGATGTCAAAGCTGTCTTCCAGCTCAAAAATGGTCTGGTACAAAAGAGCCCTGGGAAAGCTCTTGACCGTTTGAATCAGCTCGTCAATGTCGCCTGTATCCGGCGGGCACATCCAGCAGCGCCCGTAGTTGCCGCATACATTGGTAGCGCACACGTCCCGGAAGCTGGCTGAGGTCACGATCTGCCCGGCGGAAATCATCGTCGCCTTTTTCGCGCCCTCGGAAAGGGCAATTTCTATCAGTTTTTCATACTCCATTGGAAGCTCCTCCTTTCGGAGACGGAATAAAACTTAATCTTTCAGTGCCCGGAAAAATGCGTCGATATTATCCCAGCTGGAATGAGCGGGAATGTCACAGCCGGAGGAGGGAATGAAATTCTTGTATCCGCCGCATTTTGCCAGCAGCTCCCTGGTTGCCGCATAAACGGAATCGGGCGTACCCTGGGCGAACTGGGAGGCAGGATCCACATTGCCCATGCACAGCGCGTCCGCCGGGGCGGCTGCCAGGATTTCGTCCATCTTCACAGCGTTGCCGAAATGGTAGGCGACGGCGTTCTGGGAGAAGATGCTGTCCAGCATTTTCGGCACGGAATTGCCGCAGTTGTGGTAAATAATACCGAACTCCTCGTCCTGCAACGCGTCGATGATACGCTTCACATAGGGCACGGAAAATTCCTCTGCCATTTCCGGGTTCAAAATTCCTGTCAAAGGCTCCGCCATCATAATACCGTCCGCTCCGGCGGCTTTCATGGCTTTGCCATATTCGATCAAATACTCCGTGGCTTTTTCCAGCACAATGTGGACGGTTTCCGGCTCGTCAAAACAGATGTACATGATCTCCGTCACGTCCATGAGCCGGCCTGCCAGAGAGAAAGGTCCGATAATGCCGGCAAGCAGGGGCTTATCCGTAATGCGCTCCTTTGCCAGACGGACGCCCTCGACGCATACCCTGGCGCGCCCGGCGTCCAGCGAGGGGACCTTCAGCGCTTTTGCTTCTTCCTCATCGGAAACGAGCTGTCCCACGATGGCGGGGATCTCGCCCTCAGAGAAATTGACCTTTGCGCCGAATGCCTCCGCTTCCACGGACAGGTCCATCAAACTGACAGCCGCCAGATTGTCGGTCTCCTTGGCAATGACAGCCATTGCCTGTGCCTGGAGCTCGGCGTCCTTCACCAGCTGCTCCACGGTCACATTCAGCTTTTGGGTCGCCGGGAAAGACAAAATCGGCAGCCCGCGCTGAGAATCCGACTTTGCGGCGTCCCAGAGAAATTTACTGATATTCATGGGAAAATCCTCCGATCACTGCACAAAGGACAGCGCCATGTCGGCTGCGCTGGCGGCGTCAACGGTGTAACCGTCCGCGCCGATCTGCTTGCAGAATTCTTCATTGACAGGCGCGCCGCCGATCATGATCTTCACTCTGTCGTGGATACCGGCAGCCTCGGCAGCCTTTACCACGTCCTCCATGACATGCATGGTGGTGGTGAGCAGCGCGGAGCAGCAGATGATATCGCAGTCGTTTTCGATAGCGGCGTTGACAAAGGTCTCGGGGGCAACGTCGGTGCCCAGGTCGATGACTTCAAAGCCCTTGCCCTCCAGCATCATCTTGACCAGGTTCTTGCCGATGTCGTGCAGGTCGCCCTGAACAGTGCCGATACAGACCTTGCCGATGGACTCCACTCCGGCTTCCGCCAGAAGGGGCTTCAGCAGCTCGATGCTCTGGTTCATGGCGCGGGCCGCCATCAGGACCTCAGGCACGAAAACCTCGTTCTTCTTAAACTTCTCGCCAATAGCGCTCATGCCGGCAAGCAGACCGTCCTTCAGAATGTCCTGAGGGTTCACGCCCTCGTCGATCGCCTTCTGTACCAGCTCCTTGGTCGCCTTGGACTTGCCGCTTTCCAGCAGCTCTGCAATTTCGTTCAAAATCATGATAAAATCCTCCTTGAATTTTTCTGTAAAAGAGTGTATATTGTCTAACGAACCCGGAAAACTCCGGGGAAGAACCTGTTGTAAGAAAACATCAATAGCTGCCGGCCTTTTTGACCGTTTCGATAATGCGCTTCATATTTTCCAGGCTGACGTCGTCGGGAATGGAGTGGTCGGAAGAGAAGATATATCCGCCGTTCTGCTTGAGGATCGGCACTTTCTCATTGATCTCCGCGATAACCGCCTCGGCGTTGGGCCACTGCTGGGCATTGATCCCGCCGTGGAGCACCAGCTTATCGCCAAACTCTTTCTTGAGCTGCAGGGAATCCATGCCTGCTTTTACTTCCAGAGGATTCAGGGCGTCAACGCCTGTTTTCACAATATCGGGCACCAGGGTCATCACATCGCCGCAGGAATGCAGCTCCGCGTAAATGCCGCGGTCATGCGCCCAGTTGACGCCTCTGGTATGATAGGGCTGAAGCAGGTCACGATACATTTGGGGAGAGAAGAAGGTCGTTCCCTTGTAGCCCATGTCGTCCCACCACCACATCTGGTCAAAGTGGTAGCCTGCGTCCCAAATACGGGTAAAGAGCTTTTCACAGCGGTCCAGATAGGTGTCGAACATGTCCTGCACCAGCTCCGGCTCCTCCATCATGGCGATGAGGGTGGTGTCCGTTCCCATCATATGGGAATGGGTCACGTCAAAGCCGAACCAGAAGTTGCCGCGGATCCAGTAGCCCTTGCTTCTCCACTCGTCAAAGTGGTTCTTCAGCATGTCCCACGGAATGCGGTCGTCGTCCAGCGTCATCAGGGCTTTGGCTTCTTCCCACGCGTCTGCGTCTACGACCTTATAGTCCAGATTCTCCGGGGTGGATTCCGCGTTCTTAAATTCCTTCGTTGTCACGCCCCAGGGCGTGGTGGAAATGATATAGCGGTCATTTTCTTCAATGATCTTTTTGGGGAACCTGGGTGAGATATCAATATTGATATGGACTACTTTATCAATATCAAAATATTCCGTCCAGTCCGTATTTTGGGGCATTCCCTCCTGATTCCAGCGGCGAATGGTAGTGAACCAGGGATCGTCGGTGATCGGGATGCGGTCAGCTTCACGGTGTTCAAAGGTCCTTTTGAAGCGTTCCCATGTTGTCATTGCCATTGTAAAACCTCCCAAAGTTTCGTTCTGTAATTTCATCTTATCAAGCAGAAAAGCGCAAGTCAACCGCCAAAAATGACGCTGTTCGCTTTTTGATATCAGGAATCAAATTTTTGTTATTTGGAGATTTAATCTATGTATCATGAAAACGGAGATTTCGGTCAGGTTCGTCTGGCAAGCATTATCCCCACCCTGCAGAACAAGGGCTTATTTGCCCTGCATTCCATCGGCTGGCACAAATGCAACGACCGCTACCAGATATTCCACCCGGAAGGAAGTGAGGACCATCTGCTCCTCATTACGATAGGCGGCTGCGGCCACATGAAGCTGGAAGACACGGACTATGACCTTCCCGCCGGAACGGTGGCGTTTATCCCCCGCAATGTCCCCTGCTCTTACGGCACGCCCAAGGACGGATTGTGGGAATTTTACTGGGCGCACCCCGGAGAAACGGTCGCCAATGAATTTCTGGACGCCATCGCCCGCCGGTGCTTCTTTCTGCGGGAATTTAACTCTGACCATGATTATGCCCAGCGCATGGAGAAGCTGCTTTCCCTCTGCCAGAAGCATACGGACGACAGTTCGCTGACGATTTCCCAAAAGCTCAGCGAGCTGCTGCACCTGATCGCCTTTGACCTCTGTGAAAAGCCGCAGTCAGTTTCTCTTTCCAACCATGTGATCTCCTATATCGAGCAGCACTATGACGAACCGCTCCGCATTGAGGACATTGCCGGGTCATTGTTTATTTCCACGGCACACCTCACCCGTATCTTCAAACGGGAAAACGGCTGCACCCCCCATCAGTATCTGATGAAGTACCGGCTGTTATCCGCGGCGGAGCTTCTAAAATTCAGCGAATTACAGGTCAAGGAGATCGCTTCCCTGGTAGGATTTTCCTCCTCCAGCCACTTTATCAGCAGCTTTTATAAGCGATACGGCTGCACGCCGGTACAATATCAGGAGCAAACCATGGGAAAGTAACCCGCGGCAAGCCCCCGTGCCCTGTCAAGGCTGCGCTTTTCCTTTTCCCTCTTCCTGATATAATCAAAACCACCAGTAGAACTGGTGGTTTGCACATCCCCTAGAAGGGGCAATTACGGACTTCGCCCCTGAAGGGGC
>CALFFN010000012.1 GCA_937958185.1 uncultured Neglectibacter sp. | reverse complement strand
CAATGCGGTTCCCTTTTGCTCTGCAAAAGTACCGGGCTTCTCCAAGCAGTGGGCGCATTCTGCGCCTATGGTATAATAACCGCAAAGCGGTTATTATACGAATTTCAATTTGTCCCGCCCAGTTTGCGCCTTTGGCACAACGGGCGATGGACACATTATACCAACGCGTCTGCGGCGCTTATGGCATAATGACTTTATTTTCTGAGAGAGGATATGAGGATAATGCTGTCAATCAGCGGAGTAACGAAAAAGTACGGAAAGACTGTGGCAAACGACAACATCAGCTTTGCCGTGGGAGACGGGCAGATCGGCATTTTGCTGGGACCCAACGGCGCTGGGAAATCCACCATTATCAAATGTATCACCGGGCTGCTGCGGTTCACCGGGCGCATTGAGATAAACGGCTGTGAAAACACCTCTTTGGAAGCCAAGCGCCAGCTGGGGTATATCCCGGAAATGCCCGCCGTGTACGACCTTCTGACAGTGGAGGAACATTTGGAGTTTATCCGCCGCGCCTACAAGGTGGAGGACGAAGCCTATACCCGGCAGCTTTTGGAGCGGCTGGAGCTGTGGGACAAAAAGGATAAGCTGGGCAAGGAGCTGAGCAAGGGAATGCAGCAGAAGCTTTCCATTTGCTGCGCGCTGTGCCACAAGCCCAGCGTGGTGGTATTTGACGAGCCGCTGGTGGGGCTCGACCCTCACGCCATCAAGGAGCTGAAGTCTATTTTCAGCGAGCTGAAAGCGGGCGGCGCTTCCGTTTTGATCAGCACCCACATGATAGACAGCGTGGAGGATTACTGGGACGTGGCGAACATCATGATGAACGGACGGTTCGCCGCCACCAAGGTAAACGGGCAGGACGACGGGAAGACCCTGGAGGAGCTGTTCTTTGAGATCACGGAAGGAACTGCCAAGGAAAACGCCCCGGAGCTGCCCAAGGGAGGTGCGGCTCAATGAAAAGCCCCCTTGTCTATTTGACTGTTGTCAAGCTGAAAAATCAGATCAAAAGCCTGTTCAAAAGCCCGGCAAAGCTCATTTACGTGCTGTTTCTGGTTGGCATTTTTGCCCTGACCGCTTTCTCCGGCAACGAAATGGAAGCGGGCGAAGTGAGGGACCCTGCGGAGCTGGTGGCGATTTTGGTGATCTTCTACACCTTCATGTTCCTGATGGTGTTCTTAAACGGCAGCTCCACCAATACGCCCATGTTCACCCTGTCCGATGTGACCCTGCTGTTCCCCGCGCCCTTAAGCTCCAATAAGATTTTGTTTTACGGGCTGCTGCGGCAGCTGGGGGTCTCGCTGCTGCTGGGCTTTTTCCTGCTGTTCCAGTATTCGTGGCTCCACGCGCTGTACGGCATCACCTACGGCGGGCTGCTGATGATCGTGGCAGGCTACGCGCTGACCCTGTTCCTTGCCCAGCTTTTTGCCATGGCGGTGTACACCCGCACCAGCGGCAAGGACAACGCCGGACGGACTGTGAAGCTCTGCGTGTACGGGGCGGTGGTGCTCTATGTGGCGCTGGCGGCAATGTCCTGCCGGGAACAGCTTTCGGCGCTGCTCCAGGGCGGGAAAGATTACGCCGCAGCACTCAGCGCCGGGGCGGACTTCTTCTCCACCCTGCCCGGTCTGCTGTTCCCCTTCTCCGGCTGGGCTGCCGGAATCGTGGGCGGGTTCTTTACGGGGGAGCTTCTCCCCTCTGCCCTGCTGCTGGGGCTGACGCTCCTTGGCGCTGCGGTGCTGGTGCTGTTGATCCTCAAATGCAAAAACAATTATTATGAAGACGTGCTGCAAACTGCGGAAACGGCGCAGTCCGCCATCACCGCCCAGAAAGAGGGCAATTTGAACGAGGTGGTGCCAAAGCACGTGCGGCTGGGCAAGACCGGGCTGAAAAAGGGCTGGGGCGCTTCGGCGGTCTACTACAAGCACGCCATTGAAAACCGCCGCAGCGGCGTGTTTTTCCTATCCAATATGTCTTTGCTGTTCGCGGTGATCGTCATTGTGATGACCTTTTTCCTCCGAGCTGAGGAGGACGGTAGCGGCGCCATCGTCGGCGTGTTTGCCATGGCGACCTATATGCAGATATTCTCCGTGGCGCTGGGAAGGTTCAACCGGGAGCTGACAAAGCCCTACCTCTACCTGATCCCTGAGCCGCCGCTGAAAAAGCTGCTGTACGCCATTGAGGAAAGCCTGATAAACGACACCATAGAAGCAATTTTCCTGTTCGTGATAATCGGGCTGATCCTGCAGGCTTCCCCGGTGGAGATCGTGCTGTGCATTGTGGCAAGGGTCACCTTTTCCCTGCTGTTCACCGCCGGGAACGTACTGGTGGAGCGGGTGTTCGGCATGGTAAGCTCCAAAATACTGATTATGGTATTCTACTTCCTGGCGCTGCTCCTGATGGCAGCCCCCGGGCTTGTGCTGGGCATTGTCCTCCTTGTGGCGCTGGACAACATTTTCTGGCTGTTTCTGGGCATGGCGGTCGCCAATGTGCTCGTCTCCCTGCTGGTGCTGTTCCTCTGCCGGAACCTGCTGCAATACGCGGAGCTGAATAACCGCTGACATCTTTCATAAACACAGAAAACCGCTTGCGGGCACACACTGCCCACAAGCGGTTTGAGCGTGTCGAAAAGAACATTTCGCCCCACTCAAACATATTGGGAAAATTAAGATTTCCCCAATATGTTGTGAATCAAAACCACCAGTAGAACTGGTGGTTTGCGCTTCTCGCCTATCGGCTCGGTCGGTGCTAAACGGTGCCCACCGGGCACCAGCACCCCTGACGGTTCTCTCTCACAACTCTCTTTCCCTCCGTATTCGTTCATTGGAGGCTTTATCGACAGACTGTAACCGCTTGCGGGCACATACTGCCCACAAGCGGTTTGAGCGTGTCGAAAAGAACATTTCGCCCCGCTCAAACATATTGAGGAAATCAAAGATTCCCTCATTATGTTGTGATTGAAAAGCGAAAGAGAAATCTCGCCTTCGGCTCGGTCAGCGCTGAACGATCTCCACCGGAGATCAGCGCCCCTGACGGTTCTCTCTCACAACTCTCTTTCCCTCCGTATTCGTTCATTGGAGGCTTTATCGACAGACTGTAACCGCTTGCGGGCACATACTGCCCGCAAGCGGTTTCACTATTTCAGAAATATTAGGAATCATTTTGCATATTTTTGTGAAAGCGCATCAGTAGTTCCGCTGTCTGGCAGCGCGACGCGGCGCCCAACGGCGAGAGGACTTCGGCGGAAACTCCAGTCACCAGTCCTGAGCCTGTCGCCCATTCCAGCGCTTCCCGTGCGTAATCGCCCACCTTTTCCACGTCCCGGAAGCGGGACAGGTCGTCGGAAGCGCTGATATCCAGCCCCATACGGGAACAGTAGCGGTACAGGAGCAGCGCCATGTCCTGCCGGAGCAGCTTCTGCCCCGGGCGGAAGGTCCCGTCCGCGCAGCCGGAAACGATCCCCTGCTCCTCCGCCCATAAAACGGCGGAGGTGTAATATTTCCCCGGCAGCACATCGGGGAATTGGCTTTCCGGGCGGTAAGGCTCCGGCTCCCCTGCCAGCCGCCACAAAATGGTGACAAGTTGCCCGCGGGTGGTGACGGCATTCGGCTCAAACGCACGGTTCTCCGTGCCTGTCATCAGACCGTTCTCCTTGACGTATTCCACAGCCTTGGCGTACCAGTCCCGCTGGAACACGTCCTTGAAGCCGGCCACCGGCGGCGAGGGCGGGGCAAATTTGATTAGAATAAAAGACGCGCCCGCTTCATGGATCATTTCGCCGATATGATTCCTGCCGGACGCCGTGTGCCACACCTTATTTTCACTCGGGCGGCTGCCCCAGAAGATCATCAGGTGGTTGTCGTGGTCGTCCGGGTCGCTGAAATTATTGGTCCAAAGGCGGAGAATGATATCCCCTTTTTCGCATTTCCCGCTTTTCAGCATTTCGTCCCGGCTGCCGAACACATGGGCGATCAGATTGCCCTTTTGCACCAGCGTGCAGTAATTGCTGGCATTGGAGAGCATGGCGTACGGCTTGCCCCCGCCCCAGCTGGTATGCGTCCCCTTTTTCATGGTGGCAATGACGTCGGCGCTTTTCAAGCCGCATTTTCGCAGGACATAAGCTACGAACCCGGCACAGTTCGTCCCCGGCGAGCCATTATAGGAAATGTCGCCGTTGGGAGACTGCCAGTCCATGCCGATCTCCGGCGTGCCCAAATAGTAGCGGTCATGTTCATGGGCGGAAAGCTCTTTTACCAGCTTTTCCCGAGTCACGCCAAATTTGTCAAAATATTCCGTCCCGTGCCCGCACCATTCCTTCACGGTGGAAAGCGGCACCCTGGAAAGATACTCGGCAGGGCTGTTTTCCAGCGTATCCCTTGTTTCCATCGCCGGGTCGGGCACCGCCCCGCTTTCGGTCGCCGCGGCGCTCACAGAAAGCTGCAGCGCCAGGAAAAGCGCCAGCAGGCAGGAAAGCAGCCTTTTCATTGTTCGGTCACTCCTCAAGCGTTTTTTTCAAATTCAACTGCATTTTTTCTCCCCGATACCCCAGAGCGCGGTAAAAGCGGTGAGCGTCCTTCCGGGTCTCGCCGGAATTCAGTCTCACAGCTTCCGCGCCGGTCTCCTTCGCCCAGGCTTCCGCCGCTTCCAGCAGCATTTTGCCAAGCCCGGTGTGGCGGCAGGCAGAGCTGACCGCAATGCCCATGATGTTTTTCATCGGGGGCGCGTACAGCACGTCATAATCCACCAGATGGACGTAGCCCACGATGCTTTCTCCCTGCTGGGCGACCAGAATGCAGTTCCTGCCGTCTGCCAGAAGCCGTTCCAGCTTTTCCTTCTGCCTTTCCGGCGGATATTCGTACCCCATTTCCTCCTGGTTCAGGACTGCTATGGCTTCGTAATCCTCGGGCGTTGCGCTGCGAATGATCGTCTCCATAGGCGTATTCTCCTTATTTACCGCTCAGCGGAACACGTCTGCCGCTGCTTTTTGTTGATCTCAGCCTTTCAGCAGCTCTTTTGCCATGGCTTCGATGTTTTCCGCGCTCAAGCCAAATTCCTTCAGCAGATCGACCGCGGGTCCTGAATGACCGAACACATCGTTTACACCCAGCTTTTTCACAGGCACGGGGCAGGTCTCGGACAGACAGGAAGCCACGGCTTCGCCCAAGCCGCCAATGATGCTGTGCTCCTCCACCACCAGCAGCCTGCCGGTTTCCTTTGCCGCTTTCAAAATCAAATCCGTATCAAGGGGCTTGATGGTATGGATATCCAGCACACGGGCGCTGATTCCCTGGGCTTTCAGGGAATCTGCGGCTTTCACCACCTCCTGCACCATCAGCCCGGTGGCAACGATGGTGAGGTCGCCGCCGTCCCGCAGTGTGATGCCCTTGCCAAGCTCGAACCGATAGTCCTCGTTGTTGTGGACGCTTTCCACCGCCAGCCTGCCCAGGCGCAAATAGACGGGACCTGTATATTCCGCCGCCGCTTTCACCGCAGCCTGCATTTCGTAATGGTCGCAGGGATTCAGCACCACCATGCCGGGGATCGTGCGCATCAGGGCGATATCCTCGCAGCACTGGTGAGTGGCGCCGTCCTCCCCCACGGAAATGCCGGCGTGGGAGCCGACGATCTTCACATTCAGATGGGGATAGCCCACGGAGTTGCGCACCTGCTCAAAGGCACGCCCTGCGGAAAACATGGCGAAGCTTGCGGCAAAGGGGATCTTCCCGCAGGCGGCAAGCCCGGCGGCAATGCCGATCATATTGCTTTCGGCAATACCGCAGTCAATAAAACGGTCGGGGTATTTTTTCTTGAAAATTCCCGTTTTGGTGGCTTCCGCCAGATCGGCGTCCAGCACCACGATGTCGGGGTTCTGCTCCGCCAGAGCAGTGACCGCTTCTCCAAAGCTCTCTCTTGTTGCCTTTTTTACGATTTCACGCATTTTCCAGCACCTCCAGATTCGCGGTCAGTTCCTTTTTTGCGGTCTCATATTCCTCGGCGTTGGGGGCTTTCCCGTGCCAGCCGACCTGCCCCTCCATAAAGGACACGCCCTTCCCCTTTACGGTTTTTGCCAGAATGGCAAAGGGCTTCCCGGTGCAGGCTCTCGCCGCGGAGAAAGCTTTTTCTATCTCAATAAAATCGTTGCCGTCAATGGTCATGACTTCAAAGCCGAACGCCTTGAATTTCTCGTCCAGCGGCTCGGGACCGCCCACCTGATCCACGGGACCGTCTATTTGCAAGCCGTTGCAGTCCACGATCACGCACAGGTTGTCAAGCTTCTTGTGCCCGGCAAACATGGCTGCTTCCCAGACCTGCCCTTCCTCGCTTTCGCCGTCTCCCAGCAGGGTATATACCCGGTAAGGCTTGCCGTCCAGCTTGCCCGCCATTGCCATGCCTACGGCGGCGGAAATCCCCTGACCGAGAGAGCCGGAGCTCATGTCCACGCCGGGGGTGCCCTTCATATCCGGGTGCCCCTGCAGCATTGCCCCGATATGGCGCAGCTTTTGCAGCTCGCTTTCCGGGAAATAGCCCCGCTGCGCCAAAGCGGCGTAAAGACCGGGGGCGCAGTGACCCTTGGAAAGCACAAACCTGTCCCGGTCCGGGTCCCTGGGATTTTGGGGGTCGATTTTCATTTCCTTAAAATACAGATAGGTGAACAGGTCCGCCGAAGAGAGGGAACCGCCCGGATGCCCGGACTTCGCGTGGTACACGCCCTCGATGATCCCCAACCGAACCTTTGCCGCAGTGAGACGCAGCGATTTCTGCTCCTGTGCTTCCATTGCCTGAACCAGTCCTTTCCCATGGTCGTTCCAAGTCGTTTCTCCTGTGTAACCAGAGACGATTATAGCCCATTTTCCAGGAGAAAGCAATCGGAATTTTTCCAGAGCGCTATATTTTCATTACCCGGTATAAAGCCCGGGGAAACGCACCAAACTATGGGTGAGAATTTCGCCGCCCACTTTTTTAGAAATGGATCCGGGCGGCACGGAAAGGAAGGAACTGGTATGAATCAGGAAAAAAATGGCAGGATCGGAAATCTGCCCGCAAACATCAACATTATGAACCCCGTCCCCAATAAGGACGCGAAAAGCATTGCCGGGCTGGTGAGGAAAAACGGGAAAATTTCCGGCTACGAGCTTTCGGACGGCACGGTGCTTTCCAAACGGGAGGGCGTGACCCTTGCAAAGCAGGGCGGCATTCGCGGCGTTGCCATTGCCAGCCGCAACGGCAACGAATATCTGCGCTCCCTGCCCGACGGCGACGAAAGCAACAATCTGGGAGACCTTCCGTCGGTCAGTCATTAGTCATTTGTCAGTAAAAAACAGGGCGGGAAAAAATCCCGTCCTGTTTTTATCACTTTTTCCGCACAAAGGCTTTTTTGGGCATTTTGCAGATGGGACAGACCCAATCCTCCGGCAGCTCCTCAAAGCCGGTATGGGGGTCGCTGTAAACATATCCGCACACCGAGCAGACAAAGCTCTCTCCGCTGCTTTTATCAGCGGTATTCTCCGGCGGCAGATATGTAGGCGATCTCAGGGGGGCTGACCCATTCAAATGCTCTACATAATATTGATATGTCATGGGGACGCCCACTGCTTCGTCGCTTCCGGCAACGACTTCAGCGATAAACAGCCGCTGCCCGGCAAGCTCCATTTTTTCCTTTACCATGCACAGAAACCAGCAGCAGGTTTTTTCCTTGATGACCGGCACGCCCTCCGCCAGCACCTTATGGCGGACGTTTTCCAGCTTATCCGCTTTCTTGCCGGAAACCAGCCCCAGCGCCCCGATGACCTGAGGGGGCGTGTCCTGGGAAAGGACGGAAATGGTGAACATTCCCGATTTTTCGATACAGTCGCTGGTGTAATTGCCCTTGTTCAAGCTGATCGCCACCAGCGGCGGCACGGAGGCGGTCGCCTTGGACACCTGCATCACGGAACTGATGATACAGGCGTTGTACCGTTTGGCGTCTCTTACGCCGATAGCGCAGATGCTGTGCGGGAGGTTTTTGAGAACTGCTGGTTTCATTTTACTGACCACTTTCCTTTCTTTGCGCGGCGGAAAAATTTTTATCTTCACCTTACGTGCCTTTTGAAATTCTCTTTTCTGCTTTCAGGCGTCTCCTACTATCATACAGAGTTTCCACCCGGTTTATTCTTTATTTTTTCCCAGTAGGCTTTGAAATTCTGCTCACTTTTATTGTCGCCGTACTCATAATAGGTCGTGCCCAAAAGGGCGTCGGGCAGGTACTGCTGTGGCAGCCAGTGATCCGGGAAGACATGGGGATATTGATAGAACTGCCCTTTGTTCGCCACGTCGTCGCCGTCATAATGCTTATTTTGCAGGTTGCGCGGCACGGAGCCGGTTTTACCGGCTTTCACATCAGCCCACGCCTTTTCGATGGCAGTCACGCCGGAATTGGACTTGGGCGCGGTGCTGACAAGGATCACCGCGTCCGCCAGCGGGATCTGCGCCTCCGGCAGCCCCACCATCATGGCGGCGTCCACCGCCGCTTTCACAATGGGAATGATCTGCGGCCAGGCAAGCCCCACGTCCTCACAGGCGCACACCATCAATCGGCGGCAGGCGGAGGGCAGGTCCCCCGCTTCCAGCAGACGCGCCAGATAATGGAGGGCGGCGTCGGGGTCCGAGCCGCGCATGGACTTCTGGTAGGCGGACAAAATGTCGTAATGCTCGTCCCCGCCCTTATCGTAGCGCAGGGCGCTTTTCTGGGTCAGCTCCCTGGCGCTTTCCAAGGTGATCGTAATAGTTTCTTCGCCGCCGTCACAGGCGAGGGTGCAAAGCTCCGCGGCGTTCATTGCCTTTCGCACATCGCCGCCGCAGGCAAGGGAAATATGCCTGCACACGCCCTCCTCCGGCAGTATCTTCCTGCCCTGCTCCCCGGAGAGAATGGAGAACGCCCGCTCCACCGCCCGCTCCACTTCAACCTGCTCCACGGGCTTGAACTCGAACACGGTGGAACGGCTCAAAATGGCGTTATAAACGTAAAAATACGGGTTTTCCGTGGTGGAGGCGATCAGGGTGATACTGCCGTTCTCGATAAATTCCAGCAGGGTCTGCTGCTGCTTTTTGTTGAAATACTGTATCTCGTCCAGATACAGTAAAATGCCGTTCATGCTTTCAAAGGTCCCGATCCGTGCGACGGCGTCTTTGATATCCGCGGTGGACGCCGTGGTGCCGTTCAGCTTCACCAGCAGCATATCGGTGTTTTTGGCGATAATGGACGCAACCGTAGTTTTGCCCACGCCGGAGGGTCCATAAAACACCATATTGGGGATCTGCCCGGATTCGATGATCCTCCGCAGAGCCTTCCCCTGCCCGAGAATATGCTTCTGCCCCACCACGTCACTGAGCGACACGGGGCGTATTCTGTCTGCTAAGGGCGACGCCACGAGAAAACCTCCCAACCTGAAATATTCTATGGACTATTTTAGCACAAACCGGCGAGCATTGCAAACATTTGTTTGCAATGCTCTGTGAATTTTTTCCACAGTGAAAAACTTCTAAAAAACTTACTCAATATAATGGGTATTTGCCGCAGATGGCTTCCACCCTGTTTCTCAGCTCGGGGACCCTGCTTTCAAAATTATCTTCCATGGCAAGGGCGATACAGGCGGCGATCTCGTCCATATCCTGCTCCTTCATGCCCCGGGTGGTCACAGCCGGAGTGCCCAGCCGCACGCCGCTGGTGGTAAAGGGGCTGCGCTTTTCGCCGGGGACGGTGTTCTTGTTGGCGGTGATATAAATGCTGTCCAGCCGGGCTTCCAGCTCCTTGCCGGTCAGCTCGCTTTCGGACAGGTCGATGAGCATTAAATGGTTATCTGTGCCGCCGGAAACCAGCTTTACACCCCGGCTCAAAAGCCCCTGTGCCAGAGCGGCGGCGTTTTTCACCACCTGCTGCCCGTAGGACTTGAACTCCGGCTTCAGCGCTTCGCCAAGGCACACGGCTTTTCCGGCAATGACATGCATTAAGGGGCCGCCCTGCGTGCCGGGGAAAATCGCCTTGTCGATCTGCTTCGCGTACTGCTCCCGGCAGAGGATCATACCGCCCCGGGGACCCCGCAGGGTCTTGTGGGTGGTGGTGGTCACCACATCGGCATAGGGCACGGGGTTCTGGTGGCAGCCCGCCGCTACCAGCCCGGCGATATGCGCCATATCTACCATGAGATAAGCGCCGCAGGCGTCGCATATCTCCCGGAATTTCTGAAAATCAATGGCTCTGGGGTAGGCGCTTGCCCCGGCGACGATCATTTTGGGTTTTTCTGTCATTGCCTGCTCCATCAGCTTGTCATAGTCGATACGCCCGGTAGCGGCGTCCACGCCGTAAGGAACAAAATGGTACAGCGCGCCGGACATATTGACGGGAGAGCCGTGGGTCAAATGCCCGCCCTCGGCAAGGTTCATGCCCAGCACGGTATCCCCGGGCTGCAGCAGGGCAAAATACACCGCCAGATTCGCCTGGGCGCCGGAATGGGGCTGGACATTGGCATGCTCCGCGCCGAACAGCTTACACGCCCTGTCCCTGGCGATATCCTCTACGATATCCACGCACTGGCAGCCGCCGTAATACCGCTTGCCGGGATAGCCCTCGGCGTATTTATTGGTCAATATGCTGCCCATGGCAGCCATCACCGCCGGAGAAACGATGTTCTCCGAGGCGATCAGCTCCAAATTCCTGCGCTGGCGGGCAAGCTCCTGCCCCATCGCTTCCCCTACTTCCCTGTCCTGCTCCGTGACAAAGCCCACGGTATCCATCAAGTTCTGAAACACTGCGCTCATCCTTTCCGTTTTACGATCCGTTTTTCTGATACATATGGTATGACGATTTTCCGGCTTCTACTACAACTGGAGTATTATTATACTCTCCTTTTCCGCTTCTGACAACAAGAAAGGTGAAAATCCCCTTTTCTTTTTTTCCGGAGGGGTGTAGAATATTGTCAGAAAACCTGTTTGACGCAGAAAGGACGAAGCTTATGACAAGAAAAGAACTGGCGCTTTTGGCGGTGGAGGCTTTGAAGCGGGAGTACCCGGACGCCGTCTGCTCCCTGGAATACCAGGACCCTTTGCAGCTTCTGATCTCCACCCGGCTGTCCGCCCAATGCACGGACGCCCGGGTCAATATGGTGACCCCCGCCCTCTTTGCCCGCTTCCCCACGCTGGAGGCGTTCTGCGAGGGGACGGAGGAAGAGATCGGCGAGCTGATCCGCTCCTGCGGCTTTTACAAGATCAAGTCCAAGGACATTCTGGCTGCCTGCCGCATGATTTGGGACGAGTTCGGCGGGAAAGTGCCGGACAATATTGAGGATCTGACAAAGCTGCCCGGCGTGGGCAGGAAGACCGCCAATCTGGTGGTGGGCGATATTTACGGCAAGCCCGCCGTGGTCACGGACACCCACTGTATCCGTATTTCCGGCAGGCTGGGTCTGACAAAGAACACCGTGCCCGTCAAGGTGGAGGACGACCTGCGGGCAGTGCTGCCGCCGGAGGAATCCAACGATTTCTGCCACCGGCTGGTGCTGCACGGGCGGGCGGTGTGCACCGCCAGAAAAGCCCTGTGCGAAAAATGCTGCATGAAGGATTTCTGCAAAAAGGCAGGAATCAACCCCGATGGTACCAAGAAAGGGAAATAAAACACCCTGGTGTGCAGGGCTGTCTGATAAATTCAAAAAGACGGGAGAAGTGTTGACAAAGCCCGGAAAAAGATTTAGTATTTTTGCAGAAACGGCAGGGAACAAATCGGTTCCTGCCAAAATTTGGAGGAATTTTCATGAAATACGATTTTGAAACGCTGGTAGACCGCACCGGCACAGGCTCCGGCAAATGGGACGAAATGAAGAAAAAGAAGCCCGACCTGTCCCCCGGTATCGTGCCCTTCTCCGTGGCGGACATGGAGTTCAAAAACGCCCCGGAGATCGGCGAGGGCTTGAAAAAGTACATGGACACCCACATTCTGGGGTACACGGGTCCTACGGACGCCTATTATGACGCCGTATGCGGCTGGATGAAGCAGGAGCACGGCTGGGAAGTGAAGCCGGAATCCATCGTCTGTACGCTGGGCGTTGTGCCCGCGCTGTTCACCCTGGTGAAAACCTTCTGCCAGCCCGGCGACGGCGTGATCGTCATGCCCCCGGTATACTATCCCTTCTACATGGCGGTGGAAAACAGCAACTGCGAAGTCAGGCGCTGCCCCCTGATCTACAGGGACAACAATTATACCATTGATTTTGACCTGCTGGATAAAATCGCCGCGGAAAAAGACACCAAAATGCTGATTTTCTGCAATCCCCACAACCCGGTAGGGCGCGTGTGGACAAAGGAGGAACTGAAGCGGGTGGGCGAGATCTGCCTGAAGCATGATGTGCGGGTCGTCAGCGACGAAATCCATTCCGACCTGATCATGCCCGGGCATACCCATACGGTCTTTGCCCAGGCAGGGGATTTCGGCGACAAGATCATCGTCTGCACCGCCCCCAGCAAGACCTTTAATCTGGCTGCCATGCAGACCTCCAACATCATCATTCCCAACAAGGAGGACCGGGAAAAATTCCAGGAGGTGCAGGGGCATTCCGCGCCCGGCGCGCTGGGGCTGGAAGCCTGCCGTATCGCCTACACCCAGTGCCGCCCCTGGATGGAGGAAGCCATTTCCGTGATCTGGAGCAACTATCAGTTCGCGGTAAAGTTCCTGAAAGAGCATTTGCCGGAGATCAAGCCTGTTGACCTGCAGGGCACCTACCTCATGTGGCTGGACTGCACCGCTTTGGGCAAGACCAAGGAGGAGTTGGAGGAGCTGATGGTACAGAAAGCCGAGCTGTTCCTGGACGAGGGCTATGTGTTCGGCGAGGAAGGCGCCGGATTTGAGCGCGTGAACCTTGCCTGTCCCCAGTGGGTTCTGAAAGCTGCACTGGAGCGCCTGGAAAAAGCAATCAAAAATATTTGAATCAAAAAAGGTACCCGGCGGTCAGCCTGCCGGGTACCTTTTTTGACAATGAGAAGTTAGAAATGAGAAATGAGAAACGCCCTTTCCCCTACGTTCTGCATTTCGCCCAGGGAAGCGTTATCTGTCCCCAACTGCCATCTTGGGCGAAATTATTTTGAGGGAGCCGTGCCCCCTCAAGCGCCCCGCTTGATAGGACTGCGCACTTGCCCTTTCTAACAGCTAACAACTAAAGACTAAGCGCTGCTTTCGCCAGACGGTCGGCTTCCTCGTTCCAGTAATCGCCGGAATGCCCCTTTACCTTGGTAAAGGTAATCCCCAGCCGTGCGGCGACCTTCCGGCAAAACTCGGCGTATGCCTGCGTACCCGCTTTTTTTGCCTGCCACGCCCCGGTCGCCCATTTCGCCACGCCCTCATAATCGTGAAAAATTTCCACTGCGGGGATCCCCTGCCGAACGCAGTACCGCATGACCGTGACAGCGCCCATGATCTCCCCGGCGACATTGTGCATTTCCGCTAGGTCCGCCCTGTCGTACTTCTGGGAAAAGTCCACCCTTTCATGCTCGTAAAACAGCACGGCGCCGCAGGAAAATTCCCCGGTGGAAGCCTGATAGCTGCCGTCCACATAAGCGATAGCCGTGTTTTCCCTGTAAGGGAACTCCGGCGGCTCCATTGGCTTCTGCTTTTTTGCTGATGGAGCTGCCGCCTTTTCCCCGGCAAGGAACGCCGCCGCTTCCTCCGGGGTGGGAAAGCTTTTATACTGCACGCCGGAAACGCCCTCTACCTGGGTCTTACATTCCTCCCAGGTCAGGTAAATGCCGCTGACGCCGTCCTTCCCGTTTTTTACCGCATAAAACTTTTTTGCCATACCTTTTTCGTGCCTTCCTTTTCCCGCAGAACGCTTTTCGCCCGATCTCCGTTTTCAGGTTGATTTCAGCTTTTCTTTTTATTATAATGAAACCTGCCTGTGAAATCAAGAAAATTCACAGAGCGTTTACAGGAAACGGATTGACAACATCTCGGAAAACACGGTATACTTTTGAGAAGTAATTTTCCACATTGCGGCAAGGAGTTTTTCTATGTCCCAGAACAGAATCGTCCAACATTTCAATCGAATCCTCTCTCTCTTTTCCTGTGTCGCGCTGGTATTGACCTGCTTTGCGGGCTGCGGTTCGGACGATGCCGGGCGGAGCTCTTCTTCCCCAAGCGCCCTGTCAAGCCATGTGGGAGGCGCGGGGAGGGCGTCTTCTGCTGTTTCCGCTGCCGCCAGCAAGGCTGCCCCCTCCCCGGACAAGCCTGAGCCCTCCCCGGAAGCCCCGGAAGCGACCCCTGTTCCCTTACGGGCAGTGTGGAGGACGGACGGCGGGGTTTATTCCGACCCCTCTGCTGAAAACGAGCTGCTGTTCCTCGCCGCCGGAGAAGAGGTCTCGCTGGAAAAGACAGACGACCCCATGTGGTACACGACCACCCAGTTCAGCGGCTCCACCGGCTACCTCTACGCGGAAAATCTCTATCGTCTGGACCAAGACGGCACAGTCTCCTCAAAAAGCCTTTGGGAAGAATACCAGCAGCAAAAATTTGAGGAGCTGCGCACGCTGCTGCCGGAGGGAAAATACTGGAACCATATGTGGCAGGATATCCCCTACGGCGAGGAGACCCCTTTTCTGGTTTCCGATACCCCCTGCGAGCACAGCGTGTACGGCGAGCTGTACTGCAATTTCTATAACGGCGCTACGGAACGGTTGTTTTACGCCGACACCCTCTGCCAATGCCTTGGCTTTGCCAGCCTGCTCAGCGACCAGGTATTCGGCACGGACGCGCCCCTGCACGTCTTCCACGATTCCGACCTGCTGCGCGTGGGCGACCATATTCGCCTGCACGAATACGAGCACTCCATGACGGTCCTGGCAATGGACGACGAATTTATTACCCTGGCAGAAGCGAATCAGGACTATGAGGACTGCCTGATCTCCTGGACGCGGCAGATCTCCTGGTACGAGCTGGAAGACCTTTCGTGGGATTCCGAGTACATTTCCCGCTATCCCCTCTGCCCCGACGGCGACGGCGGATTTACTGCCTGGGAAGACGAGAGTTATTAAGTTTCCTGAATAATATTTTTTTAGAAAGCCTGTGATCCCTTGAAGGATTGCAGGCTTTTTTCCGAAAAAAACTGCCCCGTCTCGGTTTTTTTCTCCAAAAATGTAAATTTTTCAAATTTTTGTTGATATGTTGTGCGTTATGCGGTATAATGATACAGCATGTAGAGATGACAATATTCGGGAGGTTGCTCCTTTATGAAGAATAAAAAGCCGCTTATTATTACTTTGAGCTGTATCGGCGCTTTGGCGGTGATCGCCGCCTGCGTATGGTTCTTCTGGCTGAAGGACTATCTGGCTGCGTCGGGCGCGTCGCCTGTATACGTCAATTCCGTCTCCTCCATTATCGGGCTGGATACGGGGTCGAACCCCCGGTATTCCGGCATTGTGGAGCCGCAGAAGACTTATAAGATCAACAAAGATGAAACAAAGACCGTGGCGGAGGTGCTGGTCAACGTGGGCGACGAGGTCCACGTCGGCGATGTGCTGTTCCGCTACGATACGCAGGAAATGCAGTTCGCTCTGGAGCAGGCACGGCTGGACCAGGAACAGATCTCCAACCAGATCAGCTCTTATAAAAATCAGCTGACCACCCTGGAAAAAGAGAAAAAAGCCGCCGACAAGGACGACCAGTATGCCTACACGGTGCAGATACAGTCTGTGGAGCAGCAGATCAAGGTGCAGGAGTACGAAAGCTCCAAGAAAAAGAGCGAGATCGACAAATTGCAGGAATCCCTGGGCAACGCCGACGTGGTATCCGAGGTAGAGGGCGTCGTCAAGGAAGTGAACACCACCCCGAAAATGGACAGCTCCGGGCAGAACGCCGCCTTTATCAGTATCTTGTCCGCCGGGGAATACCGCATTAAGGGCACGGTTTCCGAGCTGAATGTTTCCGCCATTTCCGAGGGACAGGCTGTGCTGGTGCACAGCAGGATCGACCCCGCCCAGGTCTGGAACGGCGTGGTGGAGTCCATCGACAGGGAAGCTTCCACCGACCAGAACAACAACATGTACTATTACGGCGGCGACACCGGCGAAAAAAGCTCCAAATACAATTTCTATGTGCTGCTGGATGATCTGGAAGGCCTGATGCTGGGGCAGCATGTGTACATAGAGCCTGATTTGGGCGACAACGTGAAAAAGGAAGGTATGTGGCTGCCTGCCATGTACATTGCCCATGACGACAGCGGCAGCTTTGTGTGGGCAAAGGACGAGAAGGACAAGCTGGAAAAACGTGTGGTCCTGCTGGGCGAATATGATTCCGGCAACGATATGTATGAGATCAAGAGCGGCGTCACCAAGGCGGATTCCATTGCCTATCCCAGCGATGACCTGAAGCCCGGTATGCCCACCACCACCGACGCTTCGGCGGCGATGCCCCCCGAGCCTGACATGGCAGGCGGGAGCGAGTATCCCGGCGGCGACATGGCTGGCGGCGATGTTCCCGGGAACACGGACGGGTTTGCGCCTGAGGGCGGCGGAGATTCCTACAGCACCGGCGACGGGGATACCATGTTCGACAATGGCTCCGATATGATCGGCGGCGCTGACGGCAGTGGGGATATCATCACCGCTTCCTCCGTGGAAGGAGGAATTGTCCCGTGATTTTAGAGCTGCGGAACATTTATAAGACTTATACGCAGGGCAAGCTGGACGTCCCTGTGCTGAAAGATGTTTCCCTTTCCGTGGAGGAAGGGGAATATCTTGCCATTATGGGACCTTCCGGCTCCGGCAAGACCACGCTGATGAACATTATCGGCTGTCTGGACACCCCCACCTCCGGCGAGTATTTGCTGGAGGATCAGGACCTGTCCAACGAAACCGATCTGAAGCTGTCCCAGGTGCGGCTGCACAGCATTGGATTCGTGTTCCAAAGCTTTCATCTGCTGCCCCGGCAGTCCGCTGTGGAAAATGTAGCCCTTCCCCTGCTTTATGCCGGGGTGAAAAAAAAGGAACGGCTGGAAATGGCGCGGAAAGCGCTGGAACGCGTGGGACTGGGCGACCGAACGGAATTTAAGCCCACCCAGCTTTCCGGCGGGCAGTGTCAGCGCGTTGCCATTGCCAGAGCCATTGTAAATAACCCCAAGCTCCTGCTGGCAGACGAGCCCACCGGCGCTCTTGACACCACTGCCGGGGAGCAGATCATGGAGGTTTTCCAGCGGCTGAACGACGAGGGCGTCACTATCGTTATGATCACCCATGAGCCGCAGATCGCCGCCCACGCCCAGCGCACACTGCACATTCGGGATGGACGGCTGACAGACGCCCAGGGAAATTTCCTCTCTCCCCTTACCGAGACTGCCGACAAAGCCGGGGGACCCTCTGCCGAAGCGGAGCAAAAGCCCGCGGTGCAGGCTCCTTTCCGGCAGCATATCGTCGCCCCCATCGTTTCCAGAGAGGTGACCCCTCAGGAAACGCCCACGGCAGAAGCTGCTCGGAAAACTGCCCCTGTAGAGATTTCCAGCATTTTTGAGCAGCCGGAAAAGGCTGATGAGCCGGACGATATTTTTGAACAGTTCGACCCCTTTGCGGCAGAACTGGCTGCTGCCGACGCCGCTGCCGAAGAACAGGGCACCCCAGAGGAAGCGGTGGAAAATCCCGCTGCCGAGCCGGAAGCCGCCGTGCCTGCGCAGGAAGAAACAGCGCAGAACGCGGAAGACGAAGCAGAGCCTGTCATTCTGCCGGAAACAGAGACAATGCCTGAGGAAGCTTCTGAGCTTCCTGCGGAAGAGCCGATAGAAGAAACTGCAGAGCCGCAGGAAGATGCGCAGACGGAAGAACGTAAAACGGAAGACGCTGAGGTAACATCGGACACGTTCCTGGATCAGGAGATCGCCGCTTTGCTGGACGCCGATGAAAAGGCTTCCTATGACGCGGGGGACGCTTTCTTAGAGAAGGCGGGAATTTCCGAACACACCGCAGCGGAGACTGCCGAAGAAACGGAAAGCCCGGCGTTGATTGTTCGGACTACCAAGTCCGGCGCGCCTGCCCAAATCTCCTTTGACATTTGGGCTGACCCCAAAGAGGAATTTGACACTGCCGCCGCAGAATTTGCAGAAGAATCAAAAACGGTGGAGCATACCATCGAAGGATCCGGCAGCGCGGAGATGGACAGCGAGCCTGCCGCGGATACGCCGGAGGAAGCACCTGTAGAAGAAGCTGAGCCGGAAGCAGAAGAAGCCGTCAGTGTGCCCGATGTAGCGCCTGAAGCGGTCGATGCCTTTGACACGGCGTTTGCTTTTGAAGCGGCGGAAGAACCTCCCCAAGCACCGTCTGCCGCCGGGGAATTTGGCGTGCCGCTGAAAACGGAGCTGGACATTTCCCATCTTTGGGACAAGCCGGAGGAAACCTCCGCCGAGCCTGAGACACAGGAAGACCCCGTAGAGACGGCAAAGCCCGCAGAGCCTTTGGAGCCGGTTCCCGGCAGCCCCAGGAAGCTGATAGAAATTGAAAACATCAAGGTCGATTTTGACGATGAAACTTAACACTGGGATAAAGAAAGCTTGCAGAAAGGAGGACGGTTATGTCGGCAGGAAGAGCTAAAAAGAGAGATAAACGCCTGATCGCGATAAGCATTTCCGCCGTGGTGGCTGTGCTTCTCATCATTGCACTGTGGTTTTACCTGCAGTACCGCAATGACAGCAAATTCGTGGAAGTGATCCCCGTTTCTCAGGTGGCGGATTCCTATTGGGGCGACCAGAGCTCCTCTTCGGGAATGGTCATCAGTGACTATATTCAGGAATTGTACCCCTCCACTGACAAGGTGGTCAGCGAGATATTTGTGCAGGAGGGGCAGGAGGTCCGTATCGGCGACCCTCTGCTGCAATATGACAAGACCCAGCTGGAGCTTGACGTGGGGCTGAAGGAGGTTGCGGTCAAACAGGCTGACGTGAACCTGACGGAAGCCCAGAAGCAGCTTCGCAAGCTGCAGAACACCAAACCTTCCGCCACTCCCAGACCCACCACCCGTCCTTCCAGCAGACCCACTACCCGCCCCACGGTGCGTCCTACGGGCACGCCTACACCTACCCCCGTTCCTCCGCCCGATGTACCGGTATACAGCAAGCTGGACTTAAATTCCGTACCCTATCAGGGCAGCGGCACGACGGACGACCCCTATGTGTTCCTTTGCACAAAGGACTGCATCATGACCCCGGAATTTCTGAGATGGCTGCTGGGGGATACCAGCGTTCAGCCCACGCCGGAGCCTGACGAGGGGGACGACGACACCGAGGAAGATGACAGCAGCTCCTCTGAGGACGGCACGGAGCCGGAAACCACCCCCTCTCCCCAGCCGGGCAGCCAGCTTGTTTCTCCTTTTGCCGCCCTGTTCGAGGTGCGGGACGGGAACTCTAACTACGGGCAGCTGATTTCCGCTTTCAAGCTGGACGGCACCAAACTCTCCGCCAGCATTGAGGCTTCCGGCACCATTCCCGGATATAGCTCTCTGGATTCCATTGAAAACCTGTTCGGCGCAACGCCCACTCCCAGCGCCGACAACTATAACGATATGAACTACACCTCGGCGCAGCTTTCCCAGCTGATCGCTGAAAAGAAGGAAGAAATCAAGCAATTGCAGACCGCCAAAAAGCAAGCGCAGCTGGATCTGCGCAAGGCGGATTTCCAGCTCAAAAACTCCACCGTGCTCAGTACGGTGGACGGCACTGTGCGGACGCTGACCGATTGGGACACCGCGTTATCGGAAAACAAGCCGTTTCTGGTAGTTTCCGGCGACAGCACCTACTATGTATCCGGCGCGCTTTCGGAAAATGTGCTGGGGCTTGTGCAGGTGGGCGATTCCGTTACCGTCAACGACTACATGACCGGCAACGTCTATACGGCACAGATCGTCAGCATTGCCGACTATCCGCTGGAGGCGGACTCCAATCTGAGCTACTACGGCTCTGGCAACCCCAACAGCTCCAGCTATGAATTTACCGCGGTGGTAGAAGACGGGGACGGTCTCCAGAACGGACAGTATGTGGACATCACCCTGAGCCTGCAGGACGAAAGCAGCGCCGACGCCCTGTACATTCAGAACGCCTATATCCGGGAGGACACCTCCGGGTCCTATGTGATGAAGGCGGGCATTGACAACCGGCTTGTAAAGCAGTATGTACAGACAGGGCGCTCCCTGTACGGGTATTCCATGGAGATCAAATCCGGGCTGACCATTGACGACTACATTGCTTTCCCCTATGGAGCGGACGTGGTGGAGGGCGTAAAGGTCCGGGTGCAGGGCTCTGAGGAGGGTCCTTCCCAGGACGGGGACAATTCTTCCCTGCCCACCATAGATATGCCGGAGGAGCCTGTTGTGCCGGAAGGCGGCGAAGATTCCTCCCTTTCCTCTTCTGAAAACGGAGACGGCGAGGACGCCCCCGATACGCCCGCCTACGATGATCCTCTGGCTGGCGCCGTCATTACCGGGCGGGACGAAGACGGCATTACCTTCAAAACGGAAGACGGAGGAGGCGTGATCCTTGATTGAGAATATTCGCCTGTCCTTTCAGGGCATCTGGTCCCATAAAATGAGGTCTTTCCTGACCATGCTGGGAATTATCATCGGTATCGCTTCCATCATTTCCATCATCTCCACCATCAAAGGCACCAATGAGCAGATCAAGCGGAATTTGATCGGCGCGGGCAACAACGTGGTGCAGGTGCAGCTGTACCGGCAGGACTACGAATACGTGTACGATATCGGCAACGAGGGAATGCCCGAGGGCATTCCGCAGGTAGACGAGGACACCCAGGAAGCCATTGCCGCCCTGCCGGACGTAGAGGCGGTCGCCGCCTACAATCGGCGCACCAGCTATGGCAATTCTTTCTATTTCGGCAACACGGAGCTTTCCGGCTGCGAGGTGTACGGCATTGACAATTCCTATTTCTCCACCTGCGGCTACACCGTCAAGCGGGGGCGCACCTTTGTGCCCAAGGATTTCCGGGATTTCCGGGCAGTCGCCGTCATCGACAGCGACACCGCGAAAATGCTGTTCCAGGGGGAAGAACCCATCGGCAAGGCGATCGAGTACAACTCCATCGCGCTGGTCATCGTGGGCGTGGTAGAGCCGGAACTCGCCTTCGAGCCGGTCATCAATTCCATCGACGACTACTACACCTATATGCAAAATTCCACTGCCGGAAAGGTATTTATCCCCAACAGCATCTGGCCCTCCCTGTTCGCCTATGACGAGCCCCAGGAGGTGTCTGTGCGGGCTGCCAGCACGGAATCCATGTCCACGGTGGGCAAAAGCGTTTCCGACCTGCTGAACGCCCGGTGCTCCAATGAAAACATCATCTACAAGGCGGAGGACGTTTTGCAGCGCGCCAAAGACCTGCAGGACCTGAGCAACGCCACCAATCAGCAGCTTATCTGGATCGCCATGATCTCCCTGCTGGTGGGCGGTATCGGCGTAATGAACATCATGCTGGTGTCCGTCACGGAGCGGACCAGGGAGATCGGCTTGAAAAAGGCGATCGGCGCCAAAAAGAGCCGCATTCTCTGGCAGTTCCTGACAGAAGCCGCCGTGCTCACCAGCCTGGGCGGTATTTTGGGCGTGGGCGCGGGGATCGGGCTTGCGTACCTCATCTCCAACCTGACTCAGACCCCGGTGGCGATCAGCATTCCCTTCATTTTCCTTGCGGTGCTGTTCTCCATGGCAATCGGTATCCTGTTCGGGCTGCTTCCCTCCATCAAGGCGGCAAACCTGAACCCCATCGACGCCCTGCGCCATGAATAAGCGGGCGGGAAAAGCATTTTGAAAGAAGATGACCCGCTGAAGGCTTTGCTTTTCAGCGGGTTTTTTGCATGAAAACTAATTCTTTAGAAACTAAAATGGAGCAATTGAAATGGTAAAGGAAGTTACTGACCCCAAAGAAAAAACTGCCATAACAAGGACTATTCTGGAGGCGCTGCCGGAATGGTTCGGCATGGAAGAAGGCAGAGAGGAATACATTGCCCTCAGCGCGACCCAGCCCCTCTGGGCGGCTTTTGCAAACGGGGAAGCGGTAGGCTTCCTCTGTTTGAAGCCTACCAGCGAGGATACCATGGAGCTGGCTGTGATGGGCATTCGCAGGGAATTTCATCGGCGCGGCATCGGCAGGAATTTGTTTGCGGCGGCAAAGGAATACGCCAAAGGCGCGGGGTATTCCTTGCTGCAGGTGAAGACTGTGGAACCGGGACATTTTGAAAGCTACGATGCTACAAACAGCTTTTATCAGAGCCTTGGCTTCAAAAAGCTGGAGGTATTCCCTACCCTTTGGGACAAGACAAATCCCTGCCTTGTCTATGTGATGGCGCTCTGATTTTCAGAAAATACGGTAAATTTCCTGTGGAGGACAGATTTTATGCTGGACAGAAGCATTCCTTTTTACAACATGATCCTGAAATGCTCAGAGTGGACGCCCTCGGAAATTTCATTGCCGGAGGGCTTCGCGTTCAAGCCTTTTGCGCCGGAAGACGGAGCCGCCTGGGCAGCACTGGAATGGGAGATCGGGGATTTTTCCACCCGGGAGGAGGCGCTTTCCTATTTTCAGGAGACCTATGGAAAATTCCCGGAGGAGCTGCGGAAACGGGCGGTGGTGCTGGCGCACGGGGACGATATCGTGGGCTTCTGCATTACATGGCGGGACAAGCGGGGCGATGACTTTGTCGCGTCCCTGCACTGGCTGGTGGTATCTCCGGCTTGGGAGGGGCGCGGTCTTGGGCGCGCGCTGGTGCAGAAAACGATGGAGCGTTACCGGGAGCTTGACGAATTCCCGGTGTATCTTCACACCCAGCCGTGGAGCTGCCGGGCGCTGATGCTCTATGTGCATTTGGGCTTTCAAATCCAAACACAGGACAGCTTTGCGGACTACGAAAACCAATATGCAAAGGCGATGGCTGCCTTGCGGGACGTGCTGCCCCCGGAGCGGTTCCAGGAGCTGCTGGACGCGTCGCAGGGCTGAGAAAAAGCTCAGCGCTTTTGCACTGAGCTTTTTCTCAGTCAAGCTTGCAAATCTCCTATCTTTTTTGCTTTACATCAGAACGGCTTTTTACGCTGAACCACGGCGTTTGCAAAAAGGTTCAGCGGAGAAACAGCAGACCCGCTTCCCCATTCTTGACGATTAACAGCCGGTCTGCGAAGGTGCGGATCAGGCTTACCTGCTCCCCTTTCTCCACCGGCAGGCAGAGCTCGGTATAATCTCTGGCGCGCAGTCCTTTTTCGTCCTCATAAAGATAGTCGTTCGGAATCTCCAAAACAGCGCCGCTCTTTCTGACACGGCAAAGGGAAAGCTCCTCCCCGCGCCGCAAAAGCTCCACGAAATTTTCCGGCCATGTGATCACTGCGCCCGCCGCCGCTTTCTGCGAGCAGGGCGCGGTGATTTTCCTGTAGCGGTCTACACTGACGCAGCGCCAGTCCCCCGTTTCATTGTCAAGGATCACGCCGTTCAGCTGCCCGAAATCTTTTACGCCGTTGCCGCCGTCGATAGAAAGGATATTTTTCTCATCATGGTAGATCGGATTGTTTGAAAAGCGGTCCGTGCGGTAATTTGCCGCGGGCCAATGCCCAACCAACAGCAGCCTTTGGAATACATGCTCCGCTGTTTCGTGGAAACGGGGCGTGCTCAGCACATATTCCATGTTCTGTGCCGTCAGGTCCTCGTTTTCCAGCCCCGCATGGGCAAACAAAAACCGCTCCGTCTCCAAAATGTACGGCAAGCCGCGGAGAAAAGCCATTTCCGATGCAAATTCCCGCTCCGCCCTGTTCCACAGCCCGGCCACTTCTTCCACCGTCTCCGGGAGAGGAAGCCCCATGGACAGCGCCATTTCTCCCAGCAGCGTCCGTTCCCGGAAATAGGAGATACTGCCCAGCAGGTTTTCGTCTGGAGCGTCACAGGCAAAAATGTCGTTGTTGCCCGCCAGCACATAGACCGAGCTTTCCCGCGCAAGCTCCATGACGGCGCGCAGGGTTTGCAGGTTCTGTGGACCTTTCTGAACGATATCCCCAATCACCACCAGGGAATCCTTGCCGGGGCAGTATTCCATTTTTTCCAGCAGCGCCTGAAAAAGCTCGTAGCTGCCGTGGATATCGCTGGTGACGAGAATGCGTTTCGCCGTGATTTCTGCCCGGAGTATCCGGCTTTCCTCTATCATGCTGTCATGCTTCCTTTCCCTCAAAATGATCGACGGGCAGATCATCGCAGCCCGATCGTTTTCAGCACTTCTGTGGTGGTCATGCCCAGGTCTGTAAAACGCATCTCTTCCAGCGGGAACGGCAGCGGGACGGTGTTTCCCAGCTTGATAAGCCGATAATTCCGGCGGAGACGGTCCGTATTCTGGAGGATCGTCTCCCGCACCGCCGGTTTTTCGATTTGCTCCGGGTGCTCCAAAAGCCGTTCCAGCGTGCCGAATTGCTTCAAAAGGGCTGCCGCCGTGACCTTCCCCACACCCTTTGCCCCTTTCAGGTTATCCGATCTGTCCCCTACCAGGCTTTTGAAATCCGCGTACTGCCCCGGGGAAATCCCCAGCTGCTCCTGTATGGTCTGCGGCGTACAGACTGTTGATTTTACGCCCCGGTAGCGCAGAACGGACACATTCTCCGTGATAAGCTGGAAGAAGTCACTGTCAAAGGAGGAAACCACAAGCTTCATGGACTTTCCCAGGGTCAGCGCGTAGGAAGCTATCAGGTCGTCCGTTTCACAGCCGACAGTTTCCCAATAGGGCATGGAAAGGGCTTTCAGGGCGGAGAAAATATCGGGAAGCTGGGAATAGGGGTTTTCCTCTTCGGGCACTGCGGTGAAATCCGGGCGGTTCGCTTTATAGGCGGGGTCAAGGCCGGCACGGGGCGAAGCCTGCTCCCCGTCGAAAAACACTGCCGCGTGAGTGGGGTTTACCATGCGGAGAAGCTTCAGCAGCGCGCCTGTAAACCCAAGCGTCCCCTGGATCGCCCTGCCCTGGGAATTGACGATGCGGGCGGGCATACCGAAAAACATTTGAAACAACAGGTTGCTGCCATCTACCAGCAGAAGCTTGTCCATAAGGTTCTCCTCAAAAGAAAAAGCCCCATGCTTCCATAAAAACATGGGGCTTTCTGTGCTTTTTATGCTGCTATCCCGCAGGAAATCTTAGATTTCAGCGAAATACTTGATGGTGCGGACCATCTGGCTGGTGTAGCTGTTCTCGTTGTCGTACCAGGAAACGACCTGCACCTGATAGGTGTCGTCGTCCAGCTTGGAGACCATGGTCTGGGTGGAATCGAACAGAGAACCGTAACGCATACCGATCACGTCGGAGGAAACGATCTGATCCTCGTTATAGCCGAAGGACTCGTTAGAAGCAGCCTTCATTGCAGCATTGATGCTGTCGGGGGTGATGTCCTTGCCCTTGACAACGGCAACCAGAATGGTGGTGGAGCCGGTGGGGACAGGAACACGCTGAGCAGAGCCGATCAACTTGCCGTTCAGCTCGGGAATGACCAGACCGATCGCCTTGGCAGCGCCGGTGGAGTTGGGAACGATGTTCTGTGCGCCTGCACGAGCGCGGCGGAGGTCGCCCTTACGCTGGGGACCGTCCAGGATCATCTGGTCGCCGGTGTAAGCGTGAACGGTGGTCATGATACCGCTCTGGATCGGAGCGTAATCGTTCAGAGCCTTTGCCATGGGCGCCAGGCAGTTGGTGGTGCAGGAAGCAGCGGAAATGATGGTGTCTTCCTTGGTCAGGTTCTTCTCATTTACGCTGTACACGATGGTGGGCAGGTCGTTTCCGGCAGGAGCGGAAATGACGACCTTCTTTGCGCCAGCCTTGATGTGGGCCTCGCTCTTCGCCTTGGAGGTGTAGAAGCCGGTGCACTCCAGAACTACGTCAACGCCCAGCTTGCCCCAGGGGCAGTTGGTTGCGTCAGGCTCTTTGTAGATGGTGATCTTCTTGCCGTCTACTTCGATATAGTTATCTTCGCCCTCACCCTCATTGTAAGTGACGGTGTGCCCCTGAGCAACATAGTTGCCCTGAGCGGTGTCATACTTGAGCAGGTGAGCCAGCATTTTGGAGCTGGTCAGATCGTTGATGGCAACGACCTCATAGCCTTCTGCGCCGAACATCTGACGGAAAGCCAGACGACCGATACGGCCGAAACCATTGATTGCAACTTTTACGGACATTGGTAAAACCTCCTAAAAATTTAGTAGAGCTTTTCGCGGAAATGTCCATTCCGAAAGTTTTACGTATCTCTTCCCCGCCTGCGGCGGGGAAGAGATACACTTTTCGTTCATTGGAATGGGCACTCCTCTTTTCGCTGCTTCTATTCTACTGTATTTTTCTGGAATTTACAAGACCTTGACAGAATTTTTTCTGTCAAGGTCCCCATTTCCTGTCAAAATATTATCTTTCGCTGTCGAAAAAGGAATTTCCGCTCAATTGGGACGGAAACGGCGGGTCGCCGGCTTCCTTGCGGAAGGCTCCGCTTCCCCTTCCTTTTGGGGTCTGTGAATGCTGTATTTGCGGAAAGTCATCAGGAAGACCAGCAAAAACAGGGACACCCCCAGGCTGGAAAGCTGGATCATGGAGGGAATCTCCCCGGAATAGCTTTTCCCCAGCACCAGCAGGGCAAGATTCGCAAAGGAGTAGGTGATGGTCAGCACCACGGCGAAAATCCCGGCGACGAATACCCGCTTCGCGGCGGAGGCTTCCTCCACCCCGGCAAAAAGCTTGCACAGGTAGAACAGGGCGATCAGCACGCTGGCGCCTCCGGCGACCGCGAAGAAATTCTCCACGAAGGAGGAGGACTTGGCGTAAAACATATAGACAAGGATCAGATAGGCAATGCCCCAGATCACGGCGGCAAGATACAGCAGCGGCGCTTTTTCCAGGCTGTTCTTCCCCCGGAAGAAGCCCACGGACACGAAAAGCTGCACCGCGCCGAACAGGAAGCAGGACACCAGGAAAATGACGTGTATGAACCCGCGCTCAGCAGAATCATAAACGGAAAAGCCCGTTTTCAGGTAGTTTACATAATCTGCGGTCTGTAAAATCGCAGACGCAAGCAGCGCCACGCCGGACAGGACGGCAACTACACCCAGCATTTCGTTTTTCCTGTGCACATACGCACCAAAATACCGCCGGGAGCAAAAGCACATCACTGCCGCAAGCAGTGCGGTGAGCATGGGGAAAATCAGGCTGCACCACGCCATGACGCCGCCGTCCGTATAAAAGCCGGTCTCATAGTCGAAATAGTACAGCATTTGAATGACGCGCAGCACCACGCCGCCGCCAAAACCCACACAGGTGACCTTCAGGGCGTTGCCCACGTTCATAAACGAAAGATCCTTTAAGTTCTTTTCCATATCCACGACCGCAGCCTTTCCGCGGAAAAGCTTCCTTTCTCTCAGAAAATGCGAGGGCGCTCGAAACACAAAGCGCCGTTAAGAATTTATTATACATCATTTGGGCAGGATTTCCAAGAGAAGAAATAAAAAATCTCCCGGAAATTTTCTTCCGGGAGACAGGTCAGAACTATTCAGCGCTGATCCAGCGGGGTATACTTCTGCGCTACCGGCAGGGCGCGGTAGGCGGGGCGCATGATCCGCCCGCCGGTGGTCAGCTCTTCAATGCGGTGGGCGCACCAGCCCGCGATACGGGACACGGCAAACATGGGGGTAAACAGCTCCTCGGGGATCCCCAGCATTTCATAGACCAGCCCGGAGTAGAAATCCACATTGGCGCTGATGACCTTTTCGTTGCCGGTCACCCGCTGATATGCCGCCGGGGACAGCTTTTCCACCAGCTCGTACAGCGCCAGCTTCTTGCCAAAGCCCTTCTGCTCCGCCAGTTCCCCGGCTTTTCGCTTTAAGATCACCGCCCGGGGGTCGGACAGGGTATAAATGGCGTGACCCATGCCATAGATCAAGCCGCTGCCGTCCGCCGCTTCCCCACGGAGTATTTTTTCCAGGTAAGCGGTAAGCTCGTCCTCGTCCTGCCAGTCCTTCACGTGCTCCATAATATCCCGCATCATCATGCGGACCTTATGGTTGGCGCCGCCGTGCTTGTAGCCCTTCAGGGAGCCTACCGCCGCGCCGATGGCGGAATAGATATCCGTCCCGGCGGAGGTGAGCACGCGGGTGGTAAAGGTGGAGTTGTTGCCGCCGCCGTGCTCCGCGTGGAGCACCATGCAGAGGTCCAGCAGACGGGCTTCCTCCTGGGTGAAGTCCTTATTGGGGCGCAGGGCGTTCAAAATGGCTTCCGCGGTGCACTGCCCCGGCTCGTAGGGGTGGAAGAACATGGTCTCGTGGTCATAGTACCGCCGCTTTGCCTGATAGGCATAGGACATGATGGACGGCAGGCGGGCAATGAGAGAAATACTTTGCCGCATATTATTTTCCAGAGACAAGTCTTCCGGGTCATCGTCATAAGAATATAAGGTCAGCACAGAACGGGCGATCTTGTTCATGATATTTTGCGAGGGGGATTTCAGAATGGTGTCCTCCAGGAAAAATTCCGGCAGCTCCCGGTTGCCGTAGAGCAGCCCGCACATCCTGTCAAACTGGCGGCGGTCAGGCAGCTTGCCGAAAATCAGCAGCCACGCCACCTCCTCAAAGCCGAAGCGCCCTTCCTTGGCGCAGCCGTCCACAATATCCTCGATGTCGATGCCGCGGTAGGTCAGCTTTCCTTTATCCGGCACCTTGTCGCCGTCGTTGATCAAATAGCCGTGGACGTTGCACACGTGGGTCAGCCCTGCCATAACGCCGGTGCCGTCGGGGTTCCTCAAGCCGCGCTTTACCCCATTGTATTCGTATTCCGCCTTGGTGATCTGATTGTTTTTCTGATATTCCTCGCACAGCTCCTGAATGGTGGTGCTGGTCTCGCTTTCACTGTTTAGCCGCTGCATCGCCGCTCTCCCCTTTCCAAATGAATCGACGCCTGTTGTTTGATTGTACCGCGGGCGGCACGATAAGTCAACCAAATAAGAATCGTTTTGCAGAAAAAATTTCATTTTCATCTATTTTTTACGCCATTTTTGAAGAAATCAGCGATCATTTTGAAATAAATGACATGAATTTATGTAAAAAGGAGTGTTTTATCATGCAGGAACAAAAACAAAAAAACGGCTTGCGGCAAATGGGGACCGCTTTTCTTCTGGTCTATGCCCTGATCGCCCTGCTGCCCTTGGGCGTGTACGGTCTCGGAAAGCTTCAAAAGGAAAAACCGAAAGCTGCTCCAAAGCCCGCGGAAAGGCAGGTCTCCGCTTCCAATGAGCCGGAAGCGCCTACGGCAGCTCCGGGATTTTTGGAGCCGCCCGGGCAGGGGAACGCAGACAAAAGCAGCGAAGAAACAGACGTTTTTACGCTGCTCGACCATGCCACCGGGAAAACAGTGAGCGTACCCAGAAGCACGCTGCTGCCCGCCGCGGTCGCCTGTGAAATGGACCTTTCCGCCCCGGCGGAAGCGCTGAAAGCCCAGGCGGTCGCCTGCTACACCCTGTTCTGCCGGAAGCGGGCGGCGGGAGAGGTCATCGACTGCGACAGCGAAAGCTGGCAGGTCTGGGTCCCGGAGGAGACCATGCGGGACCGCTGGGGCGAGGATTTCGAGGACAATCTGGCAGTCCTGCAAAAGGCCGTCGAAGCAGTATCCGGGGAGCTTCTGACCTGGAACGGCGAGCCCATTTTAGCATCGTATTTTGCCATTTCCGCCGGGGCTACGGAAGCCTGTGAAAACGTTTGGGGCGGCAGCCTGCCCTATTTACAGGCGGTGGCAAGCCCGGGGGATTTGTTCAGCAGCGGGTATTTGAGCAGCGTCACCCTGAGCGCCGAGGAGCTGAAAAGCGCCGCCGCTTCCTATTTTACAGAAACACCGCCGGAGCTTTCCGGCGACGCGGCAAATTGGTTTTCTGAGATCGAATACACTCCCTCCGGCTATGTCAGCTCCGCCGTGCTGGGGGGCGCGACCGTTTCCGGCGGTCAACTGCGCGGCGCGTTCTCCCTGCGGAGCGCCTGCTTCCAGGTGAAGTATGAAGACGGCGCGTTCCATTTTACCGTCCACGGCTGGGGGCACGGCGTGGGCATGAGCCAGGCGGGGGCGGCTTATCTGGCAAAACGGGGAAAAACCTACCGCGAAATCCTGAGCTACTACTATCCCGGGGCGGAGCTTACTTCCGGGCTTCCAGATGAACGTCCAGCTGGGGGAACGGGATCGTGATGCCCGCTTCGTCAAAGGCTTTCTTGACCGATTCCTGCATGGAATAGTACAGGTTCCAATAGTCCTCGTGGCGGCACCAGACCTTTGCCGCCAGCGTGACGGAGCTGTCTCTCCACTCCCCTACCACCACCTGGGGCGCCGGGGCTTGCAGCACGCGGCTGTCCTGCTCGATCAGCTTTTGGAGCACCGCTTTCGCCTGTTCGATATCCGCCTGATAGGAAATGCCGTAGCTCAGATCCAGCCGGCGGGTGCCGTTGCTGGTGTAATTCACCACCACGCCGCCGGTGATCTGGGAATTGGGCACGATGACCTCCTTGTTGTCGAAGGTGGACAATATGGTATAGAGTATCTCGATGCGCTTGACCGTGCCCTCATAATTCCCGAATGCCAGATAATCTCCCATTTTGAAGGGCTTCGTAAAGATGATCTGTATCCCGCTGACAAGATTGGACAGGCTTCCCTGCAGGGCAAAGCTGGCGGTCAGACCCGCCGCGCCCAGGGCGGCGATCAGGGAGGTGATATTGATCCCCAGCTGGGCGATGGCGCTGACGAACGCTACCAGCAGCACCAGCGCCTTGACCAGCGAGCCGATGAAGCTTATCATCAGCGGGTCAAGCCTTCCCCTGGAGATGGTTTTTTTCGTCAGCCGTGACGCAAGGCGCGCCAGCAGCCAGCCCGCAAAAAAGATCACCGCCGCCAGCAGGATATTCCCGGCAAAGCCCTGAAGCCAGCGCAGCACCGATTCCCAAAAATTTTCCCAAGACCAATTCATGGCAACAGCCCCCTTGTGTTTTCGGAGAAGAATGTCTTTATTATAGTCTTTTTTGGAAAGAAAGCCACAAAAAAACGGAAATTTGCGGAAAAATAAAATTTTTCACGCTTTTGGGTTTTGCATGGGCGATTTTTGTGATATACTAATAAGAACTATTGACCGCGCTATATCAAGAGCATATCTCTATTTGGGAATGGGAGAATCGCTATGGATCACAGTAATACGACCACCGCAATGGGTTCCAGCCTGCTGGGACGCAATGTATACAGCGTCTGCTTCCCGGAGCGGGACAATCTGGACAGCTTGCAGGGAGAGCTTGCCGCCGCGCGGAAAAAATTCTTCACAAACGGCAGGAAGACCGTCCGGGTGGGAAAAAGCGAGGTCATCAAGGGCTTCGACGGGAAGCTGAAGGGCAAGCTGTACCGCCATGGGCTGTATTGGAAAAAATCCGCCGGGAAAGTGGCGCTGGAGGAAGCCTTCGACCAGCGCAACGGCTATTCCGTGGTCTATCGGGACTTTCGGGGCATCATCACCAGCCGGGTGTTTTTCAACAGGAACCAGGTCTGGCTGAAATCGGAATATTACGAGCCGTGGAACAGTTCCACTGCCCAGATCATTTTTAAGCCAAAGGACGCTTTCGACGTGATCGAGCGCTTTGACCGGGACGCGGAGCAGAAGCGCTACCGCTCTACGGAGCTGCACCCTCTGCCCTATCTTGCGGGCACGGCGGAGCAGAGCATCGTCAACGCAAAATTCGGCGAACCCATGCTGATCGTTTCCACAGCGGAGGGAGAGTTCTGCTACTGCCCCAAAAAGGAAGCGCAGGCGCGGAAGGTGGCGCTGGACGAGATCAAAGATGGCACCATCATGCTGATGCCCGCCTGGGAGATCAGGGACGGCGCCCTTGCCGCCGAGCCCGGCGAGGAAGAAACGGCCGTGACCTTTACCAGCCTGGAGGAATACGCCAGGGTGGAGCCGGGACAGGAAACAGCGGAAGCCGCCGCCCTCCCCTCCCCGCCGGACAACACGGATACGGAGGAATTCCACGATGTGCCCGCCCTGGAAGAGCAGCCTGCGGCGGAAACTCCCATTTCCCGGGAAAAGCAGATCCTGCAGGCTGCCAGAAAGGCGGCGGGACTGGAGAACGCCGGGGAGATCGCGGCGGTCATCGCCGACGGCGAGGTACAGCCGGTGGAAGCTTCCACCCCAAAGGCAGAGCATTACGAGGTGCAGAACGGGCAGGTGGTCCCGCCGGAAAAAGCTGTTCCCGCAGAGAGGAAGACCACCGGCGAAACGGCGGTATACCGCGGGGAATATCTGGACGGCAAGCGGGAGGGCTTTGGCTCTCATTTTTACAAAAACGGCAGCCTGTGCTACGCGGGCTTCTGGAAAAACGACAAGCGGGACGGCCTGGGCGTTTCCTTCCGGGAAAGCGACCATGCCCTGCACATTGCGAAATGGGAAAACGGGCAGCCGGGCGGGTTTATTTCCCTGTTCGACAAGGACGGGAACCTCCGCTACGGCGGGCACATGATAAACGGCAAAAAACAGGGCGCCGGGGTCTCCTTCCGCCAGGCGGACGGCACGATATTTGTGGGCAAATGGGAGGACGGCGAGCCTGCCGGGCTGGGCGCCGCTTTCGATGCAAACGGAAACCTGCTGTATTACGGCGGCTGGAAGGACGGCAAACGCAGCGGGCACGGCACGGAATTTGACTTAAACGGCGCCATCGTCTTTGACGGCGAATGGAAGGACGACAAGTACCACAACGGCATTTTGTACCAGAAGCAGCGGGATATGGAGACTGCCGATCCCTTTGCAGGCGCCCCGCCGGACCACAACTGACAGCGGTGGGAAGCTTTTTCCCATGAAAAAATCCTTTTCTTTGCAGAAAAGGATTTTTTCAAAGAACTTTACTTCAGCATTTTCTCCACGTCGCCGATCAGGTTCCCGACGGTGTGGATCGCTTTTCCGGCGTTCTTTTTCATGACCTTTGCCTTTTTGTGCGTGCCGTTCATGGCTTTCGTACCGATCGCCGCTACCGCCGCGCCTGCCAGCACGCCCATGCCGATGCCCTTTGCCACGTTCATTACCTGCTTCGCCATTATTTTGAACCTCCACAAAATCAGAATACATTTGAGCAGCTTCAGCACTGCTTTCACTTCCATGATTCCCGCTTCCTCCTTTGTTTATGCGAAAAAAGTTCTTTCCGAGCAATAGAAAGGTGTGTCTCTTTTGTCAAATTTGAACATTGTTCTGGTCGAGCCGGAAATTCCCCAAAACACCGGGAATATCGCCCGCACCTGCGCGGTCACCGGGGCGGCGCTGCACCTTGTGGGTCCCATGGGCTTTTTGCCGGAGGACAAAAAGCTGCGCCATGCCGGGCTGGATTACTGGCAGTATTTGACCCTTTCCTATTACGATAGCTTATCCGATTTCTTTGCAAAAAACACAGGGGCGTTTTACTTTTTCTCCACAAAAGCCCAGAACCGTTACACCGATATTTCCTACCCCGACAACTGCTATCTTTTTTTCGGGAAGGAATCCGCCGGGCTGCCGGAGCGTTTGCTGTTTGAGCACAGGGAAAGCTGTGTGCGCATTCCCATGATGGACAGCGCCCGAAGCTTAAACCTATCCAATTCCGTTGCCATCGGCGTATTTGAGGTGCTGCGGCAATGGGACTTTCCGGCGCTTTCCTGCAAAGGCGAGCTGCGGGAATTTGACTGGGCTGCCGCAAAGCAGAGAAAGCCCGGCTCGGAATTTTTGTGAGCAGGGCGCTTCGCCGTTTTGCATGGAAAGCTCAGGGAAGGCTTCCCGAAAAAAGCGGGGCGCAACTTCATACTTTCGTAAAATTTATTGTTTATACTATCCTTATCATCGGCACCCTCGGAAAGGAGACAGCTGCGTGGCTCATTTTATCGAATTTGACGGCGTATGCAAATATTACACCATGGGAGAAAACAGGATCGCTGCGGCGGACCACATCAGCTTCTTTGTGGAAAAAGGCGAATTCTGCATTATTGTGGGTCCCTCCGGGGCGGGAAAAACCACCGTGCTCAATATGCTGGGCGGCATGGATACCTGTGACGAGGGAAAAATCCTGCTGGACGGGGAGCTGATCAGCGCCTACACCCCGAAGCAGCTGACCACCTACCGGCGGTACGACGTTGGGTTCGTGTTCCAGTTCTACAATCTGGTGCAGAACCTGACGGCTTTGGAAAATGTGGAGCTGGCAAGCGAGATCTGCCGGAAGCCCCTGGACGCTGCCGAAACGCTGAAGGGCGTGGGGCTGGGCGACCGTCTGAAAAATTTCCCGGCACAGCTTTCCGGCGGCGAGCAGCAGCGGGTCTCCATTGCCAGGGCGCTGGCAAAGAACCCGAAAATCCTGCTGTGCGACGAGCCCACCGGCGCGCTGGACTACAAGACGGGGAAATCCGTACTGAAGCTGCTGCAGGACACCTGCCGGAGCACCGGGCGGACCGTGCTGGTCATCACCCACAACAGCGCGCTGACCGCCATGGCGGATCGGGTGATCCGCATAAACAGCGGGCAGGTCATCTCCAATGAGGTGAACGCCCACCCCACCCCGGTGGAAGAGATCGAATGGTAAATCAGGCTTTCCCTGTTCCGCAGGAATTGCCGGTCATGTTAGGACCAGAGAAATTCGGAAAGGAGACCGCCGCTTGAACACGAGCTATCGGAAAAATATTTTGCGCACCATCAAAAGCTCGCTATCCCGCTTTCTTGCCATTTTTGCCATTGTGGCGCTGGGGGTCGGGTTTCTGGCGGGACTGCTTTCTGCGCCTATTGATATGCGCCTTTCCGCTGAAAGCTATTATAAAGACACCGATATGTACGACCTGCGGGTCGTCTCCACCCTGGGCCTGACGGAAGAAGATTTGGAGCTTGTCCGGCAGACGGACGGTGTGGAGCACGTGCTGCCCGTACACGACGAGGATCTGGTCCTGCTGACCTCGGAGGGCGATTCCCTGACCACCCGGGTGCATTCCCTGCCCACGGAAAACGACCCCGCCATGAACACCATTCTCCTGCAAAGCGGCAGGATGCCGGAAAAGCCGGGAGAGTGTGTGGCGATCCAGACAAAGACCCTGGGGGTAAAGCAGGACTGGGTCGGGCAGACCCTGACCCCCGAACAGGACGAAAGCGAAGACGACGATGAGGAAAGCGAAAGCGGGCTGTCCTCCCCCCTGACCGTAGTGGGCATGGCGAAAAGCTCCCTCTATCTTTCCATGGAGCAGGAACACACCACAGTGGGCACGGGCACAGTGGGGCTGATCCTCTACACGCCGGACGAGACCTTTGACCGGGACGTGTACACAGGGTTCTATGTCACGCTGGAGGGCGCGAAGGAGCTGGGCGCGTTCAGCGACGCGTATCAGGAAAAAGCTGACGCCGCCGCAGAACTCTTGGAGACCCTTGGGGAAGAACGAGCGGACATTCGGTATCATGAGATCGTGGACGAAGCCAACGAAAAGCTGGCGGACGCCAAAAAGGAATATGAGGACAAAAAAGCGGAGGCGGAGCAGGAACTTGCCGACGCGAAAAAGGAATTGGACGATGGCGAACAGGAGATCGCGGACAATGAGAAAAAGCTTGCCGACGCCAAGGCGGAGATCGACCGGGACCAGCAAAATTTGAACGACAGCCGGGCAGAGTATCGGTCTCAGACCGCTTCCGCGCAGGAGAAGATCGACAGCGGCTACCGGCAGATACAGGAGTATCAAGCAAAGCTGGACGAAGCAAAAAAGCAGATCGACGCCGTCCGCGCGCCGCTGGACGAAAACCAGAAAAAGCTGGACGACGGCAGAAAGCAGCTTCTGGCGGCAAAAAACCAGCTGGAGGAAACGGAACAGCTGCTGGACGGCATCGACGCGGGGAAAGCCACTTTCTGGCAAGCCGCCGCTGTGGTGGGGCTGCCCTCTGAGGACATTTCCGACCGGGGAACGCTGGCGGCGCTGGCGCAGCTAGAAGTGCTGCACCCCGATGTGGCGGAGCAGTTCGCCCCCCTGAAAGCCGGGCTGGAAGCCCTCGCCGCCCAGGGCACGGACAGCGTGCAGGCGCGGACGGAGCTGGAAGCCGGGAAAGCCCAGTGCCAGCAGCAGGAAGAAGAGCTGGACGCCGCGCAGGAGCAGCTGGACGCCGCCTACAAGGAGCTGGCGGTACAGAGCAAGCCGCTGGAAGAACAGCAGGAGCAGTTGAACACGCAGAAAGCGGAGCTGGATAAAAACGCCGCCGCCCTGCGGCAGGCGCAAATCGCCGCGCAGGGGCAGTTTGCTTCCGGCGAGGCGCAGCTTGCCGACGCCCGTGCCCAGTATGAGGACGGCATTGCACAGCTTGCCGACGCCCGGAAAAAGCTGGAGGACGGGCGCAAAGAATATGAAGAAGGCAAGGCGGAAGCCGACGAAAAGCTGGCGGACGCGGAAGAACAGATCAAGGACGCGGAAAGCAAAGTCCGCGAGCTGGAAGAAGGACAATGGTACCTCTTTACCAGAGAAGACAACGCCGGGTATTCCAGCTACGATTCCAACGCGGATAAAATCGGAGCCATCGCCGCCGTGTTCCCCGCTTTCTTCTTTCTGGTGGCGGCGCTGGTAGCGCTGACCACCATGACCCGCATGGTGGAGGAGGAGCGCCAGCAGATCGGCACCATGAAAGCGCTGGGCTACTCTTCCGGGAAAATCGCCGTCAAATATCTGCTGTATGCCGCCTGCGCCAGCATTGCGGGCAGCATTTTCGGCTTGGCGGTGGGGCTGCGGCTGTTCCCCTATATCATCATTACCGCCTACAATATCATGTACGATATCCCGAAAGCGCTAACGCCCTTCAACCTGCCCTATGCCCTGTTCTCCTCGTTGACGGCGGTCCTCTGCACGCTGGCGGCGACCTTCAGCGCCTGCCGGGCGGAATTGAAAGCCGTGCCGGCACAGCTGATGCTGCCCAAAGCGCCCAAAGCCGGAAAACGGGTCTTCCTGGAATATATCACGCCTCTGTGGAAGCGGTTGAAGTTTACGCAGAAGGTCACGGCGAGGAATCTGATCCGCTATAAAAAGCGGTTCTTCATGACCATTATCGGCATAGCCGGGTGTACCGCGCTGCTGGTGACAGGGTTTGGCGTGAACGATTCCGTCGCCCATATCGTGACGCTGCAATATGATGAGCTGAACCAGTACCAGATGATGGTGGCGCTGAAGGACGAAAGCGCGCTGGAGGGGCGGGAGCTGAAAAAGCTGCTGTCCGACACGGAAAAGGTTTCCGGGTACCTGCCCGTCATGCAGGAGGAGGGAAAGATCGTTCCGAAAAAGAACGCGTCTGCGGACAGCATCACCATCTGCACGCCGTCCGATGTAGCCGCCATGTCCGAATATTTTACGTTCCGCCGCCGGAGCGACCACCAGCCCGTTCCATTTGAGGAGGATTCCGTCATCATCACGGAAAAGCTGGCGGAGCGGCAGCACTGGAAGGTGGGCGACGCCATCACCCTGACAAATCAGGACAACCGGGAAGCCACCCTGACGATCACAGGAATCTGTGAAAACTATGCCATGCATTACCTGTATCTCTCCCCTGCCGCTTACGAAAAAGCCTTTGGGCAGGCGGTGGAAAACAACATGGTGCTGGGCAAGCTGCCGGAAACCACCAGCCGGGAGGATGAGGACGCCCTCTCCACCGGGCTGCTGAACTGCCGGGACGTGGCGGCGGTACGGTTTACCACCGAGCTTTCCGCCAGCTTTGCGAACAGCATTCAGGGGATCAATTCCATCATTGCCGTAATTATCATCTGCGCCGGGGCGCTGGCGTTTGTGGTGCTTTACAATTTGACCAACATCAATATCAGCGAGCGGGTCAAGGAGATCGCCACCATCAAGGTGCTGGGCTTCTACGATGTAGAAGTGTCCGCCTACATCTACCGGGAAAACGCGATCCTCACGGTGCTGGGCGCGGCGGTGGGGCTGGTGCTGGGGATTTTCCTGCACCAATTCGTGATCCGCACGGCGGAGCTTGACATGGTCATGTTCGGGCGGACCGTGTTCCCGATGAGCTACGTGTGGTCCGCTTTGCTGACCATATTCTTCAGCGTTTTGGTCAACCTTGTCATGCACCGCAAGCTGAAAAAAATCAGCATGGTGGAATCCATGAAAGCGCCGGAATAAACGAAAGGAAAAATTATGCCTAAAATACCAAGAAAACATTTGATCATCACCGGGGTGCCCCGGGCGGGAAAAAGCACCCTTGCCCGGCGGGTCTCCCGGAAATTCGGCTACCAGCATATCAGCATGGACTCCATCATTGCCGGGTTCGAGCAATGCTTCCCGGAAACGGGCGTGGACACAAACGCGCCCAAATCCTCGGAAGAGATCCTGTTTACCATCAGCCGGAAAATGGCGCCCTTTCTGCGGGCAATGATGAGCATGGACGAATACGACGAGCTGAACGAGCCCATGGTCATTGATATGTACCAGCTGCTGCCGGAGGATTACGAAAAGTACATCGACAAGGAGCTTTGCGACATTTTGTACCTTGTCACCGGGGACGTGACCCCTGAGGAACGGTTCCAGATACAAAAGGAATTTGACACGCCCCAGGATTATTCCTACTATCTTTCCGATGAGGAGCGCATGGAGGGCTGTGAATACCTGGTAGAGCAAAGCAAGCTGTTCCACTCTCAGTGTGAGACCTACGGTCTCCCCTGCTATGAAACCTCCCGGAACCGGGAACAGGTGATGGAGCAGATTTTAGAGAAGCTGGAAAGCACCTGTACGCTCCAATAAAAAATGGACCCGCGGTCTTTCTGCAAAAAGCCGCGGGTGTTTTTTTATGTTTGGCAAATCGCGCTACGATTCCGCCAGAATCATTTCCATGGTGTCATAGGCTTTGGAGACGATTTTTTCAATTTCTTCGTCGGTTTTTGCTTCCAGACAGGCTTCGTACATGGCTTGCAGCTCCGCGTCCAATGCACCGTAGAACCGCGCGTGGGTCACTTCGTTCCGCAGGGCAGTGTATTTTGAAAACATCTCCGCAGCATTCGGATCGTGCAAATTGCGCTGGCAAAAACTGTGTTTCCAATCTTGCATTAAATCTCCCCGAACAGGGACACCATAGCACCCCGCAAGCAAGAATGTTTGCAGTTCCCGTTCCGTTTCTTCCAAAGAATCTTCACAGCGACCCCAGCTTATCATTGTATTTCGCCCTAATGCTGTCTGAACATCGTCTCGAAACAGAAATTCCACTATGCGAAAAGCTGACTCAGGGTGTTTTGTATTGCGATTAACACCGGCATATGCTGTGACAGCAGCAGTCACGCCGCCTTCTGTATTCTGGACAGGACAAAAGTCTTGCAATCCTGTTTTTTGCTCTGGCTGCAAATCGTAATCCTGATAGTTCCACTCCCCCATGTCACAGTAAGATAAAAAATATTGGGTGAGAAATCCGTCAGAATCAGCTTTATCTGAGAGATATTGTTTATCCAACATCAAATTATGTTTCACTGTATCCAGCAGTTCTTTTTTAGAAAATAACAGATTATTCTGCGAGTAATCCGCCAGCTGTCCAAACAAGTCTGCAAATTGTTGCTTTGCAGCCACCGCCAGACTATGCTGCTCAATTTTCTGAGACGGTTTTAATTCGCCGCTTTCCTGCTCATATACAGTAATAGGGAAAGTAACGGTAATTGGCAGCACCTGCTGCCCCTCTTCTGTCTTTCCGGCATTCAAGAGCGTGGGCGTCAACAAAGAAATATCCAACCAAGACGCATTTTTTATCCGATCGTCTAACGGCAAAAAAATTTTATTTCCCATCGCAGCCTGCACATCGGGAAAAAGTCTTTCGGCAATCTCATAATTTGAAGAAACATCAAAGGAGGTAGCAGCTTTTTGAAAGCCAGCTCCCCACCCGGGCAGAGAACAGGACAAGAAAAAGACGTCTGGTCCTCCTCCAGCCATAATTTCTGTTCGCAGCGCACTGAGCCGTGCAGAGCGTTCAGAATTTTCCAGCGGAAGAAATTCCAGAACAATGTCTTCTTTTGGCAGCTCTGTCAAATATGAAATATAATTAAGAAACACTTCTTTCTCCGTTATGCGGTACGTTCCCTGAAATGGTCCCTCAGCGTTCCAATCGCAGAAAATCCAGATTTTCTGGTGCTGCTCCGCTTTTTGGCAACCAAAACTAAGACCACTGAACAAAAGTACAGCACAGAGTATTGCAATAAATCTTTTTCCAGTTTGGTAAAATTTCATAAGTCTCTACCCCACCTCGGAAAATATAAAAGATGGCTGAATCCATCAGAATCCAGCCATTTTGACTTGTTAAATTTTTATTCTTCCGCTTGCCGTTAATAATACAAATCTGTAAACCATCCGCATTTACCACATACATAGCGATGTGCGCCTTGATAAACACCCTGATAATCACAAAGTCTATCACAGCGAGGGCAAACGACCTGGTAAATCGGCGGTCTGCGGAGAATGACGCTTTCGGCGGCGCAATCGGCGCAGCCGTCATGGTCGTGGGTTTCCGCGGCAGCGGGCAGGGCAAAAATCGCCAGAGCCAGCGCCAGCACCAACAGCAGGGACAGGATTTTCTTTGCTTGCATGTACATCGTTCCTCTCTTTTTTATTTTTTGTAATGAAAGTCGGAACGAAGAAAGCAGTTTGTGATACCAGGAACCGCGGTACTGCGCCCTTTCTGGAAAATAGACACAGCGAAATTTTTCTTTTAGGAATTTCACACAAGTTCTCTTCTGGCTGTTTTCCCAAATAATAGGAAAGCTGTCAACAAAAACTGGAAAATTTTCGCAGTTTCGTTCGACACGCTTCGACAAAGCTTTTCTTTTCAAAGTACAAGATCGCAGATACGCCGCAGGAAATCAAATATTCTGATAATCGGCAATGATCTGCCGGGCAAGCTTGGCGTCTACCCGAATGAAGCCCTCCGGGTCTACAAAGTCCAGCGTGCGCAGGACCTCCTGGGACTGCTTATACACGTCCAGTTTGGTAGAGTGGTACACGGGCTCGGTCTTTCGGGGCAGGAAAATGGCGAACTCCATCTCCCCGTCCTTCTCGTTGATCCGGCTGAAATAAGCGTGCACCCGGCTGACCTTATAAGTGTTTTTGATAATGCCGCAGAGGGCGTTCTTCACCAGCTCTACCGCCACGTCGTCGTACCCGGCGTCAAAAATGAGTATCTTTTCTTTCAGCTCGGCAAGATTCTTCACGCTGCGCTTGACATAGTCCTTCACCGCTTCCGTAGGCTCTACCGCGCCGTTGGTGCCCAAAGGAGCGGTGCTTATCACATAGCCCGCCACGGGATCGGTGTAGATAAAGGGATACGCCATGGCGGCAAAGTAATTGCAGCGCTTGCAGCGCCAGTCAAACAGCGTTTCTTCCAGAATGCGCTGTTTGAAATCCGGGTTCTCCCTGCTGTTGATGCTGGAAAACAGCTGGTATTTCTGCGATTCCCCACATTGGGGACAAATGATGTCCTTTACGATTTCCGTTGACATTCCCACATTTCCTCTCACACAGGTTTCGTCTCGCATCGAGACGGAAATCAGCCCTCAAAGGGCAGATCGTCATTTTCGTTGGAAGCTGCCGGAGCTTCCGGCTTTTCCTCGCCATCGTCTGCCGCGGGCTCGGAAACAGGGTCATGATCGAAGCACGCCACGTCGTCCAGAGAAATTTCTTCCCGCTCCTCCTCCGGGGCAAGAGCCGCGTCGATGACGGAATTGTCCGCCTGATAGAACTGCTCCAGCTGGTTCAGCGCCTTTTCCATACGCGTTTCAATGGCTTCCAGCTCCGCGCAGTGGACCTCGGTGGCAGGGTTGTTCCGATCCCGCAGATTATTGTAATAATAGCGCCCCAGAGCGAGGTATTCCTTTTCCGCCGCCTTTTCCTCACAGCGGATCACCGTGCGGATACGGTTGAGGTACGCAGTTTTACGGCTTTTCTCCCCCAGGTAGCTGGCGGCGTCCCCCACCGCTTTTCCGATACTTTCCAGAAATTTCATATGATACACACCTTTCCTCTGCGGCGGGCACGTGGGGAGCCGATCCTTTTCCCGCGCCTCCCGGCAGCCCAGCCGCAGCTTTGAAAATATCTTCTGGAAAGTATTATAACGCAATTCCGGGAAAAATAACAGCCCCTATTTTGGGAAATTGCAGATTTTACCCAACACTGTACAAAAGCTTGCATTTTTTCTGTTTTCCTGCTATCCTATAATATAGAACATAAGTTCTGATATCGTGCTTAGGACCCTATGTGATTACAAAAATTTTCAGTATGGAAAAAGCGTTTTTTCAAGTGCGCAGCCGACTGAAGAAAGAAAAAATTTCACAAGACGGTCGAAAGGAAGATGATGAAAATGGCGGTGAAGCTTTTCAGCTATGACATGCTGCAAAATGCGCTGGGACAGGAGGACGGCACGGAAGAATCCACAAATCTGGGAAATTTGCAGGTGGCGAAGGCTGTGCTGCGCAGCGCCATTGCTCAGGAGCTGACCCAGCGGCAGCTGGAATGCGTACAGCTCTATTTTTACGAGGGGTTGACGGAGGAGGCGGTAGGAAAACGGCTGGGCGTTTCCAAGTCCACCGTTTGCAGGCATTTGCAGCGGGCAAAGCGGCGGCTGGGGCGGGCGGTGAGCTATGGCGAGGTCGGCAGGAAACTCGGCGCGGGGGAAAATTGATTTCCCGCTGTACAGGCGGGGAAAAATCCTGTATAATCGTGGAAGAAAAAAGTTTTTCACCATTCGGGCAAGGAGAGGAATTTCACGATGACCAGGGAGCGGGACGCGCTGATAAATCGGCTAAGGCACATCAAAATGTTTGTGCTGGACATGGACGGGACCATCTATCTGGGAGAGCGGCTGTTCCCTTTTACGGTCGGCTTTTTAGAACGCGTTCAGGCGGTAGGAAAGGATTTCTGCTTTTTCACCAATAACAGCTCCAAAAACCGGGAAGCATATCTGGAGAAGCTGGGGCGCATGGGAATTGAGATCCCGGCGGAAAAAATGATGATCTCAAACAGCGTGATTTTGGAATGGCTTTTGGAGAACCACCCCGGGGAGCGCGCCTATGTGGTGGGCACCCCCCTGCTTCTGGAGGATTTTCAAAAAGCAGGCGTTGCCCTTGACGCCACCGACCCGGACTATGTGGTGCTGGGCTTCGACACCACGCTTACCTATGAAAAATTGTCCAAAGCCTGTGGGTTCGTGCGGGCGGGAAAGCCCATTTTCGGCGTGAACCCGGACTTTAACTGCCCGGTGGAAAACGGGTTTATCCCGGACTGCGGCTCTATGGCGGCGCTGGTAAAGGCTTCCACCGGGGTGCAGTGCGAATTTTTCGGCAAGCCCTCCCGCCACACCCTTTCCTATTTGCTGCGCCGCACCGGCTGCCGGGAATCGGAGCTGGCTGTGATCGGCGACCGGCTCTATACGGACATTGCCGTGGCGGCGGGGACAGAGGTCACCTCTATTTTAGTGATGAGCGGCGAAACCACCCCGGCGCTGCTGGCGGCAAGCGATGTGCAGCCGGATTTCACCGTCCGCGATCTGGGAGAGCTTACGGAGCTGCTTTCTGAAAATCTGTAATCGAAACCTCCCCGGCTTTTTGCAAAAGTGCATAGTGCCCTGCATTTTGCGCACACTAGCGGCAGAGCAAAAAGCGAAGGAGCGGTTTTATGGAATATCTCAATGCCTTTTGGGTAGGCGGGCTGATCTGCGTCATCGGTCAGCTTTTGATCGACCTGACGAAGCTGACGCCTGCCCGTATCATGGTGCTGTACGTCACGCTGGGCGTGGTGCTGGGCGCGGTAGGGATGTACAAGCCTTTGGTGGACTTCGCCGGCTGCGGGGCGACCGTCCCCCTGTCCGGGTTCGGCTGGGCGCTGTCGGAGGGCGTGAAAGAAGCGGTGCACGAAAAGGGTATCCTCGGCATTTTCACCGGGGGCTTTACCGCCGGAGCCGCCGGGACCGCCGCCGCGGTCTTTTTTGGCTATCTGGCGGCGCTGCTGGCAAAGCCCAAGGATAAGTCGTAACACGTCCCATATAAATCTGTTCTTCCAGTGCCGGAGCATAGCTCCGGCACTTTTTAGAAATTACTGTTAAAGGAAAAATGCACTTGACGTTTCTCTTCCCTGCTGTTAAAATGAAATGTATTAAAAATAAGTGTTGTCTGTTTGTTAGCTCTTTTCCACACAGAAAAGAGCGCCTGTCCTGCCGGAAAAGTTAAATCACGTACAGACCGCATAAAATGATCCTGGAACTGCCCTGCTGATTTTCGGTTTTCCTTTTCCCTCTGTCGCTGTGGATTTCCCGCCAACCGGGAGAGAAAAGCTCAGAGCTGCGTTCCCCCAAAACACGCCGGACAGGAAGTCGCCAAAATTCGCACCGTGAAGGGGTGTCAATGATGAGTAAGACAAAAAAAGCGCTGAAGGGATATCTGCTGATCGCGCCGCTGATGGCGGGGTGCATTTTATTTTACGCTTTCCCATTCCTGCTGGTCATGCGGTATTCTTTTACCTCCGGCACGGGAGACGCCATGGTTTTCACCGGGATCGATAACTATTTGGAGATCATGAAAAGCGACACCTTCCGGCAGGCGTTTGGAAATTCCCTGCGGTTCCTGGCGGTAGGGCTGCCGCTTATCATGGCGCTCGCCTATCTGACCGCCCTGCTGATGCAGAAGCAGGCGGATAAGCACAAGCTGCTGAAATCCGTGTTCCTGTTCCCCTACGTGATGCCGGTCGCGGGCACGGTGCTGCTGGTGGACGTTATCTTCGCCGAAACGGGGCTGTGGAACCGCATAGTCGCCGCCATGGGCATTCCCGTGTCCGACCTGCTCAGCGGACCGATGGCGTTCTGGATCGTGGTGCTGCTGTATTTGTGGAAGAACATGGGCTACAGCGCCATTTTACTGCTGGCAGGGCTTATCACCATTCCCGGGGAGCAGTATGAATCCGCCGATCTGGACGGGGCTTCCGCCTGGCAGAAATTCCGCTACATTACCACGCCGCAGATGTGGTATTCCGTGTTCTTTGCGCTGGTATTCTCCGTCATCAACGCCTTCAAGTGCTTCCGGGAGATCCTGCTGATTGGCGGCAGGCACCCCAACGCGGACCTGTATATGCTGCAGCACTTCCTGAATAACAGCTTTGAGAACATGAACTATGCCAAGCTGTCGGTGGCGTCTATCCTGTTGCTGCTGGTAGTGCTGGTATTCTTCGCCTTTTTCTATCGCTTCGTGAAGAAAAAGGAGGTGTCGTTATGAGCATGGGCATCAAAAAGAAGCAGAAGCTCATGCTGGGCGTTGGCACGGCTTTCGCCCTGCTGGTTTCCATCGTCTCCCTGGCGCCCTTTGCCTATGTGCTGTTTTGCAGCTTTTTCCGGGAAGACGCGGGATTTTCCCTGCTTTCCTACTATGATGTGTTTTTGGGCTCCGCCCAGTATTTGAACCGCTTCTGGGTAAGCCTTGGCATTTGCCTGTGTATCGCGCTGGGGCAGCTATTGGTGTCTATACTGGCGGGCTACGGCTTTGCGAAAATAAAATTCCCCGGCAGCGACCTGCTGTTCTTCTGCACCATGATCATCATGCTGCTGCCCATTCAGGTGACGCTGGTGCCGAACTACATCATGCTGGACAATCTGAAGCTGCTCAATACATACGCGGCGCTGATTTTGCCCGCTGTTTTCGCCCCGCTGGGAACGTTTATCCTGACCCAGAGCTTCCGCTCGATCCCGGACAGCATCATCGACGCCGCCATGCTGGACGGCTGCGGCATTCCCAGGATCCTTGTGAGCATTGCCTCGCCCATGAATAAGAGCGGGCTGGTGTGCACCCTGTTGCTTTCTTTTTTAGACGGCTGGAACATGGTGGAGCAGCCCATTGCCTATCTGAAAGATTTTGAGAGCTATCCCCTCTCTGTGGCGCTGGCGTACGCGCCGCCGGCGGACCCCTCTATCCAGCTGGTCTGCTGTGTGCTGGCGGCGTTCCCGCCGCTGTTCCTCTTTACCTGCTTCAACAAGGAGCTGGTAGAGGGCATCACCCTTGCGGAGGTGAAATAAATGAAAAAGAATGCGATCTGTATTTTCAGCCTGCTGTTCTGGGCGCTGCTGATGACGACCTTTTTGTCCGCCCGGGTGGAGGAAGAAATGATACCGCTGGTGGTGCTGACAAAGCCCAGCAGGGACATGGTGCTGACCGAGGACACGCTGTTTTACGACCAGAACGGCGCTCATCTTTATCAGGCGGTGGAGGGCAGCGGCTGGGAAAGCGGCACACGGGCGCAGGAGGTTTCTCCCGACAGCTACTTCCTCAGACCTGAGGGCGGCATCCTGTCGCCCACCTCTTCGGATTTTGTACAGTTTTCCACCCGCCCGTTCACCTCGGGCGATTTACTGCAAACCCAGGCAAAGCGGGAAAAGAGCGATGATTACTGGCTCGTCACCTGCTACGGCGAGCGCCCGGAGGTCAAGGAGCTTCCCAGGAAAAGCGCGGTGGAAGCCCAGACGGACAGCGCCCTGCTCATCTCTGTGAAAAACTCTCAACTGCCCTTCTTCGCGGAGCAGGCAGCGTCAAAAATTTATTGGGAAAACCCGGTGACAGTTGCGCCGGAGGAGGCGAAAGGCAACGCCGGGCTGACGGACAAAAGCTTTTTCAGCCTGCTGGAAACTGAGCGGTTTCTGGATCAGCTTCCCCTGCTTGCCGTGCTAATCGTGATTTTGCTGGTTACCGTGGCACTGTGGGCGGTCTCCTGCTGGCTGGCGAAAGCGCCGAAGCGCAACCGAAGGCTGCTTCTGACAAATATTTTTCTGGCTGCGGCAATGACAGCAGGCGCGTTCTTCCTGCTGAAAGCCATTCAGCTCCCCTCCTCCCTGCTGCCCCAGCGTACCATTACGGATTTCGGCTACTACAACCGGGAGTTTTCGGAAATCTTCGGCGCCCTGCGGGAGCTTTCCGCCTCCGGCAGCCAGCCTGCCGCCGATTTGATAAATCATGCCAACACTATAACCGCCGTCTTCTTTGCCATTGCCGGCGCGGGCGCAGCGGCAGCCATTGCCATTATTCTGCTGGAACACAGGCTGGCGCAGAACAGCGCAAGCAGGAAAAAGAAAAAAGCAGCGGCGGATACCACGCTGTAAGCGCGGCTGAAACGTTATGAAAGCATGACAAAAGCTCCCTCGGAAATTCCGGGGGAGCTTGCTTTTGCATTTTTACAAAACGCTTACTTTTCCTGATAGGAAGGGGCGTTTTTCGGTGTGCCGCCTTTTATGACGGTACGATAATAGGGATAGGTCAATGGCTCTTCCTCGCTGAGGACCTCCATTTCCTCCGCTTCACCGATAAACAGGATATGGGTGCCCAGGTCCAGCGTATTGATGAGACGGCAGCTATAGCGGGCGCAGGCGTTTTCCCAGCAGTAGGGCATTCCGGCGGCGTCACGGACTGTGGAAGCGCCGTCGTACTTTTCCGCGTCCCGCCCGGAGCGGAAGCCGTATTTGCCGATAAAGGGCAGGTCCGCGCGCTGATCCAGCGCAACGGCGGCAAAGCGCCCGGCTTTTTGAATCAGCTCACAGGTCAGGTTGTCCTTGTTCACCGCAACGGAAAGCCGGACAGGCTTGGACGTGACCTGCGCCAGCGTATTCACCACGCAGCCGCTGCTTTTTCCCTCTGCCTCCGCAGAGACCACATAAAGACCATAGGTAATTTTGTACAGAGCTTTTTCGTTCATTTTTGTTTCCTCCTGTATTGCTGCTTTTCTCTATGATACCCGAATCTGCGGAGTTATTCAACCGCTTTTTCAAAAAATACGCTGCTGGCCGTTTTTCAGAGAGGGCGGGGCTTTTTCCCGAAGGATCAGCTCCGGGGAAGGCTGCCCGGTCAGAAGGGGCGACGCAGGGTCATGGGCTTGCAGGTTCCGCAGGGCGGCGGCCCGGTTTTTCACCGCGTAGCAGTAGGCACAGCCGTTGCCGCAGGAATTGTACGCGCCGATATCCACGCTTTCCATGCAGCCGCAGGCGGGGCGCTGCCCGGCGTCCTTTTGGGCGGTAAGCCCACAGCCCAGCAGGCGCTCCATGCGCGCCCTGTCGATACAGGCTCCGTGGGAAATGCCGCAGCCGGACAAGTCGATCTCCTCGGCGCAGGTAAACAGCGGCAGCCCGTATTCCGCGGCAATGGGCGCGAGAAGGTCGGCGGTCCTGCGGATCTCCGAGGGGGCGGCTTCGGCAAAATTTTTCCCCAGATGCCGGTAATGATCCACAAAGCTGAGAATACAGCGGGTGGTCAGCGGCGCAAGGTCGTGACAAAGGCGGGCGAACTGCTCCGCGTACCAGAAAGGGGTGTGGGCGTCGTCCAGCACGATAGGGTCAAACCGCCAGTCCACCCGCTCCCTGCCCAAGGTCCCGCTGAGAAAGCGGAACGCTTCGATCCGCTCTGCAAGCGGCGGCAGGGCAGGCTCCCAGGTTTTGTCAAAGGCGGTGACAGTATACTGGAAAGAAAAGCTGGGATAGCCCAGCCCGGCAAGCTTCGGCAGGCGCGGCAGGAACGGAATAGGGTTCTTTGTCCAGAACACGATATGATCCACCGTATCCGGGGAAAAAAGCAGCCTTGTGGCGTGCTTTGCCCGGTAAGGGTCGGGAATGAGCACCTCTCCCGCTTCCAGGCGGCAAAGCAGCCATTCCCCATAGAATGCCGGGATATCTGTCCGGCGGCTTGCGCTTAAAATCATCGTCTCTCCCCCCCGTTTTGGATAGTATAATCGGGGAAAGAGGGAAAGTCAAGCCGGAGGAAGCCCAAAATTGGAAAAACCGCCTAAAAATCTTTACATTTTTCTGATTTTCTGGTATGATTTGAGAAAAGCTTTCAGGAGGTTTCTGTTATGGCACTGATCCAATGTAATTTCTTTTCCAAATCCCTCATGCGCACCGTTCCCATTCAGGTGGTGCTGCCCACGGATAAGATGACGTTCCCCGGACAGCCCGTGCCCGAGGAAAAGCCTTTTAAGACCCTTTACCTGCTTCACGGCGTTTTTGGGAACTATACCGACTGGGTATCCGGCACGCGGATACAGACCTGGGCGCAGGACAGGAACCTGGCGGTGGTCATGCCTTCCGGGGATAACGCTTTTTATGTGGATAACGAAAAATCCAACGCCAACTATGGCTCCTTTATCGCAAAGGACCTGGTAGAGTTCACCCGCAAGAGCTTCCCGCTGTCACGCAAACGGGAGGACACCTTCATCGGCGGGCTTTCCATGGGCGGCTTCGGCTCTATCGTCAACGCCCTGCAGCACCCGGAGACCTTCGGCGCGGTGTGCGCGCTGTCCGCCGCCACCATTCTGGACACGATCCCTCAAAACACGGAATACACGGATTTCCTGATGACGAACCGCGGATATTACGAATCTGTTTTCGGGGATATCGACAAAATCCGGGGCGGGAAAAACGATTACGATTTTCTGGCGGAGCAGGTGGCAAAGGGCGGAACGAAGCCGAAATTCTTTATGGCCTGCGGCACAGAGGACAATTTGATCCACCCGAACCGCGCGTTCCGCGACCACCTGAAGCAGCTGGGCTATGACGTGACCTGGGAAGAAGGACCCGGCGGGCACGACTGGGTGTTCTGGGACACCTATATTCTGAAAGCCCTGGAATGGCTGCCGCTGGACGACGTGACCCAGGGGGTCAGCTCCGGGCACGTGACAGAGTAAGAGCCTACGCTTTTCCGGGAGAAAGGAGAGACAGTACATGGCACTGCTTCGGTTCAATTTTCAAAGCGACTGCTTGGGCAACAACACGGAAATCTCCGTGATCCTGCCGGACAAAGCACCGGGCGTGACGCCGGAAAGCTTTTACGGCAGCGGGAAAAAATATAAGGTCCTCTGGCTTCTGCACGGCACTTTCGGCGACCACACGGATTGGCTGCGCAAAAGCAATGTGGAGCTGTACGCCTGTGAAAGAGGGCTGGCGGTGGTGATGTTCAGCGGATTAAATTCAAATTATGTAAACTGGGATTCCTTTGCTACCGGGTACCGCCCGTGGGATTTCCTGTTTGATGAGCTGATGCCGCTGGTGTACGGCTGGCTGCCGATTTCCGACCGCCGGGAGGACAATTTCATCGCCGGGCTTTCCATGGGCGGGAACGGCGCTATGCAGTACGCCATGGGACACCCGGAGAAATTTGCCGGGGCTGCCAGCCTGTCCAACGCCCCCACCGACCTCCGGGAACAGCAGGCTGCCGGATATGACGGGAAAGCCGAGGGAGACGCGGCAAAGCTGTTTAACCGGCGGGTGCGGAATCTCATCGACAATTTCGGCGGGATTGAAAATTATGTAAACTCACCTCTCAACATTTGGGACAGGCTGACGGAACTGAACGGCACGGGGAAGCTGCCGAAGCTTTTCTTCTGCTGCGGTACAAAGGACACGCTGATCTGGGACAAATACGTGAACTTCAAGGCGTACGCGAAGCAGATCGGTCTGGACGCCGCTTTCTGGGAAGCCGAGGGCTACACCCACGAATGGCGCTTCTGGGACCTTTCCCTCCAGCGCGCGCTGGACTACTTTGGGCTGTAACACCAAAAAACAACTGGCAACTACAGGAAACGCCGACCCGCTCAGGTCGGCGTTTCCTGGTTCTATTGGGAGAAACTGAAAAATTTCTTTCCTTTTTCGTGAAAAAGCGGTATACTGGACAAATAACTGTTGGGAGGGCGGTAGTATGCAGGAGAAAAAGCAGCGCATTGTGGTAAAGGTGGGCACCTCTACCCTGACCCACAGCTCGGGAAGTTTGGATCTGCGCAGCATGGAGCAGCTGGTGCGTATCCTCGCTGACCTGAAGGGCGCGGGGCATGAGGTGATCCTTGTGACCTCCGGCGCCATCGCCGTGGGCACTGCCCGGCTGGGCTTTTCGGAGCGCCCCCGGGAGCTGCGGTTCAAGCAGGCTGCCGCCGCGGTGGGACAGTGCCGCATGATGCACCTGTACGACAAGCTGTTCAGCGAATACAACTGCTCCATGGCGCAGATTTTGCTGACCGGCGACGACGTGGAGGACAGGGAGCGGAGCGTCCATTTGCAAAGCACTTTTTCCGCTTTGCTGGAGCTGGGCGTGATCCCCGTAGTGAACGAGAACGACTCGGTCTCCTCGGCGGAGATCGAAACCGGGCAGCACAAGGTCCTGGGTGACAACGACACCCTTTCCGCCATTGTGGCGGCGCTGTGCGGGGCTGACCTGCTGGTGCTGTTCAGCGATATCGACGGGCTGTACAGCGCCGATCCCCGGCAGCACCCGGAAGCCACCCTGCTCCACAGCGTGACGGAGCTGACGCCGGAAATCCTGAGCATGGCAGGCGGCGCGGGCACCTGGCGGGGCACCGGCGGCATGGCGACAAAGCTTTCTGCTGCCAAAATCGCCATGGACGCAGGCTGCGATATGGTCATCACAAACGGCGCGCGCATGGAAGAATTGTACGGTATCGCCGGCGGAGAGGAAATCGGCACACGGTTCCTTGCTAAACATGGAGGAGAATAATATGACCACATTGCAGATCCAGGGCGCGGCGGCGAGAAAAGCGGCTTACCTGCTGGCGGAAGCGGCTGCTGAGCAGAAAAACCGGGCGCTGCTTGCCATTGCGGATATGTTGGAGGAACGGCAGGAGGAATGGCTTTCCGCCAACAGAGAAGACGTTGCGGCGGCAAAGCGGGAGAATATGATCCCTTCCCTGCTGGACAGGCTGACCCTGACGCCGGAACGGGTACGCGGCATTACGGCTGGGATACGGGAAATTGCGGAGCTGCCCGACCCGGTGGGCGGGATCGACAGCCGGGAGGTCCGCCCCAACGGGCTGGTGCTGTGCAAAAGGCGGGTGCCGCTGGGCGTGGTGGGGATCATCTTTGAAGCCAGACCCAACGTGGTGGTGGACGCGGCGGCTTTGTGCCTGAAATCCGGCAACGCCTGCATTCTGCGGGGCGGGAAGGAAGCCATTCGCTCCAACCGCGCGGCTGTCAAACTGATGCGGGAAGCCCTGGAAGCAGCCGGTATCCCTGGGGACAGTATCAGCCTGGTGCAGGACACCGGGCGGGGCTCGGCAGAAGAAATGATGCATTTGGACGGTTATTTAGACGTGCTGATCCCCCGGGGCGGCGCGGGGCTGATCCGCAAAGTGGCGCAGGAAGCCAGCGTGCCGGTGATCCGCACCGGCGAGGGCGTGTGCCATGTTTATATCGACAAAGACGCTGATCTTTCCATGGGGGCGGAAATCCTGTACAACGCCAAGTGCTCCCGTCCTTCGGTGTGCAACGCGGCAGAGTGTGTGCTGATACAAAAAGACGTTGCGGCGGACTTTTTGAAGCTTGCCCTCCCCCTGCTGGACAAAGACCGTGTGGAGCTGCGGTGCGACAATGATGCGCTGACGCTGCTGGGAAGCAGGGGCGTTCCGGCGCAGGAAAGCGATTGGGACGCGGAATACGGCGACTATATTTTAGCGGTGCGGCTGGTGGAAAACGTGGAGGAAGCCATCGGCTTTATCCGGCAGCACACCACCGGGCATTCGGAGTGTATCGTGACGGAAAATGAAGCTGCCGCGGAGCGCTTCCTGAATGCCATCGACGCGGCGGCGGTATACGTGAACGCTTCCACCCGCTTCACGGACGGAGGAGAGTTCGGGCTGGGGGCGGAGATCGGCATTTCCACCCAGAAGCTCCACGCCAGAGGTCCTATGGGGCTGCGGGAGCTGACCTCTTACAAGTATGTGGTCTATGGCAAGGGGCAGGTGCGCTGAGGGGCTCACGCCTTTTGCGTGGGGCAATGGAAAAAATAGAACGTGACATAAAAGGGGGTACTATGAAATTACTGTTTTTGTTTGGCGACGCCGCTGTGGGCAAAATGACAGTCGGGCAGGAGCTTATGAAGCTCACGGGGCTGAGGCTGTTTCACAACCACATGACTATCGAGCCGGTGCTGGAAATATTTGGGCAGTACAATACTGCAGCGATAAACAGGCTCCGGCAGGTCATTTTTGAGGAGTTTGCCAAAACGGAAAACTATGGCATGATCTTTACCTTTATGTGGGCGTTTGACCAGCGGTCCGACTGGGAGTACGTGGAGCAGATAAAAAGCATTTTCCAGCCCTACGGCACGGAATTTTACTACGTGGAGCTTGTGGCGCCCCTTGAAGTGCGGCTGGAAAGAAACGCAACGGAAAACCGGCTTCAAAATAAGGCTTCCAAAAGAGACGTGGAAACTTCCAACCAAAGGTTACTCCGCGATGACAGCAATTACCGGCTGGAAAGCAGGGACGGGGAAATCCCCTTTGAAAATTATATGAAGATCGACAACTCGAACCTCTCCCCTGCCCTTGCCGCGCAAAAGATCAAAGAAAAGTTTAGGCTGTAGTTTCACCATCAGAATATCCGAATCATCTATAAAAAGAGATAGTTTTCCCGTTTTGAGAAAGCTATCTCTTTTTGCATGAATTGCGTTACTCTGAAATATTTGCCGAAAGTTTCTCTCTGCAAGTGATACCCGTTGCGCATTCTGGTGTTTGCACCGCTTCAAGCGCCATCTTGCGCAAAAGTTCTTTTTTTCTTTGCAAAGGGGGGCGCTGCCCCCCTTTGCGATTCCCTTCTTTTTGGAAGCGGCTAAATCCTTTTCCCGCGCATTCCGGGAATGTCAGTGCCCTATCGCCCAGAAAGGAGTGTACCCGAAAGCCGCTAAAAAAGACGGTTCCACGCGGGAGAATTGTGATATTTCCTCTCACAAAGTCTTTTTCCCGCGCACTTTTGAGGTGATGGCGGCAGTCTCCCTGCACAGCCGGGTGATTTCTGACCAGTTCTGCTCTTCGATGAGCTTTTCCGTCACCATATAGGAGCCGCCGCAGGCGCAGACCACCGGGCAGGAAAGATACTCCTCCAGATTTTTCAGGGAAATGCCCCCGGTGGGCATGATACGGAACATGGGGAACGGCACGCTCATGGCTTTGATCTTCGGCAGCCCGCCGGACTGCTCCGCCGGGAAGAATTTCAAAATTTCCAACCCGAATTTCAGGGCGGCATGGTAATCTGTGGGCGTGGTGCAGCCGGGGTAAATGGGGACCTGCTTCTGCTGGCAATAGGCGACCAACTCCCCGTCAAAGCCGGGGGTCACGATAAATTCCGCCCCGGCGGCAATGGCGGCGTCCACCTGTTCCGTGCGCAGCACCGTGCCTGCGCCCACCAGCATTTCCGGGCAGGCTTCCTTCATCAGGCGAATGGCGTGCTCCGCCCCGGCAGCCCGGAAAGTGACCTCCGCCCCGGGAATTTCCCCGGCACAGAGAGCCTTTGCCAGGGGCGCGGCGTCGCGCTCCGGGTGGTTCAGCTTGATAACGGGGAGCACGCCGATCTGTTCGATCCTCTGGTCCACACGATTCATAGAAAATCCTCCTTTACACGCCGGAATAGGCGGAGAACCCGCCGTCGATGGGCAGCACCACGCCGGTGATGAATCCGGCGGCTTTTTCGTTCAGCAGGAACAGCAGCCCGCCAGCCAGCTCCTCCGGCTCGCCGAAACGCTCCATGGGGGTGGCGGCTAAAATTTTCCCGGTGCGGGCGGTGGGCGTGCCGTCGTCGTTCCACAGAAGCTTGGCGTTCTGCTTTGTAGAGAAGAAGCCGGGGGCAATGGCGTTCACGCGAATGCCCTCCTTGGCAAAATGCACCGCCAGCCACTGGGTAAAGTTGGATACCGCCGCTTTCGCCCCGGAATAGGCGGGTATCTTTGTCAGCGGCGTGTAGGCGTTCATGGAGGAAATGTTCAGAATGCAGCAATTTTCCCTGCCCAGCATTTGGCGGGTAAACGCCTGGGTGGGGATCAGGGTGCCCAAAAAGTTCAAATCAAAGACAAAGCCCACGCCCTTGGCGTCCAAATCAAAAAAGCTCTTGGTTTCACCGTCCAGATCGCCGGGCTCGTAGTATTCCTTATCGGTCGTGGCGCGGGGATTGTTGCCCCCCGCCCCATTCAGGAGAATGTCGCAGGGTCCCAGCTCGACAAGCACCTGGTCGGCGACCACGCGGCAAATTTCGCTGTCCAGCACATTGCAGGCATAGGCTTTCGCCATGCCGCCCTCCCGGCGGATCTCCTCCGCCACGGCTTCGGCAGCTTCGGCATTCAGGTCGAGAAGGGCGACCTTCGCCCCTGCCCGCGCCAGCACCCTGGAAAAATACCCGCACAGCACGCCGCCCGCGCCTGTCACCACCGCCACCTTCCCGGACAGATTGGTATTCAGTACGTTTGGATTCATATTACCTTCTCCCTTCCTACGTTTATTCAGAGTAAAAACAATCTTCCGTCCACTTTGCAGGATTTGTATCAATGTACTCCCAGATTTTCAAATACTCGTCATCTTCACGAATGACATGGTCATAAAAAGAGCGCTGAAACAGATTTCCGTGTTTGCAAATGCGAGTGGTAAGGGATTTGTAAGCGCCTATCACTTCGGAAACCGTAGGGGATGGGCGAGCCCCTCCCGTTTTTTTCCGTAAACGAAGGATCAAATGAATGTGGTTTGGCATAATCACATATTTATCAACACATACGGAGGGAAAACGATTTTCCAATTGATTTATCTGCTTCTGCGCAACTTTCCCGAAATTTGTCAATCGGGTTGCGGGAGGGGCAAGCCCCTCCCCTACAATCCGGCTAAGCAGGCACGCCCTATTCTGTGTACAAATCGTGATAAAATACGCGCCGCTCGAACTGTAATCGAAATCTTTCAGCCTGGGAGATTTCCTTTTTGGCAAATTCAAAACGATCTGCTCTCCTTTTCTTTCTCGCAGGCTTCGAACAGCCCGTTCAGATAGGCGGCGCCCAGGGCGCGGTCAAACAAGCCGTAGCCGGGCTTGCCCGTTTCGCCCCAGATCATTCTGCCATGGTCGGGGCGGACATAGCCCTCATACCCGTTCTCCACAAGGGCTTTTACGATCTCAGTCATGTCCAGACTGCCGCAGGAGGACAGGTGCGCCCGCTCCTCAAAGGAGCCGTCGGGAAGTATCTTCACGTTGCGAATGTGCATAAAAGCGATCCTGTCCTTTTGGGCGTACTTCCGCACCATTGCCGGGACGTCGTTGCTCTCCGCGCAGCCAAGGCTGCCCGTGCAGAGACACAGGGAATTGGCAGGGCTGTCCACAATGGACAGCAGCCTGTCCAGATTTTTCTCGCAGGTGATGATACGGGGCAAGCCGAAAATGGGATAGGGCGGGTCGTCGGGGTGGATCGCTAGCTGCACGCCACATTCCTCCGCCACCGGGACCGTAACTTTGAGGAAGCGCTCCAAATTCCGCCACAAGCCCTCTTCCCCCAGCGCCCCGTAAGCGGCGATCAGCTCCCGCACCTGTTCCTGGGTATAGCTGGAATCCCAGCCGGGCAGGTGAATGTCATCGTGCAGGGGGTCCAGTCCCTTCAGCTGCTCCCAATACATCACAAGGCTGGTGGAGCCATCGGGGGCGGGCTTATCCAGCTGGGTCCGGGTCCAGTCAAACACGGGCATGAAATTATAGGTGATGCACTTCACCCCCGCTTTGGCGCAGCGGCGGATATTTTCGCAGTAGTTTTTCAGCAGGGCGTCCACTTCTCCCCTGCCCAGCTTGATATCCTCGTGGACGGGAACGGACTCCACCACGTCGAACACCAGCCCGTGGGCTTCGCAGTCCGTTTTGAGCTTTGCCAGGCTTTCCTCGCTCCACACCTCGCCGGGCTTGCAGTCATACACGGCGGAAACGATGGAGCGCATTCCGGGAATCTGGGAAATGTATTCCAATGTCACGGGATCGTCTTCCCCGTACCAGCGAAAGGAAAGTTTCATCTTCACAGCCGACCCTCCAATCCGAAATAGCGCACCGCGTTGCGGTAGCACACGTCCTGCACCAGAGTGCCCAGCAGCCTGTAATCCTCCGGGCATTCACCGGCTTCCACCCAGTTTCCCAGCAGACCGCAGAATATCCGGCGGAAATATTCGTGGCGGGCGTAGCTTAAAAAGCTACGGGAATCGGTGAGCATTCCGATGAAATTCCCCAGCAGCCCCGTTGCCGCCAGCCCGGTAAGCTGGGCGGTGATCCCGTCCTTTGTGTCGTTGAACCACCACGCGCTGCCGTGCTGGAGCTTGCCGGGGGTCCTGCCGTCCTGGAAAGAGCCGGTCAAAGCGTCCAGAAAGGCGTTGTCGTTGCCGTCCAGACTGTACAGGACCGTTTTGGGCTGCTGACCGCCGGAATACATGGCGTCCAGCAATTGGCGCAGTGCTTCGCTGCCGTTGTCGGGACCGATACAGTCAAAGCCCGTGTCCGTGCCCACCTTTTGGAGCATGGTGGAATTGGGGTTCCTCATGCAGTTATAGTGTATCTGCATGACCCAGCCGCGCCGCTCATATTCGGCGGCAAGGAACAGCAGCAGTTCGGTTTTGAAAGCGGCGGCTTCCCGCTCGGTGACCGTGCCGCCGGAGAGCCGTTTCTTCACGATCCCGTCAAGCCCTGTGGCGGTCTCGACGGCAAAAACGGCATGGTCCAAGCCATGGTCGCTGGCACGGCAGCCGTGGACATCGAAAAAGCCGATCCGGCGCTTCAGCGCTTCCTTCAGGCTGTCCATGCTTTCAATGGGCAGCCCGGCTGCTTCGGACAGCCTGGAAAGGTATTCCGCCCAGCCGGTCTTTTCGATCTGCAGCGCCTTGTCCGGGCGGAAGGACGGCGCGACTATGGTAGTCATAGTCGGGTCGTTTTGCAGCTTTTCATGATATTCCAGGGAATCCGCAGGGTCGTCGGTGGTGCCGATAAAGGAAACATTGCTCCGGCGGATCAGCCCCCGCACGCTGAACTCCTCCTGCTTCATCTGCTCCGCGGTCAGGTTCCAGACCTCCTCCGCAGTTTCCCCGGACAGCAGCCCCGTGTAGCCGAAATAATTTTTCAATTCCAGATGGCACCAATGGTACATGGGGTTCCCGATGGCTTTCGGCAGCGTTTCTGCAAATTTCTGGAATTTTTCCCGGTCGGGCGCGTTTCCCGTGACATATTCTTCGCTGACGCCGTTCGCCCGCAGGAGCCGCCATTTGTAGTGGTCGCCGGACAGCCACTCCTGGGAAAGGTTCTCAAAGCGCTTGTCCTCCCAAATTTCCCTGGGGCTGACATGGCAGTGGTAGTCCACAATGGGCATTCCTTCGGCATACTCGTGGTACAGCTTCCGGGCAGCCGGCGTGGTCAGCAGAAAATCGTCCTGTAGAAATCCGTTCATACTTGCAGTCACTTTCCTTTCTTCGCTGGGTGAAAAGTTTTTCGGGCACGGCAATGGGACGCGCCAAAAACGTATTTTATCGCAGGGTTCAGGCTTTCTCGGGTCGTTCTGCTTCAAGGGGCGTTTCCGCGGCAAGCTTTTTCAAAAAGCGCAGCAGCAAAAATGCGCCGATCAGGGACATACAGACCTCGGACACCAGCTGGGCAAGAGACAGCCCGTACAGGGGAAGCAGGGCGTTCAGCGCATAAAGAGCGGGAATTTCCAGCACACCCTTGCGCAGGACCGCCATCAACAGCGACAGGGGTCCTTTCCCCACAGCCTGGAACACGCCTACGGCAAGGAAGTCCATTGCCAAAAACGGCACGGAAACCGCCATGCCCCGCAGGAACCAGCTACCGTATTCCACAGTTTGCGGGTCCTGAATAAACGCCTGCACAATGGGCTGGGAACACAAACAGCAGACCAGCGCCATCACTGCCAGAATGGAGCCGGAAAGGACGGCGGTGAACCGCAGCGTTTTCTTCATGCGCTTGTGGAGCTTCGCCGCGTAGGTGTAGCCGATCAGGGGCATAACGCCCTGGGAAATGCCGTTCCCTATGTACCACGGGACCATGCTGACCTTGGACGCGATCCCCATTGCCGCCAGCGCCGACGCGCCGTAGGGCGCTGCCAGATTGTTCAAAAGCATATGGCTCACCACGTTCAGGAGGTTCTGTATGGACGCCGGCACGCCAACCGTGCACACGCCCTTCACAATGGGCTTGCGCAGCGTAAATTCCTTTGGAGAAATGCAGACATAGGTGGTCTTTCTCTGGAAAAAGAGATAGAAGAAGAAATAGAGCACCGCGCCGCAGTTGGAAAGGAAGGTGGCAAGCGCCGCCCCCTCCGCCCCCATGCCAAAGCCGCCGGGCAGAATGAACAGCGGGTCTAAAATCATATTGAGAATGCAGCCGCTCATTGTGCCGATGCTGGCATGGAGAGTAGCGCCCTCGGAACGGATCAAATACGCCATCACCACATTCAGAATGGAAGGCGTCGCCCCAAGGCAAACCGTCCAGAACAGATAGCTTTGCGTGGCGGCAGCGGTGGTAACGTCCGCGCCGAGCAGGGAAAGCAGCGGCTGCATGAGCAGCACACAGGCAACGGAATACAAAATACCGCAAAAAAGCGAGCCATAGAAGCCAAAGGCAGAGCTTTGCCGCAGGGTTTTGAAATCCTTCTGCCCCAGCGCGCGGCTCATCATGCTGGAGCTGCCCACGCCGAACAGATTATTGACGGCGTTGAATGCCAGCAGCACCGGGGCTGCCAGCGTTACGGCGGCAGTCTGAACAGGGTCGTTCAGCATTCCCACAAAATAAGTATCCGCCAGGCTGTACAGCAGCGCCACAAGGTTGCTGGCAATGGTTGGAATGGACAGGACCGCCACAGCCCGCGGGATACGCTCCCGCTCGAACAAGTCCGTCTTTCTGTCGTTGGTCATAGCTTCTCCTCTCCCAATTCTTCGATTACCATGAAATTTTGTTTTGCAAAAGTTTTGCAAAATCCACCTGCTTTTCAGGCTTTGGCAAAGAGCATTCTACAGAAAAGTGTAGAAATTGTACCGTGCTAATCCTATCATATTTGCAGGGAAAAATCTACAGATTTTCGTTTTAGAAGAAAAATTTGCAAAACAAAAAAGTCACACACCGGGCAGGCGCGCGACTTGGACACTTCGGATCACAGCGCTTCTGCTTCATTCAAAGCGGCGCGATCCCCTCTTTTCAGTTTTTCCTTGTCGGCTTTACATTGAGATCCGGCTTGATGCTTCCCGTGATTTCACCATTCTGCTCCTCAAATTTTCTGATGCTCTCCCGAATCAGGACAAGAATGTGACTGTTCACGGAACGACCTTCATAATCGGCAACAAAGCCCAGCTTTTCAAGCATTTCTTTTTCAATGCGTATGGAAACACTTTTGATTGCCATGCAGTCACCTCATTGTAAACATATTGTGTGTTTATTTTACAGCCAATATGTGTTACAATGTACAAAACAGATATATGGTATATCTAAAATTTCAAAGGGAGACACTGAAATGCGTGTAGCAGTTATCGGATCAAGGGGGCTTCTGGTAAGCGATCTCGAAAAATATCTTCCTGATGGGGTGGTAGAGATCATATCCGGCGGCGCAAAAGGGATTGACAGTTGTGCAAGAGCGTATGCTTTAGAAAATGGGATCCGGCTGACTGAATTTCTCCCGGAATACGATAAGTACGGGCGCTCTGCACCGCTCAAGAGGAACCTTAAGATAATAGAAAATGCCAACCTTGTGCTGGCTTTCTGGGACGGAGTTTCTCGTGGGACGGAATTTGTGATCGACAACTGCAAACAAATGGGTGTCCCTGTAAAAATTTTCCTGCCCAACAAAAGCAAAACCTGATACAGAATCATTTCGCGCGCACCGCACACTCGTGCCTGGTCTTTGCAGCTTAGCGCCACTGGCGCATGATTTTCTCGGTTGTCAGCTCAGTTAACGTCTCCTCTCGGGTTCAAGTCCCTGGTAAGGAAAATAATTGACCCACCCTTTGGGTGAGCCAATTATTTTTGGTGGACCATCAGGGACTTGAACCCCGGACCGACCGGTTATGAGCCGGTTGCTCTAACCAACTGCGCTAATGGTCCATATAAGAATGCCGCCGCTCAATCATAAAGCGGCGGCATCCTCTTTTGGCTCCCCCTGTTGGACTCGAACCAACGACCCTGCGGTTAACAGCCGCATGCTCTACCGACTGAGCTAAGGAGGAATATATCGGCAACCTTGCGATTGCCGGGGTGGTGACCCGTGCGGGAATCGAACCCACGTTAACGGCGTGAGAGGCCGCTGTCTTAACCGCTTGACCAACGGGCCGTAAACTGGCTCGCAGCCAGCTAGAGTGGTGCACCATCAGGGACTCGAACCCGGGACACCCTGATTAAGAGTCAGGTGCTCTACCAACTGAGCTAATGGTGCA
>CALFFN010000011.1 GCA_937958185.1 uncultured Neglectibacter sp. | reverse complement strand
TGCCTCCCGTAGGAGTCTGGGCCGTGTCTCAGTCCCAATGTGGCCGTTCAACCTCTCAGTCCGGCTACCGATCGTCGACTTGGTGGGCCGTTACCCCGCCAACTATCTAATCGGACGCGAGCCCATCTTTCAGCGGATTGCTCCTTTGACCGCTGCCCCATGTGGAGCCGTGGTCTCATGCGGTATTAGCGTTCGTTTCCAAACGTTATCCCCCTCTGAAAGGCAGGTTGCTCACGCGTTACTCACCCGTCCGCCACTAAGTTATACAAGAGCTTCCAGTGCAAGCACCTTCCGCTCAGCGCATAACTCCGTTCGACTTGCATGTGTTAGGCACGCCGCCAGCGTTCGTCCTGAGCCAGGATCAAACTCTCTAAAAAATGGTATCTAAAAGACCTTTCAGCCTCTTAAATCTTCTTTAGAGCTTTTCTCAGCTCTTAAACGTCTCTGACGTTCTCACAGATTTCTGTTTCAGGTTCTGTTTCCTGTTTCCTTCTTAGAGTATCTCTACCCAAAGAATTTCACGGGTCTTTCCTTCTTCTCGTTGTTTAATTTTCAAGGTCCATTTGCTCCCAAATTCTCAGGCTTTTCCGCGACCTGGCGCCTCCCGGCTCTCTGCCGCTTCCCTGCCCTCTCTTTTGAGCGCTCGATTATCTTATCACATCTACACCCCCTCTGTCAACACTTTTTTTGCCTTTTTTTGAAGATTTTTTGAAAATCTTGCTTTTGCCCATATATAGTGGAAAAAAGAGCCTGTCCCCCATACAGGTATGTTCTATTTTTGCCCGGTACTGGGAGCGGCAGTGAAAAAAAGCAAAAATTTCCGGGAATAGGGACGATATTTCTTCGGGCAGATTAGCGCATAGAGAGATTCCAGTTTCATTATATATAGAAGAAGGCAAAAAAGAAAGGGATAAAAAAACATGAAAACTGAACGGGGAAAGCAAATTGGGCTGCTGCTGTGGAGGGTGCTGGTGATCGGGCTGGTAAACCTGATGATCCTGCTGATGCTTTGGAACAGCGGCGGCGCGGCGGCGCTGTCAAAGTACGGCTCCCGGGGCGGGGAGGTCACACAGATCCAGGAAAGGCTGCAGGAGCTGGGCTATGACCCCGGCACGGCAGACGGTATTTTCGGCACACGCACCCAACAGGCGGTGATCGCCTTTCAGCAGGATATGGGGCTGGACGCCGACGGGATCGTTGGGAAAAACACCCTTGCCGCGCTGGGGCTTACTGAAGGAGGCGGCTCCGGCGGCGCGTACGGCGGCTTCAGCGAAAGCGATGTGGGGCTGCTGGCGTCCATCATTTCCGCGGAATCCCGGGGCGAGCCCTATGAGGGGCAGGTCGCCGTGGGAGCGGTCATCATGAACCGCATTGCCCACCCGTCCTTTCCCAACACGCTGTCCGGCGTTATCTATCAGGACGGCGCGTTTTCCTGCCTGTACGACGGGGGGATCAACGCCCCTGTGGCGGATTCCGCCTATCAGGCGGCGCGGGAAGCCATCAACGGCTCCGACCCCACCGGCGGCGCTATCTATTATTATAATCCGGCAAAGACCACCAACAAATGGATCTGGTCCCGGCAGGTGGTCGCCACCATTGGGGCGCACCGCTTCGCGGTATAAGGGACAAGCCAACAGCGCGGTGTGCGGTCTGCTTTACGCCGCTTTCTATAATCTGAGGAAAAGGTTGCGCCTACGGGGCAGATGTGGTATCCTCTGTTCAACGAGGAGCGGGGGGAATGAGAATGGAACGGTGCGCCTGGTGCATGGACGGCGGGATCATGCAGCAATACCATGATGAGGAATGGGGACAGCCCCTTCACGATGACAACCGCCATTTTGAATATTTATTGATGGAAGCCATGCAATGCGGGCTGAGTTGGCTGCTGATGTTGAAAAAGCGGGAGATCTTCCGGCAGTGCTTTGACGATTTCGATTTTCGGAAGATCGCTGGCTACACAGACGCAGACGTGGAGCGCATTCTGGCAACGGAAAACATGATACGCTCCCGGGGGAAAATCAATGCCATCATCGGAAACGCCCGATGCTTTTTGCAGGTGATCGACGAGTTTGGCAGCTTCGACCGATATTTGTGGTCCTTTTCCGACAACAGGACCATGGTCTACCGCAAGCACCAGCGCGGAGAGTGGGAAGCCCGCAACGAGCTTTCCGACCGAATCAGCAGGGATATGAAGAAGCGGGGCTTCAAATATCTGGGGTCTGTCACGGTGTTTTCCCACCTGCAGGCCTGCGGCATTATCAACGACCACGACCCCCGCTGCTTCCAGTATGAGGAGCTTTTGCGCAAAACCGATGTGCATTACATTGAAGACTGATGGTTCAAAGCAGAAACTGACCCCTCCAGGCGCTGCCGGAGGGGTCAGTTTTATACTAAAAAATTATTCTGCCTGTACCAGCTGTAACCGCGAAAAAGCCTTCTTCTTCACGTAGAGGTAGGCAATCAGCTGGAAAACCCCGGTCACTGCCCAGGAGATGGGGTAGGACAGGAACAGCATTTCCCATGTGGGGTTCAGGGGGAGAACGGTGTAGATCCATAAAATGCGCAGCCCGCAGGTGCCCACAATGGACATTATCATCGGCATGACCGAGGAACCAAGCCCCCGCAGCATACCCACCGTCACGTTCATCAAAGCGATGGTGAAATAGGGCACGCAGGTGATCAGCATTCGGCGCAAGCCGTATTCGATGACCTGTGCGTCCGAGGTGTACAGCCCCAGCAGGGGAGTACCAATCAGATAGGCGCCGCCGCCCAGCACAAGGGCAAGCCCCATTGCCATTACAAGGCAGAGGGTGCACACCCGCCTGACCCGCTCCGGCTTTCTCGCGCCATAGTTCTGGCTGGTAAAGCTTTGCGCCGCCTGGGTAAAGGCGTCCACCACCGTCCAGAGGAAGCCCTCCAGATTGCTGGAAGCCGTTGCGCCTGCCATGGCGATAGAGCCAAAGGAATTGATGGTGGACTGGATAATTACGTTGGACACCGAGAAAGTGGCGCCCTGTATGCCGGCGGGTATCCCGATCTTCATCATCTGCACCAGCTTGTTTTTCACAATGCGCAGCCGCTTCAAATTGACTTTATAAGCGGCGTCGCTTTTTACCAGGCACCACAGCACCAGCCCGGCGGAGATGGTCTGGGAAATCACCGTGGCAGTGGCGACCCCGGCTACGCCCATGTGCAGCACGATCACAAAAAACAGGTTGAAGCACACGTTAATCAGACCTGCCGCGGTCAGGAAATACAGCGGGCGGCGGGTGTCCCCCACCGCGCGGAGCACTGCCGCGCCGAAATTATAGAGCATTGCCGCCGGCATTCCCACAAAGTAAATCCGCATATAGATGGTGGACTGCTCGATCACGTCCGCAGGCGTTCCCATTAAGGTCAGCAGGGGCTTCGACAGCCCCACGCCAATAAAGATCAGCAGTACGCCGGAAATCAGGCTGGTGAGGATCGCGGTATGTACCGTATCGTCCAGCTCGGAAAGCTGACCCGAACCATAAGCCCTCGCCACCAGCACGTTCACACCTACCGAAAGCCCGATAAACAGGTTGACCATGAGGTTTATCAGCGCCCCGGTAGAGCCCACCGCCGCCAGCGCCTGAGAACCCGCGAACCTGCCTGCCACCACCATGTCGGCAGCGTTGAACAGCAGCTGCAACACGCCGGAAAGCGCCAGCGGAATGGCAAATTTAATGATTTTCCCCAGCAGTGGTCCATTGGTCATGTCAATTTCAAAGGAGCCCCGCTCCCTGTTTCGTTTCAACTTCACTGCGATACTCCTCTCCGTTTTTCAAGCTCCGTCGGATACGGCTCTATTCTGTTTGCGGCTCCGTGCCGATCCCCAGTTTTTTCGCCAGGCGCTTTTTCACAATAAAATAGCAGATAAAGTCAAACGCCGCCGCCAGCGCCCATGTAATGGGGTATGACCAGTACAGCGTTTCCAGGGTGGGCGCCATGGCAAACACCGTGTACAGCCACACCACGCGGAAGCCGCAGACAAAGGTGATGGTGATGACCATGGGCACGAAGGAAGCCCCCAGCCCCCGGAGCACGCCCACCATATTGCCCATCAGGGCGCCCACGCACTGACAGGCGCAGACGATCGCCAGTCGGCGCAGACCAAAGGAAATTACCTCCGGGTCGCTGGAATAAATGCTGAGGAGGGACGACCCCGCAAAGTAAGCGCCGATGCCCATAAGCAAACCTATCCCTACGCCCAGGCTCAGGCACAGCACCAAAATGCGGTTGACCCGGTTCAGCTTTTTCGCCCCCACATTCTGCCCTGTGAAGGACATGGCAGCCTGGGAAAAGGCGTCCATGGCGGTGGAAACAAAGCCCTCAATATTGGCGGCGGCGGTGTTGCCCGCCATAGCCACCGAGCCAAAGGAATTGATGGTAGACTGGATCAGCACGTTGGAAATGGAGAAGGACGCGCCCTGTATCCCGGCGGGCAGCCCGATCTTTGCCATTTTCAGCAGCTTGTCCTTTTTGATACACAGCCTGCGCAGGTCCACCCGGTAAATGCTGTCCGCTTTCACCAGGCACCACAGCACCAGCCCGGCGGAGATCGCCTGGGAAATAGAGGTCGCCGCCGCGACGCCGGCAACACCCATATGCAGCTGGATCACAAAGAACAGGTTCAGCAGCACGTTGATGATACCTGCCAGCAGCAGGAAGTACAGCGGGCGCTGGGTGTCCCCCACCGCGCGCAGCACTGCCGCGCCGAAATTGTACAGCATCATGCCGGGCATGCCGATAAAATAGATCCGCATGTACAGCACCGCCTGGTCCAGCACCTCCGGCGGCGTTGCCATGGCTTCCAGCACAGGGCGCGCCAGCCCAATGCCGATAAAGATCAGCCCTATCCCAAAGACGACGCTTGCCAGAATAGAAGTATGTACGGTCTCGCTCAGCTCTTTCTGGTTGCCCGCCCCATAATACTGGGCGACCAATACGTTCGTCCCCACGGAAAGCCCCATGAACAGGGTGACGATCAGGTTTATCAGCGCCCCGGTAGAACCCACCGCCGCCAGCGCGGTGCTGCCGGCAAACCGCCCCACCACCACGATATCCGCGGCGTTGAACAGCAGCTGCAGCACCCCGGAAACCGCCAATGGAATGGCAAATTTCACGATTTTCCCCAGCAGCGGTCCATGGGTCATGTCGATCTCATAGGTCCCCCTGCTGCCCTTCCTGCCGAAAAGCCTTCGCATGGTGCAAATACCCCTTTCCTTTTAAGCTGTGGATTTCCCTTATTTTTTGAAGCTCATTCCCGCTTTGTGTACGCAAAAAAGACCCGCATTGCTGCAAGTCTTTTTGGAAGTCAATTATGCGGGAAAGCTGAGGAACAACTCCTCCGCCCACTTTTTCTGCGCTTCGTTTTTCTCGTCCTCTTTCGCGTCCGTGTAGATCATCAGGTATTTCCCGCTGGGGTGCAGCGTTGCCGGGACCGTATTGCCCAGCAGCTCAAAGAAGCCCTTTTCCTTTACGGAATCAAGACAGGTTTTTCCTTTTTCGTCCAGATTGTCCGGGTCAAAGCGGTAAAACTCCGCCTGCACCGTGCTGCCGTTATAAGTAAACTGGTACCGATACCCGTTCACCGCGCCGATCTCCTTAAAGGACATCTGCACAAAGGACGTGGTATTCTCCGCGGTAACAACAGCGCCGTTTTCAAACTTTACGTTTTCTGTGTCCCGGACGATCGCCTTGCCGTCCTCCATATAGGTCAGCAGCCCGATCATTCCGTCAGGGTCTTCGTTTTCGTAATTCCCGGTGGGCTTTTGATGGCCGCCCGCAGCGCCGGAACTCACAGCGGAGGAATCGGTCTCCGTTTCCAATGCCGGAAGCCTGGAGCCGGACACGCCGCCGCAGGCGGTCAGTGTCAGGAGAAGTGCCATTGCAGACAGCAGGGATAACATTCGCTTTTTCATGGTGATCCATACTTCCTTTCTCGATACGGCAGCTCAAAATAAAGACAACGCAGAACCCAAGGAACCTGAGTCCGGCGTTGTGTTTGCTTGGTGACCCGGACGAGAATCGAACTCGTATTACCGCCGTGAAAGGGCGGTGTCTTAACCGTTTGACCACCGGGCCATATGGTAGCGGCAAATGGATTTGAACCATCGACACTTCGGGTATGAACCGAATGCTCTAGCCAACTGAGCTATGCCGCCATATCTGCTCTGTCAGAGACAGAGCATTTTGCCCCGGCTTTCCAGCGGAGCGTTCTTTATTATACTGTACCTGCTAGTATTTGTCAAGCAGTTTCCAAATATTTGGGGCAGGAAAAAGTTTTTCTGCTTTTCCCGCCCCCATTTGCCGCCTGAATCCTCTTCCGCTTTTTAAGAATGGATCGAATAGTTGGGGGCTTCCTTGGTGATCTGAATATCGTGGGGGTGGCTTTCCTTCAGCCCCGCGCCGGTGATACGCACGAACTGCGCCTTGCTGTGCAGCTCCTGAATGTCCCTGCAGCCTGTGTATCCCATGCCGGAGCGCAAGCCGCCCAGCAGCTGGAAGATGGTGTCCGCCAGAGGTCCCTTATAGGGCACCCTGCCCTCCACGCCCTCGGGAACGAACTTCTTCTGCTCGCCCTGGAAATAGCGGTCGCTGCTGCCCTTGCCCATGGCGCCCAGGCTGCCCATGCCGCGATAGACCTTGAACTGCCGCCCCTGGTACAGCTCGTACTCGCCGGGGGCTTCCTTACAGCCTGCCACCATGGAGCCCAGCATGACCACGTTCGCCCCGGCAGCCAGCGCCTTTACGATATCGCCGCTGTACTTGATTCCGCCGTCCGCGATGACAGGGATCCCGTGCTTTGCCGCTTCCGTCGCCGCGTCGAACACGGCGGTGACCTGGGGCACGCCGATCCCGGCGACCACGCGGGTGGTGCAGATAGAGCCGGGTCCGATGCCCACCTTGACACAGTCGGCGCCGGCGTCGATCAGCGCCTTTGCGCCCTCGGCGGTGGCAATGTTCCCGGCTATGACCTGCAGGTTGGGATATGCCTTCTTTACCTTTGCCACAGCCTCCAGCACGCCGCTGTTGTGCCCGTGGGCAGAGTCCAGCACCACCACGTCTACCTGCGCTTCGATCAGCGCCGCCGCGCGCTCCAGCACGTCTTTTGTCGCGCCGAGGGCTGCGCCGCAGAGCAGGCGGCCCTTTTCGTCTCTGGCGGAATTGGGGTACCGTACCGCTTTCTCGATATCCTTGATGGTGATAAGCCCCTTGAGGCGCATCTGGCTGTCTACGATGGGCAGCTTTTCGATTTTGTGTTTTCTCAAAATTTCCTGTGCTTCCTCCATGGTAGTGCCCACAGGGGCGGTAACAAGGTTTTCCCTGGTCATGACGTTGCGGATCGGCTGATTGAAGTCATCACCCTCCATGAAGCGCATATCGCGGTTGGTGATAATTCCCACCAGCACGCCGTCCTCGCAGATGGGCACGCCGGAAATTTTGAAGCGCCCCATGATCTCGTCCGCTTCTCGCACCAGATTCTCCGGGGCAAGGAAGAAGGGGTTTACAATGACGCCGTTTTCCGAGCGCTTGACCCGGTCCACCTGATCTGCCTGCGCTTCGATGCTCATATTCTTGTGGATAATGCCAATGCCGCCCTCCCGCGCCATGGCGATCGCCATATCCGCTTCCGTTACGGTATCCATGGCGGCAGTCATGATCGGGGTGTTCAGGCGAATCTGTTTCGTCAGGCTCGTGGAAAGGTCCGCTTCCGCAGGCAGCACATGAGATTCTGCCGGGATCAGCAGAACGTCGTCGTAGGTCAGACCTTCTTTTACAAATTTGTCCTTGTACTCCATGTCCAGCATAACCACAACTCACTTTCTCTTAAATTTTTCCGTTTTCCGTCCGGTTTCCCCGGTATCTTATAAACACTGATTATATCATTGCCTTTTTTCTTTTACAAGCCTTTCCGGCAATTTCCGCCCCACAAAAATTTTTCCGATTTTCCCCTTTCTTTTGGGGAAAATCTATTGACAGCACTTCTCCTTTGCGCTATTCTATCCGCGTCAGGATTCCTTTGGCGCTATGACATATTACCGTATTAGATAATTAAAGCGAGAGGCGGAAGCATTTGTTATGATACGTCGCATTTTTTCCCGGCTCGATCAAAACAGCAGGCAGGCGTTGAATCAGGCGGCGTTGTGCGGGATGTTCTGGTTTGCCTGGGCAGTGGGCTGCTATCAGACCGTATATTTGCAGGAGCTGGGCTTTTCCGCTTCCCAGCTGGGGCTGCTGAACGCCATCAGCTCCGGGGTAGGCATTGTTTCCGTCTCCTTTTGGGGCATGGTCAGCGACAGGATCGGCTCCCTGCGGAAAATCTTCATGATCCTGTTGATTTCCTCCAGTGTCCTCTATGCGCTGACGCCCCTGATCCCTGCCGGGCTTCCTTTTTCTCCCATTCTTTTTACCGCGTATTTGCCTTTCGTGAACTTTTTCAGGAGCCCCACCTCCTCCTTTTCCGAAAACATTCTGGTGCGCAACTGCAACGAGCTGCACCTGAATTATGGAATGCTCCGCTCCGTGGGGTCGCTGCTCTTTACAATAAGCAGCTTTGCCATTTCCTTTTTGCTGCCCTATGTGGGCGTGAAAAACACCTTCTGGCTCACCGGGCTGCTGGTGATCATTGTCGTGGTGCTGACGGTTTTCGCCAGAGAGCCTGCCGCCAGGCCAAAAAAGGGCGATGGAGAAAAGGCGGAAAAGCTGGAGCTTGGCAGGCTGTTCCACAGCCGCGGCTATGTGATGTTTCTGGTGTTCACCTTTTTCTTTTATCTTGCCGCCTGTTCGGAATCCTCTTTTATCCCCTATCTTATGGCTGAAGTGGGCGTCCCCTCCCAGCAGTATGGCGTTCTTCTGGGATACCGGGCGCTGCTGGAGGTGCCTTTCCTGCTGCTTATGGCAAAATTCCGCCGCCGGTTTCCCCTGCGGAATCTCATTGTATGCGCCGCCGTGCTGATGGCGGTGGAGTGCGCGGGCTTTGGGCTTTTGACCAACGGGCTGGGGCTGATGCTGCTGTTCTGTACTTTCTTTGGTCTGGGCAACGGCTTGTTCATTGGCGCTTCTCTGAACTATATTTACGAGCTTGCGCCCGACGGCTTAAAGGCTACCGCCCAAACGCTGTTTGCTTCGGTATCCTCTGTGGCAGGCATTTTGGGAAATCTGCTCGGCGGCATGGTGCTGGACGGTATGGGCGCAAAATCCTTTTATCTCGTCATTGCCGCCGCCTACTGCCTGAGCGCGCTGATCTTTATTCTTTCTTTTGGAAAACGGAAAGCCGCCACCGACCGTCAGGAAGGAGCCGAAACGGAATAACGGCTCTGAGATACAAAAAGGCTTCTCCGATATGGAGAAGCCTTTTCTTTTTATCATTTTTTACTAAAAACAACTGTTATTGGATCACTGTCTTCCCGCCCATGTACATTCTCAAAGGCTCGGGGATTTTAATACTGCCGTCTGCCTGCAGATTGTTTTCCAGGAAAGCGATCAGCATTCTGGGGGGAGCGACCACCGTGTTGTTCAGGGTATGGGCAAAATAGTTGCCGTCCTTGCCCTTGATGCGGATCCCCAGCCGCCGCGCCTGGGCGTCTCCCAGATTGGAGCAGCTGCCCACCTCGAAATACTTCTTCTGCCGGGGCGACCATGCCTCCACGTCGCAGGATTTTACCTTCAGGTCCGCCAGATCGCCGGAGCAGCATTCCAGCGTGCGCACCGGGATATCCATGGAGCGGAACAGCTCCACGGTATAGCTCCACATTTTATGGTACCAGTCCATGCTGTCCTCCGGCTCGCAGACCACGATCATTTCCTGCTTTTCAAACTGGTGGATACGGTACACGCCCCGCTCCTCAATGCCATGGGCGCCCACCTCCTTGCGGAAGCAGGGGGAATAGCTGGTCATGGTCCTGGGCAAAGTTTCCGGCTCCAGAATATTGCCCATGAACTTGCCGATCATGCTGTGCTCACTGGTGCCGATAAGATACAGGTCCTCCCCCTCGATCTTGTACATCATGTTTTCCATTTCCGCAAAGCTCATCACGCCGGTGACCACGTCGCTGCGGATCATAAAGGGCGGCACGCAGTAGGTAAAGCCCTTGTCGATCATGAAATCCCTTGCGTAAGAAAGAATGGCGGAATGCAGGCGGGCAATGTCGCCCATGAGGTAATAGAAGCCGTTTCCGCTGGTGCGACGGGCGCTGTCCAGGTCAATTCCGTTGACCCTCTCCATAATGTCCGTGTGGTAGGGCACTTCAAAGTCCGGCACTTTGGGCTCGCCGAACTTCTCCAGCTCCACATTTTCGCTGTCGTCCTTGCCGATGGGTACGGAATCGTCAATGATATTGGGGATCACCATCATGCGCTTGCGGATCTCCTCGGTCATCTCCGCTTCCTTCTGTTCCATGGCGGCAAGCTCGTCGGCGATTTCCGCCACCTTGCGCTTCGTTTCCTCCGCTTCGCCTTTTTTGCCCTCCTTCATCAGCCTGCCGATCTCCTTGCTGATGATGTTCCGCTGCTGCCGCAGCTCGTCCCCTCTGGCCTTCGACGCGCGGAACTGCTCGTCCAGCGCCAGCACCTCGTCTACCAAAGGAAGCTTTTCGTCCTGAAATTTCTTTTTGATGTTTTCCTTTACAAGCTCCGGGTTTGTCCGAACCAGTTTGATATCCAGCATTTCGTTTTCCTCTTTTCCTAATTTATGCCAAATCTTACGCCGGGCTTCATGCCAGGCTTCACGCCTTACCCTGCTGAAGCTTCAATTCGCTGAGCAGGTTCTGCAGGTCCTCTTCGCCGTAAAATTCGATTTGCAACGTGCCTTTTTTCTTTGTACCGCTCACCTTGACCCTGCGCCCAAGGTACTCGCCCACGGCAAGCTGGGCTTCCTCATAGTATTGGTTTTTCCCCCGGCTGGGGGACTTTTCGCCGGAAGCTTTCTTTTCTCCCAGCCGCTTTGCCATGGCTTCCAGCTCCCGCACGGAAGCGCCCTTCATAGCCTTTTGCGCGCCCTGCCGCATATCCTCCGGGGTCTTGAAGCTCAAAAGCGTTCTGGCGTGACCTGCAGAAAGCTCTCCCTTTTCCAGCATTTCCTGAATGTCCTCCGGCAGATTCAAAAGCCGCAGGGCATTGGTCACCGCCGGGCGGGATTTCCCCACCGTTTGGGAGACTTCCTCCTGTGTAAAGCCCTGGGTGTCGATCAGGGTCTTGTAGCCTCTGGCTTCCTCCAACGGGGTCAGATCCTCGCGCTGCAAATTTTCGATCAGCGCGAAAAGCATTTCCTCCGTATCGGTCATTTCCCGCACCACTGCCGGAACCTCCGACAGACCCGCCATGCGGGCGGCGCGCCAGCGGCGCTCACCAGCCACAATACGATAGCCTCCGCTGACAATGGGGCGCAGCAGCAGCGGCTGCAGCACGCCGTGCTGGGAAATGGAGTCTGCCAGCTCGGACAGCGCGGCGCTGTCAAATTCCTTTCTTGGCTGCTCCCGGTTCGGCTCGATTTCACTGATTTTAATGGTCACCGCGCCCTCGGAGCTTTCCAGGCTGTTCTCAGCAAAAATGGCGTCCAGCCCTTTTCCCAGTCCTCGCTTTTTCATCGTGACAACACCTTTCCCGTCCCAAGCTTTTTTCTATCTCTCAGTTTGAATTTATAGTCTTGATCTGTTACTTGTTGTTTTTCAGCACTTCTATCGCCAGCTCCCCATAGGCTTCCGCGCCCTTGGAGGAGCGGTCGTAATACAGCACAGGCTGCCCGAAGCCGGGGGCTTCCGACAGGCGCACCGTCCGGGGGATCACCGTTTTGAACACCTTCCGGGGGAAGTATTTCTTCACTTCCTCCACCACCTGCTGGGTCAGGTTCAGCCGCCCGTCATACATGGTCAGCAGCACGCCTTCGATATCCAGCCGGTCGTTGTACTGGCGCTTTACCCTGCGCACGGTGTTCATCAGCTGGGAAAGCCCCTCCAGCGCATAGTATTCACACTGAATGGGGATCAAAATCGTGTCCGCAGCATTTAAGGCATTGGTGGTGATCAGCCCCAGGGACGGGGGACAGTCGATCAAAATAAAGTCGTATTCCGTCCGAACAGACGCCAGGGCGCTTTTCAGCGTGTCTTCCCGGTTCTCCTTCCCGGCAAGCTCTATCTCCGCCGCTGCCAGATCAATGCTGGAGGGTAGCAGGTCCAGATTCTTGAAGGCGGTTTTTACAATGGCGCTTTTCGCCTTTTCCCCGCCGATCATGACCTCGTAGATGCTCAAAATGCAGGTGCGGCGGTCCACACCCACGCCGCTGGTGGTATTGCCCTGCGGGTCAGCGTCGGCAAGCAGCACCTTTTTTCCCTTATCGCCCAGCGCTGCCGCCAGGCTCACTGCCGTAGTGGTTTTTCCCACACCGCCTTTTTGGTTTGCGATCGCGATAACCTTTCCCATGGGAACTCCTTTCCCTCCCGGAAGCCTTTCCGCCTTTCGGCGTCTGCCTCCTATAAGATTTACTGTTTCCTATCATATCATAAATTCTCCGGGAATGGAAGAAGAAACGGCAGTTTTCGCAAAATTTAATTTGCCGGTTCTGACGTCAGTGAAACGTATCCCTGCAAATTTCAGTTTTCCATGTTTCACATGAAACATTCCGAGAAAAGCAAGAAAAGACGGTCGGCTGTAACACCGACCGTCTTCTCTTGTGGGAAATGAATAAGGGAATGGGTTAAAACTTGTACGCTGTGTTAGGTTGCTCTTGCGAGCTTTGGGATACGCACCGTGCATTCGATGTACTCCTCGGTCTCTTTTTTCTCCGACTGTGCTTCTATCCCGGCGGTTTTCATGGCGTCCACCGCGTGGTCTATGGTATTGATGAAAAGCCGGATATCCTTTGCCACAAAGGTGCGCCGGGCTTTTCCTCTTATCTGCTTTGGTTTGAGAACGGCTGCCACCAGCTCTTCCGTTTTTGTCACGTTCAGCTTTTTGTCAATGACGGTGCGCAGCACCCGCTGCCGCAGGGTCATGTCGTCGATACGCAGCAGCGCCCTGGCGTGGCGCTCCGTCAGCCCATGCTCCAGAATTTCTTCCTGCTCCTCCGGGCTGAGCTTTAAGAGCCGTATTTTGTTGGCAAGGTAAGACTGGCTCATGCCAAGCTTCCTTGCGGCTTCCTGCTGGGTGATCTGCCATTCCCGCAGGAGATTCACAATGGCGTTTGCCTGCTCGAACATTTGCAGGTCTTTCCGCTGCAGGTTTTCCAAAAGCGCCAGCACGGCGCTGTCTTCCTGCTCGCAGTCCATGAGCAGCGCGGGAATGCTGGGCAGCCCTGCCAGCCTGCAGGCGCGCAGCCGGCGCTCCCCTGCCACCAGATAATAGACGCCGGATTCCTTCCGCACGGTGACGGGCTGCAGCAGCCCGTTTTCCCGAATGCTCTGCGCCAGGCTTTGAAGCTCGTCCGCGCCAAATTCTTTCCGGGGCTGGGAGGGATTGGGCTGAATTTTGGAAACCGGCAGCCGCATCAATTTCAGCTTATCTTTGGAAAACATCTGCCTGCCTCCGTCTCCGTTATCCAGCTTGTCCTCATGCTTCCTCTGCACGGAAAGCGTATCCGCCCTTCGTGTGACCCAAGTATACACCTCTCAAGCGCAGTTTTTTGTAGAAACGCGTCGGCGAAAATTTATTTTTTCAAAAAATTTTTCTGCGCTTCTTTCGCTCTCTAAAGATATTTTTTGAAGCCCTTGACTTCCTCAAAGCCCAGTGCCTGATAAAATTTGTGGGCGCCCACCCTCTGCATTCCTGAAACCAGGATTTCATAGTGGCAGTTCTGTTCCCGTCCCCAGCGCTCGATTTCCTCAAACATGGCTCTGCCCACGCCCCTGCCCTGATAGCTTTCCAGCACCGCCACATTCTCCACCAGAAGAATAGGCCTGCAGTCGCCGCAGATATCCTCGAACACCACGCCCAGCAGGCTGCCGCAAATCGTATTTGTTTCCGTGTCCTCCGCTACAAGCAGATATTTTTGCGGGTCGTTTCCCACCTTCTCTATCAGCTCTGCCGCTTTTTTCCGATCCTTTACCCTGCCGTCGCTGATGACCAGCATGACCGCGTCCAGCCTCTCCTGGTCCTTCGCTGCCGCTTTTCGGAAAACCAAATTCATAAAACCACCCCTTTCAGGAATGTATAATGTAGAAATGTGCAATGTATAAATAAGGGCAATTAGGAATGCGAAATGCTTTTTTCCAGCGTCCAGCATCTAATATCCAGTATCTAGTATCTAAACAAGCGGGTGCTTCGTAATAGTCCCGCCGTGGCGGGGATACTCCCGCGGCGTAAAGGCTTTTTTCTGCACGGCAATGATGTTCCGTTCCCCCGCGGTGGGCAGGGAAAGGGAAATAATTTTCCTGTCCGTGCCGCCTAAAATATCCAGCGCGCGCTCCGCCTGAGCCAGCTCCTCCTGCGCCCCCGGACCTTTCATGGCAAGAAAGAAGCCCTTCATTTTCGTAAGCGGCAGGCAGTATTCGCAAAGGATATTCAGGGGCGCCACTGCCCGGGCGGTGACGATATCGTAGCTTTCCCGCATTTTATGGTCCCGCCCGGCTTCCTCCGCCCGCTTGTGGACCCTTTCCGCGGTGATATTCAGGGCAGAACAGACCTCTCCCAGAAAGTTCAGCCGCTTATTGAGCCCGTCCAGCAAAGTAAGCTCGATATCCGGGCGCAGGATTTTCAGGGGGATCCCCGGGAACCCCGCTCCCGTTCCCACGTCGATCAGCTTCGCCCCGGGCTTTATTTTACAGTGGGAAAGCAGGGTAAGGCTGTCCACAAAATGCTTTTCCACCACCTCCGACCGATCGGTAATGGCGGTGAGGTTCATTTTTTCGTTCCAGCTCAACAGCAGCTCCAGATAGGTTTGGAACTGTTCCGCCTGCGGGTTTGTCACTTTGATTCCCATGGTCTTCGCCATAGAGATCAGCATTGCCTTGCAGTCCGTCATTTTTATCACTGCTTTCCTTTTTTAAGCGGCGCATTTTAAGGACTTGGAAATACTGCCGCCAAAAAATTTAGTATTCTCAGTTTTGTTCTCCCGTTTCCCTGCCACGGGAAGCAAGCCAGATCAGCAGTACGGAAATGTCCGCCGGGCTGACCCCGGAAATTCTCCCTGCCTGTCCCACGTTTTCCGGGCGGACACGGTCCAGCTTTTCTATTGCTTCCAACCGCAGACCCGTGATCTGGCGGTAATCCGTGTCCGGCGGAAGCTTCTTCCCCTCTACCCGGCGCATTTCCTCGATATCCGCCGTCTGCCGGCGGATATATCCCTCGTACTTCAGCTCGATTTCCACATTTTCCAGCACGGCGGCGGGCAGGTCGGGGCGGGCAGTGTCGATTTCCGTCAAATCGTCATAGGAAATCTGTGGGCGGCGGAGCAGGTCGCTGAGCTTCACGCCGGTGGTCACAGGAGATGTTCCACGTGAAACAAGAATGCGGTTCAGCTGCTCCGTCGGCGGGAAAACCGTGTTCTGCGTCCGCTTTAATTCCTGCCGCTTCTGCTCCTGCTTCTTCTGGAATTTTTCCCACCGGCTGTCGGAAATCAAGCCCAGCTCCCTGCCGTAGGGGGTCAGGCGCTCGTCGGCGTTGTCCTGCCGCAGCACCAATCGGTATTCGGAACGGGAGGTCATCATGCGGTATGGGTCACTGACGCCCTTTGTAATCAGATCGTCGATCAGCGTGCCGATATAGGAGCTGGCTCGATCCAGCACAAACCGGGGTTTGCCCAAAAGCTTCCGGGCGGCGTTGATCCCCGCAATCAGCCCCTGGGCGGCGGCTTCCTCATAGCCGGAGCTGCCATTGAACTGCCCCGCGCCGTACAGACCGGGATAATCCCGGAACTCCAGGGCGGCGTCCAGCTGCAGGGGGTCGCAGCAATCGTATTCGATGGCATAGGCGGTGCGCATGATCTGAGCGTGCCCCAAGCCCTTGATGGTGTGGTAAAAAGCAAGCTGCACGTCCTCCGGCAGGGAGGAACTCATGCCCTGCAAATACATTTCCTCCGTATTTTCGCCGCAAGGCTCGATGAACAGCTGGTGCCGGGGCTTGTCGGGGAACCGCACCACCTTGTCCTCAATGCTGGGGCAATAGCGGGGACCCACCCCCTCGATCATGCCGGAATATAAGGGCGAGCGGTGAATGTTTTCCAGGATCACCTTTTTTGTCTCATCATTTGTCCAGCTTACATGGCAGACGGAACGGTTTTCCACCGGGGCTTCCGTATCGTAGGAAAAGGGGACGGCAGGCTCGTCGCCGTGCTGCACTTCCAATTCGGAAAAATCAATGGAGGAACGCAGCACCCGGGCAGGCGTGCCGGTTTTGAAGCGGCGCAGGGAAATACCCAGCGCTTTCAGGGAGTCCGGCAGAAAGGCGGCGGGGAACATTCCATCGGGTCCGCTTTCATAGGACACGTCCCCCACGAAGACCTTTCCCCCTAAAAAGGTGCCGGTGGCAAGGATCACCGCCCCGGCGGTGTATACCGCCCCCAGCCGGGTGGTAAGCTTCCATGCGCCGCCCTCCGGCAAAAGAGAAACTACCTCCGCCTGGCGGAGCTCCAGATTTTCGCAGGTCTCCAGGCGGTGCTTCATGGTCTGGGAGTAGCGGTTCCTGTCGATCTGCGCCCGGAGGGAGTGAACCGCAGGACCCTTTCCCAGATTCAGCATTCTGCTTTGCAGGGTGCACTCGTCCGCGGCTTTTCCCATCTCGCCGCCGAGGGCGTCTATTTCCCGCACAAGATGACCCTTTGCCGTGCCGCCGATGCTGGGGTTGCAGGGGCAGTTGCCCACGGCGTCCAGATTGATGGTAAACACTGCCGTTTTGCAGCCCAGCCGGGCGGCGGCAAGCCCCGCTTCAATCCCCGCATGACCCGCGCCGATCACCGCCACATCAATTTTCCCCGCATCATAGGTCATTTTCGTTCCCCCTTTTTTCCTCGATTTCCCCATGCTCTTCCAGCCATTTTGCCACGCTGTCTTCGTCGTTGCTGCCCAGCACCGCCGTGGCAGCAGCCTTCAGGCGATCTGCCCCGCCGGAAACGGCATAGGCTTCCTCGGCAAGCTGGAACATATCCAAATCGTTTTCCCCGTCGCCGAATACCGCCAGCTTGTCCGCGTGAAGCAGAGATTTCAGCTGCAAAACGGCATTTGCTTTCGAGGCGTTTTTTGGAATGATCTCAAAAAAAGTATCCCCGCTGTAAATTTCCGGCTGGGAAAAGCAGTGGAACCGTTCCCGGTACCGCTCATACAGCGGGCACATTTTTTCCGTTTCGTCAATGCAGGTGAAGTAGTAGACCTCCCCCTCCAAAAGCTGCTCCGGGCGGGAGACCGGGCGATCCCGCGCGTCCCCTTTCCGGGTGGCAAGAAACGCGGCGGTCTGGGGGCTTATTTCCTGTTCCAGATAGGAAAAATGCTCCCGCCCGTCATAGGAATAGACAATGGGCGAGACGCCGCGCCCCAAAAGCGCTTCCAGCAGCTCCGCCGCGTCTTCTTTGGAAAAGAAATTGGAAAGCAGCAGCTCATGGGTCGCGTTGTCCCGTACCAGCGCGCCGTTGTAGGTGATCAGCGGGATCCGGGCAGTCAGCCCGGCCGTCACTTTGGAGGCGGTATAGATGGAGCGGGCGGTGGCGTAGGAAAACAGCATTCCCTTTGCCGTCAGCTCGTTAATGACCCGGCAGGTGTATGCCGAAATTTTCGCGTCACTGCGCAGCAGCGTACCGTCCAAATCGGAAACATACAGTACCCTCATTTTCACCCCTCGCTTCCCCATTGACAATTCTAAACTGCTCTTTCATTTTATCAAATGAAGTTCCTCTAACAACTAACGGCTCAAGACTAACCTCTATTTTCTGTTATCTGCCGCACTTTACCGTTGGTCGGGCGACAAAACGGAAAAATCATGCCCTGTTCTTCCCCGTCCTGCACCCGGCGGCACGCCGGTCTAACTGCTAATTTCTAATTACTAATTACTAATTTCTAACAACTACTTTCCAACGCAAAATGTCTCAAACACCCGGTCGATGATCTCATCGCTCACCCGCTCGCCGGTCAGGGAATACAGCGCCGACAAAGCGTCTTCGATACAGACCGTGGCAGCGTCCAGCGTCAAACCGGCGGTAAGCGCCTGTTCCGCTTCCTGCACGGCGGCAAGCGCCTGGGACACATCGTCCCGCTGGCGTTCGGTAAACAGCGCGCCCTCGTCCGGGGAAAATTCCCGGGCGCCCAAAATGTCAAACACCGCCTGGGTCAGTGCTTCCAATCCATCGCCGGACAGCGCGGAAAGCTCCACCAGATGGGGAAACCGCTGCTTCAGCTGTGCGATATCCAGCTGCCGCCGCAGGTCGCTTTTATTGACCACTGCCACCGTGCGGGCAGGGTCCAGCTCGGAAACCCAAGCTATATCCTCCGGCAGCAGCGCCTGCGAGGAATCAAATACCGCCAGCACCAGACGGGAGGTTCTCAGCCTTTCCCGCGCTGCGGAGATCCCTATGCTTTCCACCGGGTCATCGGTGGCGCGCAGCCCGGCGGTGTCCGCCAGACGCAGGGGAATGCCCCCCAGCCGGACAGTTTCTTCCACGATGTCCCGGGTGGTCCCGGCGTATTCGGTGACAATGGAGCGCTGCTGCCCTGCCAGCAGGTTCATCAGGGTGGATTTTCCCGTATTGGGGCGCCCGGCGATCACCGTTTCCACACCCTCCCGGAACAGCCTGCCGGAATCGAAGGTGGCAAGCAGCCGGGAAAGCTCCTCCGCAATTTTTTGCAGGCTGCGGCAAAGCCCGGTCTGTTCTAAGACAGGAACGTCCTCCTCGGGGAAGTCCGCCCAGGCCGCCAAATGAGCGGTTAGGGCGGACAGCTCTTCCCGGACGGCAACGATTTTCCGGGACAGCCTTCCGCTGCTTCCCATTTCTGCCGTGCGGGCAGCCTGCTCCCCCTGCGCGCCGATCAGCCCCATGACGGCTTCCGCCTGCGCCAGGTCCATTTTGCCGTGGAGAAACGCCCGGCGGGTAAATTCCCCCGGACCGGCAGGGGCAGCCCCGGCTTCCAGCACCTCCCGGAGCAGCCGCTGGGTCACATACAGCCCGCCGTGACAGGACAGCTCTACCACGTCCTCCCCGGTATAGCTTTTGGGAGCGGCAAACACCAGCGCCACCACATCGTCCAGCTTTTCGCCGGAGCGCAGGAACGCCCCGCCGAACTGGGCGGTGTACCCTGCCATGTCGACAATCTTTTTTCCGCTTTTCCCGCGGAACACCCGGTCGGCGACCTTCCGGGCGTCCCTGCCGGAAATCCGCACAATGCCGATCCCGCCCGGCGCGAACCCGGTGGAAATGGCGGCAATGGTCTTTTCTCCTGTCATATTCCCGCTCCTGTTTTCCAGTTTTTCCCTGTCTCTTCTCTTTTCTCTCTTCTCTTTTCCCTTGCTCTTGCCCTTATCCAGTATCCAGCATCTAATATCCAGTATCTAAAAAAAGGGGCCGCCTTTTCAGGCCGCCCCAAAGCTGCTTTTTCGACCCAAGGGAAAAACAGGTCTCTTATTTATTTACCTCGATCTTGCCGTAAATCGGCATATCCGGCGCGTCGGATTTCGGACCCTCCGCTCTGGGCGCATTGTTTGCGGGGGCGGGGCCGCTTCTGCCACGACCGCCGCCACGACGGTTGTCATAGCCGCCCCGGCGGTTTCCCCTGCGGTTGTCATAGCGCTGGGGGCGCTCGCCGCCCTCGGGACCGATGACCACATGGCGGTTCATGTCCTCTCCCTCGCTCCAGGACTTTGCTCCCTCCACTGTCTGTACAGCGGTGTGGATGATCCTGCGCTCATAGGGGTTCATGGGCTCCAGAGAGGAGTTGCGCCCGTACTTGACCGCGCGCAGCGCCATCTTCTTTCCCAGCGCTTCCAGCGTTTCCTTGCGCTTTTCCCGGTAATTCCCTACGTCCAGGGTAATGCGGTAATAGGAAGACTCCACATGATTTGCCACCAGGGAAGCCAGATACTGCAGGGAATCCAGTGTTTCTCCCCGATGACCGATGATGAAGCCGATGTCCTCGCCGGAAAGGCTCAGCGCGGCGCCGGCTTCCTCCCGGTTGATGGTAATGGTAACATTGCTCAGACCCATCTCTTTCAGCACGGCTTTCAGATACTCCGCCGCCGCTTCGGCAGGGTCGCTGTTTTCTTCAATATAGGCTCTTACCTTGGCAGGGCTGCCACCGAAAATACCAAGGGTCTTCTTTGTGGGCATTTCCAGAATCTCAAATTCCGCTTCCGTGGTGTCCACACCCAGCTCCTTGCAGGCGTTGGCAAAGGCGACCTCCACCGTCGCGCCCTGAGCTACCGCTTCTTTCAACATAGGTTTTTCTTCCTTCCTGTCTCTTTTACTTTTTTGTGCCTATATAAGCGCTTGAGTCACTGGGACCCGAGCCGCCTTTTTTCTTTTTTTGCCCGGTCTTCTGCCTGCTTTCTTCCTTGTCCTGCTTTTTCTGGGCGCCGGCAGCCAGGCGATCCGCGATCTGCTTCTGCGTTTCCACAGGCAGGGGACGGACCGACCCCTCGGCAAGCTCCAGCGTAACAGCGCGCTGGGCTTCTATCTTTGCCGTCATCTGGGCGGCGCTGAAATACCTGTTTGTTACAACGCTCTGCGCCCAGCTGGTCAAGGAGGAAATGATCCAGTAAAAGCCAACGGCGGCGGGCATGGTGTATGCCCAGTACAGGCTGATCAAAGGGAACACGCAGGTCATCACCAGCATACAGCCCATGGGATTCTGCCCGGTGGTCTTTTTCTGGTAGATCATGGTGTACACCTGGAACGCCACGCTGGTCACCAGAGAAAGCACGGGGATCAGCCACAGGAACGTGCTGAACGCCGCACCCTTGGGGATAGACAGCAGATCAAGCCCTAAAAACTTAAAGCCCTTGGAAAAGTCCTCGATCTTTGCGATATCCTGCGCGCTGAACATGGTCAGGTTATCCCGAACGGCGCTGAAATTCTGAATGATCTGCAGCTCGGAATAAATGCCGCCGGTGGAAACCATACCGGGAATTCTGGAAATGTAGTCCGTCGCCTGCCTGACCGTGTCCGAAGCAATGTGCAGCGTGTTGGAAAGCGGCATGATAACGGAATAGTAAATGCCCAGCATGATGGGGAAAGGCAACAGGGTGGTCAGGCAGCCATTAGTCGGGCTGACCCCTTCCTTTTCATAGAGCTTTGACAGCTCTTCATTGTATTTTTCTCTGTTATTGGCATACTTTTTCTGCAGCTCTTTCTGCTTTTCTGCCAGCTTACTTTGAGAAGCCATGCTTCTTTGCTGCTTCAGAGAAGTGGGGAACAGAACCAGCTTCAAAATGATGGTAAACAAAATAATGGCAACGCCATAGTTTCTGAAGATGGTATACAGAAACCAAAGGAGATAGCCTAAAATACTTCCGAAAAAATTGAAAATTCCCATGTAATTGCAACGGCTCCTCTTTGTTTTGGTAAACGCTTTTTCCCTGCCGTATTTTTTTTATCGGGTCGCCGATTTGCGGCTTCCAGAAAGCTACCTTCCCGATTTGGGTGAAGCGGCACGCTTTTGCGGTTTTCCCAGTTTTTCTCGCTTTTTGCCGGGTCGCTGATTTGCGGCTTTCAGAAAGCTATCTTCCCGATTTGGGTGAAGCGGCACGCTTTTGCGGTTTTCCCAGTTTTTCTCGCTTTT
>CALFFN010000010.1 GCA_937958185.1 uncultured Neglectibacter sp. | reverse complement strand
CCACCTTTTTTTACTCGTGAACCTTTTTTTACTCGTGAAGCTTCTTGGTACAAGAGGAAACTGAACAACCCGACCGCTGGGATAGTGCAACCCTACGCTAAGTCTTCATACGCCCTCTTTGTGCAAAAAGAAATCATGCCACCCGACCGCTGGGATAGTGCAACCCCATGCTAAGTCCTCTTGCACCCTTTTTTTACTCGTGAACCCTCTTGATACAAGAGGAGACTGAACAACCCGACCGCAGGGGTAGTGCAGCCCTACGCTAAGTCCTCTTGCACCCTTTTTTTACTCGTGAACCCTCTTGATACAAGAGGAGACTGAATCACCCGACCGTAAGGGTGGTGCAACTCTGCACTGAATCCTTTTTACTCGTACATCTTCTTTGCACAAAAGAAAACCGTACCGCCCGGTCGCGGCTTTGCGATCATTATACTACCAAACCGATAGGAAAATCAAGTTTTCCTTGACAACAACCCTCAAAAGGAATATACTGGTATATAACCTACCAAGTAAGTCTGTAATTGCTTTTCATACAAAGGAGGACATCATATGGGCAAAATTTATACCGGGCTGGATCAGCTGGTGGGCAGAACGCCCCTGCTGGAGCTGACCCATCTGGAAAAGCGTCACGGGCTGGAAGCACGGCTGCTGGCAAAGCTGGAATACTTTAATCCCGCCGGGTCTGTCAAGGACAGGGTCGCAAAATCCATGCTGGACGACGCCGAGCAGAGGGGCGTCCTCACGCCGGATTCCGTCATCATCGAGCCTACCTCCGGCAACACCGGCATTGGGTTGGCCGCTATGGCGGCTGCCCGGGGCTACCGCATGATCATCGTCATGCCGGACAGCATGAGCATGGAGCGCCGCCAGCTGATGAAGGCCTACGGCGCTGAATTGGAGCTGACCCCCGGCGCGCAGGGCATGAGCGGCGCCATTTCCCGCGCGGAGGAGCTGGCAAGGGAAATTCCCCACAGCTTCATTCCCGGGCAATTTGTGAACCAGGCGAATCCTGCCGCCCACGTTGCCACCACAGGTCCTGAGATTTGGGAAGACACCGACGGCAGGGTGGATATTTTCGTTGCCGGCGTAGGCACCGGCGGTACGCTGACAGGTGTGGGTAGATATTTGAAAGGGAAAAATCCCGCTGTGAAAATCGTGGCGGTGGAGCCTGCGGCTTCCCCCGTGCTGAGCGGCGGCAAGGCAGGTCCCCACGCGATCCAGGGGATTGGCGCCAATTTTGTGCCGGAAATTCTGGACACGGGGATTTACGATGAGATCATCTGCGTGGAAAACGAGGACGCTTTCTCCGCCGGGCGGGAGCTGGGAAAAGCCGAGGGCGTACTGACCGGGATTTCCTCCGGCGCCGCCCTGTGGGCTGCCATAGAGCTGGCAAAGCGCCCGGAAAACAAAGGAAAAACCATTGTCGCCCTGTTGCCGGATACCGGCGACCGCTACCTTTCCACCAGGCTTTTCAGTGAGGAATAAAAAAGGACGAAGAAAAGCCCCCTGCTTAGGGGGCTTTTTTCTCATTACGGCAATGTTTCCTTTGAAAATATGAAACCTGGGGAAATCTAGTAAGCAGAAATTACATAGGAGAAAAACTCTCCTTTCGGGAACGTGGAGTCCATCGTCACAAAGCGTCCCTCCCGGCTCCAGCCGTCCCTGATTTTGACAAAGCTCTTATAATAGCCGGTGCTCTCGCTTTGCAGGCGGGTGTACGCGTAGCCCAGCACATAGTGATAGCCATAGGTTTCATGTCCACCGAAATACAACAGAAACGGACCCTCTCCCTCGACCTGCCGCTTGTACTGCGTGTAAGAGGTCGGCTTGTACTCGTATATATTTTCCAGCGAAACGCCGTATTTGGTGAACATTCCCGTTTCATATTCTTTAATGGTAAGCAGGGGGGTTCCATGATTGGACGGCTGGAAATATCCCTTTTCCTTTCCGTACTGGATCACTTTCTTCAACCGCTGCTGGGGCGTTTCGCCGGTAATTGTTTTGACCTTTTTGCGGTTCCCCCAAAGGGTGAGCAGATTGGTCAGCGCCACGGGACCGCAGGCATTTGGCTCACTGGTATCTGTGGTAATCATGGTATCCTTGGGATACAGATCAAACTCATAGGGATTGCTCCATTCATAGGCAGTCCAGGTTCCACCATGCTTTTCTTCGGCGTAATCAAAAGGGTCTTTGATGGTTCCATCACCGTTGGAAGCCGCTGCTGAGAGACCGCTTTCTCCCGGCGTAACCGTGTCTATGACTTCGTCCCGGGAGACTGCTTCACCGTCCAGCGCGGAAAGCTTTCCGTCCTCCGTCTTCTGATAATACCCAAAGGGACCGGTATAGATCAGGGCGCGGGTTTCCGTATCATAATATTCGGGAAATTGGGCATAAGGCGGCTGCCCGCTGTCGGCATATTCCAAAATCGGCATATACACATTTTCATAGGCGGAAACCATGATATACCCGCTGTCTTTTCCTTCGGTGGAAAGCTCAAAGCAATACGCCGACGGTTTCCCCTCCGTGTCATACAGGCAGGTCATGTGCCGGATCTCTGTCTGTTCCGTCCAAGCGATGTCGTAAACCTTGGAAGAGGAAGCCAGGGAATCCCGGAGGAAGAATTTTGCGAAATATCCTGCGGTTTCCGAAGTCAGGCGATTATCCGCTACGGCAGACGCTGCCTGAGCGGGGAACGATATCTGGCAGAGCAGCAGCCCCATCACGAGCAAACAACAAATGCTGCATTTTAATCCTCTTTTCATCATGCTACCTCCTCATTCGTTTTTGCAGGAACGCCGATCCTGTTTTAGCGTTTTCCAATTCATAATCTTTCCGATTTCTCAAAAAATGGTATTGTGGTATTATTATAATAAATATTTATAGTGAAAATGTCAAGACTGATTTCATTAAATTCCATAAAAATTTAGATTATTCTTGACAAAATTAGAGAAAAACACTAAATTGAAAGTGGAATATTAGGGAGATTTCTCTAAACACTCAATATTCCTGAAAGGAAGAAAAAATTTCATGGAAAAGCACACCTTGCTGTCCATTGCTCTGGCAATTATTTTGGCGCTTCCACTGATGGCAGCCCCCGCCCGCATTGTCATGTGCTCCTGCGGGGTAAGACCTGTTATTACATCAACGGAAACGACAACGTCTTATCGGACTGTCAGCGGCTGTTCTCAAAAAAGCGGTCCACACACCCATGAGATCACCACTGCCTACCATCGCCTGAAATGCCCGGAGTGCGGCGCAACTACAGTAAGCCCTACATCAAGCAGCGAAAAATGTTTGGAGTATTTGGGCTGATTCTCCTCTGAAAAGCGATGTGACCCCCACCCTGCCCGAAAATTTCGGGCAGGGTAATTTTATAAAACAGGACATGGCGCTGTCCGGGTTTTTCTGGTATACTGGATGCTAGATACTGGATACTAGATGAAAAGGATACGGAAAGGAAGCCTTTATGGACAGGAAAAAGTTGATCTCCCTGCGCATGGAGCGGCAGCACCTTGTCTCTGCTGCCACGGAGGAAGAATATCTGGCGCTGTACCGGGACCTGCAGCCCGGTGTGAACGTGTATTGGAACGGCTTCGGACAGCCGCCGACCCTGTGCTTTCGCGCGGATTTTGACGATCTGGAATATAACCGCAACCGCCAGCTGGACCGTCGGCTCATCAAGGGCAGATTCTGCGGCGGCACGCTGGGGTGGATCGTCCCGGAGGACCTGGAGCTTTTCTGGGCGCTGTACCGCAAGCCCCTGACCCGCCCCACGGAAATACAGGAAAGCCTGCTCCGTCTGCTCTGCCAGGAGGGTCCCATGACCATTCAGCAGATCAAGGCGGAAACCGGGCTGCTGGTGAAGCAGATCACCCCGGCGCTCCACCGCTTGCAGGAAGCGTTCCTCATTTATGAGGATCAATACGACGGCGAGTGGGACAGGGGGTGGATGCGGTTTGCCGAAATGTTCCCGGAGGCGGAGGAATTTTCCCTCACCCATGCCGAAGCGCTGAAGCTCCTGCTGCGGCGGTTCGCTTACCGTTACCCCGGCTTCCGCGCCGGGGAAGCGAAAGCCTTTTACCGGCTGCCGGAAAAGGAAATTCGCATTGCCGCGCAGGAATTGACGGCGGAAAAGCTTTTCGTGGAGGAGGACGGCGCGTTTTTCCTCCCAGGTGACTGGGAGCTGCTGAAAACCTATGAGCCCGTGCCGCTGCACTTTGTTTACGCCATGCATCGGAACGACTTCCTGTACCGGGTGATCGAGCCGGAGCTGAAGCAAAAATTCTCCCCTTTGTACGAAAACCTTCCCTATGACCACGAGCCCCTGCAGTACCTGCTGATGGACGGGGAATTTCACGGCGCGGTGGTGGGACATTTCCGCAACGGTCCCTATGATTTGAACGATGTGGTCTGCGACCTGCCGGACGCCGCCGCCCGCCGGGAGGAGATTTTACAGGCGGTGCAGACGGTCAATTTCGGCAGGCTGCCGGAGCGGATCTTCGGGGAGCCGATAAAGTAATTCCTGCCGGGTGCTGCGCCGGGGTGAACCGCAGAAAATCCCGTTCCACGGATTTGCCGGAAAAATTCCCAAACACCTTGACTTTTGGAAAATTCTAATATATAATCCAGTTATATAATCTGATTATATAACTGGATTTTTTGTTGGGAGCCACCGCTTTTATGCCATAGCGGTCAAAACTTCCACGGAAAATTTCCCATGAAACGGAGAAAGAGTATGCCGAAACAGAAAATCACAAAGGATATGGTGGTGGAAGCCGCTTTCCAGCTGGCGCGGGCGGAGGGCGCGGAGCAGATCACCGTGAAGAAGATCGCCCAGCGGCTGGGCTGCTCTGTCCAGCCCATTTACAGCTACTGCACCAATATGGAAGGCTTGCGCGACGATGTGGCAGACCGGGCAAGGGCTTTTATCCGGGAATATACTGCCGCCCGGATAGACGGGAACGATCTGTTCCGCAGCACGGGCAGAGCCTATCTGCAGCTGGCAAAGGAAGAACCCCATGTGCTGAAGCTGTTCCTGTTCCAGCAGCGCCGGGGCATTTCCTCCCTGGACGAGTTTTACCGCCGGGAGGCGAGCGGTGACGCCGATCTGCAAATTGCCGAAACGTTGGGGCTTTCCATAGAGCAGGCGCGGGAACTGCACCTGGATATGCTGCTCTACACGGTGGGGATCGGCGCGGTCTTTTCCGTAAGTAAGCCGGGGATTCCGGCAGAAGAAATTTATCAGCGGCAGGAACGGGCTTACCGCGCCTTTCTTGCCGCCGCACAGGAGGATCAGAAAAATGCCTGAAAAAATTTTGCTCATTTACAAAAGCAGCACCGGGTTCACCAGGCAGTACGCCCAGTGGATATCCGAGGAAATCCCCTGCACCGTACTGCCGCTGAAAGAAGCGCGCACCGCCTTGCGGACAGGGTTTGACACGGTCCTGTTCGGCGGCAGGCTCCATGCCGGAACGGTGGACGGGCTGAAAGCCGCCCGGAAGCTGTTCCAAAAAAGCGGCGCGGGAAAATTCATCGTATTTGCCACCGGGGCAGCCCCACAGGAAGCCCAGGACACCATCGAGGAAATGTGGAAGAAAAACCTGTCCCCGGAGGAGTTGGGCGCTGTCCCCCACTTCTATTTTCCCAGCGGGCTGCGCTATGAAACCATGGCGTTCCTCGACAGGAAAATGATGCAGCTTTTCCAGTCCATGATGGAAAAACGGGCAGATAAAACCGAAGCGGAGCGGCAGTTTGCCGAAGCCATTTCCCATTCCTACGACATTTCCTCCAAGGAGTACATTCAGCCGCTGGTACAGCTGCTGCAGGAAAATTCATAAAGATAACAATGCAAAGAACGGCACGGGAAAACCCGTGCCGTTTTTCTATAGTATCTCAGTCATATCATCTCAGTTTGGTTCAACCTTTCAGCAGCGCTACCGCCACGTCGTTGACATTGGTGCCGGTGGGACCTGTGATGATGAGCCCGCCGGTTTTCTGCAAAGCGTGGTAAGCGTCATTGTTTTGGAGAACGTCATAAACCTCTATGCCCTCTGCCCGTAGCTCCGCGGCGGTTTCGCCGTCCGCATAGCCGCCGGCGGCGTCGGTGGGACCGTCCGTGCCGTCGCTGCCCACGCTGAACACGCAGACGCCCTTCATGCCCGCCATGCCGGGGGCGGCTGCCAGCGCCAGCTCCTGATTGCGCCCGCCCTTGCCTGTGCCGGTAAGCTGCACCACGGTTTCCCCCCCTGTCAAAAACGCCATGGGCTTCCCGGCGCCGTAATGGGTCTTCAAAATGGAGGACAGGAAGCTGCCCGCCTCCTTTGCCTGGCAGCAGAGCTGGTCGGTAAGCAGTACGGGCTCATAGCCCATCTCCCGGCAAACTCCCGCGGCGGCAGCGCAAAGCTCCCGCACAGAGCCGGTGATCTGGGTGGTCACGTTGTGCAGCTCCTTGGGCGTTTCCTGCCCCAGCAGCGCTTTGACCTCATCTGTCAGCTTCAGCCTGTATTTTTCCGCGATCGCCTGTGCCTGCGCGCAGGTAGAGGTATCGGGACAGGCAGGACCTGAGGCGATCATATCCAGCGGGTCGCCCAAAATATCGGACAGGACAATGCTGAACACCTGCGCCGGGGCGCAGCTTTGGGCGAACCGCCCGCCCTTCACCGCGGAAAGCCGCTTGCGAATGGTGTTGATCTCCACAATATCCGCGCCGCACGCCAGCAGCTGATTGGTCACGTCCTGCAGCACTTCTCCCCGCACCAGCGGCTTTTCAAACAGGGCGCTGCCGCCGCCGGACAGCAGGAACAGCACGGTATCCTGTTCGGTCAGGTCCTGTACCAGCTCCAGCGCCGCCTGGGTGCCCGCGAAGGAATTTTCATCGGGGACCGGGTGCCCCGCCTCCCGGCAGTCAAAGTTGGCGATAGCGCCCATCACATGGTCATATTTGGTGATGACCACGCCGCTGTCGATGCGGTCCCCCATGCAGTCATGGGCTGCCTTTGCCATCTGCCACGCCGCTTTTCCCGCTGCCACCAGGACTACCTTTCCCGGAAATTCCTTTCCCGCTAAGGCGCGGCTGACCGCTTCATCGGGCTGTACGGCTTTGATGGAAGCAGCTACTATAGCGTCCGCTTCCGTTCGCATTTGTTTGTCCATATGCTTTGCTCCTCGCTTTTCAGAGTTCTCAAACAGAAAAGGGCGGCGCGGCACCTTGCCGCACCGCCCTCGATAGACCGATTTAGAAAATCAGGGACAGGATAAAGATACCGACCATAGCGGAAACACCCAGCAGCAGCGTGCAGAGCGTCTGCGTCTTATATCCCTGCTCGGGCTTCATCTCGCCGAAGTTGGTGACGACCCAGAAATAGGAGTCGTTGGCGTGAGAAACCGTCATAGCGCCTGCGCCGATGGCCATGACCGTCAAAGCGGCCTTGGCGGGGGAATCCAGCCCCATAACGCCCATCAAGGGAGCCATAATGCCCGCCGTGGTGGTGATCGCCACCGTGGAGGAGCCCTGTGCGCTCTTGAGGATAGCAGCCAGAATAAAGGGGAAGAAAATGCCCAGCACTTCCAGCACGTTGGAATTTGCGGTGATAAATTCTACCATGCCGCTGACCGCGATGACCTTGCCCAGAACGCCGCCGGCAGCGGTGACGAACAGGATCGGTCCAACAGTCTTCAGCGTGTCGTTGGTCAGGTCATAGAATTTGTCGGTCCGCTTGCTGGTGAACAGCAGGATCACACCGAACAGGACGCCCACGGTCAACGCGATAATGGGAGCGCCCAGGAACGCGAAGGCGGTCTTGAGAGCGCCGGTCCAGCCAGCCATGGAAGCGATGGAACCCAAAGCCATCAGAATAACGGGGACCAGAATGGGAGACAGCGCCAGGAAACCGTTGGGCAGCTTGCCGTACTCCTTGACGATCTCCTCATAGCTCTTGACGGTCTCGCCGGAATCCGCCTCGTCGCCCGCCTTGACCTTCTTGCCGATATAGGTGGCGAAGAAGAAGCCCACGATCAGGGGAATGATAGAAGCAAGGGCGCCCATGCCCATGACCAGCAGCAGGTTGTCGCCGATGCCCAGCGTGTTGGCTGCTGCGATAGGACCGGGGGTGGGAGGAATGAACACGTGGGAAATGTACAGACCTGCCGACAGCGCCACTGTCAGCGCCACGGAGGAACGCTTGGTGCGCTGTACCATCGCCTTACGGATGGGGTTCAGCACTACAAAGCCGCTGTCGCAGAACACGGGAATGGAAACCACCCAGCCCATGATGAGCATGGCGATCTCCGGGTGCTTCGGACCTACCAGCTTGACGACCATATCGGCAAGCTTCACGGCAGCGCCGGTAGCCTCCAGAATGGTGCCGATCAGCGCGCCCAGGATAATGACGATGCCGATGCTGGTAAATGTGCCGGAGAAGCCGGCGCCGATGGTGTTGACCAGCCCGGTCTTCGTCGTTCCGTCCTCCAGGGCCTGATCCACCAGCGGAATGCCGGCGACAATGCCCAAAATCAGGGAAATTCCCATAATGGACAGGAACGGGTGGATCTTGAGCTTCGAGATAGCCAGGATCATCAGGACAATGGCGACCACGAAAGCAATGATGAGAGCAACTCCTTGCATGATTTGTCCTTCCTCAGGGGTACGCAGACAGGGAAGACCCCGCCCGCAAAAGATTGGAAGCGGTATTTTCATACATATGGGAAACCTTACCACCTCTAGAAGTAAGAATATGTCAATTTGCCTATTTTGTCAAGCATTTTTCTTAAAAAAAGATGAAGTTTATACAATATTTTGTCGAAATTATTTTCAAAAGAGCCGTGAAAGCCGCTGAAATCCTAGTGTTTTTGTCTGTTTATGGAATAAAATTTTTTGCCGCGCTTTTCGTCCCGGCGCTTAGTAAAGGACAAAAAATCCGGCGCAAAAGCGCCGGAAACCAGTTCTATTTTCCTGTTACAAAATGCGGACGGGAATGCCGTTGACCTCCACGCCCTCCCCGGCGCGGATCAAAATGTACCGCGCGCCGTCAATGATACGGGTCTCCAGCAGGTCGCTGCGCTCCGGGTTCACCTGGATCTTCACGTCCGGGGTGCAGACCTCCAGCTGGCGCTTATCCACCAGCGTTTGGGGGCGCAGCTCCATTTCCGCGCCAAATTCTTCTTCATATTTCTGCCCAAAGGTCTCCACGTGCTCCGGGGACACGCCGCAGGAATGGAGCACCTCCTTCACCGCCCGCTGGGACAGCACCAGCGGCTCCTCCGCTTTGCTGTCCTTGTGCTCCTGTATCATTTCCCGCAGCTGCCCGTCCACCGCCTGCACCACGTCGTAGCTGCAATCCTCGGACAGGGCTTCCACCAGCACGGCGTGGAAGGTCTCCTTCTGGGTCGCCGCCGGCATGGGGGCTTCCAGCCGGAACACCGCGTCGATGAGCTCCGGGTGATTTTCCGCCGGGTCCCTGGAATAATACAGGGCGCTGTAGATATCGGCGGTGCGGTCGTTGAACGCCGGGAACAGGAAGCCTGCCTCCGGCGGGGAAACCAGCCAGTCCGCCAGCCGGCTGCGGAAAGCGTTTTCCGGCACGTCATAGCTCAGGGCGGGCTTTGTGGGCTTTACCGGGCACAGGGCGCACAGCACGTAGGAATACACCTCCTGGGAAGCGTCCTCCAGTGCCTGCCCGTCCTTTGCGTGGTACGGGATATCGTATTTTTCGCACGCCAGCAGAATGAGATACGTCCCTTCCAGGGAAAAGGAGCCGATCACCCGCTGGAAAAAAGCCTGCACGGCGGCTTCGTCATGGAGGGAGGAATCCCGCAGCGCCATAAGCAGACGGTGCTCGTCGCTGTCCACCACCTGCCGGGTATCAAAGCTCAAATCGGCAAGGTTCCTCCCCGGCGTTCCCGACAGGGCGCGCCGCAGCACGCTCAAAAGCTGGTCGGTTTCCTCCTGGGGCAGCGTGGAAAGGGGCTGGTCAAATTCCGAAACGATCTCCCGTTTTTCGCTGACATAGCACCCCCGCACATGGGTGATATTGCTTTTTTCCGAGCGGAACCGCCGCCGGATCTCCGCAATTTCCTTTTCCGTCATACGCTTTCTTCCTTTCCCGCCGCAGCCCGGCGCATTTCGCATTTTATCACGGTCGCCGCCAAAGCGCAAGAAGTTTTCTTGTGGGAAGGCTTCTCATTTTTAAGAGAATATGCTATAATGACCGTAAAAGATCGTCAGATCGAGCCGAAGCGCTTTCTTGTTTTCCATGCGGCGCTATGGTATGATGGGCGTTAATTATGGGACGCCAGAAAGGGCAAAATGCCTGCGAGATAAAAATTTCCAGTTGGGAACCGGGGTTGATGAGGATGAAATTGGGGTTTGACAACGAAAAATATCGGGAGATGCAGTCCCGGCAGATACGGGAGCGGATCGAGCAGTCCGGCGGCAAGCTGTATCTGGAATTTGGCGGCAAGCTGTTTGACGATTACCACGCTTCCCGGGTGCTGCCGGGGTTCGAGCCGGACAGCAAGGTGAAAATGCTGCTGGAATTAAAGGACCAGGCGGAGATCGTCATTGTCATCAATGCTTCCGATATTGAGAAGAACAAGGTGCGGGGCGATCTGGGCATTACCTATGACATGGACGTGCTGCGGCTGATCGACTCCTTTCGGGAGATCGGCTTGACGGTGGGCAGCGTGGTGCTGACCCAGTACGCCGCCCAGCCTGCGGCGGAAGCGTTCCAGAAGCGGCTGGAATCCCTGGGGGTCAAAGTGTTCCGGCACTATACCATTCCCGGGTATCCCTCCAACCTGCCTTTGATCGTCAGCGACGAGGGCTTCGGCAGGAACGAATACGTGGAAACCAGCCGGTCGCTGATCGTGGTCACCGCGCCGGGACCGGGCAGCGGAAAAATGGCGACCTGCCTGAGCCAGCTCTACCACGAGCACAAGCGGGGCGTCAAGGCGGGATACGCAAAATTTGAGACCTTCCCCATCTGGAACCTGCCCTTAAAGCACCCGGTGAACCTGGCATATGAAGCCGCCACCGCGGACCTGAACGACGTCAATATGATAGACCCCTTCCATCTGGAAGCCTACGGCGTTACCGCCGTCAACTATAACCGGGACGTGGAGGTGTTCCCCGTCCTCAATGCCATGCTGGAAAAGATCGCCGGGGAATCTCCCTACAAATCCCCCACGGATATGGGCGTAAACATGGCGGGCAACTGTATCATCGACGATGCTGTCTGCTGTGAAGCCGCCCGGCAGGAGATCATCCGCCGGTACTACAGCGCCCTGTGCGGACAGCGCCGGGGCATGGAAAGCGACGAGACCGTGTACAAGCTGGAGCTGCTGCTGAACCAGTCCGGCATTTCCCCGGAGGGCAGAGCCGTCACCACCCCCGCGCTGCAGCGCGCCGAGGAGACCGGGCTGCCCGCCGCCGCCATTGAGCTGCCTGACGGCAGGATCGTCACCGGGAAGACTACCGACCTGCTGGGGGCTTCCTCCGCCGCCCTCATCAACGCGCTCAAGGAACTGGGCGGCATTCACAAGGACATTCACCTGATCTCCCCCATTATCATCGAGCCCCTGCAAAAGCTGAAAACCACCCATCTGGGCAGCGTGAACCCCCGGCTGCACACCGATGAGATTTTGATCGCCCTGTCCATCTGCGCCGCCACCAACCCCACGGCGGAGCTTGCCCTGCGCCAGCTTCCCAAGCTTCGGGGCTGCGAGGCGCATTCCACTGTGCTGCTCTCCCATGTGGACGAAAATATTTTCCGCCGGCTGGGGGTCAACCTCACCTGCGAACCCCAGTACCAGACGAACAAACTGTACCACAAGTAACGGTTTTTCCATAGATAAAACAGGCTGCCCGGCGAAATGCCGGACAGCCTGTTTTATTCTATTCTGTTGTCAGCTCCGGGGGCGGTGCCGAACCGCTCCCCTGGGCTTCCAGCAGGTCCGCCAGCCGCATAAGGACCGCCGCCGTCTGCCCTCTGGTAGAAAAGGCACGGGGACGGAAATTTTCCCGGTCGTCGCCCTGCATCAGCCCCAGCGCGCTCATCTGCTCCACGGCAGGCAGCGCCCATTCCGCGATCTTCCCGCAGTCCCGGTAGTGCCCAGCTGCCCCGTCGCTGTCCGGCGGCACTGTGCCCAGATAGGAAAGATAACCCTGGAACATCACGCTCATTTCCTGCCGGGTAGCGGTCCCCTCCGGGCAAAAGGAGCTGTCGTCACAGCCCCGGACGATCCCCCGGGCATAGCCCCATGCCACCGCGTCAGTATAATAGGCGCGGTCGGGGATATCCGTAAAGGCGGTCTGTATCTGTTCCAGCTCTAAAGGCGTTACCTGCTCCCCGGAATGGCGGTAGAGCAGGGTCAGCAGCTGCCCCCGGGTCACGTTCCGCTCCGGGGCAAAGGTATCGTTCCCCACCCCGCGGAGGTATCCGGCGGAAACTGCCCTGTCAGCGTCCTGATAATACCACTGGCTCGGGAAAATATCCCGGAAAAAGTTGCCGTTTTGGGAATAGGTTCCACGTGTCTGGGGGCTATCCAGCAGACCCTCCCCTCCGGCGCAGGCGGAGATCACCGTGCCGGGGGACAGGGAAACAGGCTCTATGTACCGGGTAGAGGTGGTGTCTGCGGCGGAACCGTCCAGCGTGTAAAAGACCTGCGCGCCCCCGGTGCGGTTTTCCAGCGTCATCACGCCGTTTTCCACCCGGAGCCCCGGCGCTTTCGCCGTGGGCGTTGTCAAAAGGACCTTCGTTTCCCCGCTGCGGCTGCCGTTCATCTGGTAAGCCGCCACCGCCCGCACCGTGCAGGGGGTAGTGACGTAAAACGGCTGGGTGTATACCCTGCTTTCCTGGTTCAAATCGGAGCCGTCGGTGGAATAATAGATTTTTGTACCGGGCTGGGCGCTCAGGGTCACCTTCAGCCTGCCGCCCTCCGCTTCATTGGAAACGGTGGGGGCGGCTACGGCGCTCAGATTCGTTCCCGTGGGCTTACAGCTGTAATGGTCTTCCCCCTTCTTCAGGGATACGCCCCGGCGGCGGAACAGCTCCCGCACGGTGACAAGCTCGTATCCCCTGCTTTTCAAAACGTCGATGGCGGCAAGCGCCCCGGTCACGCTGGTGGAGTGGATATCGTGCACCAGTACGATGGCGCCGTCAAAGGTATCCTGTAAAATGTTGTTCTTCACTGTTTCCGCGTTTCGGTATTTCCAGTCCAGCGGGTCCACGGACCAGTAGATCAGCGGCGCGCCGATCAGGGAGCGGGTCCGCCCGGTTTCGCTGCCATAGGGAGAGCGCACCAGATAGTCCGTGCCCTTGCCGCAGGCAGCGTTCAGAATGCGGTTGGTGGTCTGGATCTGATTTTTTACCCCACTGTCGGACAGGGTGGTCAAGTCCGGGTGGTCGTAGCTGTGGTTGGCGATCTGGTGCCCCTCCCGGTACGCCCGCTTGACCACGCCGGGGTAAGCCTCCGCCCGGCTGCCCAGCATAAAGAAGGTCACTTTCGCTCCCCGCTGCTTCAGCCCGTCCAGCAGACGGTCGGTATAAGGACCGGGACCGTCGTCAAAGGTGATTGCCACCAGCTTTTTTGCCGCGGCGTGAACGGGGACCGCCGTTCCCAGAGCCAGCAGCGCCCCTACCAGAAGCAGGGACAGCAGCCGTTTTCCACATTTTCTCATAACCAGAACCTCTTTTCCCTTATTTGCTTGCCTTTTTCCGCCGTCTGTGCTATACTCTCTTTCATACTGGCAGAGTAGAGCGGCGCGTGTTTTTAAGTGCCGGCGGAACGGGGAGTTGTCCGCCGGACGAAAAGCCGGAGAAAGCTTGCAGTGCGCCGCTCGCATCCCGCTGCCGCATAGCCGGGCTTTGTCCCCTCCTGTTGTGCGGCGATATGCAAGGGTTTTCCTTGGTCTGCCGAATTTTCAGGAGGTATTTTTATGCTCTATCGTCATCCCTTTTCCAAATCCTACTGGCAGGACGCCCTGCGGGACTTCAAAAAGCTGCCCACGCTGGTGTTTTCCGCGCTGATGGTGGCAGCCTGCATCGTGCTGTCCTATGTGCCGTCCATTCACATTTCCGACCAGGTGCGCGTCACCTGGGGCTTTCTCGCCCGGGCGCTGTGCGGCATGGTGGGCGGTCCCATCAACGCCCTGGTGTTCGGCGCGGCAGAGGACACCATTTCCTACCTGCTCCACCCGACGGGACCGTACTTTCCCGGCTATATGCTGACCACTATGCTGGGCACGCTGCTGTACGCCCTGTTTTTGTACCGGGCAAAGTGCTCCGTGCTCCGCATTTTTCTGGCGAAGCTTTCCACCAATGTGCTGAACGTCACCCTCGGCGCGCTGTGGAGCGCCATTCTGTACGGCAAGGGCTATTTGTACTACGCCTCCGCCAGCCTGATAAAGAACGCCGTCATGCTGCCCGTGCAGACCGCCATGCTGGCTGTGTTCTTTGCGGCAATGCTGCCTGTGCTGGGCAGTATGAAGCTTCTGCCCGCGGAGCATTCCCGAAAGCTTTCTCTCTTTTAAGGGAAGCGCAGTGATCCGCAGACACGCGACCTGCTTCGACAAAATTTGACCAAATCCCCCGGAGATTTTTCTTCGGGGGAATTTTCATGCTTCTTCCGAAAAGCCAGTCAGGTCCTTTACGATTTCCGCCGCCAGCAGCAGCCCGGCAGCCCCCGGCACAAACGCCATGCTGCCCGGCGTCACCTTACGCTCGCTGCCAGCCTTTGCGTCCTCTGCCCCTGCGGGCAGAGGCGCTTTTGCTTCCTCCGTGGAGAACACCGCCTTCACCCGGTCAATGCCCCGGCGCTTCAGCTCTTTCCGCATGACCCGTGCCAGCGGGCAGACGGTGGTTTCCGAAATATCCGCCACCCGGAACGCCATGGGGTCGAATTTATTCCCCGTGCCCATGCAGGAAATCACGGGCACACCCGCTTCCTTCGCCATGGAGATCAGCAGCAGCTTGGACGTTACCATGTCGATGGCGTCGGCAATATAGTCATAGGGGGAAAGGTCAAAGGTTGGGGCGGTCTCCGCTGTGAAGAACCGGGGAACCGCCGTGACGCTGCACTCCGGGTTGATGTCCAGCACCCTCTGCCGGGCGACCTCCGCTTTGGGCAGCCCCAGGGTGCTGCTCAGCGCAAACAGCTGGCGGTTGCAGTTTGTCAGGCTGACAGTATCGCCGTCAATGACGTCCAGCGCCCCCACGCCGCTGCGGGCAAGGGCTTCTATGACATAGCTGCCCACGCCCCCCGCGCCGAACACGGCGACCCGGGCGCTTTTCAGCCTGTCCAGCTTTTCCTGCCCGAGAAGCAGCTCTTCCCGGGAAAACCGATGGCTCACGGCGTTCCCTCCTTTTCCAGCTTGGTTTCCGGCGCGTCCGCCGCGCAAAGCCCCATCACCTCTGCGGCGCCTGCGCGGTACAGCACCTTGGCGCATTCGCCCAATGTCGCCCCGGTGGTGACGATATCGTCCACCAGCAGCAGGGCTTGTCCGGCTGCTTCCGGCAGGGCGAGGTAAGCGCCCTTTACGTTTTTCCGGCGCTCCCGCCCGGAAAGCTGGTGCTGCACCTGATTTTCCCGCACCTTTTGAAGCAGGGGCAGACAGGGCAGCCCCAATTCCTCCGCCACTGCCCACGCCAGCAGCTCGCTTTGGTCATAGCCACGTTTACGCCGTTTCTTGGCGGTCATGGCGACCCAGGTCACCGCGGTGAATTTTCTGCCCGTGCAGGAAGCAGCCCCAGCCATCAGCGCGCCCATGGGCTTTGCCAGACCTTTCTTTCCGCGGAACTTGAACCGAAACAGCGCCTTGCGGACCCTGCCCTCATAGGACAGGGGCGAAAGGACGGAAACCCCCGCCGCCCCCGCGCCGGGCAGCGCAAGCTTTCTTTGAAAGGGCTTTGGCGGCAGTTGTTTCCGGCAGGTCTCGCAGCAGACTTCCCCGGCGGGAATGAGCTTCCCGCACAAGAAGCAGCGGTTGGGGAAAAGCAGCCCGAGGAGCCGTTCCATAACCCCGGCTTTTTCCGCGCTCATATCTGCCGGCAGAACCGCCGGAAGGCTTCCCTGCCCGCTTCCGTGTCCTTATAGACCCCGGCGTTGCCCAGGATTTTCCCGAAAAGTTCCCCAATGCTGTCCTGAATGGCTTTTTCAGCGGTTTCCGCCTGTACGCCCGCCGCTTTCAGCTCCTGGTACCAATCCCGGTGCTTTTCCATTTCCGGGCGGGAGAGGATCTCCTCCGCCCGTTCAGGCTGGGCAAAGGCTCCCCGCAGCAGCTCGATCTCCGTCAGCAGGCGGGGCGGCAGAATGGCAAGCCCCATCACTTCGATGAGCCCGATGTTTTCCTTTTTGATATGGTGATATTCCCCGTGAGGGTGGAACAGCCCCAGGGGGTGCTCCTCAGTGGTTCTGTTGTTGCGCAGGACAAGGTCCAGCTCAAAATCTTCCCCCCTGCGCCTTGCGATGGGGGTGATGGTGTTGTGGGGCGTGTCGCCGGTAAAAGCCAGAATGTCGGCGCTTTCATCGGAATACCCCCGCCATCTGGTCAAAATTTTGTCCGCCAGATCAACGAGCGCCTCCTTGTCCCCGGAACGCAGCCGCAGCACGGACATGGGCCAGTTCACAATGCCCGCCGTCACCCCTTCATAGCCCGGAAAGGCCACGCTTTCCCGAATGGGAGCCTTTGCCATGGGGAACTCATAATTTCCTCCCTGGAAATGATCGTGAGACAAAATGGAGCCGCCCACAATGGGAAGGTCGGCGTTAGAGCCCACAAAGTAATGGGGCAGCACCGTGACGAACTCCAGCAGATGCTCAAAGGAAGCCCGGCTGACCCGCATGGGGCGGTGCTCCTCACTGAGCACGATGCAGTGCTCGTTATAATACACATAGGGAGAATACTGCAGGAACCAGCGCTCGCCGCAAAGCTCCAGCGGGATCAGGCGGTGGTTGGCCCTGGCAGCCTGATTGGGGCTTCCCGTGAACCCCTCGTTTTCCCAGCACAGGGCACACTTGGGGTAGCCTGTCTGCGGGGCGTTTTTTGCCGCCGCAATGGCTTTGGGGTCCTTTTCCGGCTTGGAGAGGTTGATGGTGATAACCAGCTCCCCATAGGGAGTGGGGGCTGTCCACATTTTGTCCCGCTCCACCCGGTCTACCCGGATATAATTGGAAGCCTTGCTCAGCCCGTAATAGTAGTCGGTGGCGGCTTTTTTGTCCTGCCCGTACAGGGAATAGAACTTTCCCACCACCTGGGAGGGGCGGGGCATCAGGCAGTCCATCAGCTCCGTGTCAAAGCGGTCCCTGGCGTCCTGGGAATCCAGCGCAGCTTTTCCTTGCTCCGCCGCCCAGTCGCACAAACGGGAAAGAGGCTCCGCGGGATAGGGCAGGGTCTCATTGATCTCCTGTTTTTCAAACGCACCTTCCCCCAGCGCCAGCAGCAGCCTGTTCGCGGCGTACACCTGGTCCTCCGGGGCTAACATCCCCTTTTGCAGACCGTAGTTCAATAAGCGGCTGATCTCCCGGCTCACGTCTATCTTGCTCACAGTACAGCCCTCCTTTTCCTGTATCTTCCATTTATTCTACACCAAAGAAACCAGGGAAACAAGAGAAAATTCACAGCCCATTGATGAAAGAAAGATCGCCCCCGGTCGGCTGACCGGGGGCGCTTTTACATGGAAGAACTATTTCAGATATTCTACAAAGCGGGTCAGCACCGCGGCGACCTCCGCCCGGGTGGCGGTGCCCTGGGGCGCGATGTAATTCTTTCCGCCGCTGCTTCTGCCTGTCAGCACGCCTTCAGTAACCGCCCATGCCACGGCTTCCTTGGCAAAGCCGGATACCTCGCCGGAATCCGGGAAGCTTTCCAGCGTTTCACCGCTCTTTTCCGGCGCTCCGATGGCGTTTGCGTAGCGGTACAGCATGGTCACCATCTGTTCCCGGGTGATTTTCTGTTCCGGGGAGAAGCCGCCGCTGCCCGTGCCGGAGGTCACGCCGACCCTTGCCGCCCAGTCCACGGCGTTCTCGTACCACGCGCCGTCCTTTACGTCGGTAAACGTGCCCTCTCCCGCGCCGTAGCTTGTTTTGCCGCTGAGGTTCCAGAGCGTCTGCGCCAGCATACCTCTCGTCATGGAGCCATTGGGTGTGAACGTGGCGTCAGACGTACCCTGGAACAGCCCGTACGCCGTAGCGCTGTCCGCGGATTTTTCAAACCAGTCGTTTTCCTTTACGTCCTCGAATTTCTTTCCCTCTCCCGGATCGGCAGAAAGGTCTACTTTAGTAATGGTTTCACCGGTGGCAGAGGTCACTTCCACTTTCACTCCGCCGTTAGGAGATTTCTCATGCACCGCCTTCTTGCCGTCCGGCCAAGTGGTAGTAGTCACTACCGAACCATCCGGGGTAGTCGTTGTATCTACCACGGGATCGGTTGGGTCACCTTCGATCGTCACGGCAGCTGTGTCAGTTATGGCTTTATCGCCCACGGAAGTGGCAGTAACGGTGAGAACCGTGTTAGGCTTTTCGTCAGCGGAAACGGTCAGGAGACCAGTAGAGGAAATACTTGTCCCGGCAGTTCCGCCGGTCACAGACCAGGTAACATTCTTATCAAAAACTCCCAGACCGCTGACTGTAGCGGTAAACTGCTGAGTAGTGCCTTTTTCCACTTGGACGCTGACCGGGTCTACCGAAACCGCAAAGACCTTTGGCTTCAACTCAGAAATAAGTTTGCGTGGAAAACGCTGCCACCAATCATCTTCGTCCCACCCAGTAGAACCCTCTGAACAATAGATGTAGCAAATGTTTGGGGGCATGATAAACACCCCTCCCGAACGAGCGGGCGCATTTCCCTCAAAAATAAGGCTTTCCAATTTTTCACACCCGCTAAATATACCAGCCTCAAAGGAGCCACCGCTAATATGAGAAACGGTCTTTGGAAAGGTCACACTGGTCAGGCTGGGGCACCAATTAAATGTGTTCATTGGAATGGTGGTTACTCCTTCTGGAATAACCACATCAGTCAGGCTCTGACACCCCGAAAATGCAGATTGGTCGATTGAAGTAACACCCTTTGGAATGATATAGACACCCTTTTTCCCTTTGGGGCAAACTAACAGTTTGGTCATATCACTGGTATATACAGCGCCGTCGTAGCTGGAATACTCTGGGTTACCTTCTGTAACATGAATGTCCGTTAGGTTGGGAATGCTATATATGTTCCCTACTACACCACCAATGTCGGTTAGACTTTTGGGAATCGCAATGCTGGTCAGGTTGTCACAGCCAGCGAACGCATACTTTCCAATGCTGGTCACACCTTCCTCAATGACGACTGTTTTTATTTCATTAGGAAGCGCCCATGGATTACCATAGGAAAAATCTTCCATTTGCCCTGTGCCGGAAATGGTGAGCACGCCCTCGTCAGAAAGGGTCCAAGTCACGTTCTCGCCGCAGGCGCCGGAGCCTACGATCTCTGCCGCACCGGCGGACAGGGGCAGGCAGCCCACGATCAAACACAGCGCCAACAGCAAGCTTACCATCTTTTTCATTTTTCCGAACTCCTTTCAGGGTTTTGTCAAAAAGTGTACTTTTTGACATTTGTCCAAAAAGATTCTCACCCAGCAGGTCAGGGCATATTTTTTAGAAAGAAAGTGGAATTTTCCTTGACAATTCCTGCCTTTTCCTGTAACATTTGTATACGAAAAAAACACTGTCAAAAAGTACACTTTTTGACAGTGTTTTTTATTGTCTTTCTCTTGCAAATAAATATCACACCGGCGGAGCCGGTGGTTTTATAACAGCCCTAAAGGGCAGGATACAGGCACACCCCTAAAGGG
>CALFFN010000009.1 GCA_937958185.1 uncultured Neglectibacter sp. | reverse complement strand
GTCACCGCCATCAGCGAAGCCGACCTGAAAGAATTGGAGGAGGCTCCGGGCATGACGGTGACGGTCTGGAAATGCTTCATCAGCGCTTTCGCCCGGGTTTCCCCGATCCCCTCAATGGAGGTAAGGGTGGAGGAAATAGAGGACTTTTTCCGCTGCTGCCGGTGGTAGCCGATGGCGAAGCGATGCACCTCGTCCTGAATGGAAGACACCAGCGTGAATGCCCGGCGGGTGGAACTGATGGCAATTTCGCCGCCGGAAAGGGCAATGGCTCTGGTGCGGTGCTTGTCGTCCTTCACCATGCCGAACAGCGGCACCTCCACACCCATTTCGTCCAGAACAGGCTGCACCGCCGCCACATGGCCCTTGCCGCCGTCCAGCAGGATCAGGTCCGGCAGTCGACCGAACCCGTCGGTGACGCCCTCCTTCCGGCAGGATTGATATTCTTCAAAACGACGGCGGATAACTTCCCGCATAGAGCCGTAGTCGTCCTGCCCGGATACGGTTTTGATCTTGAACTTGCGGTAGGCGGACTTCAGCGGTCTCCCGTTTTCAAACACCACCATGCCCGCCACGTTGTCCGCGCCCTGCTGGTTGGAAATATCGTAGGACTCGATATACGCTGGGGCCTTTTCCAGTCCCAGCAGCCGCCGCAGCTCGTCCAGCGCGGAAGCGTCCCTGCCGGAGGTGCCGCTCTGCCGGGCGATGCTTTCCGCCGCGTTGCTGCGGCACATCTGCACAAGCTGGTGCTGCTCGCCGCGCTGGGGGACCATGAGCTTCACGGATTTCCCCCGCTTCTCTTCCAGCCAGCGGACGATCAGTTCCTCGTCCTCCACAGGACCGTCCACCGCGATGAGAGGGGGTATCCTGTCGCGAATGGCATAATACTGCCGCAGAAATTCCGAGCGGGCTTCGGCGTCGGGCTGGCAGCCCTCGGTGAGGAAGCTGTCCCGGTCGCTGAGCTTTCCGCCGGTAAAGCGGAACACCTCAAAGGCAGTGTGGGTATCCCCCTGCGCCAAAGCGAACACGTCCTGCTCCTGAAAGCGGCTTGCCACCACCTTTTGCCGCTCCTTCATTTTATTGATGGCGGCGATCCTGTCCCGCAGCCGGGCGGCAAGCTCAAATTCCATATTCTGGGCGGCTTCCTCCATTTTTGCCGTCAGCGCCTTCACGGAGGTGGTGCTGCCGCCTTTGATGAAGTCCAGCGCCTCCTGAAAGGCTTCGTTATACTCCTGCTCGCTTACCCTCCCGCGGCAGGGGGCGCAGCACTGCTTAATATAATAGTTCAGGCATGGTCTGCCCTTGCCAAAATCCTGCGGGAATTTCCGATTGCAGGAGGGCAGCCGGAAAATTTTCTGGGCGGAATCGATGGTCTGGCGAATGGACCAGAAGCTCATATACGGTCCGATATATTTGGCGCCATCGTTTTCGATTTTCTTCGCTTCGCTGATCCTGGGCCACGGACCACCGCTGATACGGATATAGCTGTAGCCCTTGTCGTCCTTCAGCAAAATATTGTACTTGGGCTGGTTCTGCTTAATAAGGCTGCTTTCCAGCACCAGGGCTTCAAACTCGCTGTCGGTCACGATGTACTCGAACCAGTCCACATTGGACACCATGCGGCGCACTTTTTCCTCATGGTTCTTATCCGAGCCGAAATACTGGCTCACCCGGTTCTTCAGCGCCTTTGCCTTGCCGATATAGATGATCTCCCCCGCCTTGTTGTGCATGATGTACACGCCGGGAGACAGGGGCAGCTTCATGGCTTTTTGCCGAAGCTCCCGCTTTTTCTCGTCCTGCTCCATGATACCGCCCCCTTTTTTCAAATAATGACAAAGCCCGGCGAAATTCCTTCCGCCGGGCTTTTGCAGCGTCTTTTGAAAACTAACTTTGTTTCCTCCAGCGCACCTTTCATTTCACAAGGAAAATTATGCCGTTCGCCGCTGAAGGCTTACTCAGCAAACCCGGAATTGACCAGATCCACCAGAGAATCCACGGCTTCCTGCTCATCGGGACCATCGGCGATCACACGAATGGTCACGCCGCCGACAATGCCCAGGGACAGAACGCCCAGCAGGCTCTTGGCGTTGACTCTCCTCTCCTCTTTCTCCACCCAGATAGAGGACTTGAACTCATTCGCCTTTTGAATAAAAAAGGTGGCGGGGCGGGCGTGAAGACCTACCTGATTCTGAACGAGTACTTCCTTTGCGCACATTCTAATTCACTCTCCTACAAGATTTGCAAGGATTCAACTTTCAGACCATGTGAAACAGCCTGAGAAACGATAAAATATGATGATATTTGCGGCAGACGCCCGTGAAGCCATTTCCAATGGCACAACACCAGCGCAAACCACAGCTTTATCGCTATTATATCATAGATTTCGCCGCCGTCAACACAATTTCCCGAATTTTGGATTCCTGAACAGACCCAAAAAATTTTCAAGCTGCCGCTTTGTGCAATTTGCTTAGGTTGTTGAAAACTTTTTGTGTACCGCCATATGCAGTGGTGGCGGCAGGCGCGTGACCAAAGATAGCATAGGTCAGTTTCTTCCCGCTTATACAAAAACGGGAATTTTAAGGAAATTTTTTCCCGGTCTCCAAAAATCTCCTGTCCTCCTCGGTCAGTTCCGCCTGTTCCAGCAGGTCGGGGCGGTTCCTCGCCGTAACGAGCAGGGAGCTTTCCCGCCGCCAGCGGCGGACGTTCTCATGATGGCCGCTTAAAAGCACAGCCGGTACTTCTCTCCCCCGCCAGACCTCCGGGCGGGTGTACTGGGGGTATTCCAGCAGCCCGGAAAAGTGGCTTTCCTCCGTGAAGCATTCCTCGCCGGCAAGCACGCCGGGCAGCATTCTGCTGACGGCGTCCGTCAGGATCATGGCGGGCAGTTCTCCGCCGGTAAGGACATAATCGCCAATGGAAATTTCTTCGGCGCCATATTCTTCCAACAGCCTTTCGTCCACACCCTCATAATGCCCGCAGAGGACGGCAAGGCTTTCCTCCTGTGCCAGCCGCCGCGCCATGGGCTGGGACAGCACCTTCCCCCTGGGTGACATATAAATGATATGCGGGCGCTTTCCCAAATGTTCTGTCAGGGCGTCAATGCCGCGGGCGAAAGGCTCCGCCGCAAGCAGCATTCCCTTTCCCCCGCCGAACACGGTATCGTCTACCTTATGGTTGCGCTCATTGAGGGAAAAATCCCGCAGCTGGTGGCAGCAGATCTGCAAAACGCCCTTTTTTCTCGCCCTGCCTACAATGCTCGTCCCCAGCACGGGAGGGAACAGTTCCGGGAACAGGGTAAAAATATCCACACGCATCAGGCTTCCACCTCCCCGCCGTCAAAAATGCCGGGAATAGGCAGCAGCTCAATGACCCCCTCCTCCGGGGCGATACGCTGTATCATGTGGGGCACGGCGGGAAAGAGATAGTCCTGCCCGTTTTCCCCCACGATACGGTACACATCGTTTGCCCCGGTGGGAATGATCTCCTCCACCGTGCCGTAGACCTTCCCGGTTTTCCCGTCAATGGCGGCAAGCCCCAGCAGGTCCTGCAAAAAGCAGGCGCCCGGCTGCAAATGGGCGTCCTCCCGGCTCAGGTACAGTACCTTACCGCGCAGCGCCTCCGCTTTTTCCACCGTATCGATCCCGGAAAGCGTCAGCAGCAGCCTGCCCTGATGGACCCGGGAGCTTTCCAGCCCGGCGTCGGTTCTGCCCTCGTCGAACCAGAAGCGCCGGAATTTCTTCAAAAACTCCGCCGAATCCGCCCAGGGCTCCAGCACCAGCTCTCCCCGGACGCCGTGGCTTTTGACGATCCTTCCTGCCTCCAGGTACTGCTTTAAGGGTTTCCTTTCCATGACCGCCGCCTCCTTTCCAGATCCCAAACAAAAAAGGGCTTGTCCAACAGGACGACGCCCTTGCTTTGCTCAGTCGATCTCGACCATGATCTTTTTGTCTTCCCGGGTGGCTGCGGAGCGCATGACAACGCGGATCGCCTTGGCAATCCTGCCCTGCTTGCCGATCACACGGCCCATGTCGTCCTCTGCCACGTGAAGATGGTACACCGTTGCACCGCTTTCGGATTCCTCCGAGGTCACTGTGACCTCCTCGGGCTTTTCCACCAGCCCGGAAGCGATCACTTTCAGCAATTCCTGCAGATTCATTGCAATTCATTCCTTTCCTGTCTCAATGAAGCTGTGATGGGGTTGCACTTTTCAGATAACGCCGTGCTTCTTAAACAGAGCCTTGACGGTATCGGTGGGCTGAGCGCCGTTTTCCATCCATTTCTTTGCCTTCTCGGGGTCTACCTTGACCACGCTGGGCTCTTCCATGGGGTTGTAGTAGCCGATCTCCTCAATGAAACGACCGTCTCTGGGGAAGCGGGAATCCGCCACCACGATACGGTAGAAAGGAGACTTCTTTGCACCCATTCTTCTCAATCTGATTTTTACTGCCATGTTTCTTTCCTCCTGTTGATTTCTCCGGCTGTCCGCCGGACAGTAAACAATGTATTTTAGAGAAAGACTGCGAAAAGACGCATTCTTACATCTACAAAATGAAAGCTAGAAGGGCATGTTCATCGGCGGCATGCGGCGCCTTTTTCCCTTGCCGCCGAACTGCTTCATCAGTTTCTGGGTCTGGCGGAACTGGTTTATAAGCCGGTTCACGTCCTCCACCTTCTGCCCGCAGCCCGCGGCGATCCGGCGCTTCCGGGAAGCGTCCAGGGAATCGGGGTGGGAGCGTTCAAAGGGGGTCATGGAAAGAATGATCGCCGCCGTCCTGTCCATGATACGGTCGTCGATATCCACATCGTCCAGCTTGTTTCCCATGCCGGGGAGCTTGGAAAGTATCCCCTTGATGGGGCCCATCTTCTTCACCTGCTGGAACTGCTCCAGCATATCGTTGAAGTCCAGCTTATTGTGCATCAGCCGCTCTGCTGTTTTGGCGGCTGCCTTTTCGTCCAGCTTTGCCTGGGCGTCCTCAATGAGGGTCAGCACGTCGCCCATGCCCAAAATGCGGCTCGCCATGCGGTCAGGGTGGAACACCTCAAAGTCGGACAGCTTCTCGCCTGTTCCGGCGAACTTGATGGGCTTTCCCGTCACCGCCTTGACAGACAGCGCCGCGCCGCCGCGGGTATCGCCGTCCAGCTTGGTGAGGATCACGCCTGTGATGTCCAGCAGGTCGTCAAAGGACTTTGCCACATTGACGGCTTCCTGACCTGTCATGGAATCCACCACCAGCAGAATGTCGGTGGGGTTCACTGCTTCCTTGATGCGCCGCAGCTCGTCCATGAGCTCTTCGTCTATTTGCAGGCGTCCGGCAGTATCCACGATCACGTAGTCGTTGCCGTAGTCTCTGGCGTGCCTGATGGCTTCCTGCACGGTGAGGACGGGGTCCTGTGTTCCCCTTTCAAACACGGGGGTCTCCGCTTTTTCCGCCATGACCTGCAGCTGCTTGATGGCGGCAGGGCGGTAAATATCCCCGGCGACCAGCAGCGGGCGGTGCCCCTGTCCCTTCAGGGTGTGGGCAAGCTTGGCTGCATGGGTGGTTTTGCCGGCGCCCTGCAGACCGCACATCAGAATGACCGCAGGCGGGTGCGCCGGGCTTTTCAGGCGTTCTTCGCTGCCGCCCATCAGGGAGGTCAGCTCCTCATTGACGATCTTGACCACCATCTGAGCCGGGGTCAGGCTTTCCATGACCTCCGCGCCCACGGCGCGTTCCGTTACTTTAGCGGTGAAATCCTTCGCCACCCGGTAGTTGACGTCAGCCTCCAACAGGGCAAGGCGCACTTCCCGCATGGCTTCCTTTACATCGGCTTCCGTCAGCTTGCCCTTGCTTCTCAATTTCTTAAAGGAATTGCTGAGCTTATCTGCCAGTCCTTCAAATGCCACGGCGGCGTCCTCCTTTTCCTGCTTTTTATAACATAAAGACAAAATGCCGTTTATTCCTCGTCCGCGATCTCCTGCGCCTGCGCGAGGATCCGCGCGGTGTTTTCGTCGATCTCGGCGACAGCGCCGTTTTGCTGGTTCAGCTCCTGAATGTTCAGGGCACAGTCGCAAATCGTGGTAAGGGCTTCCTGCACATGCTGGAACCGGCGCGCCAGCCCCAGCCGTTCTTCCATTTCAAACAGCTGCTGCTCCGCCCGCTTGACGGCGTCCCGCACGCCCTGCCGGGTGATGTCCCTGTCCAGCGCGATCTCGCCCAGGGACAGGTCCTCATTGTAGTAGGCTTCTACCATTTCCCGTTGGGGGGCAGTCAGCATATCGCCGTAAAAATCCAGTAAATACGATACCTTCAAATCCTTTGCCATTGCCCTTCCCCCGTTTCAGGTGCGAGTTATATATATTCTTCTGTAAAGCGTTTTTCTTTACAACGCTTTGCATTATACACTCCTCCACAGTGTTTGTCAACAGGGAAGTGAAAAAAATTATGGAAACCTATAAGAAGACAGCTTTTGCCTGCTCTCTTTCTTTTTTGGAAAATTCGTGATAAAATAATCGCAAAGCGATTATCGTAGTTGGCGCATTTGCGCTTTTTTTATGATAAAATAGAAAAATTGAAGTGAAAGGGAGCTTTTCCATGATCTATTTTAACTGCGACTATAACGAGGGCGGGCACCCCGCTATCCTGCGGGCGATGACCGACACCAATCTGGAGCAGACGCCGGGCTATGGTGAGGATATCCACTGCGAGCGCGCCAGGGAGCTGATCCGCACTGCCTGCGGCGCAACAACTGCCGGGGTGCATTTTCTGGTGGGCGGCACGCAGGTGAATTTCACGGTGATCCGGGCGGCGCTGCGCCCCCATCAGGGGGTCATCTCCCCGGCGACCGGGCATATCAACGTCCACGAGACCGGGGCGGTGGAAGCCACCGGGCACAAGGTCCTGGCAGTTCCCTGCGGCGCGGAGGGCAAGCTGACCGCCGCTCAGGTAGACGCCCTCTGCGCCGGACATTACAGCGACGGCGTCCCCACGGAGCACATGGTGCAGCCGAAAATGGTGTACATTTCCCAGCCCACGGAAAACGGGGCGCTGTACAGCCGGGAGGAGCTGAAAAGTCTGCACGTCGTCTGTGACAAATGGGGGCTGTATCTCTTTGCGGACGGCGCCAGAATGGGCTATGGGCTGACTTCGCAAAGCGCCGATTTCACGCTCAGGGACATGGCGGACTGCTGCGACGTGTTCACCATCGGCGGCACAAAATGCGGCGCGCTGTTCGGCGAGGCGGCGGTCATCACCAACCCGGAGCTTGACCGCGACTTCCGCTACGCCATCAAGCAGAACGGCGGAATGCTGGCAAAGGGGCGGCTGCTGGGAATCCAGTTTGAAACGCTGTTCACGGACGGTCTGTATGAAACTATCTGCCGCAAGGCGAACGAGCTGGCAGAAAAGATATCCGCTGCCTGCCGGGAAGCGGGCTTCCCGGAATACGCGCCCTCCCCCACCAACCAGCGCTTTTTCATCTTCCCGGACGAAATTTTAGGGAAGCTTCAGGAAAAATACTGCTTTTCCTTCTGGGAAAAGACGGACGATACCCACACCGCTGTGCGTATCTGCACCAGCTGGGCGACCACAGAGGAAAGCGTGGAAGCACTGATTCGGGATATCCGTGTCACACGGTAAAGGATAGCAAACAGAAACCGCCGCAAAATGCAGCATTTTGCGGCGGCTCCTGTTTTAGATTCTGGACACTGGATACTGGATGCTGGATAAGGGCGATAAATGAAAGTTTAGCGGGGTGCCCCCGCGGGCAAGACGGGAAGATAGCGGGCGGTTTTCGTCAGTATATGTCCCGACCGAAAGTCTGCCTTTGCCCTTAACCTCCTCTGAAAGGGGAGATACAAGGGCACCCCGCTAAGCTCCAATTTAGGGCACTGGGTCTCCCGCTTTTCATTCCTCATTGCTAATTCCTCATTACTAATTTCTATTCGCTCCTTTTCCCGCTATTCCAGGGGAATGGTCTCTCCCTCGATGGTGAAAGACTCTATCTCCTCCAGGGGCACCAGCCAGTTGAATACCGCTGTGTAAAAGCACTGAAAGCCATCGCCGTTTGGCTCCGAAATTCCAAGCGCGGTTGAAAGTGAACCGTCTTCTTCCGGGTGATCCCAGAGATGGAAAAGCCTCGTACCGTCCTTCAAGGTGATGACAAATTCCGGGAGTTCCCGGCGCGACACCTCCACTCCCTCTCCCACAGTGTACTTTACCGCCAGAGATAAGGGGGAAAGCGTGATCTCTTCCAAAACAGCCTCTACCCCTTCGATCGTCGGGTGCTGCCCGGCAGGCAGGCTGCGGGACAGGTCCTGCGTTTCCACTTCAAAAGCCAGCTTCCAGGCTCCCTGTATGGCTTTTTCCCGGAATGGTCTGTGGATATTCAGCCGCAGGTTTTCCAGGGTAATTTCCATCTTCCCTGTAGGGATCGGCTCCTTTTCCTGCCAGGTTATCACATACTCCAGCGCATCGTCTCCGGGAGTCATGTTTCCTACTGCAGCGCTGCCGCCTTCTAAGACCCGGGAACCGCCTATTTCCAGCCGGTTCCAGTCAAAACTCAGCTCGTTGCCCTCCAGCCCTTTTTTGTGGACGCTGAGCACTGCAACGCAGGTGTAGCGGTCCCGCAAAAAGGATTTCACCGTGACGTCAACCCCCTGCTCCTCCACACGGACTCCCACCGGCTGACCCAGCTGTTCCAGCAGTTCCAGCTCAGGTCCGGCTCCTTCCGGATATTCGTAAAAGGCCGGGGAAAACAGATCGGTCAGCCCGGGGATCGCCCCGCCGGCGGCTCCGGCGCCAATCACCAGACCCAGCACCAGCACAGCCGCCACAGTCGCCACGACCCAGCGGGGCTTATGCCTGCGCACTTTCGGTTCCTTCTCCTGCGCGCAGGACAAAACCAGGCTGTCGTTTATTTCTCCCATGGCGCGCAGCAGTTTTTCACTTTTCCGTTTCCTGATCTCTTCGTTCATAGCTCTACTCCTTCCTTTGTGAGAGTGTCACGCAATTCTTCTCTCATGCGAAACAGCATGGACTTTACCTTTCCTTCGCTCATACGGTACGCCCGGGCGATCTCCCGAAGGGAATCCGCATACCAGTACCTGCGCAGGAACACCATGCGCTTTTCTTCGGGCTGGGCATACAGGAATTTTTCCAGGCACTGCACGATCACACGGTCCTCCGCCCCCTGCTCTACGCTTACCACGGCGGGAATGCTTTCCTCCAGCTCGGAAAGCAGAAGCTCCGCCTGTCCGCCGCCCCGCTTTTTCCGGCGGGAAAGCTTCTCCCGGTTCAAAGCCAGGTTCCGAACCGTTTTGCCGAGGAACGCCTTCAGATGCTCCGGGCAGCCCGGCGGGATCGCCTGCCACAAAGCCAGATACCCGTCGTTGACGCATTCTTTTGCTTCGCCTTCATTGCGCAGAATGTGGTACGCAATGGCATAGCAGTAGCTGCCGTATTTTTCTTCCGTGGCCGCTATGGCGTCTTCCCTGCGCTGCCGGTACAAGGAAATGATTTCCTGATCCGTCATGGTTTTTCCCTCCTTTCCCCTGCAATATAAAAGGCCTTTCACCTCTATAGACAACAAAAAAGCAAATTGGTTTCACTGAAGCGGCAAAAGCTCCCCGGCGGGAAGATTTTTCCTGCCGGGGAGCTTTTCAAAACAGCCCGATGGTTTTTTCTTTGGAAGCTTACACTTTTTTTACGCCGAAGGAGGTCTTTTCGCCGTTTACGTCCCACTCGGCGGTATAGCCGGAAAGTTCATTGTAATGGCAGCTTTCGCCCAGCACATCGCCCAAAATGGCGCTTTCGTTCCTGTGGAGCACTTCGGCGATCTTCTTATTGCCGTCCTGGTAGACCTCGATGTGGTCGGTGACCACAAAGCCCGCGTCCTTCCGCATGGATTGGAGCTTGCTGACGATCTCCCGGACAAAGCCCTCTTCGATGAGCCCGTCGGTCAGGGTGGTATCCAGCACCACGGTCAGCCCCCTGTCGGACATGGAGGTAAAGCCCTCCTTTTGAGCGGTCTCGATGAGCAGCTCCTCCCCGGTCAGGCTGATCTCGCCGCCGGAAAGGGTCAGCTGCAAAGCGCCTGTTTCGTCCAGCTCCTTTTTGGCTGCCCCGCCGTCCAGCTGCTGTAAGGCGTTGCGAATCTCGCCGATCTGCTTGCCGTATTTTTGACCCAGCAGACGGAGCTGGGGCTTGAAGGTATAGGAAATAAAATCGGACATATCGGTGAGGAAGCGCAGCTCTTTCACGTTCAGCTCCTGACGAATGATATCCTGATACAGCTCGCCCAAATTTGCGTCGGCGTCGGTATACAGGGTCTGCAGGGGCTGGCGGTTCTTTCGGTTGGACAGATTCCTGGCGGCGCGCCCCAGCACCACTACCTTCAGCACCTCGTCCATATCGGCTTCCAGCTTTTCGTCTACCCAGCTCTCCTCACATACGGGGAAATCGCAGAGATGTACGCTTTCCGGGGCATTTTTATCCACGGAGCACACCAGATTGCGGTAGATTTCCTCGCTCATGAAAGGCGCCATGGGAGCGGCAAGCTTTGCCGTGGTGACAAGGGCGGTATACAGCGTCATGTACGCGGCGGTTTTGTCCTCCGTCTCGCCCTGCACCCAGAAGCGCTCCCGGCTGCGGCGGACGTACCAGTTGCTCAGCTCGTCTACAAAATCCTGCAGCACGCGGGCAGCTTCCGGCACAGCATAGGCGGACAGATTCTGGTCCACACCGCGGACAGCGGTATTCAGCCGGGACAGCAGCCAGCGGTCCATCACCGTGAGCTTGCAGGCGTTCAGGTCGTATTTCGTCGGGTCAAATTCGTCGATATTGGCATAGAGCACAAAAAATGCATAGGTGTTCCACAAAGTGGAGAAGAATTTCTTCTGCCCCTCCACCACCGCTTTCTCATGAAAACGGCTGGGCAGCCAGGGGGCGGAATTGGTGTAGAAGTACCAGCGCAGGGAATCCGCGCCGAATTTGTTCAGGGCTTCGATGGGCTCCACGGCGTTGCCCTTGGATTTGCTCATCTTCTGCCCGTTCTCGTCCTGCACCAGCCCCTGTACCAGAACGTTTTTATACGGAGCTTTGTGGAACAGCAGCGTGGAAATCGCCAGCAGCGAATAGAACCACCCGCGGGTCTGGTCCACGGCTTCCGAAATGAAATCCGCCGGGAACTGCTGCTCGAACAGTTCCCTGTTCTCAAAGGGATAATGGTGCTGGGCGAAGGGCATGGAGCCGGAATCGAACCAGCAGTCGATGACCTCCGGCACCCGGTGCATCTGCTTGCCGCAGTGGGGGCAGGTGATGGTCACCTCGTCCACATAGGGGCGGTGCAGCTCGATATCCTCCGGGCAGTTGGGAGACATTTCTTTCAGCTCCGCAATGCTGCCGATGGCGTGGCGGTGCCCGCATTCGCATTCCCAGATATTCAGGGGCGTGCCCCAGTAACGGTTGCGGCTGACCGCCCAATCCTGCAGATTTTCCAGCCAGTCGCCGAACCGCCCCTTGCCGATGCTTTCCGGCAGCCAGTTGACGGTGTTATTATTGGCGATCAGCTCCTCCTTCACATCGGTCATTTTGATGTACCAGGATTCTCTGGCATAGTAGATCAGCGGCGTGTCGCAGCGCCAGCAGAAAGGATAGCTGTGCTCGAACTTCGGGGCGGAGAACAGCAGCCCCCTGTCCTCTAGGTCCTGCAAGATCAGCTTGTCAGCGTCCTTGCAGAAGGTGCCAGCCCATTTGGTTTCTTCGGTCATGCAGCCCTTGCCGTCCACCAGCTGCACCAGCGGCAGGTCGTACTTCCTGCCCACCTTGGCGTCGTCCTCGCCGAACGCCGGGGCGATATGGACGATGCCCGTGCCGTCGGTCAGGGTAACGTAATCGTCGCAGACCACGTACCAGCATTTTTCCTTGGGGCTGACAAAATCGAACAGCGGCTCGTATTCCTTGTGTTCCAGCTCAGCGCCCTTATATTCCTGCAAAATTTCGTACTCGCCCTCGCCCAACACAGTGTCGCACAGAGCCCTGGCAAGATAGTAGGTTTCCCCCTTTGCGGAAACCTTGACATAGTCTTCCCCGGCGTTGACGCACAGCGCCACGTTGGAGGGCAGCGTCCAGGGGGTGGTGGTCCACGCCAGAATGAAAGCGTCCTCGCCCTTTACCTTGAACTTTGCCACGGCGGAGCGCTCTTTTACGTCTTTATAGCCCTGCGCCACCTCATGGGAGGACAGGGGCGTGCCGCAGCGGGGGCAGTAGGGCACGATCTTGAAGCCCTTATAGAGCAGCCCTCTTTCCCAAATTTGCTTTAATGCCCACCATTCGGATTCGATAAAGCTGTTGTCATAGGTGACGTAGGGGTCGTCCATATCCGCCCAGAAGCCGACGGATTTGGAAAAATCCTCCCACATGCCCTTGTATTCCCACACGCTTTCCTTGCATTTCTCGATGAACGGGGCAATGCCGTAGCTTTCTATCTGTTCCTTGCCGTTGATGCCCAAAAGCTTTTCCACGCCCAGCTCCACCGGGAGCCCGTGGGTATCCCAGCCGGCTTTGCGGGGCACCAGGTTCCCCTTCATGGTCTGGAACCGGGGGAACAAATCCTTGAACGCCCTGGTTTGCAGATGACCGATGTGGGGTCTGCCGTTGGCGGTGGGAGGACCGTCATAGAACACATAGGAGGAATCTCCCTTACGGTTCTCCATGCTCTTTTCAAAGATGTGATTTTCCTGCCAGAATTTTTCCGTTTCCCGCTCCCGCTCCACAAAATTCAAGTTGGTGGAGACCTCTTTGTACTTGCTCATATGCTGCCGCCTTTCTCAAATTTTCCGAAATCGGACAAAAGAAAAAGCCCTGCCCCGCCGGGACAAAGCTCCGCTTTGCTGTACCACCCATTTCGGTTCATCACCCGGGGCGAAACGCGCCCACTGAATGCCGCCCCGATAACGGCGGGGCGCCGGCTTCCCCTACTGAGCGGTCAAAAGACCGCCTTTCAGCTTGCAACTTGGGAGGGATAACGGGAAAAGCAAATTCTTTTCGCCCTTTTTTCGCAGCTACTCGCACCGGCTCGCACCACGGCGAATCTCTCCGCCCGCCGGCTCTCTGAAGCTTTCCTGCGCCCCGTCCTGTCTCCGTCACAGTCTTTCCCTATTGGTTCTGCTCCCTATTATATAGCCCGAAAACAGCGGTGTCAAGGGGAAAACGGAATAGCCGGGAGAAAATTTGATCCCCTGCGCTATTTGAGAAATTTTATTTTGGCTCTTGACAAACCGCAAAACAGGGTTTATGATTTAATTGTCTTAATTAAGTATCCTAAATAACAGAGAGGGTGACGCAGTGGAGTCCATCAACCGACCGGAGCTTGTCAAGGAACACAACCTGAATCTGGTGCGGCAGCACCTGTTTCAAATGCGGACCGCCACCAGGCAGCAGCTCAGTGCCGCTACCGGGATCAGCAACGTCACCATGGGAAGTTTGCTCTCCCAGCTGCTGGAAAACGGCGAAGCGCTGGAAACGAAAAAGGTGCAGCCCGCCACCGGGAGGCCTGCCGGGGTCTACAGCTACAATGCCTGCCGGCAGTACGGTCTGCTGCTCTCCGTGGGTTTTGTGAAAACAGAATACCGCTTCCGGGCGGAGCTTGTGGACCTGTACGGCAATTCTCACTGGCAGGAGGAGCGCCCCATTGCCTGTCTCAACGAGAAAGAAACGCTGGAATATCTCCACCGGCTCACGGAAATCAAGCAGCCGGTGGGCGCTGTGGGGATCGGTCTGCCGGGCGTGGGTTTTGGCGAATACCTGTACAAAAACAGGGGCAAGCAGGCAGAATACCTCTCCCTTGCCGCGCTGGAGGATTTTCAGCAGCAGGAGGGCATTCCCATTCAGGTGGAAAATGATGTGAACCTCGCCGCCGTGGGCTACGCGAAACGCCACGGGATCGGAAAAGGCGAATGCCTTGTCTATCTGTATCTGATGCAGGGAAGCTTCGGCGGGTCCGCCGTTTTTCTGGACGGTCGGCTCCATTTGGGAAAAGGGCGGTTTGCCGGAGAACTGCTGCCGCTTCCCTATGGCTCTGCATGGTTCCGCATGAAGCCGGAGGAGCCTGAGGTGCTGATAAACGCGCTGTTTACCACCATTCTTCCCTATCTCACCATTTTAGCCCCGCACCATCTGGTGGTCGCCAGCGATTACATTCAGGAGGAGCACCTGCGGGCGGCGGAAAAACGGCTCTCCGAGCTGCTGGAGGAACACTGCCCCGAATTTTCCCTGACAACGGATTTCTGGTCGGATTACCAAAAAGGCTTGGAGCAGATCGCGCTGGAACAGCTTCCTTTCCCGGTAGGACATGGAACGCCGGAGGGACAGGAGCTCTGACAGGAAAACACATTTTGAATTTCTATTTGGTTCAGGAGGAATTTTTTATGAGCAGAAATGGCACTGTAAAGCAGAAAAACATTGACATGACCCAGGGCAACCCCACCAGGCTGCTGGTGCTGTTCGCCATTCCCATGTGGATCGGCGGCATTTTCCAGCTGCTGTACAACATGGTGGACACCTGGGTGGTGGGCAGGTACGTCAGTCTGGACGCGCTGGCTGCGATAGGCGCTTCCGCTTCCACCACCTTTTTCCTGATGATGATGGGTCAGGGCGTGACCAACGCGGTATCTGTTCTCATTTCTCAGGCAGAGGGCGCCCATCAGGAGGGCGTCATTAAAAAGGCGGTTGCCCACGCCTTCTATTTGACGGCTGCCGCCGGCACGATCCTGGGGCTGGTTTCCCTGTTTGGCGCAAGGCTTCTCATGCAGCTGTTACAGGCGCCGCCGGAGATCATCGACCAGTCCGTGCTGTACATTCAGATCGTGGGCGGGCTTTGCATTGGACAGACCGCCTATAACTGCGTCACCTCGATCCTGCGGGCGATCGGCGATTCCAAAACGCCCCTGTATTTCCTGATCTTCTCCTCTCTTTTGAACGTGGTGCTGGACCTGGCGTTTGTGCTGGGGTTGAATGCCGGGGTCGCGGGCGTTGCCTGGGCGACGGTGATCTCCCAGACCCTTTCCGCCCTGCTCAGCGGCATTTATATGCTGAAAAAGTATCCCAAGCTCTGCCCCGACCGGGAGGCGTGGAAATTTGACATGGCAATTATCAAGGAATACCTGCGCCTCGGTCTGCCCATGTGCGTACAGAGCGCTGTTCTCTGTGTAGGCGATATGATCATTACCGCCGTTATCAATTCCCACGGCGCGGACATTGTAGCCGCCTACACCATCGGCAGCAAGGTGCAGCAGCTTGCCACGGTTTCCTTCTCCAATCTGGCTTTCTCCTTCTCTGTGTACTCCGGGCAGAATTTCGGCGCAAAGCTGTATGACCGCATCAAAGAAGGCTTGAAAAAGGGCTTGCAGCTGATCTGCGGGCTGGCGATCATTTCCACCGTTATCATGCTGATTTTTGCGCCCTACCTTGCCCGCTTCTTCATGGAGGAGGAAAACAGCTATGTACTGAACGCCGCTGTTTCCCTGATCCGCATTCAGGCTGTTTTATTTATGGCCCTGGGCTCCATCTGGGCGGTCAATTCCACCCTGCGCGGCGTGGGGCAGGTGAAGATCACGCTGGTTTCCAGCATTGTGGAGCTGGCGTCAAAAATCGGGCTTTCCGTGCTGCTGCCGCTTTTCATGGGCTATATCGGCATTTGGCTGGCGGCGCCCATCGGCTGGGTGCTGGGACTGGTCCCCTCTGCCATCTACCTGCTCCACTGGTTCAAAAATCCCGAAAAAACCGCAAAGGAACAGCCGGAATCATCTCTTGAGTAAAAGGGAAACTCCCAACAAATAAAAAAGGGAACGGACTGTCTGACCGAGCTTCGGCAGGCAGTCCGTTCCTGTTTGAACGCGGAATTGTTGTTTTCAGGCAACCTTTTCGCAATATCTCTGAATCATAGCGGCGGCTTCCGCTCTGGTGCAGCGCCCTTTGGGGTCTAAGGTCCCGTTTCCTTTCCCGGACAGCACCCCTGTCTCCGCAGCCCAGCACAAAGCCCGCTCTGCATATCCGCTTGCCTGCTCCCTATCTGAAAATTCGGAAAGGCTCCCATCAGTTTCCGGGCTTCCGGCATAACGGTACAGGATCGTCGCCAGATCCTGACGGGTGATCGGGTCGTCCGGCGCAAAGGTCGTTTCCGAATATCCGAGCACGACCTCCTGCTCCGCCGCCCAGCGCACCGCTTCATAGCAGTAAGCGCCCTGCTTCACATCGGCAAATGTCATTTCCGCAATGCCCTCCGGCTTTTTCTCCTGCCGCCAGAGGATCGTTACGATCATTCCCCGGGTAGTGCTGTCCCACGGGGAGAACAGCGTTTCTGAGGTGCCCATCATCAGCCCGTTGAAATAGACATGGCGCACCGCGTCTTCATACCACGCCCGCTCCTGCACATCGGTGAATGGCAGCTTTTCCGGCACGGACGGAGAAGGGTCGGCAGGTCCGGGCGGCGTTACGGGAGAAGTTTCCCAGGGGATCGGCTCCGTTTTCAGTACGCTTTGGCAAACTGTGCACTTCTTTTGCTTCAAGCCCTCTTCCGTCTCAGTAGCGGGCTTTATGATCTGCCAATTGCCCGGCGTGTGGGGCAGCTTTTCCAGAACTACCTGAGTAAGGGTGGTTTCTACCGTTCCCTCCCCGTCTGCGAAAATGCTTTCACATTTTGAACAGGTCCAGTATGCCCTGTTTCCTTCCTCGGTACAGGAAGCGGGCTTTGCTTCCGTTTTGGTCAGATCGTGAATGTGCGGCGGGGGTTCCATAGTAATGGTGATTGGGAACTCCGTCTGCACGAAATTCTTTGTATCCCAATACACTACCGTGACTGTGTTCTCGCCTTCAGCGAGCTCTCCGTCCGGCGCTTTCCAGGACCAGCCGACCGGCAGCGGAACGGAGAGCAGCTCTGTTCCGTTTGATACGCTGACATTTTCCGGCTGCTTTTCCGGGCGAGCCGCTTTCGCGATCGTCACTGTCAGAGGCGCCGGAGATAAGTCTGTGTGCATTTCATCTCCCTGTACCTTATACCACACCGTGTGAGGACCGGCGTCGGTGTCCGCGGGAAGCTGCGTGCTGTATTCCCCGGTCTCGCTCAGGCTGTACAGAAGCGTACCGCCCTCCGCTTCCCCGGGCTCTATCAGTATTTGCGCTTTTCCAGTATAGGTAAGCCCCGGTTTCGCCTTTGGCGCTTTTGTGAGGACCGCAGGAGTGGGATTTCCGGCATAACCCGGATTTTCTCTGATCGTGACCCCCTTGTACATGCCATTATAAGAGTAATTGGGCCAATCAGGGTAACTGCTGGGGGAACGCACGGAATTGACAAGCTTGGAGGTAGCGAGCACGATCACGCTGCCAGGCATTTTCCCGGTGACCACACCGTTTTCATCGATTTCAGCGCATTCGGACCTGATCAAGCTGCTGGGCTGCATCTTGCGCCAGAAGAACCCTGTGTTCGCATTGGCAGGGGTTATTTCCGCAGTCATCTGTCCCTCTTCCCCAACCAATACCGTACCGGGTCCCGAAACCTTGATGCTTTCTATGGGAATCAGATCGTCCTCGTCATAGTAGTAGCTGATATCCGCTATCTTGAAGCCGTAGACGGGATCCGTCCCTTCGGGCCAATAGGCGCCGCAGTTGATCTGGAAGGTATTTCCCTCTATGTAAATTGTCTGCCCTGCCAGCTCCGTCCCATAGAAAATGGTGGGATCATAGCCCAAAAAGCCCTCCACATCAGGGAAGACCTCCAGCTCCAGCGCATAGGGAGAGCCTTCTTCGCCCAAAAAGGTCTTTTCGTCAAAAGTGATCGCGATGTACTTCACGTTCGGCGGGGCTTCCCAAACCCAGTTGTCGATGAAATAATACTCTCTCTTCACACTATGCAGGCTTTCCGGGTACTTGGAGGAATAGTAGGTCTCCGATACCGCCGCGCTTTCCGTATATCCGCTCTTAAACGCCTTTGCCCGTATCCTTTTCGGTTCGTCCAAAAGGATAGGGCCGGTATACTTCAAAGAATCCCGGGTGGGGATGGAGCCGTCCAGCGTATAGTAAATATCGGCGCCCTCCGCGCTGCGCAGTGTGACGGTCTTGTTCTCCTTGTAGTCAAGCTCAGAGGGACCCATGATCATAACGTCATCAAATTCATTCCAGGGCCAATAGGAATTCCCGCTGGGAGTCACAAATTCCGGCGGGGAGAGCTGCTCTTCATACAGCGGCTCTACGCTTTTGATCTTAAATCCATAATCACTGCTGGTCAGGGGAAAATTCAATTTTACGGAAAAACTGTTTCCGGGAATGATAACGCTTTTCCCCCGCAGTTCATCGTGAATAAAATGGGTCCGGTCGACATCGGCAAACTCGTTGTAAACCGGCTGCTTCTCCTCATCGTACAAATACAAGCCGTATTTCCAGAGCCGGGCGTCAAAATAAGGGCCGGAACGAAGCTTGCTTTCCGGCGGAGCCGGAAACGGCAGGTAGGTTTCCTCGTCAAATGTGACCTTCAGGCATTTCGCGTTTTCATCGGGATATGTATAGGTCCAGGTATCGTAATAAGTATGATCCTTGTAATGAAAGCTCTCTGGATACTGGGAAACATAATAGATTTCCTCCGCTTTGTAGCTGTCCATACACCCGGGCTTAAACGCCTGCATCCTGATCCAGGCAGAACCCTGCAAAAGCAGCGGACCCGTATAAACGATCCCCGTGTCAGCCGGGTCGGAGCCGTCCAAGGTATAGCGGATCACAGCGTCCGGGGTGGCGCAGGTGAGCGACAGGGTCAATTCCTCCTGATACTGTCCGCCCGCCTGGCTGGCAACAGGAGTTTCTACTGCCTCTGTGATCATATCTTTTTCCAGAGCGCACAGGGAAGCCGCGGACAACACCCTGGAGGTCCCGTCGTGATATGGTTCCCCGATGTCCCGCTCTACGGCATATTCCTTCAGAATGCCTTCTACCTGCCGTGGGACAAGGGTCTTGTCATAGGTTTTCAGCATTGCGGCGACCGCGGCAACATGGGGCGCCGCCATGGAGGTACCGCTCTTTTCCGTATACTTGTTTCCCGGAACGCTGCTGAGGATATTGCTGCCGGGCGCCCAAATATCGACGATCTCGCCATAATTGGAATAGTTCGCATAAAGCCCCTTCTTATCCAGCGCGCCCACAGTGATCGCTTCCGAAAGCCGTGCAGGCGACGTCAAGCCTGCGTCCATGCTCTCATTTCCCGCCGCTACCACTACGGAAATATCCTGTGAGACCGCCTCCTTCACCGCCTCCTGTTCCAGTTCACGCTTTCCATATCCGCCCAAACTCATATTGATGACGTCGCAGTCCTGCTCTATGGCAAAAAGCAAGCCGTTATAAACCGAAAGCTCCGTGCCATAGCCATTCATATCCAGCACCTTGACCGGCAGGATCTTTACGTTAGATGGGGTACAGTCCACAATGATGCCGGAAACATGGGTGCCATGACCGTGCAGATCGTTGGAGGTGGGCCAGCCCTCGATAAAGCTTTTATCCGTCGGAATGAGCCTGTCCTGCAAAAACTCATGCTTCGAGTTTGCTCCTGTATCCACCACTGCCACGACCACTTCGTCCAGAGCCGTGTTCGCCTGCAGATGGTCGCAGTAAGCGTCTGCCCCGATATAGTCCGCTCCCCATGATTTGTGCTCTGCTACGGAAACCACCGTATCCGGCTCCGCATACCGCACGCCTTCCGTAAGCAGCAGCTTTTCCTGCGCCGCTCTTGCCTGCGCCTCCGTTTCATACTGCAATATATGCAGGTCTCTAAAGCCGGATATTTCCTTCACCGCACCGTAAGTTTCCAGCTTCTCCTCCCCGCTTTTCACGATCAGGCGCTTTGTCTGATAGGGTTTTGTCAGCAGCACCTTATTTTCCTCGATGGCAGCCTCATATCCCAAAAAGCCCGCCACAGTATCCAGCGGAACATACATGGTGCCGTCGATCAGCTCCGGCTCAGTGCTCATCGCGCAAAGAGCTTCCTCCTCCCCATCGCTGACCACCGCTTCCGCTTCCCCTGGGGTAAAGGCGATCTCCCCTTCCTCAGTCTGCACGGTAGCTGTGTTTGTATGGGGGTCAAAGAACACCTCCGCGCCTTCCTGCTCCGCCAAGGAACGCACCGGCAGCAGGATCTCTTCGTCCTTTGTGACCGGCGCGACCTCACGGTCCCCCACTACCGGCTGAACCTCGCCGTTCACCGTCATTTCCGGCTTATTTACCTCCATGCTGATCCCGGCAATATAATCGTCCTCCATGGTATCTTCCAGCAGTTCGCTTACCGCTGCGGAAAATTCCTCAAATCCCGACCACGTATCATCGGCAGACGCCGAAACCGTTTTAGCGTCTGCGTTTTCCTCTTTTGCAAAAGCAGATACCGGCACAATCAGCAAAAGAAGCGTTGCTACTAGAGTAATACTTAAAATTCGCTTTTTCATTCCGTTGCCTCTCCCTTTGTAAAATCGTTTCAAAAGAGCTTTCGCCCACTCCCCCGGAGCTCTTCCCAAAAGCCCCTTTGAGGGCGCCAGCTACACTGAGTAATATATAATAAACCACTGAAAATGTCAAAAGGTTTTCCGCGTGGGTTTTCCAGGGCAGGAGCAGCGCGCACAATGCGTTTCCCGCCCGGGAAACGGGGACAGCGATCTTCCTGAACCGGCAAAAACAAATTTTTTCAAAAAAAGACTTGCAAAATGCAAGCTCCTGTGCTATCATTGATAAGCACCTGAGAGGTGCGCGCCACATCTGGGGGTGTAGCTCAGCTGGGAGAGCGCCTGAATGGCATTCAGGAGGTCAACGGTTCGATCCCGTCCATCTCCACCAACAGAAAAAGGACTACCTTTCGGTAGTCCTTTTTCTGTTGGTTAAGTGGGCGGCGCGAGAAACGTTGCGGTTCACACACAAGGCGCAGACGCTTTGCGGCTGCTTCTGCGAAAAATGGCAGCATTGATTAAAAGATAAATTGAAAGTAATTGATTTGTGTGGTATAATTCATCTTGCAGACAATTTCAATTTGTACTAATTCGGAAGAGAGCTATAATGATGAAAAAGAACAATGAAAAAACCAATGTTATGCGGATTTTGGAGCAGAACAAAGTAGATTATCTCAGCCATTATTACTATGATACAGTTGCAATCAGCGGCACGGAGGTTGCTGATGTGTTAAATCAAAATCCGGGGCAGGTTTTTAAGACATTGGTCACAATAGGAAACAGTAACGATCATTATGTATTTTTAGTTCCAGTCAATAAAAACTTAAATCTGAAGAAAGCAGCAAAAGCAGTCAATGAAAAAAGTATAGAAATGATTAAGTCAAAAGATTTATTGCCATTGACCGGTTATATTCACGGAGGGTGTTCGCCGATTGGAATGAAAAAACAATTCAAAACGGTAATTGACAGCTCTGCACAAGATTTTGACACGATTATTTTCAGCGGCGGTAAAATCGGTTATCAAGTAGAAATCACAATAAATGAATTAAAAAAGGTACTACTATTCGAGATGGACGATATCAGCGATTAGCTTGATAAATTTCAAAGTGCCGCAGTTCGCGCCGAAGTGTTTTGTTTTAGGCAGGGTTATAATAAAAACTCCAGAAGTCATGCGGCTTTCTGGAGTTTTTATTTTTCGTAAGGGTAGTAATTTTGATAGGTGTAGGACAGATTGTTATTCTCACACATAAAATAGCACTACCATGTAACCGGAAAGTATGGTAAAATATATCTATTGACAGATTAGCTTTCCGGAGGTAATGGCATGAAAGCAAAAAAGTCAATCGTTATAACAGTCATGTGTATTGCGATTCTGATTTTGATTTGCCTTGTTGCGGCATTTTTCGTTCAATTCAACGGCAATCACCTTGACAGCCTGATAAGCACAGATACCCTGGGTGAAGCGCTTTTCGACGGCGGCGCAGTCAGCCGTAAAATAGATTGTGATGTCGTAGAGAAAAATGGGATCATGGTATCCAGGGTATGTCAAAATGAAATGCCAGGCTTGGAAACACAGCTCCGCTTTCGCCTTATGAGCACCGCTTTCTTTGACCGCAGTCGTGTCAGCAAATTGAAGCTGACAAACACAGACGGGAAGGATATGACCCATTATATCACCACATTCTCCAATGAGATAATGAGCATGGATTGTATGGAGATCGTCATTTCGATCCCGCACAATGAGATCAATGAATTTGCAAACGGCTTGCTATTTGAGGCGTCTTTGAAAAACACAGACGATAAAACCGATAGGAATTGTAAGTTAGCGATTCCAGTTGAGATACGCCGCCATGATTCTACAAACGAATGAGTTCCATTCTTCTTCCAATCAGAAGAATCCGGCTAAAAATAAAAACTCCAGAAGTCATGCGGCTTTCTGGAGTTTTATTTTTTGTCTATCGAAAATTAAAATTGGGCTTTGCCTACTCCCTGCGGTTTCGAGTCAGCAGGGCGCGGACCTCCGGCTCGGTTCTGAGAGTGAGCGCCTGCTCTGCCAAACTGACCGCGTCCGGCAGGGACCAGAGGGAAAGATTCTTCCGCACAGGCAGGAGAAAAGAGGGCTGCACGTTCAGCTCTTCCGCCCCCAAGCCCAGCAGCAGCGGCAGGTACAGCGGGTCGGCGGCAGCCTGCCCGCAAATGCTGACCGGGATATCCGCCGCCTTTCCCTGACGGAGCACGTGGGAAACAAAGCGGAGCAGGGACGGGTCATAATAGGAATACAGGTGGGAGACCGTGGCGTTGTCCCTGTCCACGGCAAGGGTATACTGGGTCAGGTCGTTCAGCCCGATACTGAAAAAGTCAGCTTCCTCCGCCAGCAGGTCGGAAACCAGCGCCGCCGCGGCGGTCTCCACCATGACGCCCAGGGGCATTTTCTCCCGGTATGGCTCTCCCCTGCTCTGAAGCTCCTCTTCACATTCCCTGACCACCGATTTCACCCAGCGCAGCTCCTCCACGCCGGTGACCATGGGCAGCAGCAGGCGCACGTCCCCGAAGCTCCCTGCACGGAGGACCGCCCGGACCTGCGTGCGGAACAGCCCCTCTTTTTCCCGGTACAGCCGGACGCCCCGGCAGCCCAGATAAGGGTTCTGCTCCTGTTCCCAGGACAGACCGGGCAGGAGCTTGTCTCCGCCGATGTCCAGCGTGCGAATGATCAGGGGCTTTTCCGAGCGCTGCGCCATGCCGCGGTACGCCTGGAATTGCTCCTCCTCCCCCGGCAGGGTGGGACGGTTCAAATACAAAAATTCGGAGCGCAGCAGACCGATACCGTCACAGCCATACTTTTCCGCCGCCCGGGCTTCCTGCTCGCTGCCAACTCCGGCAGTGAGGCGAATGATCTTGTCGTCCGCTGTTTTGGCGGGGCGGTGCATGTAGATATTTAAGGCTTCTCTCTCCTGCCGGTACTGCGCTTGTTTTGTCTTCCCGGCAGTGAGCTGTTCCTTTGACGGAGTAAACAGCACCGTGCCCTCTGTGCCGTCCACCACTACCCATTCGCCGTCGCAGATCCACGCGGCGGCGTTTTTCGCGCCTACCACGGTGGGAATTTCCATGGCGCGGGCCAAGATCACGCTGTGGGAGGCTTTTCCCTCCTTGCAGAGGACGATGCCCGACACCGGGTGGGCAGCCAGCGCCGTCATGACGGAAGGCGGCAGGGAATCCGCCACCAGAACCGTTTCCGGCGACAGGTTGGAAAGGTCCGCTTCCGGCAAGCCAAGCAAAATGCGGAGCAGCCTGTCCCGCAGGTCCTGCAGGTCGATCGCCCGCTGCCGGAGCATTTCGCTCTGTGACGCGGAAAAGCCGCGGATAAAAGCGGCGCACACGGTATCCACCGCAGCCTCCGCTGACTGGAACGCGGCAATGCACTGCTTGATCTGCTCCTCAAAATAGACGTCCTGCACCATGGCAGCCTGGCTCAGCAGGATATCTGCCTGCTCCTGCCCTGCCACCGGGGCAATATGCTCCGCCTTTTCCCGAAGCTGGGCGCAGAAGCGCTGGGCGGCGCTGTAGTAGCGGGAAAGCTCACTGGGTCTGTCCTGCGTTTCGCGCTTCGCGGCGCTGATCTTTGTCATCTGGTACAGCTTTGCCCTGCCCACGCCGATTCCCGGCGAGGCGGCAATGCCATGCAGCAGCTTTTCCACGGAGCTTCCCTCCTCTCTTCGCAAGAACGTGTAAAAAATCAGAATGTTTCAGACTGAGACGGGTCAATAAATATCGTCTTATAGTTCACATAGATCACCATGCCGGGTTTCGCGCCCTGGGGCTTGCTGACATTCCGCACCTGGGTGTAGTCCACAGGCACCTGGGCGGAACCCTTTGCCCTGCTGTGGGCTGCCGCCAGCGCCGCCGCTTCCTCCATGGCTTTGGGGGTGGGCTCCCTGCCGTCTGTCACCAGAATGGTGTGGGAGCCGGGAATGTTCTTCACATGGAACCAGATATCGCGATTGCTGGCAAGCTTCATGGTGAGCCTGTCATTCTGCCGGTTGTTCCTGCCCACCAGCACGGTAAAGCCGTCTGCAACGGTAAATTTCATGGGCTCGCTCACCCCGGCGGGCTTGTGCTTTTTATCCCGGAGGACGCGGACGTATCCCTGTTCTCCCAGCTCCGCGCGGATCTCGGACAAATCCCGTTCCGTTTCCGCACGGCTCAGGGCATCCAGCACGGTGTCCAGATATTCCAGCTCCCTTCCGGCAAGCTCTATCTGCTCGGTGAGTTTTTCCTCCGCGGTTTTGGATTTTCGGTATTCCTTATAATATTTCTGGGCGTTTTGGGACGGGGTCAGCGCCGGGTCCAGCTTGATGTGGACAAGGGGCTGGTCCTCCTCGTAATAATTGGGCAGGTCCGCGCTTTCCGCACCTTTTGGCAGGGCGTATAAATTGGCGCTGATCAAATCCCCCGCAATGCGCAGGGCGTCCCGCTGGGCGCACTGCTCCAGCTCCGCCCGCTGGGCGTTGATTTTCCGGGAAAGCCGCTCGGAATGGGTGGACAGCAGCCGGAGCAGGTCCTGCTCCCGCACCCGCATACGCTCCTGCCTGTCCCGTTCCCGGTAGAAATTATCCAGCAGCCCGGAGAAGGTCTCCTCCTGCCGGACCACCGCCCCCGTGCCATACTGGTGGATATCCAGAAAGGAAAAATCCATGGGCTTGCGCTGGGCGTTCACGGCTGAAAACGGCTTGCCGGATACAGTCTCCGCCGTATCCTTCAATTGCTGGAAAAAGAAACCTGTCCGAAAATACTGCTCGTCCGTCATGGTTTTTACGGTCAGCTCTGCCCCCCTGCCCACCTGGAAAGCAAGCTCCCGGCACACGATGGGAGAAACTCCCTGCAGCACGGAAAGCAGGGCTTTGGAAAGCTCCGCGTCTCCCGGCAGGGCTTTCAGGGCGGAAACGACGTCCTGCGAGGTCGCGTCCAGCACGCTTTTCTTCTCCTGGGGCGGCGGCAGATGGTAGGTTAGCCCAGGCAGCACCAGCCGCTGGGAGGACATTTCCGCGTCTACCCGTTTCAGGGCGTCAATGATCTTTCCATCGCCGTCTGTCAGGATCACGTTGCTGTACCGCCCCATGATCTCCATGGTCAGGGTCAGGGTGATGTGGTCGCCCAGCTCGCTGATGGCGTCAAAATCAAAATGCAGCAGGCGCTCCAGCCCCGGCTGGCGAATGGCGACAAGCTTTGCCCCCAGCAGCTTTTTCCGCAGCAGCATACACAGCATGGGCGGCTGCTGGGGATTTTCCAGAGGAATGGAGGTCAGATGTACTCTGGCGCTGTTTGCCCGGGCGGAAAACAGCACCTTATAGGCAGCCTCCCTTGTGCGGAACGCCACCAGAAGCTCCTCCCGGTTGGGCTGGTGGATTTTGTCCACCCTGCCCCCCAAAAGGGCGTTTTCCAATTCCTGTTTGATATGTCGCAAAAAGATGCCGTCCAGTGCCATGGTCTTTCCTCTCTATGTTCGTAAAATGTTACAGTATCTGCAGGGGCGCGGTCTCCCGCTGGGACAGCAGGAACGATGTGTCGGGGATCCGCTTTTTCAGATAGGAGGCGAGAAATTCCCCAAAGGGCTTTTCCGTTTCATAATGCCCCGCCGCCACACAGGTAAGACCTGTGCGGGCAGCCTCCAGCGCCTCGTGATGGTGCATTTCCCCGGTCAGGTACGCGTCCGCGCCGCGGCAGGCGGCAAAATGGACGTACTCTCCCCCCGCGCCGCTGCACAGGAACACCTTCTTCACCGGGTGTTCCCCGGGAATGATTCCCACCGCCCCGGCGTGCAGGCTGCTTTTGACGTGAGCCGCAAATTCCTGGGGGGACATGGGCTGCTCCAGCTCTCCGGCAAACAGCACGCATTCCTCGCCGAACACGTCCTCCGCGTGAATGCTCCGCAGCCCCAGCCTGCCTGCCAGCGCCACATTGACCCCGCAGACCGGGGAAGCGTCCAGATTGGTGTGGCAGCACAGCGCGTGAATGCCGTGCTTTGCCAGCAGGTAGGGAATATCCCGCCCGCCCAGCGATTTTACCGGGTGGAAGATCACCGGGTGGTGGCTGATGATAAGGTTCGCGTTCATAGACGCCGCTTCTTCCACCACGGCTTCCGTGATGTCCAGCGCGATCAGCGCCCGGGTGACCTCCGCGTTGCCCTCGCCCACCAGAATGCCCACATTGTCAAAGCTCATGGCGGCGTCAAAGGGCGCGACGGCGTTGATGATATCATAAATATCCTGTACTCGTGCCATAAAAATCCCTTTCTGTGCGGATATTTCCAGCTCTATAAATATTTGTCCTCTATTTTTGCAATGATGCTGCGCAGCTCCTCCGGGGGCTGCTCCGCTCTGCCCCGCTCTGCGCCCTTCAGGCGGCTGTACAGCTCCCGCAGAACCTTTTCCGCGTAGGGCTTCACAGCGGGCTCGCCCGGTTGGAGCATGCCCAAATAGGGGTACAGCTCCTCTGCGGCAGGCGTTTTTCCTATGTATTGGGCGGAAAAGGCGGAATCGACCTTTCCCGCGTCTTCCACCGCCTGTTCGGTCAAAACGGCAAATTGCAGCTCCCGCAAGCCGATCCGCAGCTCCTGCACGGAGCTCATGGGCTGCAGGATCAGGCGCTTTCCCGGCTGCCGCAGCCAGGGCGTTTCCGCGATGATACGGAGCATCAACTCCCCGCCCATGCCGGCAATGACGACATCGTCCGCCTCCTCCGGGCGGATATTCCGCAGCCCGTCGGACAGACGGAGGGTCAGGCGCTCTGCTTCCCCGTATTTTTCCGCGTTGCTTTTCGCCGCCGCCAGGGGTCCTTCGTTGATATCCGCCGCCAAAGCGCGGGAAATTTTCCCGCTTTTCAAAAGCCAGATAGGCAGATAGGCATGGTCCGTCCCAATATCGCAGAGCGCGGCGCCTTCCCGCACAAGCTGGGCGCACAGCGCCAATCTTGGACTGAGCTGAAACAGAGGTCTTGCCATCGTACCACACCGCCTTTCCGTTCCCCAAAAAACTGACTGCCGCCCGGCAAACGTCGGCGGCAGCAGAAATGTGACTTCTTCTTACTTGCTCTGGAGGTGCTTATTCAGCTTCTCCACCAGTTCGTCTGCGCTTACGCCGTGCACTGCACACGCCTGCTCCAACGTCTCTCCACGAGAGGAAGGGCAGCCCAGACAATGCATTCCCATTTCCAGGAAGAAAGGAGCGGTCGTGCCGTCCAGGTCCAAAATATCGCCGATGATAGTATCTTTGGTGATGGTTGCCATAGTTTTCAGTTTCCCTCCTTTTTTCAACGTTACACCCATTATAATACCCTTTTCGCCGCTCTGCAATACCGCAGGCAAAAAAGATATTTTTTCACAATGCTTTTACTTTGCTGCGCACCCGGAACATGGCGTTATCGTATGTGCGCAGGGGCATGCCGGAACGCTCCTCGATCTCCGAGCGCTTGCAGCCGCTGAGATAGAGGGTCAGCGCTTTCCGCTCCAGCGGCGTCAGCGCCATCTCCAGCTTATGGAGCAGCCCCTGGAACTGCTCCCGCAGCTCCACCGTATCCTCCGGCGTGGTTTCCGTGGAAAGGGTATGCGCCGCTTCGCTGTCCAGAGACAGGGATTCGTTCAGCAGCCTGTTTTTCTCGCTGCCATGTCGCCGGGCGGCGTCCACCATGCGCCGGGAAATGCACAGCCCCGCGTAGGTGCGGAAAGAGGTTCCCTTCGTTTCGTCAAAGGAGACCGCCGCCGCGTAAAGCCCCACAAAGCCCTCCTGCAGCAGGTCCTCCCGCTCGGGGGCGTCCGCGCCCTGAAATTCTGCGGCTCTCACACGGATCAGCCACAGGTAGCGGGCGCTCAGCTCGCCAAACGCGTCAGGTCTGTTTTCCCGCACCAGTGCCGCCAGCTCGTTGTCGCCGTATACGCTGTAGTCCTCCGCCATGCTGCCGCCTCCTCCCGGTGAAAAGTCTGCCTGAACATATAAAACCCGAAAACCACTCTACTATAGAAAATCGGGTCCTGTCAGGGGATCCTTTTGCTTCAAATGTCCTTCTGCCAATATTTTCGGTCCAGCGTGCGGTACTGCACCGCTTCCGCCACATGGGCAGCGCCGATGGCTTCGCTGCCGTCCATATCGGCAATGGTCCTTGCCACCTTCAGCACACGGCGGTACGCGCGCCCGGAAAGACCGAATTTCTCAAAGGTGCGCTTCAGCATTCTGGTGGCTTCCTCGGTGGGCTGGCAGAAATCCTGGAACACGGAATCCGGGATATGGGCGTTGCAGGAAAAGCCCAGCCCCGCGTAACGCTTCGCCTGCAGCGCTCTCACAGCGGAAACGCGCCTGCGAATGACCGCGGAGGGTTCCCCGTCGCCGCTGCCGGAAAGCTGGTCGAACTCCACCGGCGGCACTTCGATATGCAGGTCTATCCTGTCCAGCAGAGGACCTGAAATTTTTTCCAGATACCTGTCCACCGCGTGGGGCGGGCAGGTGCAGGGACGGGTGGGGTGACCGAAATAGCCGCAGGGACAGGGATTCATAGCGGCGACCAGCATAAACCTGCTGGGGAAGCTGGCGGAACCGATGGCGCGCACCACCTCTACCGTGCCGTTTTCCAAAGGCTGGCGCAATGCTTCCAGCGCCGCGTGGGGAAATTCCGGCAGCTCGTCCAGGAACAGCACGCCGTTGTGGGCAAGGGAAATCTCCCCGGGACGGGGCACTGTGCCGCCGCCTGTCAGTCCCGTAGTGGACGTGGTGTGATGGGGCGCCCGGAAAGGACGCTCCCGCAAAAGGGAAACTCCCTCCGGCAGCCCGCCGGAGATGGAGTAAATTTTCGTAGTTTCCAGTGCTTCCTCAAAGGACATTTCCGGCAGAATGGTGGGCAGCCGCTTTGCCAGCATACTTTTGCCGGAGCCGGGAGACCCTAAAAGCAGAATGTTGTGACCGCCGCTGGCGGCGATCTCCATGGCGCGCTTGACCTCCGGCTGTCCCTTCACATCGGAAAAATCCAAGGGCGGAGCCAGCTCCGGCGGCGTGGCTGCGGGACGGGCAGGGACGATCAGCTCCTCGCCCCGCAAATGCGCCAGCAGCTGGGGCACGTCCCGGACAGGATAGACGGACAGCCCCTCCACCACGGCGGCTTCCGCGGCGCAGCGCTCCGGCACGAAAAGCCGGGAAAAGCCCGCGTCTCTGGCGGCGCATGCCATGACCAGCACACCGTGCACCGGGCGCACCTCGCCCGAAAGGGAAAGCTCGCCCAAAAATACGGCGTCGTCGGTTTGGCAGGCGATCTGCCGGGAAGCGGTAAGCAGGGACACCAGCAGGGGCAGGTCGTACAGCGGACCCGCCTTTTTGCGGTCAGCCGGGGCAAGGTTCATGGTGATCCTTCCCACAGGGAACTGGTAGCCGCAGTTTTTGATCGCCGACCGCACCCTGTCCTTGGATTCCTTGACCGCGGCGTCCGGCAGCCCCACCAACTCAAATGCCGGAAGCCCGGTGGAAAGGTCTGTCTCTACCTCCACTGAAAAAGCTTCCATGCCGAATATTCCCATGCTGTGTGTTTTCGCTACCATACCTTTACTCCCTGCCCTGCCGATCATTTTATGGAATTTCTTAAAATACAGTGAAAAAAACCGTGCGACCCGACCCCAGCAATTCTTCTGCCCTTACGCCCTTTCTAGCATCCAGAATCTAACATCCAGTATCTAGTATATCATAAAAGCTCGAAAAAAGGAATAAAATTTGAAGCGCCCGGGAATTTTCAAAAAGACGCAAAAAGAACCGGCTCTTTTCGAGCCGGTTCTTTTGAAACACTCAATTGTTTTCGTACCGCTTACAGCAATCCGGGAACACAAAGCCGTAAGTATTTTTTTCGTAATTGGGGCTGGGGGAATACTGCATTCCCTCGCCGAAGTCCACATAATTGTGGAACGCGTCCAAATAATTCCCGAAGAAGAACACCTTGCATTCCGCCAGACGGCGGGTCAGCAGACCGTACACGCAGCCGCCGGATTTGTGCCACTGCATGAAATTATCGGACAGAGTGCCGGCGTCTGCATAGGCAAGGTCACGGGTCAGCCCGGTGGCGCTGAGGGTCACTTTTCCGGCAGGCATCCAGCCGGTGTAGTTTCCATATTTCACTTTGTACCATACCTGGTGGCTGCTGGAAATGCCTTTAGCGCCGGTCACACTGACGGTAGAACCGTCCTTCACGGTGGTCAGAACGCCGCTCGTACGGCTGGCTTCCTTATAAATGGGCGAGGAACCTACCCGCAGCGTGCCGCTGTAGGGTCTGCTTTCCGACAGGTCGGAGGGCGGCACCACGGCGTTCAGCATGACCTTGGGGGTGTCGTATTCGCTGGCGTCCAGCGTTCCCGTGCCGCAGTTCCAGACGAAGCTCAGAAGCGCGTCAAACTGCGCCTGGCTCATTTTTACGTTGTTATTCTGCCGGAAGCGGTTCACCCCGGCGGAGTAGCCGCCGTTATTCGCCTTGTCCACCAGCATGGCAAAGGCTTCCGCTTTGGTCAGATTGTTGTAGAAGGAGGTGTTCACCGGCACCACGTAACCATAGCCCACGGTGGGGTTGCCGGATGCGATCACATCGTCCTCAATTTCCTCTACCAGACCCTCAAAATTGGCGATCAGGCACAGCCCCTGGGTAGTCGCACGGCGTTCCCCGGCGGCAGTTGTATTGGCGCTTTCCTCATTGGCGCGGACGAACACGGTAAAATCCTTATAATCGGAAGCGCCGTTCGCCACCGCCCGGACCGTATAGGTGCCCGCCGTCGAAAATGCCACGGATTTTTTGAACACCCGCACCGTGTTGGTGGGCAGACCGTATTCAGACTTTCTGGATTCTGTCGTAGAGCTGGTGGTGCTGTAGGTCCCCTTGGCAGGACCGGCTGTGATCGTAAAGGTCACGGAGGTGCGTCCGGCGTCTGTTACGGCGACCAGGTCAAAGTTCTTGCCGCGGATCGCGGAATTTTCTCCAGCATAGGCATACCGCACCGATTCCGGCGCAGCGACCGTCACCTTGCAGGTGACCTTGTTCTTTCCTGCCGCATCGGAGAAGGTCAGGGTGGTGGTGCCGGGCTTCTTGCCGTACACCATTGCCCCCTGCTTCCTGCTGCCATAGCTGACGCTGTAGCCCACCACCGCCACAGAGGGATCGGAGCTCGTCCAGCTCATGGAAGCCATACCGGAATCGACAGAAGCGTCCAGACGGGCGGTCTGATACTGCCGCAGGGACAGGGTCGTGGCGGAGAGCTTCGCGCCGGAAGCCGCGCCGGGAGTATAGTGCTCTACATACTCGGCAGAGACATATCCCGCAGTGCCGTTAGAGGTCTTCACACCCAGCCAGCCCTCGGAAGGAACGCCGGTGACCGTAAGGATCGTTCCCGTTCCCAAAACCGTAAGAACCGCGCAATCCGTATTGGGCTGCTCCCGCAGGTTCAGCCCGCCGTTTGCCGTGACCCGCACAAGCTGCCCCGCCTTATATTCCCCGTCCACGGGGTCGTCTATCGGGGGATCGGGAACATATGGCTCAATGGGCTGCGCCGCTTCCGCGATTTCCAGATACGCCCAATGGCTCTTGGGAACATCGCGGAATTTCTGGGTACCGCTGTCCTTGGCAAAATTCTCGTCCTTTCGGTTCAATGCCGTATTCACTACCTTTACCGCTTCGCACCGCTGAATGCCGCGGTTGGGCTGGAACTGCCCGGTGTTTCCCACACCGTTGACCCAGCCTGCCGTAGCGGCGGCGGAAATGGCGTCATACGCCCAATAATTTTCAGACACATCGGAGAAGGTCGCCGTGCCCTCCGGCATATGGAAGCACCGGGTCATCACCGTGACAAATTCCGCGCGGGAAATGGCTTTGTTCGGCGCAAACGTACCGTCGGTATAGCCGGTCAGCACCTTTGCCTTTGCCAGGGTATTGACCGCGACGCCGTACCAGCTGGTGAGGTTCACATCGCTGAACTGGGACTCCGTGACAGCGGGCTTTTCCACCAGCAGCGCATAGAGCATCTGCGCCACCTCCGCCCGTGTCATGGCGTTGCCGGGCTTGAACATCGCATTGTCGCAGCCCTTCATATAGGTTTCGTGCCCGCCCAGGACCAGCAGGGAATCAGCGGCGAAGGTGGTCTCCTTATTTTCCTGAGCGCCTGTTCCCTCGCTCTCCTGTTCGCTTTCCACAGGAGCTTCCGCGGGAGCGGAGGACGCTTCGTCCTCCGGGCTGGGGTCGGATCCCTCCGGCTCCTCTTCCGGCAGCGCGGAAGCCGTTTCCCCCGGCTCGACAGTATCGCTTTCCGGCACGGAAGAAGACACTTCCCCAGACACGTCCTCCTCCGCCAAAACGCCCATCGGCGCGGCGAAGCAGAGCAGAGCCATCAGCAGCAGAGCCAGCGCTCGTTTTCCCAATTTTTTCAGCAAGTGTCTCACGTTGTAACCTCCAAAAAATCTCTGGTGTTTACATAAAACATACTTATTATACAGGAAAGGTTTCAAAATTGCAATCTTTTCTGAGAATTTCACAGAAAAAGGAAAAGCTCCGCTTATCGGATAAACGCCGATCGCCGGAGCTTTTTCAAAATCAAAGGAAGTCTTTTTTCGCTTTACTGGTTTTCGACCAGCGCCTTGGTATCCCGGGCGATGACCAGCTCCTCGTTGGTGGGGATCACATAGACCTCAATGGAGGAATCGGGAGTGGATATCTTTCCTTCTTTCCCGTGGATCATCTCCTCGTTCAGCTTTTCGTCGATCTTCACGCCCAAAAAGCCCAGCGCCTTGCCGACTGCAGCGCGGTGGCGGGGCTGGTTCTCGCCAATGCCCGCGGTAAACACGATAGCGTCGCAACCGCCCAAGGTGACCATATAGCCGCCCACGAATTTGGAGATCTGATATTCCAGGATATCCTGCGCAAGCTTCGCGCGCTCGTTGCCCTCATCGGCAGCGGCGGTGACGTCGCGGTCATCACTGGAAACGCCGGAAATACCCAGCAGACCGGATTTTTTGTTGAGCACCTGATCCATCTCCACAGGGCTGAGATGCTCCTTGTCCATCAGGAAGGTGACCACGGAGGGGTCCAGCGTGCCGGTGCGGGTGCCCATCATGAAGCCGTCCAGCGGGGTAAGACCCATGCTGGTGTCCACGCATTTGCCGTGATCCACAGCGGAAATGGAGGAGCCGTTGCCCAAATGGCAGGTGATAAGCTTCAAGTCCTCCGGCTTCTTTCCCATCAGCTCCGCGCAGCGGGCAGTGACATAGCGGTGGGAGGTGCCGTGAGCGCCATAGCGGCGCACGGCGTATTTCTCGTAATACTCATAAGGAATGGGGAACATATATGCCTTGGGGGGCATGGTGGAATGGAAGGAGGTATCGAACACCACGGCTTCCGGCACCTTGTCACCGAACAGATTGCGGCAGGCGCGAATGCCCTGCACGTGCGCCTTGTTGTGCAGCGGCGCCAGCGGGATCAGGCTTTCGATGCCCTCGATCACCTTGTCGTCCACCAGCACGGATTTGCTGAACAGCGAGCCGCCCTGCACCACGCGGTGACCGATGGCGGACACCTCGTCCAGGCTTTTCAGCACGCCGTACTCAGGGTCGATCAAAGCGTCCTTGACCTGGGTAAAGGCAGCGGTGTGGTCAGCCATGGCGACGTCCTTGTGCAGCTCTCTGCCGTCTGCCGTCTTGTGGGTAAAAACGCCCATCTCCATACCGATCCGTTCACAGTTGCCCTTGCACAGCATTTCCTCCGTGTCCATGTCGATCAGCTGGTACTTCAGGGACGAGCTGCCTGCATTGATAACGAGAATTTTCATGTTCTGTTTCTTCCTTTCCAAATTTGTGACCGAACGGAGCCCGCTCGGGAAAATCTACTTTTACGCCCGGTCGCGCTTGCCATTTGCGACCGATTGCGGTAAGATAAAGTTGGGTTCCGACGGCGCCGCCGGGACATATCGTTTTTATTTTAGTACATTTTGCAGCCAAATTCAAGGAGTTTTGGGGAAAAATGCCGGAGAAAGTGACACAAAATAAAAAAAACGCGGCGATCATCTGCGAACTGAACCCCCTGCACAAAGGGCATGAAGCGCTGTTCCGGCAGGTAAAGCAGCGGGCGGAGGGGCTTGTCTGCGTGATGAGCGGGAATTTTGTCCAGCGGGGCGAGCCTGCCATTCTGGACAAATGGGCGCGCTGCCGCCTTGCGCTGGAAGCCGGAGCGGACCTGGTGCTGGAGCTGCCCCTCCCCTGGGCGTGCGCGGGGGCAGAGCGCTTTGCCGCCGGGGGCGTGCATCTGCTGTCCGCTTTGGGAACTGTGGACTATCTGGCGTTCGGCAGCGAATTTCCCTGGCAGGAACAGCTTTCGCGCATTGCCCAAGCCCTGCTGTCTGAGGACTTTTCCCGCGCCCTTGCCGCCCTGCCCGACCACGGCGAGCCCTTTGCCCAGCGGCGGGAGCAGGCGCTTATCGCTCTGCTGGGAGAAGATATCCTGCCGCTGCTGCGCTCTCCAAACGCCATTCTTGGCATTGAATATGAAAAAGCGCTGCTGCGGGAACAGAGCAGTATCCAGCCGCTGGTATTCCCCCGGGTAGGCGCGGGACATGACAAAGCGGCAGCGGACGATGAGAACCGCTCCGCCGGAGAGCTGCGGGAGCTGCTGCGGGCTGGAAAGGCTTTGGACGGTCTCGTGCCGGACTATACCGTCGGGCCCCTGGCGGAAGAAATAAAGGCGGGGCGCTGCCCCGCAGACACCGCCTTGCTGGAGCGTGCAATATTATGTAAACTTCGCACCATGACCCTGCCGGAGTTTGCCGCTTTGCCGGACGTCAGCGAGGGGCTGGAGCACCGGCTGCTGGCGGCTGCCGGAAAATCGGGAACGCTGGAAGAATTTCTGGCGCTTGTGAAATCCAAGCGGTATTCTCACGCCCGGCTCCGGCGGCTGGTGCTCTACGCCTTTTTGGGCGTGACAAAGGACCTGCCCGCTCTCCCGCCCTATCTCCGGGTACTGGGCATGACGGACAGCGGAGAAAGGCTGCTGAAAAAAGCCTCCCCTGCCCTGCCCATTGCCGCCCGGGCGGCGGATTTTCAAAGGCTGGGCGGCGACGCGCTCCGCCTGTTCCAGCTGGAAGCAGCAGCCGACGACCTGTACGCCTTGATGACCCCTGTCCCTGTTCCCTGCGGGCGGGATTATACGGAAAAACTGATAAAAGAGCATTTGTCAAGAGGGGCTTCACCCAAGTGAATCCCCCCCGACTAGCTGAAAGCTGTTACTTTTTCCTGATCAGTTTCAATTCTATATTTCTTCTGCCGGCAATCCTTTGAAACACCTCTACCACATACGAAGACCGTTCCTTGAATGACAGTGAGGGCAATTCGTCATTGGACTGTATTTCCTTTATCGCCTCCTGTATCTCTGAAAGCTCTAACAGATTGACTGCCACACAAAAGAAATTCTTCCTGCGCCCGTCATTATAGTTAGACAGTAAGCAGGAAAGAATCTGTGCTTTTTCCTGCTGTTCAAGATTATATTGCGCAATGCCTATGCGTTGCGCTTTTTCTAAATCTGCCCTTCGCCGCCTGTGTGTAATAAAAGAATCATATTCATCAATATTTTCATATTTTTCGCATGGATATTGTTTGCACTCATAGCAATATCCTATTTTTTCATGTTCAAGACTGCATTTCGCAATCCTGCAGGATTGATTGCCATTGCCGCAACCGCCACAGTAATTTCCCAAAAGCATAGGGCACAGTCCGCAATTTAACCCACAAAGAGAAAAGTATTGATTATCCCGCTCAAACCCTTTCATGATATCAGCCTCACAAATACAGCCAGTAATTTTTCCATCTACCCGAAATTCCGCAGGCCCTTGGGGTAGCGGTTCTTCAGGCGGCCGCCGGAAGCCTTGCCAAAGCCGGTGACCACGCCGTTTACACAGACGGCGGTATAGCCCGCGGTACCGCTGTCGATCTCCTCTCCCCGCAGAAAAGCCGCAAGCGCCGGGCTGTCGGGGGAAAAGTCCAGGCTATTGCGGCACTGGACTTTTTTCCTGCTCATGAACAGACCGTGAGCCGGCTCAATACGATTGCCCCGCTGCTCGCCCAGCTCTACCCCTGCCCGCAGAACGCCCAGTCCGGACAGCTGGGGCAGCTTCTCCGGCAGCAAAAGGACTTTATCGCCAAATTGCGCGATGGGGGCGGTCAGAGGGTCGAAAAACAGGCTGTCAAACAGCTCCCGCGCCATGCGGGCGGTTTCCTTCCGCGCCTGCCCGGAAAGGGTCAAGATACGGCAGGGGTTTTCCCCGGTTCGCAGAAGCTTAGCCACAAAATGCCCCTCGCCGCCGTCCATGGGAAAAATGCGGCGGGCGGCGGGCAGATCGAAAGCCGGTCTGCCAAAGCTTTCCTCAATGGGCAGCAGAGTAAATTCCGGGTGGCGTTGCAAAAAGGACTTTACCGTACCCTCGTTTTCCTCCACGGAAAAGGTGCAGGTGGAATACACCAGCACGCCGCCCTCCCTGACTGCCAGCGCGGCGGAATCCAAAATGGACTGCTGGCGCTGGGCGCAGGCGGCAGGGCTTTCCGGCGTCCACTCCCGGACGGCGGTCTCGTCCCGCCGGAACATTCCCTCGCCGGAGCAGGGAGCGTCCACCAGCACCCGGTCAAAATACCCCCGCAGGCTTTCGCAGAGCTTTTGGGGGTGGCAGGAAGACACCACGGCATTTTCAGCACCCATGCGTTCCAGATTGGACAGCAGCGCAGCAGCCCGGCTGCGAACGATCTCATTTGCCCAGAGAAGCCCCCTGCCCTGCAGCAGCCCGGCGATCTGGGTGGACTTCCCGCCGGGGGCGGCGCAGAGGTCGAGGATATTTTCTCCGGGCTGAGGGGCAAGGACGGTCACGGCGGAGGACGCGGAGGGCTCCTGAGAATAGAACATTCCCGCGTGATGGGCAGGCAGCAGACCGGGCTTGTCCAAATGCTCCGCAGTGCGGCACAGCGGGGAAAAAGGCGTGGGAGAAAGGGCAAAGGGAACGCTTTTTTCCAAAGTTTCCCAATCACATTTCAGCGGATTGAGCCGCACGCCCTTTTTCGGCGGCTGCTCCATACAGGCAAGGTAATCTGAAAATTCCCCGCCCAGCAAAGCTTTCATTCTATCCAGGAAAACCTTTGGCAGCTCCATAATGGCGACCTCTTCCCTTTCCCTGCCCGGCAGAATGCCCCTTGCTTTTTTCCGATCCCGACCCATGGTCAAAAAGCAGCTTTCTGCCCGGCAAATTTTTTTGCATAATCCCATTCATTCCGCCCACACTAAAGAACGGAAAGGAGCGATATGCTTATGTGTAACAATCAGAACAACCAGAACAACAACCAGCAGAATCAGAACCAGAACCAGAATTCCAAGAATTCTCAGAACAAGAAGAACCAGAATTCTCAGAATTCCAAGAACAACAAGAACCAGCAGCAGGAGCAGTTCTAAGGTTCTCGCTGGCAGAAAAAGACGTTCGGAAACCCCGGAGGCTTATTTCGTAAGCTTTCGGGGTTTCGCTTTTCAGGAATCCTTTTTGCTTTTTAAGCTTTGCAGAATTTCTTTCAAGGGCTTGTCGTCGGAGCGCACCGGGCGGAAGCCCTCGCCGGTGATCTCCCCGGCGTCGCCGACGATCACAAAGGCATCCCGGTCCTCTTCCCGGATGATCATTTGAATGTGGTACACCTCGAACCGGCGGACAGCACAGATCATGGTCTCCCCCGGCTCCCTGGTATAGCCGCCGTGGGAATCCAGATAAGTCACGGTGCGGTCCAGCTCCTTGATGATGCGGTCGCCCATGGCGCGAACCTTCGGCGACATGACGAAAAACAGCTTGCCCGTGCCGGAATCCGTGCCGTAAAGAATGGAATCGATCAGCTTTGTGGACACAAAAATGACGATGCAGGCGTACATGGCGTTCTCAATGCTGCCGTACACAAAGGCAGAGATCACCACGATCACGCCGTCAATGGCAAGCATCAGCTTACCCATGGACATATGGGGCAGCCTGCGCCCCAGAAGGCGCGCCAGCATATCCGTGCCGCCGGTGGTCGCGCCGCGAATGAAGGTCAGGGACAGCCCAACGCCCTCGCAGAGCCCGGCGAACAGCGCCACCAGGATCATATCCCCCCGGTACGCCGGAATGAAATAGGAAAACACGTCTATCATCGTGGAAGACAGCACAATAGCTATCATGGTCCTCAGCACCAGCTTGTAGCCGATCTCAACGATCGCCCAGATGATGATGGGGATATTGATAAGAAACGCCATGAGACCAATGGGCGTGCCGAACACATAGTTGATCAGGGTGGAAAGACCCGTCACGCCGCCGGGCGCAATGTGGTTGGGCGAGGTAAAGGCATTGACGGAAAGCCCGTAGATCATGGAACCCACCAGAATAAACAGCATATCCAGCAGGAAATTTTTTACTTTCTTCCGCTTCTCCAAAGAATCACCCTATCCCTTCCAGAACTGCGGTGAACAGCTCCCGCAGGCGTTCCGTTTCTCCCTTTAAGTACAGATAACCAAACAGCGTTTCCAAAGCCGTTGCGCCGTGGTAATCCGCCACCTGGGCGTTTTTCGGCACATGGCCCACGTGGGCGTTGCGCCCCCGGAGAGTCACCGCCCGCTCCTCCTCGGTAAGCATTTCCCAGAGGGTTTCGGTCAGCGCTTTGCTTTGCGCTTCACAGCGCACCAGCTCCACTGCCCGGCTGTGCAGTTTTTTCACAGGGCAGCTGCCCTTATCCACCAGATATTCCCGGACAAACAGCTCGTAAACGCCGTCTCCCAGAAACGCCAGCGTCAGGGGGCTCATTTCGTTCAGCGGCGGAGCGCCGCCGTCCAATAGCTTTTCCAAAGCCGCCCCTCCTTACTCGATAAAGTCAAATTCCAGATCGTACATATCTACTGTATCCCCCTCTTTCACTCCGGCTTCCCGGAGCGCGTCGATGACCCCTGTCTGGATCAGCACCCGCTGAAAATACTGGAGAGAGTCGGTCTCGTCGAAATTCACGTTGTTCATGATCTTCAAGAGCCACGGCGCGCGGACGAAATACACGCCGTCCTCACAGGTGATATCCACCTTGCCGCGCTGCAGCGCTTCCACAGGCTGAAGCTCCGGCTGCTCCGCTTCATACCGCAAAATAGGCGGAAGCTGGGAAAGCCGGGCAAGCACCGCGTTCATCAGTTCGTCTACGCCCTGCCGGATCGGCGCCATGATGGGAAAGAAGGCATAGCCCTGCTCCTCTACGAATTGGCGGAAGTCTTCGATCTGCCCGTCTGTGGCAAGGTCGCATTTATTGCCGGCAACCAGCATGGGGCGCTCCGCCAGCTCGGCGTTGAATTTCCGCAGCTCCTCGTTGATGACCCGGAAATCCTCTTTCGGATTTCTCCCCTCGCTGCCCGCTATATCCACAATATGCACCAGCAGCCGGCAGCGCTCCACGTGGCGCAAGAACTGGTGCCCCAGCCCAACGCCCTGCCACGCGCCCTCGATGAGACCCGGGATATCCGCCATGACAAAGGATTTCCCGTCCTGCATATGCACCACGCCCAGCACCGGGGTCAGGGTGGTGAAATGGTAATTGGCAATATTGGGCTTTGCTTCGCTGACCACCGACACCAGCGTGGATTTTCCCACATTGGGAAAGCCCACCAGCCCCACGTCTGCCAGAAGCTTTAATTCCAGCTGGATCTCCAGCTCCTCCCCGGGAGTTCCGGGCTTGGCAAAACGGGGGGTCTGCCGGGTGGGGGTGGCAAAATGGGAATTGCCCCAGCCGCCCCTGCCGCCCCTGGCGATGACCTGGGGCTCGTCCCCCGACATATCCGCCAGCACGCGCCCTGTCTCGGCGTCTTTGATCAGCGTCCCCCTGGGGACCTTTACCACCAGGTCGGGCGCGCTTTTTCCGAAGCAGCGGTTCCCCCTGCCGTTTTCGCCCCGCTGCGCCACATATTTGCGCTTGTAGCGGAAATCCGCCAAAGTGGACAGATTGTCGTCCACCTGGAAGACCACGTTGCCGCCTCTGCCGCCGTCACCGCCGTCAGGACCGCCGGACGCCACATATTTTTCCCGGTGGAACGCCACCGCTCCGTCGCCGCCGTCGCCGGCTTTGATCTTAATTTTCGCAATGTCAATGAACATAGCGTCACTTCCTTTTTACTCAAAAGAAAAAACTTCCTCAGGCATGACCCGAAGAAGTTTTCGTTTCGCTTTCTATTTCGGGACAGCGGGGAGAACAACTGCCGCAATAGGCAGCGTTTCCTTAAAGTATCCCCATTTTTTGAAAAATTACTGCTCGATGGCGTACACGCTGACCTTCTTGCGGTCGGCGCCCATGCGCTCAAACTTTACGTGACCGTCCACCAGAGCGAACAGGGTATCGTCAGAGCCGCGCCCCACATTGGTGCCGGGGTGGATCTTGGTGCCGCGCTGCTTGACCAGGATATTGCCAGCCAGCACGAACTGACCGTCCGCACGCTTTACGCCCAGACGCTTGGACTCGGAATCACGACCGTTCTTGGTGGAGCCCATTCCTTTTTTGTGAGCGAAAAGCTGGATATTTACTTTCAGCATGAAAATCTCTCCCTTTCAGTAAATGTGAATCAAATTTCCAGATATTCCACCTTCAGGTAGCCGGAATACTGTTCTTCCAGCTGCACCAGGTGGAGCTTGAGCCCTGCCAGTAAATCCCGGCAGGCGGGTTCGTCCTTCTGCTCGATTCGGAAAAACATTTCCCCATCGCCCACCCGCAGAGAAAGGGGCGTGACGTGGAGGACGTCGGTGACGGTGTTCACCGTCAGGTAGGCGGCGGAAGAAACAGCCGCGCAGACGATATCGGTATTTTCCTCGCCGTAGCCGGAATGCCCCTGCATGGAAAAGCCCATGAGAGCGCCGGAGGGCGTCGTGAGAAAGGCGGTGTGAATCATGCGCTCAGCCCTTGATGGCTTCTATCCGCACCTTGGTGTAGGGCTGACGGTGCCCCAGCTTGCGCTTGGAATTTTTCTTGGGCTTGTAGGTAAACACGGTGATCTTCTTGCCCTTGCCGGACTTCACTACCTTGCCGGTAACGGTCGCGCCCTTTACATAAGGGTCGCCCACCTTGGTCTCCCCCTCGTCGAAGAGAGCGACCACCGGGAACTCCACGGTCTCATCGTCGGCGGCGTTCAGCTTTTCCACGTAAATTTCGTCGTTAAACTGAACCTTGTACTGCTTTCCGCCTGTTTCAATGACTGCAAACATTTCTTTTCCTGCCTTTTCTTTAGTCTCGCTACGCTCAGGTGAAGCGGACCCTCCGGGAAATCTCCCGAAAACCCCGCCTGCTTTCTGCAAAATGGGCATACTGCCCCGCAACCTGCCATATGCGGCTTGTATACTATAGCACAGGGGCGGGAGGAAAGTCAAGAAAAATTTCAGTTTTCCGGCTTTCTTGCCACCAGCACCACGGTGGAATCCTCCTGCCAGACCTGCTCCACCTGGGAAAACCCGGCGTTTCGGAGCATTTTCTTCTGGTTCTCCACGGTACAGGGCGTGTCGTAATGGTATTCCTTTCCCTGCTCCAAGCCCTGCTCCCGCTTTAAGCGCTCATACTCGGCGAAGAAGAAATCCTCCGTTGCCTGGGGGTCCTCCGTCGCGCCCTCTGGGATCATATAATCGCTTTCGATATAGACGCCGCCGGGCTTGAGGGCTTTCAGGATACGGCGGTACAGGTCTGTTTTCACCTCGTGGGTATAGTGGTGCAGGGTCATCACGGTGAGGGCGGCGTCGAAGCGCCCCTCCCCCATGTCGTAATCAAAATAGCTCATCTGGTGCAGGTCCAGTGCCTTGCCGGGATACTTTTTCCGCAGCAGCCGGAGCATCTCCCCGGATAAGTCAACGCCTGTCACGGTGAGGTTCGGGAACCGCGCGAAAATGCTTTCCAGCTCCAGCCCGGTGCCGATGCCCAGATCAAGCAGGGTGGCGCATTGCTCCGGCAGATACCGTGCCGGGACGCGCTTGCTTTCCAAGCCGCCAATGTGCCCTGGGTGCACCACGTCGTAATCTTCACTGCGGGCGTCAAAAAACGCCCCCATCTCTTCCAGTTTCTGTTCCATAAATTTTATCCTCATTTTCTGCTGTTAAACTGCCATGATCCATTGTTGCGCATATCATTTTCTTTGTCAAGCCCAATCTTTTTTCTGGAAAGCCTCTCTTTCCTTGACCCAGCCGGAAAGAACGGATATAATAAGTGAAACGGGAACCAAAGTATTCAGGAAAGTGTTTGGGGATTTTATGAAGGTACTTCATTTGATTGGCGGCGGAGATTCCGGCGGGGCGAAGACCCACGTGCTGAATCTGCTGCGGGAACTGAACCACTCTATCGACGCAAAGCTGGTCTGCTTCCGGCGGGGCGAATTTTCCGAGGACGCGGAACGTATGGGCATTCCCATCGACGTGATAGAATCCGGCAATCCCGTGGTGGGGCTGCGGGAGCTGAAAAAGCTGATCGGCAGCGGGAAAATAGACATCATTCACTGTCACGGCGCAAGGGGCAACCTGATGGGAAATCTCATCAAGAAGCACCTTCACGCGCCGGTGATCACCACGGTGCACAGCGACTATCGGCTGGATTATCTGGGGCGCCCGGTGGCGCGGCTTTCCTACGGCACCACCAATATGCTGGCGCTGCGGCGGGTCAATTATTACATTGGCGTGTCCGACCCCATGACAGACATTCTCATCGAGCGGGATTTTCCCGCCGAGCGCATTTACACCATCTATAACGGCATCGACTTCAAAACTCCCATCACCACCGTGCCAAGGGAGGAATACCTGCGCTCGCTGGGGGTGGACTGCCAGGCCGGCGACGTGGTGGCAGGCATTGCCGCCCGGCTGAACCCGGTGAAGGATTATCCCACCCTGCTGAAAGCCATGAAGCTGGCGATAGAAAAAAATCCCCACCTGCGGCTGGTGGCTGCCGGGGACGGCGAGGATTTAGAAGCGCTGCAGAATCTGGCAAAGTCTTTGGGGATCGCCGACCGGGTGTGCTTTGCCGGGTGGGTCAAGGACATGAATTCCTTCTACAACGCCATCGACATCAACCTTTTGACCTCTCTTTCCGAGACCTTCCCCTACGCGCTGACCGAGGGCGCCAGAATGCACCGGGCGACCATTGCTTCCCGGGTGGGCGGCGTACCCGTACTGATAGACGACGGCAAAAACGGCTTGATCTTCACCCCGGGGGACGAACACCAGCTGGCAGAGCATTTGGTCACGCTGGCAAACGACGAAGCTCTGCGGAATGAAATGGGCGAGCTGCTGTACCAGAAGGCTTCCACCGAATTTTCCATCGACCGCATGGTGGAGCACCAGCTGGAGATCTATCGGAGCGTTTTAGAGCGGGAGGAACGGAAACGGAACCGCCAGGGCAAGCGGGACGGGGTCATCATCTGCGGCGCGTACGGGCACGGAAACGCCGGGGACGACGCCATTTTGAAGTCCATTATCCAGTCCGTGCAGAAGCTGGACAGGCACGTGCCCATCACGGTGCTGGCAAAGAACACCCTGAGCATTAAAAAGCGCTACCGGGTGGATTCCATCTATACCCTGAACGTGCCGAAAATGCTGCTTGCCATGCGGAAATCCACCCTGTATATCAACGGCGGCGGCACATTGATCCAAAACGCCACCAGCCACCGCAGCCTATGGTACTACCTCTTTACCCTGCGGGCGGCAAAGCTGCTGGGCAACAAGGTGGATATGTACGGCTGCGGCATTGGTCCCGTCACGGGGAAGCGGGATATCCGCATGGTGAAAAAGGTGCTGGAACGCTCGGCGGACATCATCACCCTGCGGGAGCAGGATTCCATGAAGGAGCTGGAAAGCTTCGGCGTGCAGAAGCCGGAGGTGCTGCTAAGCTCCGACCCGGCGCTGGCGCTGGAACGCTGCTCTCCGGCGGACACGGAAATCTATTTGAAAAATCACGGGCTGACCCCCGGGAAAAAATATCTCTGCTTCATGCTGCGCACCTGGTACGGCTTTGCGGAAAAAGCTGAGGATTTTGCAAAATGCGCCCAATACGCCTACGACCTCTATGACCTGACCCCGGTGTTCCTCTCCCTGAACGTGTACCACGACACCACTGCCGCCATGCAGGTCATTGAGCATTTGGACTGCCCCTATCATATTCTGGACGACAGCACCGAGCCGGAAATGCTCATCTCCGCCCTGTCCTATATGGACGTGGTGGTTTCCATGCGGCTGCACGGGCTGATCCTGTCCTCGCTCAGCGGCGTACCGCTGGTGGGCGTTTCCTACGACCCGAAGATCGGCTCTTTCCTGCGCTATCTGGGCTACGGCACCTGTCTGGACCTTAAAGAAGTGACCGCGGAAAAGCTGATCGCCGACCTTGACAGGGCGGTGGCACAGATCCCCGACCGGGAGACCCTGCGGCAGCACGCGGAGCGCCTGCTGGCAGTGGAAAAACGCAACAGCGAGGCTGTCAGGAAGCTGCTGAAGCAGGACTGACATATTTTATCGCAACGATAAACGGCAGAACGCCCAAAAAGGACGCTCTGCCGTTTTCTTATGCTTATTCGGCGCCAGGTTTCGGCGCGCCCTTTTTCCGGGCTGCCAGCTTTCTGACCGCCAGCAGGCACAGGGGCGGCAGGGCGCTGACCGCGGTGGTGAGCAGGAACACGGCAAGGGGAATGAAGTGGTACAGCCCAAAGCCGTACTGCCACGGAAAATGGGCGTAATACGCGCCCCGCACCCAATCCAGAAAGAAAATGTGCAAAAGGTAGATCAGCAGGCTGGTGTGCTGTCCCAGCCATGCCGCCAGCGCCGCCGGAGCAGGGCAGCTTTGCAGCGGGTGGTTCACGGCAAGGTGGGAAAGCAGCAAAGTCATGCCAATGGAGCTGAGATACAGCTCCCAAGCCCCGGTAAAATGGTATTCCAGCAGGGCGGTCAGGCACAGCGCGGGGATCCCGAGCAGATAAGCGGGCAGCGGCAGGGGCTTGTGCCAGCGGTCGCTGTCCCGCAAAAGCTTCCCTGTAAGGAAGAAGGGCAAGCCAAAAAACAGATAGTTGCGGTAGCAGTACAGGGGGAACCCCGCAGAAGGGGCGGCGGTGCGAACATGGTACAGCACCAGCCCGCCGAACAGCAGGAGACCCGTCACACACCACAGCGCCGGGCGGCGGTGCTTCCATTTGGAAAGCAGCAATGAAAAAACCAAATCCAGAAGCAGCACGTACAGCAGGGCGGAAAGGAACCACAAATGCCCGGACAATGGCGATTCATTCCATAAAAGAAAGGTTTTCCGCGCCGCGGGTGTGAAAATTTCCCGGAACCGACCGATCCAAAAATATCTGTTCTTGATGGGCAGCAGCTCCCGGGCAAGGTAAAGGAGGTTTCCTGCCGCGCCCAGCAGGAAAATCTTCAAAATCTGCCGCAGCTTCCGCTTTACGGTAAAGTGGGCGGCAAAATAGCCGGAAAACAGGAAAAACAGGGGCACAGCAAATCGGGTGACCGCCACGATATCCTCCGCTGCCCACACGCCGCTGGCGCTGAAATTGTGCAGGCAGATCACCGCAAACGCCCCAACGAGCCGCAAAATATCAACAGAGTGGTTCCGCCCCTGTTTCATTGTGTTTCCCTCATTTCAAAAAAATTATGTAAACTAATATTTCCCGTCACCGTTTCTTCCCGATAATAAGGAAGCGGTGCTCTTCTGTTTCCAGAAAATCGTGGGAAGCAAAATATTTTTCCAGCCCCGGTCGGAGAGCTTCCTCCTTCCCCGGGAAATACGCCAGCGCTTCTTCCACATCGGAAAAGCGCAGGGTGGGATAGGCTTGGTTCCGATACATGATGCGGAAGCCCGCATTTTGGAACCTGGGCAGCTCGTTTTCCAGATTGTAGTCCCGCCGCTCCGGCACGCTCAGGGAAAGGAGACGGCGCAGCGAAAACATATGCTCGCTGCCAAACTGCTGGACAAGGAAAAAACCGCCGGGCTTGCACACGCGGTGCACCTCCGGCAAGCTGTACCTGCCGCCGTTATTCAGCACAATGTCAAAGCTGTTGTCTTCGAAGGGCAGAGGGTCTTCCGGCTGCGGAAGGGTGCAGCAAAGCTCCCCGGGGTGGCGAAGGGACAGGAGGAACGTCCCGTCCCCGGGGGATAAATCCAGCACCCGGCTGTCCGATTTCAGGAAATCCAGCACCTTCTCCCGCCAGTTCCAGGGGCAGCTTTTTTCGTTCATGTGTTTTTGTCCGTCTGGTGAAAAGTTTTCAAATTTCCCTGCTTCCGGTGCCTGCGGGCAAGCTCCTCTTCCACCTTCTCATAGGGGATACCCTCGTTGACCATCAGCACCGTCAGGTGGTACAGCAGGTCGCTGATCTCCCCTACGGTTTCCTCCATTTTTCCGTTTTTGGCGGCAATGATCGTCTCGCTGCACTCCTCGCCGCATTTTTTCAAAATCTTATCCAGCCCCTGCTCAAACAGGTAGCAGGTGTACGAGCCCTCCGCTTTTTCGGCTTTCCGCGAAAGGACGGTTTCATACAGCTCCTGCAAAATATCCATCGTTATCCCTCTTTCTTTTCCGAATCGGTGGTCAGCTGCCGGAAAAAGCAGCTGTGGTTCCCGGTGTGGCATGCCGCGCCGGTCTGCTTGACGCGGAGCAGCAGGGTGTCGTCATCGCAGTCGGTAAAGGCGCTGACGATTTTTTGAATGTGCCCGGAGGTCTCCCCCTTGTGCCACAGAGTTTTCCGGCTGCGGCTGTAGAACCAGGTTTCCCCGGTCTCAAAGGTCTTTTTCATGGACTCCCGGTTCATGTACGCCAGCATCAGCACTTCCTCCGTGTCATCGTCCTGAATGATGGTGGGAAGCAGGTCGGATTTCTGGAAATAGCGGTCGATCTCATCGTCCACGGCTGCGGCGGTTTTCGGGCGCTTCTGGGAAATCTTGTGGCAGGCAATGAGGGCAGCCCGCAGATCCAGCGCGCCGTTATAGACCGAACGCCCGGCGATGGCGCCGTACAGCCCCAGATCGTACAGGGCGACCAGGTCCAGCAGGCTGCTGACGCCGCCGCTGGCGATGATGTTGCAGCTTACCGCCTGGTTCAGCTTATCCAGCATGACAAGGTTGGGTCCGTTCATCATGCCGTCGTGGGAAATGTCGGTAAAAATGATGTAGTGGACGCCCAGCTCCTCCATGCGGCGGGCGAGGTCAAGATAGCCTATTTCGCTCTGTTCCGTCCAGCCCTCGGCGGCGGCCTTTCCGTCCAGCGCGTCAATGCCCACGGCGATCTCTTTGCCGTAGGCTTTCACCGCTTCCCGGACAAAACCGGGGTCTCGCAGGGCGGCAGAGCCTAAAATCACCCGGCTGACGCCCCTGGAAAGGTAGTAGTCCACCGTTTTCATATTGCGAATGCCTCCGCCCACCTCGATGTGAGCGTCAGTATTTTGAAGCACGTCAAAAATCAATTGGGCGTTTTTCGGCTCGCCGTCCTTGGCGCCGTCCAGGTCCACCATATGGATCCAGTGCGCCCCCTGCTCCTGAAACCAGCGGGCGGTGGAGACCGGGTCTGGCGCTACCACCTCGGCGGTGCTGTAGTCCCCCTGGTACAGCCGGACGCACCTGCCGCCCTGCAGATCAATAGCCGGTAAAACGATCATGCTCTTTCCTCTCCATTCGTCGGGATATCATATTTGCACCCAGCAGCGCAAACGCGCCGCAACTCATTTTCTACAGCGTTCCCTTGGAGGACAGCACGGCGCTTTCGTCTTCGGAAAGGGAAACGGCGTCCTTCAGGGCATGGGCAGCCGCCTTAAAGAGGGCTTCTATCATATGATGGGAATTTTTCCCGTATTTACAGTCCAAATGCAAAGTCAGCCCGGCATTCACGGCAAAGGCGCGGAAAAATTCCTCCGTCATGCACGTGTCAAAATCGCCCACACGCTCCTGGGGAAACTCCCCGTGGAACACCAGGAAGGGTCTGCTGCTGACGTCTACGGCGGCGAAGCCCAGCGCTTCGTCCATGGGAATGAAAGCGCTGCCGTAGCGGCGAATGCCCTGCTTTGTGCCCAGCGCCTTCGCAAACGCCTGTCCCAGCACGATGCCGGTATCCTCAATGGTATGGTGGCAGTCCACCGCCCAGTCCCCCACTGTTTTAACCGTCAGCCCGAACCCGCTGTGAACGGCAAGCGCGGTGAGCATATGGTCGAAAAAGCCGACCCCGGTGGAAATCTTCACCTCGCCGCCCTCTAAAGACAGCGCCACGGAGACCTCCGTTTCCTTTGTTTCTCTGTGCAGTTCGGCGTACCGTTCCATACTCATTCCTCATTTCTCTGTTTGGTTCAGATATTCCCGAAACACTTCAAAAACCCGCCTGTTTTCCTCCGGCTTGCCGCAGGTGATGCGGAGCAGCCCGCCGGTATAGCGCAGGGCGACGCCCCGCTCCCAAAAATAACGGTAGGCGGCTTCTCCGTCCGGCAGGACCAGCGCCGCAAAATTTGTTTCGCCGGGCAGCAGGCGGAAGCGCCCCGGAACGTCTTTCCCGATGGCTTCCAGCCCGGAAACGAGCTGGGCTTTCGACTGCAAGATCGTCTCCCGGGCGGCGGCAAGCTCCTCTTTCCTGCGAAGGACGGCAGCGCCCACAGTTTGGGAAAGGGAATTCACATTATAGGGGGACTTTGCCGCCCGGACAGCGTCCGACAGCTCCCTTCGCGCCACGGCGAAGCCCAGGCGCAGCGCCGCCATGCCCACTGCCTTGGAGCAGGTGCGCAGGATCACCAGATTGTCATGGTCCTGGAACTCCGGCAGCAGGCTCTGGTCGGAGAAATCCATATAGGCTTCGTCCAGCACCACCAGAGCGCTGACATTGCGCAAAAGCCGCCGAATGTCCTCTCTGGGACAGACCACGGAGGTGGGGTTGCAGGGATTGCTGAAAATCAACAGCCTGATATGTTCATTGTTGCAGGTTTCGATCAGCTTGTCAATATCCAGCCGGAAATCATTTTTGCTGTCTTTTTGCAGCTTTACATGGCGGGCTTCCTGCAGGAAGCCGTTCACCGCGTACATGGAAAAATCCGGCTCTACGGTGGCAAAAGCTTCCCCTTTCTGCAAAAAGGCGGAAAACAGCACGGTGATCAGTTCATCGGAGCCGTTGCCAGCCACCACATTTTCCGCCGGAACGCCGTAAAAATCCCCAAAGGCAGCGCAAAGCTCCTTTGCCGCCGGGTCGGGATAGCGGTTAAATTCCGGCAGGCTTCGGAGGGCTTCCTCCACCGCGCCCTCGGGCAGGGGGAGAAAGGATTCGTTTGCGTCCAGCCGGAGCCTTCCAGCCGGGTCCGCCGGGTCATAGGGCTTGAGCTGCTTTAATTTTTCGCTGAAAATATACATATTGGAATATCCCCGCTGTCACTGCTTCGCCTTCAGGCGCACCTGAATGGAATTGGCATGGGCGGTCAGCTCCTCTGTTTCCGCCAGCCGGATAATGTGGGGCGCGGCGTTCCAAAGCGCTTCCTTTGGATAGTAGATAAAGCTGGATTTCTTGATGAAATCGTCCACGGACAGGGGCGAGAAGAACCGGGCGGTGCCCCCTGTGGGGAGCACGTGGTTTGCCCCGGCAAAATAATCTCCCAAAGGCTCCGGGGAATAATTTCCCAAAAAGACCGATCCGGCGTTGTCCAGCCTGCCCAGGTACGGGAAGGGATTTTCACAGCAGACCTCCAAATGCTCCGGGGCAAGGTCGTTGGCAAATTCCACCGCTTCGTCCATGGTATCGCAGACGATCACCGCGCCGAACCTGTCCAGAGACTGTTCGATGATCTCCCTGCGGGACAGGGTTTCCAGCTGCCGAGTGAGGGCGGTCACGGTGCTTTCCGCCAGTGACGCGTCGTCGGTAATCAAAATAGCCGACGCCATGGGGTCGTGCTCCGCCTGGCTCATCAGATCGGCGGCGAGGAATTCCGGGTCGGCGGAGCTGTCCGCCAGGATCAGTATTTCGCTGGGTCCGGCGATCATGTCGATATCCACCACGCCGTAAAGCTGCTTCTTGGCGGTGGCGACAAAGATATTGCCGGGTCCTACGATCTTATCCACCTTGGGCACGGTTTCCGTGCCGAATGCCAGCGCCGCCACCGCCTGGGCGCCGCCCATGAGGAACACGCGGTCCACCCCGGCAATAAGCGCCGCGGCAATGATGTTGGCGTCCGGCTTTCCGGCTCTGCCTGGTGGGGTCGCCATGATAATTTCTCCCACCTCGGCGACCTTGGCAGGGATCACGTTCATCAGCACGGAGGAAGGATAACCCGCCGTGCCGCCGGGGACATAGACCCCCACCCGGTGCAGTCCGCGAACGCGCTGCCCGGTGATGACGCCGTTTGCCATGGGGTCAATGCGGCTCTGCTGCTTCTGCCGCCGGTGAAAGGCGCGGATATTTTCCGCCGCCAGCTGTAGAGATTCCAAAAAGGCGGGGTCGCAGGCTTTTGCCAGCTCTTCCATTTCCGGGCGGGTCAATTCCAGCGTATCCGGTGTCCAGCCGTCAAATTTCCGGGAATAGCTCTTGACCGCTTCCTCTCCCCCCTGCCGGACGGTTTCGATGATCTCGGCAACGGTGCGCTCAATTTCCGGGCTTGTCTGCCCCACTCTGGCTTTCAGGTCCTTGAGAAAGGAGCGGCAGGTCTCCCTGCTTCCTGTCACTGTTTTTATCATATGCTTTCCTCCTGTTTTCTCTGCGCTTCCAATCGCGCCGCAAGGTCTTCAATCTCCCGCTTCCGCAGCTTCATGGCGGCAGGGTTCACGATGAGCCGCGCCGACACCCCGGCGACCTGCTCCACTACCTCCAACCCGTTTTCCCGGAGGGTCGCCCCGGTCTCCACGATGTCCACGATGCCGTCCGCCAGCCCCAGCAGGGGGGCAAGCTCTACCGAGCCTTCGATTTTGATGATGCGCACGTCCATTGCCTTGCTTTCAAAGTACCGCCTTGCCACATTGGGATATTTGGTGGCGATGGTCTTGCTTTCGTAGCCGTGGAAAAAGTCGGTGTTCTTCGGGCACGCCAGCGCAAAGCCGCATTTGCCGAACTGCAGGTCCAGAATTTCAAAGAACCTGCCGCCGTGCTCCATGATGACGTCCTTGCCCACGATGCCAAGCTCACAGACGCCGTGCTCCACATAGGTAATGACGTCCGGCGCCTTCGCCAGCACCACCTGCAGGGAGGTATTTTCCCCTTTCACCGGGAGGATCAGCCGCCTGCCCTTGTCGTGGAGCGCGGAGCAGTCCATGCCGGACTGTTCCAGCAGCGCTACGGTAGATTTTTCCAGCCTGCCCTTTGTCAGGGCGATCCGTAAGGGATTCACAGCCTTTCCCCCTTTCCCGTGTTCCATGTTTCCGTGGTTTCCATTACCCGGAAAACCTTTGGGATATTCCGTTCCCCGGCATAGCTGAGGGTTTCCTCCAGCGTGTCAAATATGGAAACTTCACAGCGTTTCCCCTCTGCGGTCAGCTTGGCGGCAAGCTTCTGCGCCCGTATCTCAAAGCCCGGCTCGCCGTAGATCAGGGCTTCGGGAGCTTCCGCAGTCACCAGCGGGTCGTGAAGCAGGGCGGCAGCGGCGTCTAAGTCCATGGCAAAGCCCACGGCGGGCATGGGCGCCCCGAATTTGCCGCAGAGGTCATCGTACCGTCCGCCGGAAAGTATGGCGTCTCCGTGGTTCTCCACGTAAGCGCTGAATACCGCGCCGGTGTAGTAATCGTTGGGCTGCACCAGCCCCAAATCCACCATCAGGCGGTCGCCCAGACCGAGCTGCTTCAGGGCGCTGTACAGCCGCTTCAAATAGGCGAGCATTTCCCGGCTGTCTTCATCGGTGCACCAGTGCTCCGCTTCCTGCAAGACCTCCTCCCCGCCGAAAAGACGGGGCAGGCGCTTCATGGCTTCCACCTCCGGGCTGATGCCCAGAGGGTCCAGCAGCTCGCTGAGCACGCCGTAATTTTTCGATTCGATGGCAAGCCGCAGCTCTTCCCGCCGCTCCGGGGACAGAGAAAGGCGGTTCGCCAGCGCGGGGAACAGCCTGGCGTGACCGATCTCCACCCGGAAATCCTCCACGCAGGCGGAAAGCGCTTCCACGGCAAGGGAGATGACCTCCAGATCTGCCCGCAGCCCCGCGGCGCCCAGCAGCTCAATGCCCATCTGGGCACATTCGTCGCTGCGCCCGGACAGGTCGGGGCGGTTGCGGTAAATGTGCTGGTCATAGAACAGCCGGAGCGGACGGGGGCTGTCCTGCAGCCGGGAAGCCGCCATGCGGGCAATGGGCAGGGTGGAATCGGGGCGGACTACCAGCAGCCTGCCGTGGTTATCGGTGGTCTTATACATTTCCTGCTGGGGCAGCGCCGCCCCGGGCAGGCTGAACACGTCATAATATTCCAATCCGGGGGTCAGCACCTCATGGTAGCCCCGCAGCGAAAAAATGCGGGACAGCCTCCTTTGTGCTTCCCGCTGGGCAAGGCATTCCTCAAACAGAATGTCCCGGGTCCCCTCCGGGGTGATCTTGCTGTAGTTTTTCATAAGAACAGCCCTTTCACTTTAGCGTGCTACTATAATAAACTATCAAACGGCGTTTGTCAAGAAAAAGCTCTGCTTTCCCTGAAACAGCAGAGATTCCCTGCCGTTTTGTCAGGCAGGGAATCCTTCTGTCAACTCAGAACAGCGTTGTCTGGCTGCTTTCCGGCATTCCGGCAAGAGCGCCCACGCCGCGCAGGGTCTCGATCACGGCGCTGGAAACCTTGGCGCGGGACTGCAGGTCGTCAATAGAGATGTATTCGCCCCCGGTCTGCCGCGCTTCCATCAGGCTGATGGCGGCTGAGCCGCCCACGCCGCCCAAAGAGGAAAAGGGCAGGCGTATCTTCCCGTCCTCCACCAGGAATTTGGTGGCGTCGGACTGATATAAGTCCACCGGCAGCAGCTCGATTTTCCGCGCCAGCATTTCATTGATGATCTGCAGGGTGGAAAATTCGGATTCTTCCTTGGCGCTGGCTTCCCGGTTCTTGATCTTCGTGTCCAGCTCCTGCATTTTCCGGGCAACGGCGTCCTTGCCCGCGATGGCGGAAGCGCCGTCAAAATCATCGCTGCGCACGGTAAAATATGCCGCGTAAAATTCCAGCGGGCGGTGCACCTTGTACCAGCCCAGCCGCAGGGCGGAGATCATATATGCGGCGGCGTGCGCCTTGGGGAACATATACTGAATCTTGAAGCAGGAGTCGATGTACCACTGGGGCACACCATGCTCCTTCATGGCGGCGATATGTTCTTCGGTCAGCAGCTTGGAAGCTTTGCCCTTTCGGGTGATCTCCATGATCTTGAACGCCATTTTCGGAGCCAGGCCCTTGTTCAGCAGATAGGTCATAATGCTGTCGCGGGTACCGATGACCTCGGAAATGGTGCAGGTTTTATTCTGGATCAGCTCCTGGGCGTTGCCCAGCCACACGGCGGTGCCGTGGGACAAGCCGGATATCTGCAGCAGGTCGGAGAAGGTTTTCGGGTGGGATTCCTCCAGCATACCACGGACAAAATTGGTGCCCAGCTCCGGCAGGGACAGGGTGCCCGTTTTCACGCCGCCCAAATCCTCCGGGGTCACGCCCAGAGCTGCAGGGGACTCGAACAGGCTCATGACCTCCGGGTCGCTCATGGAGACCTTCATCACGGGAATGCCGGTATAGTCCTCCAGATAGCGGTAAATGGTGGGCACATCGTGCCCCAGCTCGTCCAGCTTGCACACGTTGTCATGAATGGAATGGAAGTCGAAGTGGGTGGTGATATTGTCGGACTTCTGATCGTTTGCCGGGTGCTGCACCGGGCAGAAATCGTAGACCTCCATGCCCCGGGGAATGACGATCATGCCGCCGGGGTGCTGCCCGGTGGTGCGCTTGATGCCCGTACAGCCCAGCGCCAGCCGCTTTTCCTCGGCTTTGTGGAAGGTCATGCCCCGTTCCTCAGCGTATTTCCGCACATAGCCGATGGCGGTCTTATCCGCTACGGTGGCAATGGTGCCGGCTTTGAACACGTTGTCCCTGCCGAACAGCTCCTCGGTATAGCGGTGGGCGCCGCTCTGGTACTCGCCGGAGAAGTTCAGGTCGATATCGGGGACCTTGTCGCCGTCGAAGCCCAGGAAGGTCTCAAAGGGAATGGTGTGCCCGTCCCTGTCCATCAGGGTGCCGCAGTGGGGACAGTCCTTGGGGGGCAGGTCAAAGCCGGAATCATAGCTGCCGTCGGTAATAAATTCGCTGTACTTACACTTGGAGCAGACATAGTGGGGCTCCAAAGGGTTCACCTCGGAAATGCCGGACATGCTCGCCACAAAGGAAGACCCCACCGAACCACGAGAGCCTACCAGATAGCCGTGCTCCTCGGAGTTCGCCACCAGCTTCTGCGCCGTCATGTACAGCACGGAGAAGCCGTGCTTATTGATGGAGCCAAGCTCCTTTTCCAGCCGCTTTTCCACGATATCCGGCAGAGGGTCCCCATAGCGCTCCTTTGCCCGCTGCCATGTAATGGAGTTCAGCTGTTCCTCCGCGCCATCGATAAAGGGAGGGAAATTCCCCATGGGGACAGGGCGGATATAGTCTATCATATCCGCGATCTTGTTGGGGTTCGTCACCACCACCTCATATGCCTTTTCCTTGCCCAGATAGGAAAATTCCTGTAACATTTCCGCAGTGGTGCGCATATACAGGGGTGCCTGCTCCTCCGCGTCGGTAAAGCCGCGCCCCGCCATGATGATTTTTCGGAAATCCGCGTCCTTGGGGTCCTTGAAATGCACGTCGCAGGTGGCGACCACAGGCTTATTCAGCTTCTCGCCGATCTTCACCACGGTGCGGTTATATTCCCGCAAGCCCTCGATGTCCGTCTTGCCCTCCCGCACCATGAACATATTGTTGCCGATGGGCTGGATCTCCAGATAGTCGTAATATTCCGCGATCCTGCAGAGGTTCTCAAAGGAATCTCCCCGGACGATGGCACGGAACAGCTCTCCCGCTTCACAGGCGCTGCCGATCAGCAGCCCCTCCCGGTACTGGTCCAGCAAACTTTTGGGCGTGCGGGGGTGGCGGTAGAAATGCTCCAGATGCCCGGCGGAGATCAGGCGGTACAGGTTCTTCAGACCTGTGTGGTTCTTCACCAGAATGATCTGATGGTAGGAGGGCAGCTTTTTGGAATCGCCGCCAGCCAGGGCGGAATTGATATCCGCCACGGTTTTGGCATTCTGGTCTTCCTTCAGCCTTCCTAACAGGTTCAGGAAAATTTCCCCCAGGGTGGCGGCGTCGTCGTCCGCCCGATGGTGCTGGAAAGGCTTCAGCTTCAAATAAGCCGCCACGGTGTCCAGCTTGCAGTTTTTGATATCTGTCAGCAGGGAACGGCAGATGGGAATGGAATCTATGTAGGTATACTCAAAGGGTATCCCCGTTCTCTCCCCTGCCGCCCGCAGGAAAGAGGTATCGAACCCGGCGTTGTGGGCAACCAGCACGATATTGCCGTCGCCGCAGAAATCGTAAAAGGCTCGGAGCGCTTCCGCTTCTTTCGGCGCGCCCTGCACCATTTCATCGGTAATGCCGGTCAGCTCCGTGATATTGGGGGGAATGGGGCGCTCCGGGTCCACAAAGGTGTCGAAACGGTCGGTCACCTCGCCGTTGTGCAGCCGGACGGCGCCGATTTCCGTAATGCGCTCCTTGGCGGCGGAAAGCCCTGTAGTTTCCAAATCAAAGCAGATAAAATCGTCGTCCAGGGAGCGGTCGCTGCTTCCTGTGACGGCAGGGACAAGGTCGTTGACAAAATAGGCTTCCGTGCCGTAGATGACCTTGAAATCCGAGCCGTCCTTCCGAATGGCTTCCACGGTGTTCATGGCTTCCGGGAACGCCTGCGCCACGCCGTGGTCGGTAATGGCAACCGCCTTTTGCCCCCATTTGTGCGCCTGCCGGATCAGCTCCGCCGGAGGGGTCATGCCGTCCATATCGGACATACTGGTATGTAAATGCAGCTCCACCCGCTTTGTGAGAGCGTCGTCCACCACCTCTACCTGATCCACGGTGGCGATGGCTCTGGGGCGCATAACGTTTTCCCTGTCGTATTTATCATATTCCAGCCCGCCCCGCACCAGCAGGGACTGCCCGGCTTTCAGCTTGTCCAGCTCCTTGCACTCGTTGGCGTTCTGCAGCAGCTTCAAAGTGACCGAGCCGGTATAATCGGTGATGTCAATGCTGTAGATTTTCCGTGCTTTGTCCCGGGTCTCCTTGGATTCGACCGAGAAAATCTCTCCCCAGACCACGATATTGCCAAGGTCGATGGCGGCGTCCTTCAGCGGGGTCAGCTTCCCTTTCGGCACGGCGCCCAGCACGGGCTTTGCCGTTTCCGGGATAATGGTGGGCAGCAGGGTGCGCTCGTCGCGGACGCTGATCTTCCGGCGGCTTGCCTGCTCCTCCATGGCTTCCTCGTACTCTTCCATTTCCTGAATGGCTGCTTCCCGGCGGCGCTTTACCTCCTCGGTGCGCACCTGCTCCAGCAGAGTGCCCTCGCCCTCTTTTACCTCCAGCTTCCCCTCAAACTTTACCGAGCACTCCACGCCGAACCAGGAGCGGACCAGCTCCTTCAGCTTTACATCGGTGTTGTGGGCTGCCAGCAGGTCGTACCCGCCGTGGGCAAGGCGAATGCGCAGAACGCCGTCCTGATACTCCGCCTCCGCCTGCTTGAAGGTGCCGTTCAGCATGGCGTCCATTTCCTTCAGCGCCAGCACCAGAGAGGTGGCGCATTTGGCGGAAAAGCTTTCCGCCGGGAACCGGGGCAGTATTTTCACCGTGCTCAGCCCAAAGGCGGGTCCTGTCAGGGCGTCGGAAAAATCCAGCAGCTCTTCATACTCCACAAACTCCGAAAACCGGGCGGATATCTTCACCGCCCGGTCGTCCCGGTTCACCGAAAAGCTGAGTATTTCGCCGTTCTGCAAGACCTCTGGAAAGGTTTTGCCCGCCAGCTCTTTTTGAAAAAATTTCCCCAATGTATTCAATGCGACTGTACTCCTCACCACTTTTTCTCTGTCTGTTACAGCTTGTCCACCTCTGCCAGAAGCTCCGGCAGCAGCCGTTCCTCCGGCACCTTGCGCAGGATTTTCCCTTTTCGGAACAGCAGCCCGTCTCCCTTGCCGCCGGCAATGCCCAAATCGGCTTCCCTGGCTTCTCCCGGTCCGTTTACCGCACAGCCCATGACCGCCACTGTGATATCCTTCTTGCAGGACGACAGGGCTTCTTCCACCTGATTGGCAAGCGGGATCAAATTGATTCTGGTTCTGCCGCAGGTGGGGCAGGCGACGACCTTTACCCCGCCGCGAAGGTCCAGCGCTTTCAAAATATCTATGCCCGTGCGCACTTCCTCTGCCGGGTCGTCTGTCAGGGACACCCGCAGGGTATCCCCAATGCCGCGCTGCAGCAGCCCGCCGATACCAATGGCGGATTTTATCAGCCCCATGCGCGCCGTTCCCGCGTGGGTGATCCCCAAATGCAGCGGGTACCGGCACCGCTGAGCCGCCAACTCGTAAGCTTCTATGCTGCGCTCCACGGAGGAAGCCTTCATGGAAATAACGATATCCGTAAAATCAAATTTTTCCAGCAGAGAGGCATGGTAAAGGGCGCTTTCACACAGCGCCTCCGCCGTGGGGTGCCCATATTTTGCCAGAATGTGCTTTTCCAGCGAGCCGTCGTTCACCCCCACGCGAATGGGGATTTTCCGGCTGCGGCAGGCGTCCGCCACGGCCTTGACGCGATCGTCCGACCCGATATTGCCGGGGTTGATCCGAATTTTATCGATTCCGGCGGCGGCAGCTTCCAGCGCCAGCTTATAGTCGAAATGAATATCCGCCACCAGCGGAATGGAAATTTTCTCCTTGATCGCCGGGATCAGCCGGACAGCCTCCCGGTCAGGGACCGCCACCCGCAGGATCTGGCAGCCCGCTTGTTCCAGGCGCACCGCCTGCGCCACGTTCCCCTGCACATCGTCGGAGGGCACGCTGAGCATGGACTGCACCGAAACTGGCGCGCCGCCGCCCACCGGGACATTCCCCACCATGACCTGCAACGCATTCCTTCTCATTTCCATTCCTCTTTTCCTACTGATAACTCTTTGCCAGGTATCGGATACCGATAAGCAGCGCCGGGGAATATTTTCCCGTCCATGCGCTGCCAGGCACGCTACCCGCGGAACAGCCGCAGGATATCGCTGAATGTGATGACCACCATCAGCACCATCAGCAGAATAAAGCCCACCGCGTGGACATAGCCCTCGTATTTCTGCGGGACCGGCTTTCTGGTGATCCCCTCCCAGATCAGGAACAGCAGCCTGCCGCCGTCCAGAGCAGGCAGGGGCAGAAGGTTCACCACGCCCAGATTCACGGTAATCAGAATAATCATCATGACGATATTGTTCACCGCCTGACCAAAGCCCTCCGCCAGCCCGGCGCTTGCCGCCTGGGAGATGACCTGCGCCGTGCCCACGGGACCGGCAATGTCATTTAATCCAAACCTGCCGGAAACAATGCCCTTTAAGGATTCCAGCACCATTCTTGCCATGGAAAACGTATCCACGGCGGAACGGCGCACCAGCCCCCAGAAGGTCCGCGCTTCCGGCTGCACCCAGAAATCCATGGAGATGACGGGCTTGCCGTCCTCCCCCACTTCTCCGGCAAGAGAAAAGGTGCCCAAATCCACCTTTTTTCCATCGCGCCGCACCTTCATGGAAACCTCGGTGGGGTCCGCCAGCGCCAGCGCAAAGGAAAGATCCCTGTCCGTGTAGACGGCGTAGCCGTCTATCTCCAAAATCTGGTCTCCTACCTGCGCCCCGGCAATTTCCAGCCGGGAATCCTCGGCAAATTTCGCGATGGTGGTAGTGGCGTAGGTATCCTGCTGCCCCAGCACGATGAGCATGAGGAAAAAGCCCAGAATGATATTGAACACGCCGCCGGCGATAATTACCAAAATGCGCCGCCAAACAGGCTTATTGGAAAACGCCCGCTCATCGGTGCTTTCCTCGTCCTCGCCCATGGCGCAGTAGCCGCCGATGGGAAACAGCCGCAGGGTGTACTGGGTATCCCCCTTCTTAAATTGGAACAGCTTGGGACCCATGCCGATGGAAAACTCGTAGACCAGTATCCCGCCTGCCTTTGCTAAAAGAAAATGCCCCAGCTCGTGGAAAAAAATGACAAAGCCAAAGAGCAAAACACCAATTACGATCAATCCGGCAATCATCAAAGCGTGCAAAAAATCATCTCCTTACGGCTGCGCCGGGCAATCGAGAAGCTTCCTTGTGCAAACCACAGGGGAAGCACCCGACCACGGGCTTTTGACCTTTCTAACATCTAGTATCCAGAATCCAGCGTCTATCCTGTCAGCGACTGCACATAGCGCCGGGCGCTTTCGTCAGCCGCCAGCACGGCGTCCAGAGAATCCGCGGGAACGTCCGGCTGGTGCCGCACCGCGGCGGCGACCAGTTCTCCAATTTCCAAGAAAGAAATTTTTTTCTGTAAGAACAGCTCCACCGCCGCCTCGTTGGCGCCGTTGGCAGCGGCAGGGGCAAGCCCGCCCCGTTTCAGTGTCGCGATACACACGGGCAGGCAGCGGAAAGTCTCCCCGTCCGGCTCAAAGAAGGTCAGGCTCCCCTGCTTCCACAGCTCCAGTTCCTGCACCGGGGAAGGGAACCGCCGGGGGTAAGTCAAAGCATATTGAATGGGAATCCGCATATCCGGCACGCCCATCTGGGCAAGGACGGAATGGTCCCGATATTCGATGAGGGAATGGACGATGCTTTCCCGGTGCACCACCACGTCGATACGCTCCGGCGGCATATGGAACAGCCACGAGGCTTCGATGACCTCCAGCCCCTTGTTCATCATGGTAGCAGAATCTATGGTCACTTTTGCGCCCATGTCCCAATTGGGGTGGCGCAGCGCCTGCTCCGGGGTGATCTCTTTTAATTCTTCCCGCGTTTTCCCGAAAAAAGGACCGCCGGAAGCGGTGAGGATCAGTTTTTTCAAATCTTTTTCCGACCGGCAGCCCTGCAAACACTGGAAAATGGCGGAATGCTCGCTGTCCACCGGCAGAATTTTCACGTTATTTTTCCGCGCCGCTTCCATCACAAGGCTGCCGCCGGCAACCAGTGTTTCCTTGTTTGCAAGCGCCAGCGTCTTTTTTGCGGCGATTGCGGAAAGGGTGGGGCGCAAGCCCACCATGCCCACAACGGCGTTCAAGACGATGTCCGCCGGTTCCCACGCAGCCGCCTGACAAAGCCCCTCCATGCCTTCCAGCACGGTCAAATCCAAGTCCCGGGTCCTGTCCCGCAGCTCTTTGGCGGCGGCAGGGTCAAACAAAACCGCGGCGGCAGGGCGAAATTCCCGCACCTGCTCTTCCAGCAGCCTTGCGTTGGAGTGCGCCGCCAGCACCGCTATCTGTATGGGGCTATCCGTATGGGCAAGCCCGCGGACCACGTCCAGGGTCTGCGTGCCGATGGAGCCTGTAGACCCCAGCAAGACCAGATGCTTCAATGCCATACCCTCCCCTGTTCCGCAAAATTATCCCGTCACCAGCGGCAGCCAGCTCACCAGCAAATAAACGAAAGGCGCTGTAAAGATCACGCTGTCGAAGCGGTCCAAAATACCGCCGTGTCCGGGAATCAATGAGCCGAAATCCTTGATATTGCAGCTGCGCTTGATGAGCGAAAAGCTCAGATCGCCCAAAATGGAAATGGGAGAGCCGAAAAGCCCCACCAAAACCAGGGGCAGATAGTGCGCCTGCACCGTGCCGTGGTACATTCCCTGCGACAGCACCACGCCGCTGAGCACCATGAACAGCACATTCACCAGCATTCCGCCGATGGCGCCCTCCACTGTCTTTTTGGGGCTGATCTCCGGGCAAAGCTTGTGCTTGCCGAAAAACGTGCCGGCAAAATAGGCGCCGGCGTCCGCCACCCAGGCGGAGAACACGGCGATCAGCACATAATACATTCCGTGGGCGGGGTTCAGGTCCCGCAGGGCGACCAGGCATTGCAGCGCCGATGGGATCAGCACCACCATGCTGTACAGCACGCCCACCTCCTTAAAAGAGGTCTCCTTGTGATAGAGGAGCATGGCAGTGAACACCAGCGCCGTGAAAATGGCATAAACGAGAAGCTGCAGGTCCCCCTCGCAAAAGGGGACCGCAGCGGCTGCCGCCAGAGACGGCAGGCACAGGAACCATTTCTTTTCCAACCCCATAGCTTTCACGATTTCGTGCATGGCAATAAGGGAAATCAGAGCCACCGCGATATTGAGCGCCAGTGGGAACGAGGTATTGAACACGATGATAGCCACACAGAACAGGACCAGAACAGCCCCTGACAGAACGCGCTGCTTCATTTCCATACTTCCTTTGTTTGTGGTTCTCCCGCAGGAGCAATGCTCCAGCGGGGCTATACGCCGCCGAACCTCCGCTGGCGGTGGGAATAGATACGAATGGCTTCGTCAAAATCCTCGGGCTTGAAGTCCGGCCAAAGGATATCGAAATAGACAAATTCCGCATAGGCGCTCTGCCACAGCAGAAAATTGGACTGCCGTTGCTCCCCGCTGGGGCGAATAATTAAATCCGGGTCCGGCTGCCCGGCGGTGTAGAGGTACTGGGACAGCTGCTCCGGGGTCAGATCCCCCGGCTGCTTTTTTCCCGCCTTTACGTCTTCGGCGAAAAGCTTCGCCGCGCGCACCAGCTCGTCTCTGCCGCCGTAATTCATCGCCAGGTTCAGCACCATGCCGGTTTTGGGGGCGGAAGCCTCCTCCACCTCGTGGATCAGCGCCTGCAGCTCCGGCGAAAAGGCGGAAACATCGCCGATAAAGCGCACCCGGATATTCTCGTCCATGAAATCCCGGAGGGCTTCTTCCAGATAATCCTTGAAAAGCCCCATCAGGGCGCTGACCTCTTCCGGCGGGCGGGACCAGTTTTCCGTGGAAAAGGCATATACCGTCAGATATTTGATGCCGATTTTAGAAGCATAGCGCGTAATGGTGCGGAAATTCTGCGCTCCTGCCCTGTGCCCGGCAGAACGGGGCAGGCGGCGCTGCTTTGCCCACCTGCCGTTGCCGTCCATAATGATCCCCACATGGGTGGGAAGCTTTTGTTCCTCTTCCTGCCTGGAAGCGTGCTTTTTACGAAACCACATAGCTGTTTCCTTTCGGGGTTCCCTGCCAAAGACCCGGGAGCGCTAAATCTCCATGATCTCCTTTTCCTTGCGCTGGAAGCAGGCGTCCGCATTTTTCACATACTTGTCGGTCAGGTCCTGGACCTTCTTCTCGCCCTGCTTCTGGTCGTCCTCGGTCAGGTCGCCGTTTTTCTTCATGTCCTTCAGCTTTTCGATGGCGTCTCGGCGAATGGCGCGGATCGCCACCTTGGCTTCCTCCGCCATTTTGCTGATCTCCTTCGCCAGCTCCCGGCGGCGCTCCTCATTGAGGGGCGGGAACACCAGACGGATGATCTTGCCGTCATTCTGCGGGTTCACGCCAAGATCGGAGGTCTGGATCGCCTTTTCAATGTTCCGCAGCACGGAAATGTCCCAGGGCTGGATCGTCAGCACGCGGGCTTCGGACACCGCCACCGCCGCCAGCTGATTGATGGGCGTGGGAGTGTCGTAGTAGTCCACGGTGATCCTGTCCAGCACGGCGGGGTTGGCGCGCCCCGCGCGGACAGCGGCGTATTCCTCCTCCAGATGTTCAATGGACTTGGTCATTTTGGTTTCCGTCCGCTCAAAAACTTCCTTCATTTCTGCCATGTAAAGTTCTTCCTTTCTTTGATAAAATCAGGTCCCAGTTTGAACAACGATCAACGGCTCACCACCAGAGTGCCCACCGCTTCGCCGGAAACGGCACGGACGATATTCTGAGGGTCTCCGATACTGAACACGAGGAAGGGAATCTCCCTGTCCTTGCAGAAGGACGCCGCCGTCATATCCATCACGCCCAGATTACGGTTCAGCACGTCCATATAGGACAGGGAATCATACTTCACGGCGTTGGGGTTTTTCCTGGGGTCGCTGTCGTACACGCCGTCCACCATAGTGGCTTTCAGGATCACGTCTGCGTCGATCTCCGCCGCCCGCAGCGCCGCGCCCGTATCCGTGGAGAAAAAGGGATTGCCTGTGCCGCAGCCAAATACCACCACCCTGCCCTTTTCCAGATGGCGCACCGCGCGGTTGCGGATATAAGGCTCCGCCACCTCCTGCATGGCGATGGCGGTTTGCACCCGCACATCAAGCCCCAGCTGCTCCAAGGCGTCCGCCACGCCCAGGGCGTTGATCACCGTGGCGAGCATTCCCATATGGTCGGCTCTGGTGCGGTCCATTTTGCCGCTGCTGCGCCCGCGCCAGAAGTTTCCGCCGCCTACTACGATCGCCATTTCCACGCCCATGTCCACACACTGCTTCACCGGCTTGCAGATGTCCAGCACGGTGTCAAAATCAATGCCGTGTCCCTGATTTCCCGCCAGGGATTCTCCGCTGAGCTTCAATAAAACTCTCTTATATTTCGGTGTCATAGTATCGCTCCGTTTCTGGGAATTATATTCGTTTCCATTTTACATGATATCCCAGTCTTTGTAAAGTCCAAACTCAGGGTATAGGGTGGGAAGAAGGAAAAGTTTTTCAGATTTTGACGGGTTTCGCGGAGATAAAAAACTTTTTGCCCTGCGAAGGGGATCAAAAAAACGAAAGGGGACTATCCAAGCCCCCTTTTACAAAACTCCTCCGTTTTCTGTTTCGATATCCCATTCAAAAAATATTTTTCCGCCAGCTTTTCGGTATCTTCAGGCAAGCTACGATTTTGTCCCGACATGGGTCTCTCCCCTGTCGAGCCCTGATTTTTTGTTTTTGGGGGCGTGGCGGCGGCTGCCCCGCCATGCCAGCAGGGAACATATCCCCACTGTCAGCGCCACATAGGCTCCCAGTATTGCAAGGTACATCGGCAATCCTTCCTCAAGCATCATATGGTTTCCTCACATCAGATTGTATTCCAGGAGAATCTGTCCCTATTCCCGGGGGGCTTTTGGGGGGACAAGCGTAAAATCGGCTTTGGCGGATTTCCTTTGGGGGCTTACGGTGTCGTCCCGCTCCCAAACGCCCAGGCGGCAGGTCTGTACCGCTTCCGCGCAGGAAAATTCTCCCGCTTCCGGGAAGACCGTGTACACGCCGTAAGGCAGATTTGTGGCTTCTCCCTCCAGAAAAAGCCTGCCGCTTTCCGGGTCGGCTTCCAGCTTCGCGGTGCAGCGGCGCAAAATGCCGTTGTTCCCCTCCAGGCGGAATTTCATGGAGGAGTTTCCGTCCAGCTCTACCCCCGCCCCGGTCTTCGCCCGGATCCGCAGGCTGCCGGAAACTAATTTGATCCGATACAGGGCAGAGCGCTCGGTCACGGGCACCGGCTCCCCCACCCCCAGAAGACCCGGAGAATCCGGGCGGTAGGTCACCCGAAGGCGATAGTTTATATCGTGCTGGGGCTGCAGTTGATTCAGCTGTCGCAGGGAGCCGATCGAACCGCCTGATTCCGTTTCCCAAAAATAGGAGAAGTCCCCGGTTTTGCCCCTGCCGAACCACTCCGGCACAGGGGTGGCAAGCAGCAGCTCCTCCACGCTTTTCTTTTGGTAGCTGGTTTTTACCCTTTCTCCTAAAAACAGCTCCGCGTCATAGTCTGCCAATTCCAAAGACAGCGGCACATTGGCATAGACGGGGGAAAAGGACAAAAATTCCTTTCCTGCGCGGTACAGCCCGCTGCCCTCCCTGCTGAGGGGCACGTCATTTCCCCCGGAAAAGCTTTCCCGGGGAAGAACGGTCACCCCCGCTTCCCAAGGGGAGCTTTCCCGGCGGGGCAGGGAGACCTGCCAGGAAATCTTCCACGCGCCCTCCTCTGCTAAATGCGCCCCCGCCCGGCTCAATCGGAGCTGCTCGCTTTTGCTGAGGGTGAACCGCGGGTCCAGCTGCTCCATGACCTCTACCGTCAGCACGGCGGCAATGTCCCGCTGGATCTGGCTCAGGCAGTTTTCCGGCTCATCGCCGCAAAGATAGTGATGGGTGGACAGGGGCACGGAGGACAGGGACTGCCAAAATTCTTCCTCCTCCTGCCCCGGATCGCTGAAAAGGGAAACGGTGTAGCTCCTCACTCCCAAGCTCCGCAGGACCTGCAGCTCCGTCAGGGCGCTGTCGCCCTCCTCCAGCCAGTCCCCGGCGGTGAGGGTGACAAGGGAGACCGGGATGGTTCCAGGCGAACCTGCTTCTGCCGTTCCGCTCTGCTTCAGCAGCTCCTGCGCCTTTTGCAGCGCTTTGGAATAGGTTTTTTCCTCCCCTTGCCCGGAAGCAATGCTTTCCACCGCTTCCTTTAAAGTTTTCACGCCCTCGTCGCTCAATCCCGTAAGCGGCACGGCGGTGCAGGCTTTTCCGAACACCACAATGCCTATCTGGGATTGTGGCGAAAGCTCCCGGAAGCTTTCCAGAAAATTTTCAATGCCGCTTTTCACGCTGTCTTTCCGGCAGGCGGCTTCCTCCAGCAGCAGGATCACCCGGCTGGGCTGCGCCTTTTCGCAGACCCAATCCTCGCTCCACACGCGGTAGCTCAGCTGAAAGCTGCGCTGGGCTTCGTTCCGCACCGCGACTGTCCTGCTGCCCCGCACCCCGGCTTCGTAATCCGGCGACACTGCCCGCACGGGCTGGCTCAAACAAGCCGCTGCCAGCAGCAGGCAAAAGAAAAACCGACTGATTCCGGATTTCATGGCAATCCCCCCTGTTTCCGATTCAGCATACCACTGAAAAAGCAGGAAATCTGTCAAAGCAGGGCATTCGGCAGAATTTTTCCGGGGAGAAACGGGAACTGGGAAATTATTCCGCCTACTCTCCGGCTTCCCGCCCGGAAAGTCTTGCTAAAACAGGGAAAGCATAGTATACTATTTGGGTATGTGCATCATTACCTTTTGGAAGGACTGAACGGCTTTGGCTGATTATAAAAATGAAATCGAGCGGCGGCGGACCTTTGCCATCATCTCCCACCCAGACGCCGGTAAAACCACGCTGACGGAAAAATTCCTGCTGTACGGCGGAGCCATTTCCCTAGCGGGCATGGTAAAGGGAAAACGCAATTCCCGCCACGCCGTATCGGACTGGATGGAAATTGAAAAGCAGAGAGGTATTTCCGTGACCTCCTCCGCCATGCAATTTGAATATGACGGATATTGCATCAATATTCTGGACACCCCCGGGCACCAGGACTTTTCCGAGGATACCTACCGCACCCTGATGGCGGCGGACTGTGCCGTAATGGTCATCGACGCCGGCAAAGGCGTAGAAGCCCAGACCAGGAAGCTGTTTAAGGTCTGCGTCATGCGGGACATTCCCATTTTCACCTTCATCAACAAGATGGACCGGGAATCCCGCAGCCCTTACGATCTGCTGGACGAGATCGAAAAGGAGCTGGGCATCGGCACCTATCCCATGAACTGGCCTATTGGCTCCGGCAGGGATTTCAAGGGCGTGTACGACCGGGAAAAGCAGGAAGTGCTCATGTTTGAGTCGGAAACGGAAAACGTGGGGCGCAGAGAGGTCAAGGAAACGGAATACACGCTGGATTCCCCCGCGCTGCGGCAGGAGATCGGCGACATTCTGTTTGGCACATTGCAGGACGATGTGGAGCTGCTGGACGGCGCAGGCTATGAATTTGATTTGGATAAGGTGCGCCACGGCAGGCTGTCCCCCGTATTCTTCGGCTCTGCCCTGACGAATTTCGGCGTGGAACCGTTTTTGGAAAACTTCCTGCGGCTGACGCCCCCGCCCCTGCCCCGGAACACGGCGCAGGGCACAGTGGACCCTTTCGATCAGGATTTCTCCGCCTTTGTGTTCAAAATTCAGGCAAACATGAACAAAGCCCACCGGGACAGGATCGCTTTCCTGCGTATCTGCAGCGGGAAATTTGAAAAAGGCATGGAAGTGGACCATGTGCAGGGCGGCAGGAAAATAAAGCTTTCCCAGCCCCAGCAGCTGATGGCGCAGAGCCGGGAGATCATCGAGGAAGCCTACGCGGGAGACATCATCGGCGTGTTTGACCCCGGCGTGTTCTCCATCGGCGACACGCTGTGCGCCCCGGGGAAAAAGCTGGAATTTGAGGGTATCCCCACCTTCGCGCCGGAGCTGTTCAATCTGGTGCGCCAAAAGGACACCATGAAGCGGAAGCAGTTCGTCAAGGGCGCTACCCAGATCGCACAGGAGGGCGCGATCCAGATCTTTCAGGAAATCGCCTCCGGCATGGAGGAGATCATCGTGGGCGTGGTGGGCACCCTGCAGTTCGACGTCTTCCAATACCGCATGGAAAACGAGTACAATGTGGAAATCATGATGAGCGGTCTGCCCTATTCCCATATCCGCTGGATCGACAATCAGTTTGACGAAACCGACCTGAAAAAGCTGAACCTGACCTCCGACACCAGAAAGGTGCAGGACATGAAGGGCAGGTACCTGCTGCTGTTCTCGAACCAGTGGAGCATCAACTGGGCGCTGGAGCACAATGAAGGATTATTGCTTTCAGAGTTCTCCCGCGGCTAGTAAGTTATGCTCCTGAGCATGAACGAAGGGCTGCGGTTTTCTCATTTTTTGCCCTTGTGTGCAATGAAACTTCCACGGCGGGGCTCCATAGGAAAATTTGATTCAGCTTTCTGCATAGAACCGCCCGGGCTTCTGAGAAGCCCGGGCGGTTTTTTTATGCTCTTGAGGAATCCCTGGCTTTCCGCACATCGTCCATGGTGCAGGGCAGCCCGCTGTATCTGGCTTTTTCATAGAGGCGGTGCAGGTCTTCGTTGGAAATCCCCGCGGCGGCTTCCAGCTCCGCCGGGGTGTGCCACTGTTTTGGTCTTTCCTTTGCGGCTTGCAGCACCCGTTTGCGGTAGTGCCGGCGGATCAGGGCATTGGGGGAGCGGTCAAACAGCCGGGTGCGTTCCCGCTTCTTTCGCTTCTCCCCGGGAGAATCCTCGGCAACGTCCCTGTCCAAATGCTGCACCACGTCCTGGTTGTCCCGGTAGGACGAACGGAACCGCCGGGAAATGCAGTACACGACATAGACTGCCGCCGCTGTTACAACGATCACCGCCAAGCCGGACAGGATGTGGTAGATCCATTGGGGAAGCTGGAACGGCGTGCTGTACATCTGATCCATGGCTTCCGCCACGCCGGCGGGATCAGTCACCTCAATTTCCGGCGCAACGTATCCCGCGGAATGCTGCTTGCCGGAAACGTCGATTCGGATATCGCCGGACATGCCAAACGCCGGCGGCAGCAGCAGTACCGCCACCAGCGCGACCATCACCAGCACCGCGCCGGTCGCCGCCCGCTCAATCCGGCGGGTGGGCAGGTTGGAGATGGAATGGTTCAGGCGCAGATAGCCGTCCACCCGCTGAATGCCGGAATACAAAATCGACATCAGCAGGCTGAACACAGCAGAAATGACGGACGCTCTCTGAAGCACGGGCATACCCCCGGCGGCGCTGATAAAAAAGGCTATGCCGAAGAAAATGAGACAGGCAAAATGAGCCTTGTCAAATACGGTGACGGAAACGTCCTCGTCCTCGGCAGCAACCTGGATCATCAGCCGGAAAAAGCAGAGGATAAACGCCAGCACCGCGCCGCCGATGTTCCCCAGCAGGAAATACGACAGCGCCACGATCCCCGCCGTTGCCAGAAGGTACCGCCACAGGGCGGGAAGCTTCGTTTTCGCAAGATAGCTGAGCCCGGCAGGGACCGCAAACAGCAAGCCCCGCAGATACACGGTATCAGGCGGCAGAGAGGTCAGCTCCAGAGAGGCCATCAGCTCCGTAAGCCCTGCCAGCAGCACGGCTGCCATCAGGGCGCAGTTGCACCAGCCGAGGATACGCAGAAGCATTTCCCGGCGGCTTCGTTTCAGCTTTTGCAGGAACGCGCCCATGCTACACCTCCAGCCAGATCAGGTCCACATTTTTCGGAGCGGACAGCGGCTTGTGCTCCACCTGATAAGGGATCACCAGTATGCCCCGCTCCTTCCCTGTCTTTTCGGCAAAAGCGTCTACCGTCTCCTGCCGCTGGCTGCGGGAAACCAGCACCAGCAGGTTTTCCTCCCACTGCCCCGCCGTCCTGTCGGGCAGGAAATCGAAAACGGGCGGCAGGTCGTTATCCGATTGCACACAGGCAAATTTTTTCTTCATCGCCAGCAGGCTGCCCCAGCCGGACACCGCTTCCAGCTTCCAGTCGCCGCCGTCCAGCACATCGCGACCGTTGCTGTAGAGCCCCAGCTCCACACCCTCATGGAGCAGCCTTTCCGCCAGGGTACAGGCAATGCGCACGGAAAACTCATTTAAGAAGTCTGCGTGCTGAATGCCCCTGCCCTCCATATCCAGCAAAATCAGAACCCGCTGGGACAGGGTGGATTCGTGCAGGTTCGTCAGCATTTTCCCGGTGTGGGCGGTAGCCTTCCAGTTAATGTATTTCATGGGGTCGCTGCGGGTGTATTCCCGCAGCCCAGCAAACTCAAAGGGGTCGTCATACAGCTTTTGGCGGCTCAGGATCGTACCCATCACATGAGAAAAAGGTACGTTGATCTTCTCCCCCGGCACGGGCTTGGGAAGGACATAAAATTCCGTATGCTGGGGCTGGGACGTCAGATATTTTTGGGTGAGGAACAGGTCTCGGGCGGTAAGCCCCGCTTCGTTGATCTGGAAATACCCGCGCCCAAGACAGGAAAATTCCAGCGTCCGGGTGATCTTCTGCCGCACGGAAAGCGCGAAAATGTCCCGGCGGTAGGTCTGGTCGCTGACGGCGGAATTCTGCCCGTCGGTAAAATCCAGCCGCCGGTCCATGTGGAAGTCCACCTCCACCGCGGGCAAGGGAAGGAATTTGTCGTTGACCACCACTTCCTTCAGGGCGGAAACCTCGCCCTCGGTGGCGTAATCGTCCCGAAATGCCAGAGTGCAGGAAAATCCCTTATCCCAAAAATGGTCATAAATCAGCCGCAAAGCGACGAACAGCAATGCCAAAAGCAGCACAAGTAGTAAAATTACCATTATTTCCCCCACTCCTCTGTGGGAACGGGAACGGACTCCATCAGCTCCTGCACTGCCTGCTGCTGGGCTTTCACGGAATTGATCCCGCCGCTGACGGACAAGCGGTGCGCCAGCACAGGCACGGCGACCGCCTTCACATCTTCCGGCGTGACAAATTCACGCCCCTGGACGAAAGCGTATGCCTGGGACGCCCGGAGCAGCGCCAGCGTGCCACGGGGGCTGACCCCCAGCTCCACACCCCGGAAGCTGCGGGAGGACTGCGCCAGCGCTGCCATATAATCCAGCAGGGCTGGGTTTACATAATTTTTTCTCACCTGCTGCCGCAGGGCAACGATCTCCTCCTTGGTACAGACGGGCTGCAGGGCCTCCAGCGGTTCTTCCTCCCGGAAGCGCTCCAGAATGGCGACCTCCTGGGCGCGGGTGGGGGCTTCCATGGAAATCCGCATGAGGAAGCGGTCCAGCTGGGCTTCCGGCAACGGATAGGTACCCAGCGTTTCCACCGGGTTCTGGGTCGCGATCACGAAGAAGGGCGAACCCAGCTTTCTGGTAACGCCGTCAATGGTGACCTGCCCCTCCGCCATACATTCCAACAGGCTGGACTGGGTGCGGGGCGTGGCGCGGTTGATTTCGTCCGCCAGCAGGATATTGCAGAACACGGGACCGGGATTGAAGACAAATTCCGCTTTTTGAGGGTCGAAAAAATTTAAGCCCGTCACATCGGAGGGCAGCAGGTCCGGGGTGAACTGCACCCGCCCGAAGTCTGCGCTGACAGACTTTGCCAGCGACCGCGCCAGCACGGTCTTGCCCGTGCCGGGAACGTCCTCCACCAGCACGTGCCCGCCTGCCAGCAGCGAGGTCAGCAGCAGGTCCACCGTGCGGCTCTGCCCAATTAAAACCCGATCAATATTTTCTTTGATAGACGAAAGTATCGTGCCCATAGATTTGCCAGCCTTTCTATTTCCTCTGAATTTTGCCAATCATGATTTCAGCAAGCTTTTCCAGTTCATTATAACAAATTTCCGGGAAAAGCACAATGCCCGGGAAGCGCCCCTGACGAAAAACAGGATCGAGTCGCGGGGTTACGGTTTGCAGAAAAAGAAATCTCAAATGAGAGATGTGGTCGGCGCAGGGAGATCATAATAGTAGAAAGAAGTTTCTCGAGTAAAAAAACGGGCGGATACCGTGAGGTATCCGCCCGCCTGTTAGCTTATGCGTTATACAATTGTATCTGAAAAATTACTTGTTCAGCTTGTAAACGTCATACTCTGCGCTGTAAGCGCTGTAGCCCTGAGCTGCAACGTTAGCGTCATGCTTGGTCTGCAGAACTTCCTTAACCTGATCAACCATGCCGTTGGTCTGGGCAAAGCTCAGCAGATCAGCAACCAGCTTGTCAAAGTCGGCATCGCTGGAAGCCATGATGATGTTGGGCAGCATAGCCTTGGACTGATCCTGCAGGCTCTGATAAGCAACGCCCAGGTCGGACTGCTGGTCGATGTCAGCATCCAGAGCGGTGTTCTCGTCGGTCATGAACTTCTGACCAACCTGAGGATTCTCTTCGTCATAGGTGCACAGATGGTTCTGAATGTCGATAACCCAGTCCTTCTTCTCGTCGGGAGTAGCGTCGTTCAGAGCATACTTGATGCCGTCAACGTAGTCGGACTGTGCAGGCTGAGACCAGAACCAGGCGCCGGTGGCGTCCTTTTCAGCGGTGCTGAAGTCAGACTCTGCCTTGCCGTCCTTCAGAACGGGAATGGGCAGACCAGCTTCGTTAGTCTCGTAATGATCGCACATGGTGCCGCCGGCAGGACCATACTGCAGAATGCCGGAGAACTCAGGAGTGATCATGTAGGTCCACAGGTCAAAGATACGCTGGGGATCGGTAGCCTTGGTGGTGATGCAGTTCACGTTCCAGCCAACACCGCCGGTCTCATCGCCGTAGCAGAACTCAACGCCGTCCATCGGGGGGAACTGGGGATAGTCGGGCAGCAAGCCAGCCTTATGACCCAGAACTTCGTAAGAAGAAGCATTGTTGGTAGCCTCGTGCATGAGCTGACGGAACTTGTTGATGGAGTCCTGAGAGAAGTCATACCACATCAGAGCGGGACGACCATTGGTGATTTTCTCCAGGAACTGGTCGCCGTTATCGGTGAAGACTTCGGCGGTGAACAGACCCTCGTTGTACCACTTGTTAGCTTCCTTCAGAGCGGAAACGAACTTCTCGCTCTCCAGGCAGTACTGGATCTTGCCATCTTCCTGAGTGAAGTAGTTCAGAACGATGTTGGGAGCGCCAGTTGCACGATAGAAAGGCTGATAGACATAGAAGCCGTTATCGGTGTTGGTGCACCAGAAGGGATACATGGGCTGACCGGTGTAGGAGCTGAGGTTCAGATCCTTGACCTTCAGGGCATACTGATGCAGGTCTTCAAAGGTCTCCAGCTTGGGAGAGCCGGCAGCCTTGTATGCGTCGGTCTGGATGATCCACTGATAGTTACCGCCGGTAGCGCCCTTACGGGACCAGTTGGGAACACCGTACAGACCGCCGTCAACCTTCAGCATCTCGCGCACGCCGTCGGAAACGTCCTGCTCAAAGGTGTTTCCTTCGTACATGTACTGCTGCAGGTCCTGCAGGCAACCAGCGCGGATTATCTTCATCCACAGGGGGCTGCGGTCCATGATGATGGACTCGGGCAGGTCGTCAGAAGAAACCATCAGGTTCAGCTTCGCATCGGGATCGGAGTCGGGACCATACCAGTTCATGCTGATGTTGAACTTATCGCACAGATACTGGGAAGTCTCGTCCTTGCCGAACTCTTTGTTCCAGCCGGTGTAGTTGTAGTACGTGGTGAACTCGTAGTGCTCGCTGGTGTCAGCGGGACCACCGCTGGCTGCTACAGGAGCTGTGCTGGAAGTGTTGCCACTCTCAGCAGGGGTGCTGGCAGGGGTATTGCTGGAAGCGCCACCCTGGCTGCTTGTGGTGCTGTTTCCACAGCCGGCAAATACACCAGCTACGAGACACAGAACCATGAGCAGAGCCAAAACTCTTTTTTTCATCTTTCTGATCCTCCTAAATTGGTTTTCTTCGCTGTCTCTCAGCAAAGAATAAGTAATATTATTCCAAGGGCTTGCGCCCTAAGAACCGAACGGAACAGGATAGCCTGTCAATCATAACAGAAGCTGCCGAAAAAAGCAAGTTTCAATTTTGACATTTTTAGATATCTTAAACAAACTGCCTGTGCTCCGCAGCTGTCTGCCACCGGGACGTGCTCACCCTTTGATAGAACCGATCATGATACCCTTGATGAAGTACCGCTGCAGGAAGGGATAGATCGCAACGATAGGCACGATAGAGGTGATCATGGTCGCCATGGTGATGGAACGGACGTTGACCGCCTTACCCATGGTAGCGTTGCCGATAGCGCTTGCGTCTGCGCCCATTGCAGCCAGTCTTTCAGCGAAGGACGCTTCGTTGACGATCTGCAGCAGAATGGAGGTCATGGGCTTCAGGGCGGGATCGGTAACATACACGTAAGTAGTATACCAGTCGTTCCAATGGAACACGCCGAAATACAAAGCGATGGTCGCGATGATGGGCGTGGATACGGGCCAGTAGATCTTGAAGAAGATCGTGAAGTAGTTGGCGCCGTCGATACGGGCGGATTCCTCCAATGCGTCGGGAACAGAAGAGGAGAAATAGCTGCGCATCAAAATCATGTTCCAGATATTGACCAGCGAGGGCAGAATGTATACCCAGAAGGTGTTGGTCAGGTGCAGGGTCTTAATCAGGAAGTAGGTGGGGATCAGACCGCCGCCGAAGTACATGGGAATCAGGCAAAGGAAGGTGTACACCTTTCTGCCAGCCAGATTCTTTCTGGAAAGGGCGAAAGACATGGCACCGGTCACCAGCAAGCCGCCCAAGGTACCAACGATGGTACGGGCAAAGGTGATGAAATATGCCATCCAGATGGTGGACTTGCCGAAAATGTTCTTGTAGTTATCCAATGTAAACTGCCTGGGGAAGATGGTGATGCCGCCGCGGGCGGTATCGGAAGCGTAGTTCAGAGAAATCGCCAGACAGTTCAGGAAAGGATACAGCGTAGCGCAGAAGACTACGACCATAATGACGACCATCAAAACAATGATGACGTAATCGCTGAATACTTTCTTAACTTTCATCTTATGATGCTTGTTTGCTTTTACGTTTTCTGCCATTGGGTAGAACCCCCTTTCTCTCTTATTCTGTTAGAACAACGCATTCTCGCCCGCTTTGTCGGCGATCCAGTTAGCGCTCAGCAGAAGGATAAAGTTTATCACAGCCTTAAAGAGGCCTGCCGCTGTTGCAAAGGATACACGACCCATGGAAATACCATAGCGGAACACGAACGTGTCGATCACGTCGGCATAATCCTTCAGCAGAGCGTTGCCCATGTTCTTGGTGAGCATCATGATCTGGTCGAAGTTGGCGTTCAGCACGCCGCCGACATTCATAATAAGGAGAAGGATAATGGTAGGTTTGATTGCCTTGATGGTGATGTGCCACATCTTCTGGGCACGGGTGGCGCCGTCGATGTCGGCAGCCTCGTACATTTCGGCATCTACGCCTGCCATGGCAGATATGTAGATGATGGAGTTCCAGCCCAACTCTTTCCAGATATCGGTAAAGAGGGCGACCCACCAGAAGTATTTACCCTCCTGGAAGAAGCCGATGGGCTGTTTGATAATGCCAAGACCCATCAGGATCTCATTGACAGCGCCGCCGTCGGCACTGAGGAAGTCGAACATCATCAATGCGCACACAGTCCAGGAAATGAAGTGAGGCAGATAGCTGATCGTCTGAACAGTTTTCTTGATCCCCTGCTGGTGCATTTCGTTCAGGAACACGGCGAACACGATGGGGCAGACAAAGCCGATGGTCAGCTTCAGCAAGCTGATTGCCAGAGTGTTGCGCAGCGTCTTAAAGAACGCGGGGTCCTTAAACAGGGACTCGAACTGCTTGAAGCCCACCCATTCGCTCATGCCGGGGAAATCGCCGACGTGGAACTCCTGGAAAGACATGATCAAGCCGTACATGGGAAGATAACTGAAAATCAGCAGCAGGATAATGCCGGGAAGAACCAGCACCTGCAGGTCCCATTGGTCTAACGCCCGTTTGAAGAAGCCGTGCTTTTTCACCGGGCTCTGCATGGTCGCAGCATTTTCTTTCTTCAATCTCGTCACTCCCAACTAGCCGCTCGCTTCTCTCGCAAAGGTCGCAGCCATTTTTCGTAGTACAAGGGAAAGCTCCCCTCCAGCTAAGAAAAACTTCTTGGCAATCCCTCCTCTGTCAATGAGCCGAGCCGCGACCCTCCCCCGCCCCTGCATCACTAAACGGTGTCGCCCATAGGGCGTTGCACTGCAGTCGAGCCGGTAAAAGTAACGGCAATTTTCACAAAGTTGTTTCTTTTCTGTAGTTCATTATATAGCAGGTAGGCAAAAAAGTCCACCCTTTTCTTGAAAAAAGTGGTTACTTTTTTGTTACTTTTCTCTAAACCCGCTTAAACTCTAGGAATTTTCGTCACAAAAATTTCAAAAAATCAGGTCAAAATCCCCAAAAAGCGGAGAAATTGACCTGAGTTTTTTACATTTGTGCAATTTGACAACACAAAATCCGCCGGTTTGCCTTCGTCGTTTTGCCGAACCCTGATCCGGCAGAACTTCTACCCCATCGGCGGGGCTCCAAGCGGCAGCCGGGAAGCAAAAATTTCTTCAAAACGGAGCGGAAAATCATTCCTTTCCTTCGGCTTTCCCGGAAGCTTTCAGCTTTACGGTCTCTTTCATGGCGACGGAGCAGGCAAGGTCGCCCAGCACGTTGCAGCAGGTGGCGCCCATGTCGCAAAGGGTATTGATGCTGATGTACACGCCCATGATACCGGCAGGGAGCCCGGCAATTGCCGCCAGCGCCGCAAAGGAAGCAATGGCGCCGCCGGGAACGCCGGGGGTGCCGATGCTGAGAAGCGTGTTGCTGAGCAGCACCACCGCCAGCATGCCAAGGCTCAGCTCCACGCCGCAGGCGTTGGCAAAAAATACGATCATGAAGGACATGACGATGGACACGGCGTCCATATTGATGGTCGCGCCCAGGGGCAGCGCCAGGGAGGATATCTCGTTGGGAACCCCCAGCTCGTCCGTACAGCGCTTGCTGATGGGCAGGGTGGCGGAGCTGGAGCAGGTGCCGAAGGCGTTCAGCGCTGCGGGCATGACGGCGCCGAAGAATTTCCGCAGGCCGCACTTGCCGATGAGCTTTACCATGCCCCCGTAAAGGATCACCACGTACAGGAACATGGTGACGTACAGGGCGATCAGCACCTTGCCCAGGGCGGCGATGGTCGCCGTGCCGTTAGCATATACCACAGAGGCGATGGAGCAGAACACGCCGATGGGGGTAAAGTACATGACGACGGATACCACTTTGATGGAAATTTCATTGATAGATCCCGCCAGCTTTACGAACGGTTCCGCCTTTTTGCCGACGGCAAGGCAGGTAATGCCGATAATGATGGCAAAGACCAGCACCTGCAGCATATCACCCTGGGCAAAGGACGCAATGGGGTTTGCGGGGATCAGGTTTTTCACCGTATCCATCAGGCTGGTAAACTGGGTGGCTTCCACATTGGCTTCCGCCATGGTGATGGAAACGCCCCTGCCCAGCCCCAGCGCCTTGGGCAGGAACAGCCCCAGCAGGCTGGCAAACAGCGTGGTGCAGACAAAATACAGCACGGACTGTCCGCCGATCTTTCCCGCGGCGGAAATGCTGCCGATCCCCTGAATGCCCACGATCAGCGAGCAGAACACCAGCGGGTAGATCATCATGCGCAGGGCGTTCATGTACACCCCGCTGATAAGCTCCACCGCGGGCAAAGCCCATTCGTACCTGCCCGGCATGAAGAACCCGAACACGATGCCCAGCACCAGACCGATAAAGATCGCCACTGTAATGTGGAAGCTCCTGTTTTTTCCCTTTTCTTTCATCATTGACCCTCCTGAAATAAAAATAACCGCCTTCCGTCCTGCGCAAACAGGACAGAAGACGGATTCTACCGTGGTACCACTTCTTTTCGTTCCGGCAGCCGCCGGAACCTCATCGCAGCGTCCTTATATGAAAGTATAGAACGCCTGCCGCTGTAACGGGCGGCTGCCCGTCGTAACCTGAATCCTGCAAAAATTGCCGGACCTTGATACGCAGCTCCGGAGCCATGTTCCCCTGCCTGCTGCCCCTCCCCTTTCCAGCTGCCGGGGTTCTCTGCGTTCGGCTGTCGCCGTGTGGAGCGTTCTTACAGGGTACTCTTTCCTTCTCTGCCTTTTTCTATGAAATTTTAATTGTCATTATAATCGCCGCGGGGGCGAATGTCAAGACGATTCTCTCCGTATCTGACAGAGCCCGCTTTATCCCACAACGGTCTTGACCGCCGCTTTCAGCACGTCCAGCCCCCTGCGGAGAGTTTCCTCGTCGATGAGCAGCTCGGGCATGACCTTGATGACGGCATTCCCCCTGCCCACGCGCTCCACGATCAGGTTGTGGCGGAAGCATTCGTCCAACACCGCCTTGGAGGTCTTGCCGTCAGGGTCGCAGTGGTACAGGTCTACGCCCCAGACAAAGCCGATCCCCCGCACCTTGATCTTTTCCGGCGCGATGGCTTTGATCTCTTCCATGTACCGGGCAATGATCTTTTCCTTGTCCCGCACCTTTTCCTCCACGTGCTCGTTTAGCATGACCTCCAGCCCAGCCCTGGCGGCGATCATGGAAAGCTGATAGCCGCGGAAGGTGCCGTTATGCTCGCCGGGCGACCAGATATCCAGCTCAGGCTTGAACAGCACCAGCGCAAAGGGCATTCCGTAGCCGCCAATGGACTTGGACTGGGTGACGATGTCCGGCACGATGTCCGCCCGTTCAAAGGAGAAGAACCAGCCTGTCCGGGCGCAGCCCACCTGAATGTCGTCCACGATCATCAAAATGTCGTGGCGGTCGCAGATATCCCGAATGCCACGGAGCCACTCCACAGAGAAGGGATTGATGCCGCCGTCCGCCTGGACGGTCTCCAAAATAATGGCGGCGGGCTTCTCCACGCCGGAATGGTCGTCGGTCAGCAGCGTTTCAATATATTTCAGCGTGTCCAACTCGGGGAACATATAGGGCGCGGGAATGTGGGTCACGTTGGTCAGGGGCACGCCCGCGCCGGCACGGGAAGCCGCGTCGGTGGTCAGCGCCACGGAGCCTAACGTCATACCGTGGAAGCCGCCCATCATGGCAAAGATACCGGGGCGCTTCTTCACTTTTCTCGCCAGCTTCAGCGCCGCCTCCACCGCATTGGTGCCGGTGGGACCGGGAAACTGTATTTTATAGTTCAGCCCTCTGGGCTTCAAAATCTTCTCTTCATAGAAGGTGAGGAACTCCCGCTTGGGGGCGGTGTACATATCCAGCGCGTGCATCACGCCGTCGCTCTGGAGGTACTCGACCACCTTTTCTTTGATATAGTCGTTGTTGTGACCGTAATTCAGCCCGCCTGCGCCGCAGAAAAAGTCGATATACTCCCGTCCGTCCTCATCGTAGAGGAAGGGTCCCTTGGCGGTGGTGAACACCGTGGGGAAGTTCCGGCAGTACGAGCGCACCTCGGATTCGTACTCTTCAAAAGGTCTTGTGTTCTGGGTCATTTTGTTTACCATCCTTTCTACCACGGAGCGACCCGTGATTCAGCGATCTACGCGCCGCAGATCTCACGGCGCGGGGCCGGGCGCAACCCGGCGGCAATCGGTCAATGGTTTTCTATATAGATTTTGACCTGATTTGTAGTTTACCATAATCTTTCAAAAAAAGAAAGCCCTGACAGAAAATTTTTTGCGCAAAAAACAGCCGCCCAACAAGGCGGCTGTTTTGCTTCTCACATTTTCCGTTTCCTTTGTGCCGGAGGGCTGGCGCAAAGCCTGTTCCGCAGCTTCGTTCTGAAACCGCTTTTCGGGACTGCTCCCCAACTCAGGTCTGGAAAAAGAACACATCGGCAGGGGTGCCGTCAGGGTAGGCGACCTCACCGCCCATGCTTTCCAAGCGGTAATTTCCCCCGGTGTACTCTGAAACCACCTTGTCCCAGAAATGGACGGAGGGGAGGTTTTTGGGGTGGCGTTTCAATTGCCAGGTGCCCTTGAATCTGTCAAAAAGCTGGAACACCGCCCATTTCCCCAAACCGCAGCGGCGGTATTTGTGCATGACAAAGAATTCGGACATACAGTAATCGGTCTTCCCCGCTTCCGGGTAATCGCAAACCATGGCGAGCCCTGCCAGCTTGCCGTCCGCCTTGAGAAAAAATGCCCAGCGGTTCTTCTCCGTCCAGTAATTGTCCAGATAACTATAGCCGTAAAGCCCCAGGGGGTTCACATCGCTCAACTCCCACTGGGAAAACTCATACAAATATTTTTCCAGCAGATTGCGGAGGATTTCCTTTTCTTCCTCTTTTACCTGCACCAATTCAAAGTCCATCATTTTCCTCCCTGCAAATTTAGACAGTGCCGCACTTTTTCAAAAGCCTATAAACCGCCTGCTGCCGGCTCTGACTTTGAGCGCAGTCGTGCGCAGAACGGCGGTTCCCCGCAGCACCCGTCATGGTCACAGGGCTGAACTGCGGCTGATTTCCGACCACAGTTTCATGCCGCTATTTCCTTTATTCGCTGCCTTTAGCCTTCGCGTTGTCTGAGAACAGGACCCTCTGGGTCTCATCGTTTGCAATGCCCGTTTCATTCAGACCGTTCACCCTTTGAAATTCCCGGACGCACCCTGCGGTGTGCTCGCCATAATGCCCGTCGTACTCCACGTCCAGGTAGCCCAGCTCCTCCAGGCGGGTCTGCATCGCCAGCACGTCCTCGTTCTGGTCGCCCTGCTGAAGCGTTTCATACCGGGGAACGTCCGCCTCCGGCGCGGAGCTTGTCATGGCAGAGCTGACGGCGGAATCAATTTTATCCGTAGGGTCTGTCGCTGCGGCGGAGCTGCTTTCCAGCAGTTCCGGGAAGCAGGCGGCGCTGATCTCATAAGCTGAGGTCACCACCGTTCTCCCCTGCCACTCCATCAGGCTGGGCTCCATCTCAAAGATATTGTTGTTCATTACCGCCTGAAAGCCCTGGAAGCGCTCGTCCTGCCGGATCTGGTCGGCAAGCCCGGGGGCGCAGAAGATCGCGTTGGGATTGGAAATGCGCAGGCTTTCAAAGTCATATGTACCGCCAGTCAGGCTCTTGAACACATTCGTTACGCCGGCGTAGCTCATGATGACGCTGCCAAACATATCCCCTGTCACAGCGCTGCCGTTCAAATCGTAAAGATAGCACGCCGTAGTTATTTTTTCCTTGGGAACGATGCGGTTGATGTCGTCCAGCGTGGTGAAGATTCCCTGGGCGGTCTGGATCCCGGCGTCGTACCCCGCTCCGCCCCCGGCAAACGCCTGGGACACCTGGGAATACAGCCGCTCAAAATCTTCCCGGTCCGTGGCGGGAGAAAGCGCCAGAGCGGAGATATTCGCACCGCTCAGCGCAGCCGCCATATCATCGCTGAAAGAATTTGCCAGCACCAGGTCCGGCGCAAGGTCGATCACCGCCTGAGAATCGTTTCCGTTCACCTTAGCCAGTGAGCTCAAACCCTCCTGGGTGCAGTCCTCACTGCCTGCCGCCAGCTGCGTTTCATAGCCCAGCGCCAGCACCACATCGGCGAGACCGGGCGAAAGGACCACGACCTTCTGGGGCTTGCCGGAAATGGTCACGCCTTCGACCTCGACAGGGAACTCCCCGCCGGTCGTCACGCCCTGCACCATGTCCTTGACCTGAGAACAACCTGCAAAAGCGCTTGCGCTCAGCAGGACGCAGAGGATCGCTGCAATCAATTTACACTTCATCGGAAATTCTCCTTTGCCGTGAAACCAGGACGCTTCGCTCAAAAAGTGAACCGCGCCCTTTGTCGAAAAGTCGCTGATACAGTCATATTGTACTCTTAACCGCCCTTGGATGTCAACCTTTTGGAGAATAATACTTGACTTTTCCAGCTCTCCGGGCTAAAATAGCATCGTTGTAAAATGCGGGGAAATCTCCTGCAAACGCTGCTGTTTCGGCTTTTGCAAAATGCTGCGTCGGGGTAATAAGAAAAATATGGAAGCGTATCGAAGTGGTCATAACGGGCCTGACTCGAAATGCTTGGGTCAGCTGTCCGTTTCGTCCGCCGGAAACCCTTGCGCCGCAAGGACTTCCAAAATCAAAAATCGAATATTTTTTGGTGTTCTCTCCTGCTTTTCTCTCCAAAAGTTTTTTGACTGAAAAATGAGCGAGGAAAAAAGCGGGTGGAAATACACATGGAGAGTTGTCCGAGTGGTCGAAGGTGCGGCACTCGAAATGCCGTAGGCCCACAAGGCCTCTAGGGTTCGAATCCCTAACTCTCCGCCAATGAAAAAGCCTGTAATCAAGCCGATTTCAGGCTTTTTTCTTTTGCTGTTTTCCAAAGACAAGTGGTCACGGCGTGACATGGTTTTGTTCTCTCCAGCATCAGGTCACATTGCTCCACTTACTCCCGAAATTGCCGCTTTCGGGCAGCGTAAGCCCCGTTTCCATGGCCTGCGCCGAAGTGATTTTAGAGCGGTAATCCAGATGAGCGTAGATATTCGCCGTGGTGGTAAAATCGCTGTGCCCCAGCCATTCCTGAATGTGCTTTAAGGGTACGCCGTTGGCAAGCAATAAGCTGGCACAGCTGTGACGAAGATCGTGAAAGCGCATCCGGCGCAGTCCGTGCTGCTCCAAGAACTTTGGAAAAGCGCTAGTCAGGTAATTCCCCTTCATGCGCTCTCCCATCTCATCCACAAACACAAAGCCGTCGTATTCGTAGTTGTAGCAGTTGCCGCAGACCCGTTTATTCAGCTCCTGTGCCTCCTTCACCTGCAGGAAATAGTCCCGGAAGCTGCCGATCAGAGGCAGGGTCCGCAGGCTGGATTTTGTCTTGGCGGACTGCTGCTCAATGTCGCGCTGTTTGCCATCGGTGGAAATAGTCGTCACCGTCCGTTTGACAGAGATAGTGTTCCGCTCAAAGTCGATGGCATCCCATTTCATCCCCAGCACCTCCCCACGGCGAAATCCGTAGAAGGCGGCGACCAGTACTGGCAGTTCCAGCCTTGTCCCACGCAGCGCTTCAAACATCTTCTGCATTTCCTCCGCCGAAAGAAACACCGGCTGAAAGCTGTTCTTCTTCGGCCTGTCCACCTTGTCCGCCACATTCTGCAATAACATATCGGTCTTGACCGCATATTTGAGGGCGGAATGAATGATGGCGTGATAGTGGATCACGGTGTTAGGCTTCACCTTTTTGAGCATTTCGGAATAAAACATCTGCAAATGTCTGGCTTCCAGTTCCCGCAGGGTCAGCTTCTTTTTGCGGAAATAGGGCGCTATGGAACTTTTGATTAACCCCGAATAAGAGGAATAGGTCGCAATCGCAATGTGTCCTCTGGCAATCTCCAGCCACTCCAGAAGATAGTCCGCGAACAGCATATCGCTGCTCAGGTCACCTACCTCCTCGGGGATTTCAAATTCCGCCCGCAGCTTCACAAGCTCGGCTTCTGCTTTGCGCTTGTTTCCCTTTTCGGGCAGTCCCAGCGCCACCCATTTTGTTTTTCGTTCACCCTCGGCGTTTTTGTAATTGAGTACGGCATAGTAGTTGCCGTGCTTTACGGATAAATGTCCTGCTACCATTTATTGAACCTCCTATGTCGTATTTGCAGAACAGAACTCCGAACCGGCGTTTTTAGGATAGCACCGGCTTCGGTTTCTCTCCACTGTGCGATTTGTTTCATCGCATTCGTATCAATACGAATCAGCGTGCATCGCGGTTTCGTTCTCTCTGGCGCTTGAGCAGCTCCAAGCCCTTGATGATGTCCTTTTTCATCTGCTCATTGGTATAGTGGGCGGGGAAATAGCGCTTGAAATCCTCCCGTTTGAACCGGATCTGCTCCTGCTGATTGGGCTTTTCCTCGGCTAAAATTTTGCCGATGGCAGCATCGGACAGTACATAATCCTGCGCCATTTTCTTCAGCCGGATTGCCTGTGCGTGGGAGGGTGTGCAGTCGTTCAAAGACATCTCGTCCAGTAGAATCTTCTGCTGGGCAGGGTCTAAGTAGGACAGCTCCACCGCGGGATTGAACGAGATTTTGCCCTCGTCCACCAGTTCCAAAAGCTCCGAAATCAGGTGTGTTAAGCGGATATAGCGAAGCACTTGATTCTTACTATCACCTCCGTCATGTCCAATCTTTTCGACCGTTAACAACTTCTCCCCAACTTGGGGAGAAGTTGTACCCTGATGATTTAGTGCATCTCGTTTCATTTTGTAAGCAAAGGCTTTCTCGCTGGGCTGAATCGTTTCTCTCTGCAAATTGGCGTCCACCATGGCGATCACCGCCCCATCATCGGACAGTTTTCGGACGATTACCGGCATGGTTTCCAGCCCCAGCACCTGACAGGCTGCCAGCCGTCTGTGTCCGGAAATCAGTTCATAGCCACCCTCGGGTATGGGGCGAGCAAGCGCCGGAGTGATGGCTCCCACCTTGCGGATGCTCTCAATCATGCGCTCCATTTCCTCATTGCTTTGAATCTTGAACGGGTGATTTCTGAAGGGATGCAGTTCCCCCAAAGGGATCATTTGAACTCGCTCCAGCTTGGCATCGTCCCGCTCCTCCTGAGAGGAAAAGAGATCATCCAAAGTAGGCAGTTCAAAATCGGATTTTCGTTTTGTCATCGTGTATATTCTCTCTTTCTGCGTTGATTAGGGGCGGTGTTTTGCTACCGCATACGCTCCTCAATTTGAATGGTTTCTCTCATGTTCGGCTGATCGCTGAGGATACCCTCAGCGGTTTTCTTATCTTTGCGAAGCGCCGCCAGCGTCTTGGTGCAGCCGTCTCGCTTGGCGGTCAGCGCGGCTTTTTCCTCCGGCTCGCGGCAAGCTCTCAGCTTTCCGCGCAGGCTCTCGCGGAAGTCAGTCAGCAGCGTTATTTCGGCGTCTGTGGTTTGAATAAATTGCTTTACAGTCGCAAAGTCATGCAAATGTGCATGGTCAATCAGGGTGATTTGCGCTGTGATTCGGTCAATTCTCCGCCATGCCTCTCTCGCCTCCGGTGACAGCGGCTTATGCCGGTTTTTCTTCGGCAGGTAGCCCAGCCGGTAGCAGTAGCGCAGATAAACGGCACGCAGCCCGGTAATCTTTTTTACCGTTCCCAAACTGCCTTTCACCCTTGCTTGCCGGGGCTGGATGGTGATTCCCATGGGCTTTTTGCCGGTGAACTCATTGTACAAACGATAGGCTTCTGCTCGGTTATTCTGCTGGGTTTCCCGTATTTGCCGGAAGATTCCCTCTCGGTCGTAATCCTCACCCAGCCGCCAAAGGCGCACCGGCTTTTTACTGTTCACCGAGCGAATGGTCGCGTATTTGTGGCAGGGATTCAGGTCAACCGCATAGCCCAGCTTCTTCATGGCAAAGCAAAACATGGCGTCGTTGGTGCTCATGGTAAGAGCTTTGTCGATAGCTTCCCGCATGAGATTGTAGCGGGTGGGCTCGCTGTTTTTCTCCGCGAAATAGAGCTTGCGGGGCGTCTTGCCGGAAGGATTTTTGATGACGGGCAACCCGTGCTCGGCGCAGATTTCATCAGAGATTTGCCGCAGCCGGTAGTAGGCGCGCTTACTGCAATCAAACTTTTTTCCTTCCCATAGCCCTACTGCATTGACCACCAGATGGTTGTGATAGGTGCCGGTGTTGAAGTGAGTCGCCACCAGTACCTGATACTTGTCGCCCCACATTTTCTGCGCCAGTTCCATGCCTAACCGGTGGCATAATTCCGGCGTGACCTCGCCCGGCTTGAAGCTCTGATAGGCATGGTACGCCACATTACCGGTGGCCTTATCAAAGCGTTCTTGTACCGCGATCATTTCCTGCACGGCGGTATCCGCAGCGCAATTTACCCCGGTAACAAACATGGTTTTCTCTGATTCCATGACGGTTTTATCCTTGTTCCCGGCATAGTGAAGCGCCGCTTTCAGGTCGGAAAAGGTGGTCTTTTCGGGATTCTTTGCGTAGCCCAGAACCCGCCCGATGCTGTCCTTGATCGCCCAGATTTTCGTCACCGCCATGGCTTATTCGCTCCCGCTCATGGCGTGGTAGGCGAGCAGAAAGCCCTGTATGATGTCATCAAAGGCACGATCAATTTCGCTTTCAGGCAGCGCTTTTCGCCGCTCCTTGAGAATCTTTAGCTGCCGGTAAACCTCGTAGAATTCCGGCGGCGAAACCGCCTGAACCTGCTTTCCAAGCCCTAATTTTCTCAGGTAAGCGGAGAGGGAAATCCCACAAAGTCGGGCGGATTTCTCCATCTTCCTTTTCTCATTTTCGGTCACGCGAATGTTGATTGCAGTGGTTCTTTCTCGCATAAAATCAGTCCTTTCTGTTGGGGTTACAGGGGCAATCGTCCCTTTCAGCTTTAGCTGCCGGATCGGTGGCAACACAGACCCTATGCTCGCTGTTCCTGTACCATGGCATTACGCATACTCCTGTCTAGCGCTTCGGCGCTGTTCAGATGGATACCACCCTTATTGTTCTTTACATACCGAAGAAGAAAGGTAGAGCCTACGGGCTGCTCATAAAAGCCCAGATACTTCTGCCACCAATAGACCACGGTGATGATTTTGTTTCCGTCCTCCAACTGGAAGAACAGGCGAAGCATTTTCCCGCGAGCCTGTGCTTTCGAAACGAGCGTTCCAACTACGGTGCAGGGTGTATCCATGAAGCGGTAATCCGCTGTGAAGATCTCCCGCTCCTTCATCTCCGCCACGCTGTAAACCTTGTTTTCAATTTTCATACTGGTATTCTCTCTTTCGGGTAGTTAATGACTTAGTTATATACTTACTTATAGGACGCTCACCCGGCACGCCGTTCGCCTTCCTCCATCACGAAGTTAATGACATTCACCTTCGAGATCTTAAAGGCTCCGGCAATCTTGACCGCAGGGATATAGCCGTCGCCAATCAGCTTGTAGGCGATTGCCCGGCTGACATCCAGCATCTCTTGTAGCTGCCGAACGGTCACAATGTCCGGATACTCGGGGAACATCATTTGATAAAGCTCTTTGAGCTCCGCTTTTTTCATAGCGCGTTTCCTCCTTTCAGCTATGTAACCGGAGCCATCACCGGAGGGAGGAAAGCCCCTCACTCCATAACAGCAAAAAAACGGCGAAAAATTAAACCGCAATTTCAAAAATTTTTTTCTAATTTCTAACAGGACATTTCCCGGCGAAAACGAAAACCTTATTTGAAAGAATTTCTCTACTCTACAACAGCACCGAAAACCCGAAAATTTCTCACCCGATTTCAAAAAAATTTTGGAAGTGTCCATCTATTCCCCAACAGCACAAAATAGGCTCTGAATCTTAATCCCCATTGCAAAAAAATTTTGCAGGTGCAACTTTGAAAATCACAGAATTGCCGCTAACACCTCTATCCGCTATGCTGGAAGCATCAAAGCGAATGGAGGCTTTGCCATGAAATCCAAATTGTGTTCTTTTCTATCAGGGGTGCTTATCACCCTTACTCTGATTGCTCTGCCAGTCTCGGCGCTGGCGTCTGACGGCAGCTTCAAGCTCACCGCCTATCCCATTCAGGTACTTGTGGACGGCAAGATCTTCCGCCCCGTGGACGCCAAGGGCAACGCAGTTCAGGTGTTTACGGTGAACGGCACCACCTACGCCCCGCTACGGGCACTGGCTGAGGCGTATGGACTAACGGTGGGTTATGACAGCGCCAAGAAGTTTGCCACCGTCACAAAACCCTCGCAACCGCAGGAGACAGCTTCCGATTTTGCCACATCGTGGGAGATCAAAGAGAAGCCGGTAACCAACTACGGCAGCAAGAAGGTGTTTACCGCCGTCTATTCCGGCGCAATGAGCATGGACGAGTTCAAAGCTTGGTGGAAGTCGTTCAGCGCCGACGAAATTGAGCGAGCTGCCGAGCAGTTAGCAGCGGAGGCGCAGTCACTCAATCCGGGCTATCAGGTGACGATGTATTTCTCCTACGGTTCCTTTAACCTCGGCACCTCTTTTGCTTACGGCGACTACGAGTTCAGCAACTTCAATCCGGCAGGTGTGTAGATCAAGTAAAATGCCATATGCGAAAAGGGATAGGGACAGCAAATGTTGTCCCTATCCCTTTTTATTGGAGTAAAATCAGAATTACTCCGCATAACTCTACAAAATCCGTTGTAGATTCTGCCGAAGCGTGTTATAATATACTTAGTAAATTGTATGCGGAGAAAGGATGGCTCTTTCTGATGGATCAAAATATTGAGCGCTGGGTCTCCATGAAGGAGATTACAGAGTATCTGGGCGTCAGCCGGGACACCATTCTCGACTGGATCGACCGGCGCAGTATGCCTGCTGCCAAAATCGGGCGGTTGTGGAAGTTTAAGATCAGCGAAATCGATGCGTGGATGAAATCTGGCGTGGCGGCAGAGCAGTGATTCCGGAGGTTTGCTTCTATGGGATTTATCGATTCATATAAGCACCTTGAAAAACTGTGCGGCGATGTATTGGGTGATGAAAGACGAGTTTCAGCGTATATCGATGAAATGCTGAATTTACCTCGCGGCACTTACCTTGTAGCAGGCTGGAATGAAGATTTGAAAACACTCAAACATTACCGATGGGTGAGAAATCGAATTGTTCATGACCCGGGTTGTACCGAAGAAAACATGTGTGAGCCGGGCGATGCACTATGGTTGGATAGTTTTTATTCGAGGATTATGAATCAAACGGATCCTTTGGCGTTATATTACAAAGTCACCAGACCGCGCCCAGCTCAAAAGCCGAAGTCTGCACCCACAATCTATACATATTCTCAGCAAAGACCAAGATCGAAGAAAAATAATAATAAACCTATCGGATTTGTGGCTTTCCTCATCGGAGCCTTGCTCTTAATTGCTGCAATAATTTTTATTTCAAAAGTTCTATAGCTTGATTTCGGAGGTGCATTATGGCACTTGAAAATAAATTGGGGCTTCAAAGCTCGGCTGACTTAGCCCGCGAGGAAGAACGCATCAGCAAGAAAAAGGCTCTTGAGTTATTCGAGACCGGTATGCTCGACCGTCTCGAAGCCGGAAAATTTTCCTCGCTCAAGACGATCCACAAGTATCTGTTTGACGAAATCTACAACTTTTCCGGTGAGCTATGCACCGTCAATATTGCAAAGGGCAACTTCCGCTTTGCACCGGTGATGTATCTTCAGGCGGCGCTTGAAAACATCGACAAAATGCCGCAATCTACATTTGATGAGATTGTCGAGAAGTATGTGGAGATGAATATTGCCCACCCCTTCCGAGAAGGAAATGGGCGCAGTACTCGTATTTGGCTGGATTTAATCTTCAAAGCCGAGCTGCACAAGGTTATCGACTGGAGTAAAGTGGGCAAAGAGGACTATCTGCTGGCAATGGAACGCAGTCCGATCAAGGATATCGAGATTAAACATCTTCTGAAAAACGCCTTGACCGATGACATCAATAGCCGTGAAGTTTATATGAAGGGCATTGACCACAGCTACTATTACGAGGGATATACGACCTTTAAAACAGAAGAATTGTGAGGTAATACTGATGGCGGATATAAAATTATTTAACATAAACGGAACCATTTCGGAACTGCAAAGCGGAAATGTGGCGCTTGAAAAAGAGTTGCAGACTGTTATAGAGAATAATATGGAAACATTTTTCGGTGTCACCTTTCTTGCATCCGAATATAAAACAACCGATGGAGGCCGAATGGACAGCATCGGAATCGATGAGAATCATTGTCCTGTCATTTTTGAATATAAGCGCTCTATGAAAGACAATGTCATCAATCAAGGGCTGTTTTATTTGAACTGGTTGCTTGACCATAAAGACAGTTTCAAGGTATTAGTCATTGAGAAAATGGGGTTGAAGGCTGCCGAAAAGATCGACTGGACAATGCCCCGTGTCATCTGTATTGCCGGTGACTTCACCAAATATGATGAATCCGCTATTAAACAAATGAATAGAAACATCAGTTTGATTCGATATAAGAAATTTGGCGATGCTCTTTTGATGTTTGAACAAATAAATGAAAATGTTGCAGCGGCTATTTCAGATGCAGAACCATCTTCTAAGGCAAAATCTACTGACAAAACATTTGAAGAGCAAATTGCAAATGCGGATGACTCCATAAAAATTCTTTATCAGGACTTGGCCAATTATATATTAAGCCTAGGCGACGATATTAGCGAAACACATTTAAAGCTGTACGCTGCATTCAAGAAAATCAAAAACATAGTAACCGTTGTAGCATTAAAAAAGAAACTGATCTTGAACCTCCCGATTGATGTAACAACCGTGATTTTCGAAGAAGGATTTTCAAGAGATGTAACAAATATCGGGCATTGGGGCTGCGGCGCTGTAGAGCTACATATTCAAAATCCCGCGGATTTTGAAAAAGCAAAACCGTTTATAGATAGAGCATACAACGAGAATTGAGGTGCTATTATGAGTATAAAAGAAGCAAGATCCCGTATAAAAATCAATAAGATGCTTGAAGAGGCTGGATGGCGCTTCTTTGACAACGATAATGGCCCCGCCAATATTCAGGTTGAAGCCAATGTCAAAATTACCAAAAAGCAATTTGACGATTTTGGCGATAACTTTGAAAAAGTTAAAAATGGATTTATTGATTTTTTGCTTTTGGACGAACAGGGGAAGCCATTTATCGTCCTGGAGGCAAAAGCAGAATATAAAGATCCCTTAGTGGGTAAGGAACAGGCTCGCGCATACGCAAAAAGTAATTTTGTAAAATATGTGATTTTATCCAACGGTAATATTCATTATTTTTGGAATATTTATAAGGGGAATCCTCAGATTATTCTATCTTTTCCTTCTTTTGAAAGTGTTCGAGATAGCAAGGCTCTTAACGCTGATCCTTCCAGACTATGTAATGAGGAAATTACTCCTGACTATATTGCTGTTGTTCGTGAACCGCGCTATACAGAAGCCCCTGAATTTCAAAATCCTGATACACGGTTGCAATATATGAAGGATCGTGGTCTGCGTTTGCTACGCAAATATCAAGTAAACGCAATCAAGGCACTTCAGCAATCGGTTGCTGCTGGTAACCAGCGCTTCCTATTTGAAATGGCAACTGGAACAGGAAAAACACTTACATCTGCGGCGGTAATTCGCCTTTTCCTGAGGAGTGGGAACGCCAACCGTGTTCTGTTTCTCGTTGACCGTATCGAACTAGAAAATCAAGCCAAGAAGAACTTCGTCAATTACTTGAAGCCGGATTATGAAACTGTAATTTTCAAGGAGCATACGGAAGACTGGCGAAAAGCGGATATTGTTGTCTCAACGGTTCAGACATTGACATATAACAACAAATATAAGACGATTTTTAAGCCGACAGATTTTTCTCTTATTATTGCTGATGAAAGCCACCGCTCTATCAGTGGAAACAGCCGTGCAGTTTTTGAATACTTTATCGGCTACAAATTGGGTCTGACTGCCACACCGAAAGACTACCTGAAAAATGTAAACATGGATGACCTTGCTTATAACGATCCCCGTGCATGGGAGCGTCGGCAGTTACTGGATACATATCGCACTTTCGGATGTGAGAGCGGAGAGCCTACATTCAGGTATTCCCTGATTGATGGCGTCAATGATCCAGACGGTCCGTTCCTCGTAAACCCTACTGTAGTTGATGCCCGCACCGATATCACAACCCAGCTTCTGGCCGATAAAGGATATTCAGTTGTCCGTAAAAGTGACGAACAGGATGAAGATGAAGAAGAAGCCTTCTGTGCACGAGACTTTGAAAAGAAATTTTTCTCCGATGAAACAAATAAAATTTTTGTCAAAACCTTTATGGACAACGCCATGCGAGATCCATTGACAGGCGAAATTGGCAAGGGGATTATCTTTTGTGTTAGCCGAAAGCATGCGGCAAAAATCACTCAACTGCTGAACATCTATGCCGACAAGATGTTTCCGAACATGTACTACTCCGATTTTGCTATGCAGATTACATCGGATGTACCAAATGCCCAAGAGTATACAACCAATTTCCAAAATAACAATTTGAGTGGAACCACAAAGTTCCTTGATGGATATTGCTCTGCCAAAACACGCATTTGTGTGACGGTAGGCATGATGACCACTGGCTATGACTGTGAGGATTTGTTAAATATTGGCCTCTTTCGCCCCATTTTTTCTCCGACTGATCTTATCCAGATTAAAGGTCGGGGAACAAGGACATATACTTTCAATTTCAAAGAACGCAGAAACGGCGCAGAATATGAGCACTCTGCAGTCAAAGAGACTTTTAAGCTGTTTGATTTCTTCGGAAACTGTGAGTTCTTTGAGGAGAAATACAACTATGATGAAATTATTAAGTTGCCTCGTATCGGTGGTGAAAGCACAGGGCTTGGCGGTGGTGGAAGTATAGCCACTACCTTCGAGAACTTTGATCCTGACCCACTCAAAACGATGACTGAAACCAAGATCGGTCTGCAAGGCATGAAGATTGATCGTATGTTCTTTGAAAAATTTGAGGACGAGGTCAAAAAAGACGCCATGGCCAAAGCACAATATGAGCAAGGAAATTTTGCTGCTGCTCAACGCTATATTGAGGAAACCTATCTCCATCGACCTACGGAGTTCTACACATGGGATAAATTGCGCCGTGCGACTGGTGCTGACCGACGTGTAACCGTACGCGAAATGCTCGATAAGATTTTTGGGGCGATCCCTTCTTTCAAGAGTAAAAAGGAATTGGTCAATGATGAGTTTGATGGCTATCTATTGACATATGGGGTCCCCGCTGGCGATTACTATGAAGTGCGCCGCTTTTTTGAGACCTATTTAACCGACAAAAATGTGCGCCGTGCAATTGAAGATAAAAAGTATCAGCTTCTCGGTACGAAAATCCCAAGTTATACATTCTCAGATTTGAAACGACTTGGCTTGGAAAATATGAATAGAATTGTTGGTTATGTCAATGACAATATCAACCTATCCAGATTTATGTGAGGATTTATTATGCTGAATTTTGATGTAAAGCGAAAAATAAATACACTGCGGGATATTTTAGTTGGTAAAGTTCCCGATCCTAAAGCGCAGGTAGAACAGATTACTATTGCACTTATCTATAAATTCATGGATGATATGGATCTACAGGCAGCTGAGTTTGGTGGTGTGCGAGAGTTTTTTAAGGCAGATTATGAGAAATATGCTTTCTCACAAATTATGTTGTCGGAACACAGCGCCCAGAACCGTTTAGATCTCTATGCAGAGGGCATCGACAAGATGACCAATAACCCCGACCTTCCGAAGCTATTTCGGGATATCCTTCGTAATGCCTATATTCCGTATCGTGATCCTGAAACGCTCAACCGTTTCCTAAAGGAAATTGCTGAATTTAGCTATGAAGACAGCGAAGATTTGGGGAATGCTTTCGAATATCTGCTCTCCATCATGGGGAGTCAGGGGGATGCAGGCCAATTTCGAACACCACGCCACATCATTGATATGATGGTAGAGATAACCGCACCTACAAAGAATGAGACGATCCTTGATCCTGCCTGTGGCACGGCCGGTTTCCTGATTAGCGCATATAATTACATCAAAAAAACCAATCTGGACGAGCACAGCAAGTCCACACTGGTAGCCGATGATATGACCCGTATGACCAAAAACTTTGCGGGTTATGACATTTCCCCTGATATGGTGCGGCTCTCCCGTGTGAATATGTATTTGCACGGTTTTACTGCACCGAACATCAGCGAATATGATACGCTGACCAGTTTGGAAAAGTGGGATGACTATTACGATGTCATTTTGGCAAACCCTCCGTTTATGACGCCAAAGGGCGGTATCACACCGCATAATCGCTATCGTGTTTCTGGAAAGCGTGCGGAAATCTTGTTCGTTGACTACATTGCAGAACATTTGAATCCCACGGGCAGAGCAGCGATCATTGTTCCGGAGGGCATTGTGTTCCAATCTCAGACTGCCTATAAAAATCTGCGCAAAATGTTGGTGGACGGCAACTATCTCTATGGCGTGATTTCGCTCCCCGCCGGGGTTTTTAATCCATATAGTGGTGTAAAAACCAGTATTCTGCTAATTGACCGGACACTGGCAAAGGAGAAAGGCAGCATTCTGTTCGTTAAGCTCAATAACGACGGATTTGACCTCGGAGCCCAGCGTCGTGAAATAAAGGATAGCGAGATTCCATATATTGTTGATTTATTTAAGTGTTATCAATCGGGAAAGATAGATGAAGAAAACGAAAACATTGTTGTTGCAGATAAAGATAAAATTAGAAAACAGGATTATGTACTACTAGCAGATAGATACAGACAAGCTGTTGATTTCAACAGTTCGTGGCCAATGGTATGCATAGGAGATGTTTGTGAAGTTGAGAGAGGTGCATCGCCAAGGCCGATTAACGATTATATTACAGATGATCCAAATGGGGTTAATTGGATTAAAATTGGAGATGGAAAGCCCAGCTCATTATTTATACAGTCTACAAAAGAAAAAATAACGTTGGAGGGAGCACACAAGTCTCGTTTTGTAAAAAAGGGAGATTTAATACTCTCTAATTCAATGAGCTTTGGCAGACCATATATATTAGATATTGACGGATGTGTTCATGATGGCTGGTTAATAATTAGAAATAGCAAGGAATTATTTGACCCAATATATCTCTGCTATATGTTGGGTTCAGATGCCATTATGCAAGAATATCAAAGGCTGGCAACTGGCGGGGTGGTAAATAATCTTAACAGTGATTTGGTAAGAAGCTGCAAAATTCCATTGCCGCCATTAGAAACGCAAAAAACTATCATCGCAGAAATTGAACAGCATCAAGTCGCGATTATTGCTCATAGAGAAGCCATTGCAAATGAGGAGCAAAAGATTAAAGATAAGATTGCCGAGGTCTGGGGTGAATAACCATGAATTACATTGATAAAGGCAAAGAAGCAGTTGAAGAAATGCTGAAAAAAGTTGGCGATGTGCCCATCTCATCACTGCATTCCGAATCGTTTATTGATGAGCTTAAAGATGTGTTTCCGGTATTTGATGACGAGATAGACACTACTTTTTTGATCGAATTACTATACTATTTTCCGATAGATAAAACTTATATTTCTACTGGTTCCTATGACCAGTATCTATACGATCTTGAAAAAACGGTGATAGACAATTACGAAAGCGGGAACTATCAAGTTTCATATTTTTATGCGCACCTGATTTTTATGAGCTATGTATACTACTGCGTTGAAAAGGCCTACCAGTTCGAGCCAGAAAGAATGAAAGATATATTTTATCCAATCAATTCTTACAGAGGAAGAGATGATAAGCCGGATATTGAAAACTTTGGAAGTGTATATGAATTCAGCAAGATACCGGAGAAAGATATTTTCAAAGTGTTTCATGTCATGGGAATGGAAGATAGGATTATCAGAGAGTTTTCAAAATACGTAAGCAGTCGTGATGACTATGCACATGCAACTGGACACGGCAATCTTTCAGAAGAGGAGTATCGGCGGAATATTGAAAATGTTATAGGAAATATGTCGACGCTTCACAAACTTTTTTTGCCGCATATAGAAAAGCTCTACATCAATTTTATGTTAGAACGCTTAGATTGTGAGTACGACATTGTCATGGATAATTTCAATGATTTCATATTTGACAATGCACTATCAATCAATGATATTGATTACCTGTGTCATCTGGGGATTGGGAAGTTGCAAGATAGTAATGCAACTTTAAAGAATGAGTATCAGGCAACAAGAAATATCCACTGTACATTTATTGAGTTTTGCAAGAAGAATGATGGAATCGAACCTCCGGAGGGCTACACTTCTTTGCGAAACGATAAATACTTATTCTATCGTTATAAGGGTCACGCAGATGATTATATTGAAAACGAACTCGGTATCAGCGCATATCGGTGTGTAAAAGACGGTGGAGAATTTCCTGTATACGAATGCCCTGAATGTGGCGAAACACAATTAGCATATGATGCAGAAAATGAAAAATTTCACTGCTTTTCTTGCGATGAGGACTTTACACCAGATGATATATCTTTTTGTGAAAGATGCGGAAGTATCATGCGGCGTAATGATGATATGGGTATTTGTCAAAACTGTATTGATTATTATGAACATGCATAACTGGAATACCTAAAAGGAGTCACGATATGTCAAGTTATCAAGAATACAGCGATATATTTGACAAAGAAATAGTTCAAAAAAGCAAAGGGATTATTTTCTCTTTTTCGCCGCTAAATGATCAATATACATATAGACCATATAGCCATGGTCTTTCTAATGATGCGGTTGAAAAGCTGGGCGAGTTAATGCGTCATAACCTTTTCTTCTATAGCTTTGGAGAAGATGAAGTGGTGGACTACTATAAACAAGGAAAGCTACTTTCCATAGAGCAAGCCGCAAAATACGCCTACAAAAGCAGACTGCCTCATCGAGCTGGTATTCAGGACGGTCTTCCAAGCGAAGTGTTGCTTGATTTATTGGTTCAACTTTATGACCCTACCGCATATAAGCTTGCAGTTAGGACAATTTTTCGCCAGGACGATAACAATGAGATTAAAGGATACGACTTGACCTATTTCTCAAAAGATGAGTCCGGAATTTCCTTATGGCTTGGACAAGCCAAGCTTGGAGAAAAAGCCTATTGTAAGAATGGAATAAATACCGATTTGCTAAAAAAATATGTTAGCAAATATTTAGCAAAGCAGTTGTATTTTGTATCCAGTAAGAGAGTACTGATTACCGAGGATGCGCAAGCTATTCTTGAAGCAATTGATACATTAAACATTCGCACAATAGATGAGGATGATGATATTCGGGCAAAAGAGTTGTTGATCCTTCTGAACAAACTTGACATAAAAATTAAAATACCGTGCCTACTTGCCTATGAAGAAGGTAGCGTCTATAAAGACAGCTCGAAGCTTTATGAGCGGATCATCACAGAAGTGGAAGGAATTAGAGACTTTTTCAATAATCATCCCTACACCTTTACAGGTTTCTCTCCTGAAATTGTATTCTATGTATTCCCAATTCAAAGCGTTAAACGGTTAAGAGACGAGGAGAATGGATTCTATGCCGGATTATGTTAGGCTTTTGCTGACCGCAATTAACCAATTTGATCCTGATAATGCGAAAACGGCTGATCACCTAAGAGACCTAGTTTGTTGGGTGTCAGATCATGACGAACTTAAAAGCGATCCGACAATCGCAAACTTGCTTTATATCGCATCGCAGAAAATGCGAGTGTTTGGTTATAACAAACTTAATGGATTTGAGAGTGATCCTAACTCTACTATTGGCTTGATGGATGACATAGGAAATCAGGCAATACAGAATCTATACCGTTCTCAAATCAATAGAGACATCACCTTAGACAAATCGCAAAAAGAAGTGATTGACCTTTTTCAAAGCCTGTCGCCCCGGCGCTTATTAGTTAGTGCGCCTACTTCATATGGGAAAACATTTTTGATGCGCGAGATTGTTTTTCTTAACCGTGATCGATATAAAAATATACTTTTAGTTTTTCCCACGGTGGCTCTCTTGCTGGAAAATGCAGGCGTAATGACGTGGTTCGTAAAGAAGTATGAGCTTAATTACCGTATCATAAAAACTGTTGATAATACCTGCGAAGAAGATGGTAACAAGATATTTGTTTTTACTCCAGAACGAGCATTGCAGCTTCTCGCATCCTTTCCGGATCTCAAAATTGATTTTTTCTTTTTTGATGAAGTATATAAAATTGATGAAGACTATTGTAATGATGAGATGGATGAAAACAGTGATGAATCCGTAAAAGAGGCAAAACATCAAAAAAATGTAGTAAAACAAGAGTCTTTTCTCGAAGAAGATAGAGGCAAGACATTTCGGATTGCCCTCTATTTGCTATCTAAACGTGTAGACGAGTATTACTTGGCAGGTCCCAATTTGAGTCAAGATCAGTTCGGACTTGGCATGAGAAGATATTTGGAACTCAATCATATTACAGTAAAGGAAATTCTGTTTGAGCCAACACTTCGTATAACAGTTAATGCATTTACTACTAGAATTGAGGAAAAACTTCCTCACGCCCTTCCTCAACCTGAGAATAAAGCTTTGGTTCATATAAGTAACGCAATCAACGATAAAGTTAAAGATGTGGTTTCATACATATCTTCTCGTGAATACGGACAAACATTGCTTTATTGCACTACTCCTGCAAAAGCCATTGAATATTCAAATAAGCTATCGAATAATATAGGTAATACGCACATTTTTGAAACTTATCCTGATGAATTCAAACAGTTTATTGAACATATCCGAAAAGAATATGATGTGAATAATTGCGTGGATGAATGGAGCCTAATTAAAGTTCTAAAAAACGGATTTGGAATGCATCATGGAAAACTACCGAAGTATATCCAACGTGAGGTTTTGGAACAGTTTAATGCCCGAACCTTTAACATCCTGTTTTGTACATCTACGATTGTGGAAGGGGTTAACACAGATGCCAAAAACATGGTTATCCTTAACCCCTCCAAAGGAGGGAAAAAACTCTCTCCATTTGATATAAAAAACATCAAGGGAAGAGCGGGGCGATATCATCATTGTTTTGTTGGCCGGGTGTTCTATATGAGCAAAGAACTCCAACAAATTGAAGAATCCGACACCCTTTCACTCAATTTTGTGACCTACTCGGACGTAGAACTTGGACCAATCGATTTAGATAATGCAACTTATGATGACTTAACGCAGGGAAATGTTACACGGAAGAAAGAACGTGATGATAAAACTCGTCATTTTTTACTTCCAGAAGAGGTTTTTCTAAAGAATCGGACGATTTCCAAGGAAAATCAAGAAAAACTACTGCAAAAACTCATCGAAGACAAAGAGTACATGCGTTACCGGAAACTTCTTCTTCACACAGTGGATGTAGAAAACTTTCTTAAATATCGATGGATTACTAAAATATTGGAGACTTATTTCGAGGCAGGATTGATTGATAAGAGATCGTGCAGCAAGTATTCCGCAGTAGCAAACAGCTACTATAACAATGGTTTTAAAGGTATTCTTGGCTATGAAATCGAGCAATACCAAAAAGGAAAAACAAGAACCATTGACACAGCATATTCAGAAGCGTTTAAATGTTTGCGAGGCATACTTGAACATAAAATTCCAAAGATACTATCATTATTCGAAGGCATAATAGCTTTTGTTGCCCTGCAGAAGGGGGATAATCCAAGCAATTTTTCGCTATCAAATGTGCGAAGATATTATGAAACCGGGGTAAAAAGTTTGCTTGGAGAGTCACTCATCGAATATGGCTTTCCAACAGATGCAATACGAAGAATAGAAGAAAAATATAGCGAACTTTGTCATTTAGACGTTGATGACGCAAAAAAGCATTGCAGAAAGCACTACCACGAAATAGTTTCTTTACTTGATTCATATGAGAATCAACTTTTTATTAAAGCAATGAACAGCTTTTAATGATAAAAACAGATTTTATAGTTTAACTTTGAGGGCATAGCCATTATGACTATGCCCTCAAAAGCACCTCTTAAATAAAAATTAGTTCTGTATAAATAATCTCATTAATCTGTATTCGAATATTGCTTAGTTTCTGTACCCATTCCGTAGGCTTCTCTGCCTTGAGCTGCTCCGTCAGACCTGCCCACTGGGCATACTGTTTTACCAATCGGGGAAACAGCTCCTGCGCGCGCTCTTCCGTATCGGCAAGATAGTCTCGGAGCTTGCCAGAGGTGAGTAGGTTATAGTACAGCACCCTGTGATGTTGCTTTAAGTACCGCAGCCGCCGCTGCCCACACACACCGATGGGACGAGAATCTTCTTCGGACAAGCGCAGATCCGGCAGGCAATAATCACCCTGTATGGTGTAGGTCCCACCCATTTGTTCGTATAATGATTTCATCAATTTCTCCTCCTGTTCTGTCATGATTTTATAGTGCCCTTTTATTCCTTGTCTAAGAATGCCTGAATATCAAACTTAAAGCCTCCGAACTCTCTCGGATGCTTTATTGGCATCATATCGGCCTTTTCCTGAATTTGCTGTGCAATTTCCGTGATGTCGATCTCGGAATACCTCTTTACAGCTTTTAGAAAATGCAAGATTGCCCCATCGTCTATTGTCTCGTCATAGCCTTTATATCTTTCCCAAAACTGCTTACTCTCCGAAATTTGCTCAATCGGCTCATGGTAAGAGATAAGCAGCAAGTCATCTTTCAAGAAGTGATTAATCCACAGATTTGGCATATACTTCAAATCTGCGACACCTTTTGCGGAAAGATAACCCCAGCACCTATAATACCTGCCATAGATAAACCATTCCGGCTGATCCTCCGCCTTTATTTTGGTCGGATAAATCATGTCGGCATACAAATATCCATCTGGGTTTTCGATATACTGAAGCCGGTTATCTTTACGGACAAGCTTCTGTTCAGAGTATAGGATCTGGCGAATTCTTTTCTGCTTCATCAGCGAAACCTCCTTTGATACTGTCATTGTACCAAAGGAGGTTTTTACTTACGAATGTGCGATTTTTATTTTTCCAGAAAGCTCTCAAATGGGGCGTCGTCGCTGCAGAAGGTATCAAAAATCATCTTAGCACCAAGACGGAAGCCGACGATGAAAGAGTCGAGTGTCGCCTCTCCCGTCAGTTCAGAGTTGCCATTGCAGAAATCAAGGAACAGAGCTTTATCCTCTCCCTGCAAGCGCTCGGTCAGCTTTTCCTCTATGTCAGTTACGTTTTTTAATACCTTTATCGCACGGTGACCTTTACGATATTCTCTTGCTTGAGGGTCGATGTTGCCGTAAAACAGCTCTTCAATGAAGTTTGCCATCACTTTGCACCTCCGATTTTCCCATACCTGCGGACTTGCTCCCGCATGGAGAACTCATTCAGCATGTAAATATGCCGCCTCGATTTCCGGACGATGGTGCGGAAGTAGGCCGAGCAGAGAAAGTCGATGAGGAAAACCTTCGGGATGTAAAAGATATTCCCTTTACGGAAGGATTTCAGCAGACCCCGGCTGCACCAGTTGTTGACTGTCGATCTGGCATAGCCTGTCAGGGCGACGACCTCCCGCACGGTCACAACATCTTTGTGGTTTACCAGCAGCCCGGCGTAATACTCCCGCATTTGCCGGAGCACATCCTCGGACAGTTCCTTTGAGAGCTTTGCCACATAGTGACCGCCGTACCACCCTCTGGGGGCGGAATAAACCTCGGGATAAACGGCATGCTTTTCTAGATATGCCCGCACATCCTCTTTCCTGATTTGATAGCAGCGGGTTTTCTTGCCCGTCCACTCGCAAGGCACCTTGCCGCTTTTGAGCAGATGCAGCGCCGTAGATTTGCTGATGTGACAAAGCCGGTAAAACTGATCCTTGTTCATCACATCGGGCATGCTGTCCCAATCGATGGGCAGATTTTTCATTTGATACACCTCAAAAAACAGATTTCGCCGGTTCGAAGTCCGTCCTGTGGTGTATGGATTTGATGTATTGCCTTCTCTCCGGATTTCTCTCCTGGCTCCCCTGATTTCTCTCCAAAATCGGCAAAAATGCCGATTTGAACCCACTTTTGAAAAATGCAGAAGTGTCAAGTCTTTCGGGGATAAAAAGTCAGTGTTCATGCGGCTTTCCGCGCGGACGAGATAGTCTAAAACGGGCACCGGATAGCACAAGCCATGGAAACAGACCAAAAGACTCGAAATCAGGTAGTCCGCAAGGGCTCGTGGGTTCGAATCCCACCGCTTCCGCCACGTCGCCGCAAACGCTTTTGAGTTTGCGGCGGTTTTTTCACAAAAATCACCGCGTCACTTTACGCGTTGCGGCCTCTCGCCTGTCGGCTCGGGTGCAAAGCGCCGGTGGCGCTTGTCTTGCACCGACCGAAGCGATAGCTGAGAACGGGTCAGAACGCTGTCCACTGGACAGTTTCCCCCTCTCCGTGAAAGGGTGCTGCGCCCCTGTGGGGCGCGTCCCGCACTGGCCGAAGCGGAGCGAAGACCACGCGCCCATCGGCTAAATCCTTGCAAGCGCGGATTTTTAACGCCGATTTGGTCGCTACCAACCTTTCACAGGCAAGGACATCTTTTTTGTATCACGCAGATTGCAAAGTCTAAAATCCGCATGGGCACCGGATAATTTTTTTCAAAAGAGAGCGAAACCATCTTTTTTGTAGCAGAACCACACACATCTGCAGGGAAGGCTCAGTGCTTTTGCACTGAGCCTTCCGCAAGTCGCGCACCGCAGGTTTTTTCTATGCTTTGCCATGCGGCACGCGCCGAAATTATTTATTTTAGTCTGAAAACGCAACAGCAGCTACCTCCCATTAGGGGCGGTAACTGCTGTTCGATTCTGCTGCGCGAGGATCGGCTTTTGCAACAATATGGTGAACGGGGTCCCGGCGTGGTTTTGATGGCTCATTATCCTTTTCCTGTTCTTTCTCCTGCGTTTTTGCTTCGGGTTGAGGGATAGCCATACTCTGTGTGCTCTGGGTAAGAGCTGAAAGACCAAGAATCCAAATTAAGCCTATACCACCCTGCTGGTTCGTCAGGTAGTAGCCTGTAATGCGGCTTCTGCCCTTCGGGAAGTACCAGAACGCAACAGGCGTACCTGCATTGCCGTAGAAGAAATGCATCTCATTGCCGTTCCAGCCCTGCCACATCAAGTTCTGCTTTCGCTTCATTTTTGTACAGCTTAAACGTAAAAATGGATTTTTTAACCTCTTTGCACAGAAAAGGAATCCATCTGCTTCACCCAATCGCCCGCGGCGAACGGATTCCTTTCAGCTTCGGCTGTCTGTAAAGGCGCGCACTACTTGCGCAGACTGCAAATTGTCCTTTGCACTAAAAAGAATGTGGGTTGGAATATCCCATTTTCGTATGGAGTATAAACGAAAAGGTTATAAGTCTCTTTACATTCGGGCAGGCTGTCGGTTATAATAAGTTCAAACCAATACAGGGGAGTGATCGTCATGACCGAAAAATTATTGGAAACTTCCAGGCGCTTCTGGAAAGCGATGGAGCAGTCCGACGTTGCCGTAATGGAGGAGATCGCCCACAAGGATTGCTGCTTTGTGCACATCGGCGTGACTTGCGGGCTGGAGGAGGAAATGAAGTGCTTCACCGACAAGATTTTCCAGCCCACTGAAATCACGCTGCACAGCCAGACCCCGAAGCTCTGGGGAAACGCCGGCATCGTGGTCACCGACTGCGACTACGGTCTGCTGCTGGGCGGCAAGCCTACCACCCATCATTTTGCCGTCACCGAGGTCTATACCGAAGACGGCGGCGACTGGAAGCTGGTGCAGTTCTCCTTCACCGCGCTGGTGTATTGATTATGTATAATCCTCAATTAGAAACCTTTCTCCAGGCGGCGGACGCCGGAAGCTTCAACAAAGCCGCCGAACAGCTTTTCATCACGCCCACGGCGGTGATCAAGCAGATAAACCTTCTGGAAAGCACGCTTGACGTGCAGCTTTTCCACCGCACCCACCGGGGGCTGACCTTGACGAAAGCCGGCGTGTCCCTCTATAAGGACGCGAAATATGTGATCCAGTATTGCAAGGATTCCGTCAGCCGGGCAAAAAATGCCATGCAGGGGGACACGGACATTATCCGCATCGGCACCTCGCCCATGACGCCTGCCCAGGCGCTGATGGAGCTTTGGCCCCCCATTCATGAAATTTGCCCCGAAATAAAATTTCAGATGGTGCCCTATGAGAACAATCTGGAAAACGCCCGGCGGATCTTGGCGAATCTGGGGCAGGACATCGACGTGGTGGTGGGCGTGTTTGACGAGGTCATGCTGAACCTGCGGCGGTGCGCGGGCTTTGAGATTTCCCGGGAGCCGTTGTGCTGCGCGGTGTCCATCTACCACCCGCTGGCGGCAAAGACCCGGCTCACCATTCAGGACCTGTACGGCGAGAACCTGCTGCTGATGCACCGGGACTGGAGCCGCTATGTGGACGAGCTGCGGGACGAGCTGTGGAAAAACCACCCCCAGGTCAATCTGGTAGACTTTGACATTTACAGCGTGGAGATTTTCAACCGCTGCGAAAATTCCAACGACGTGCTGCTGTGCATTGAGCCCTGGGCCACGGTGCACCCGCTTTTGAAGGTCATTCCCGTGGAGTGGAACCATTCCATTCCCTATGGGCTGCTCCATTCGCCGGAGCCGTCCCCGCTGGTGCGGAAATTTCTGGAAGCGATCCGAAAGACAAGAAAGATATAACCCAAAGGTAATAAGGCGATAACCAATCGAGACTTCTCAGGGGGTCTCGATTTTTGTTATGCTGAGGGGCATAAAGGAAAGCCCGGTTTTTCAGGCTTGATTTTAGAAAGGAACGAATACCATGAAAAAAGTATTTGCACTGATTTTGACCGTTTCCATGCTCTTCGCCCTTGCCGCCTGCGGCAGCCAGACCGCGCAGAGCAGCGCGCCTGCGTCCGGCAAGCCTGTCAGCTCTGCCCCGGAAATCACGCCCACCCCGGCGCCCACGCCCGTGCCTGAAATAAGCTCCGCTCCCGCTTCTGAAGCGGAGCCCACCCCTGCCCCCGCGGTGGACAAAATTCTGGTCGTCACCTTTTCCGCTTCCGGGCGCAGCGCCAGAGTGGGACAGATCATCGCGGACACTCTGGGGGCGGACACCTTTGAACTGACCCCGGTGGAGTCCTATTCCGATGAGGATCTGGATTGGAGAACCGAAGGCAGCCGTGTCAATCTGGAGCACGACGATGAAAGCCTGCGGGATATCGCCCTGACCGCCGACACGGTGGAAAACTGGGACGAATACGGCACAGTTTTTATCGGTTATCCCATCTGGTGGGGCATTGCCGCGTGGCCGGTCAACAATTTTGTTAAAAACAACGACTTTACAGGCAAGACCGTGATCCCGTTCTGCACCTCCTCCAGCTCCGGTTTGGGAGAAAGCGGCGAGCTGCTTGCGGAAATGGCAGGCACGGGAAATTGGCAGGAGGGGCAGCGTTTCCAGAGCGGCGTGGACGAAAGCGAAGTCATCGGCTGGGTCAACAGCCTTGGGCTGTAAATGGGAGGAAATAGTATGAGCAAGCCTTATGTGGTATGTCATATGCTGACTTCGCTGAACGGCAAGATCGACGGCGCATATATGGGCGACCCTGCCTGTGCCGCCGCCGGAAAAGCCTACGGCGGGCTGCGGAAGGTCTTTGACTGTCAGGCGACTTTGTACGGCACGACCACCATGGAGGGAAGCTACTCCAATGGGCGTGCCGGGGCGCCTCCCGCCTGCGGAACAGACTGGGGCAGAGAGGATTATATCGCCCCCAGCGAGGTGCACAATTTCATCGTTTCCCTTGATCCCCAGGGCGTTTTGGGCTTTTCCTCCTGCTATATCGAGAAAAAGAACCGCCCGAAAGCCCACGTGATCGAGGTGCTGACGGAGCAGGTCTCCAACGATTACCTGGGGTACCTGAGGAATCTGGGAATTTCCTATGTCTTTGCGGGAGAGACTGTCATCGACTGCAAGCTGCTGCTGCAAAAGCTTTCCGACCTTTTCCACATTCAGCGGCTGATGGTGGCAGGCGGCGGGATCACCAACTGGTCCTTCGTGCAGGAAAACCTGCTGGACGAGCTGAGCGTGCTGGTGGCTCCCGTTGCGGACGGCAGCACCGGCACGGCGACCATTTTTGAAAAGGCTGATTTTTTCCCGCCCCGCAGCCCCGCGGCATTTTCCCTCAAAAAGGTGGAGGTCCTGGAAAAGGACACCCTCTGGCTGCGGTACACCGCAATAAAATAGCGTACAAGTATCCCCAATCGTCCCTATATTCTTCTGCGTATCCCGGAAAGCCGCACCTGGATTTCCGGGATATTGCCTATAGTAAACACCTTTTGGTATATGCTGATGAACCAATGGGAACTTCTCTTTCCCTGAAAAAAGGGTAGAATGGAACCAGAACGAAAGGAGACGATAATATGAAAAAGCGAATATTAGGTCAAAATCTGGAAGTATCCGCCGTGGGTCTGGGCTGCATGGGGTTCTCCCATGCCAGCGGAGCGCCTACGGAAAGGTCCGAGGCGGTGAAAATCCTGCGGCAGGCTTACGACATGGGCTACACCTTTTTTGATACTGCCGAATGCTACACGGGGACCTACCCGGACGGCAGCATCTCTTACAATGAGGAGCTGGTGGGCGAAGCGCTGCGGGATATCCGGGACAAGGTGGTCATCGCCACCAAATGCGGCGTGCGCCATGCCCCGGATCACGGGCTGATTTTAGACAGCCGCCCCGAAACCATTCGGGCTTCCGTGGAGGGGAGCCTGAAAAAGCTGGGCGTGGAGGCCATCGACCTCTACTATCAGCACCGCATCGACCCGAAGGTGGAGCCGGAAGCGGTGGCAGACACCATGGGGCAGCTCATTCAGGAGGGAAAGATACGGCATTGGGGGATTTCCGAAACCACCGAGGAATATCTGCGCCGCGCCCATGCGGTGTGCCCTGTCACCGCCGTGCAGAACCGCTATTCCCTGATGGCGCGCTGGCACGAGAGCCTCTTCCCCACGCTGGAGGAGCTGAATGTGGGCTTTGTGGCGTTCTCACCCATGGCAAACGGATTTTTGAGCGGCGCGTATACGGCGGAATCCAAATTTGAGCCGGGAACGGATTACCGCGGCAATATGCCCCAATACACTGCCGAGGGCTTTGAAAAGAGCCGGGCGCTGATGGAGCTGCTGGACCGTCTCGCAAAGGAACACAGCGCTACGCAGGCACAGGTCTCCATGGCGTGGATGATTTGCAAAAAGCCCTATATCGTGCCGATCCCCGGCAGCAGGAAGCCGGAACGCCTGCGGGAAAACCTAAAGGCGGGAGAGATCGTTCTCAGCGAACAGGAGATCAGCGCCATTGACGGGGCTGTCGGCGCCATGGAGCTGCCCGTATTCGGCGGCTCGCCCACGAAGTGATAAGTCCGCACCTTTTGGTGTGTACTGATGAACCAACAGGAACTTCCTTTTTGCCGGAAAACAGGGTAGACTGGAAACAGAAGCCGGATATAAACAGGAGAGGAGAAAACAGCATGAATTATATTTCCTTGAACAACGGCGCAAAAATCCCGCAGATCGCTTTGGGCGTGTTCCAAATTCCCGAAAATGAGGACGCCAAAAAAGCCTGCCTTTCCGCCTTTGAGCTGGGCTACCGCCACATCGACAGCGCCCACCACTATTTTAACGAAGCAGGGGTGGGGGCGGCTGTCCGGGAATGCGGCATTCCCCGGGAGGAGCTGTGGATCACGTCGAAAATCTGGCCGGACGAGTATGCCGATGAAACCGCCATCGACAAAATGCTCAGCCGTTTCGGGCTGGATTATCTCGATCTGGTGATCCTCCACCAGCAGGTGGGAGATTATCTTGCCGGGTACAGAAATCTGGAAAAGGCGTACAGGGTGGGAAAGGTTCGCGCCATCGGCGTTTCCAACATGGAGTCCGACCGCCTGGAGAAGTTGCTGGAAGCTGCTGAGATCAAACCCCAGATCATTCAGGTGGAGTGCCACCCCTATTTCCAGCAGGCGGCGCTGAAGGAGCGCGTCAAGGCTTACGGCACCCGCATAGAGTGCTGGTTCCCGCTGGGACACGGCGACGCAAACCTGCTGAGCGAGCCTATCTTCACCGAGCTTGGCAGGAAATACGGCAAGACCAATGTGCAGATCATTCTCCGCTGGCACATTCAGGAGGGGAACATTCCCCTGCCCCGGTCCGTGAACCCGGAGCACCAGAAACAGAATCTGGATATTTTCGATTTCTCCCTGACCGATGGGGAAATGGAGCAGATCCGCAAGCTGGATCAGGGCAAGCGGTACTGGACGCTGACGCTCCCGCAGCAGGAGGAAAAGTTTTTAGGCATCAAGCTGGGCGAATAGTCCCCGACAAAATAAAAACAAAAGGAGTAACCATCATGGAATTTGTAACTTTGAACAACGGAATTAAAATGCCCATCCTGGGCTACGGCGTGTACCAGGTGACCAATGACGAGTGCGAGCGCTGCGTGCTGGACGCCATCGACGTGGGGTACCGCCATATCGACACCGCCCAGGCGTACGGCAATGAGGAAGCGGTGGGGAACGCCGTCAAAAAGTGCGGCGTGCCCAGAGAGGAGCTTTTCCTCACCACAAAGGTGTGGGTGTCCAACGGCGGGTACGAAAAGGCAAAGGAATCCCTGAAGGAGTCCCTGCGGAAGCTCCAGACCGAATATATCGACCTGGTGCTGATCCACCAGCCCTTTAACGACTATTACGGCACCTACCGCGCCATGGAGGAAGCTTATAAAGAGGGCTGGATCCGCGCCATCGGCGTTTCCAATTTCTATCCCGACCGTCTGGTGGACCTCTGCCGATTCGTAGAGGTCGTCCCCGCCATCAATCAGGTGGAGACCCACGTGTTCCAGCAGCAGAAAAAAGCCCATGAATATATGGAGAAATACGGCGTCCAGCATGAGAGCTGGGGTCCCTTTGCCGAGGGCAGGAAGGATTTCTTCACCAACCCCGTCCTGACGGAGATTGGCGCAAAGTACGGCAAGTCCTCCGCGCAGGCGGCCCTGCGGTTCCTCATTCAGAGCAACGTGGTGGTGATCCCCAAGTCCACCCACAAGGAGCGCATGGCGCAGAACATCGACGTGTTCGATTTCACGCTGAGCGACGCCGACATGGAGGCTATCCGCAAGCTGGACGAGGGAGAGAGCCTGTTCTTCTCCCACTACGACCCCGCCACGGTGGAAATGATCACCGGGCTCCATCGGTAAAAACATTTTGATTTTCCCACAAATCGTGATAGAATGAATCACAGAACAGGAAAGAGAGGTTTTTCCCATGAGCAGAAAGAATTTAGGCGCACAGCCGGCGCTTTACCCCCAGCCCGTCCTGATTTTGGGCACCTACGATAAGGACGGCAGGCCCAACGCCATGAATGCCGCCTGGGGCGGTATCTGCGGCAGCAATGAGGTGATGATCGACATGAGCAGCCACCAGACCACCGACAATATCGCCGTGACAAAGGCGTTCACCGTTGCCTTTGCCGATGTGGAGCATATGGCAGCCTGCGATTATGTGGGGCTTGTCTCCGCCAAGAACGAGCCGAACAAAATGGAAAAGGCGGGCTTCACCACAACGAAAAGCACATTTGTCAACGCGCCCATCATCAACGAGCTTCCCGTTTGCCTGGAGTGCGAGCTGAAAGAGGTCATCGACGGCAAGTATATCGGCATCATTAAGAATGTCAGCGCCGAGGAAAGCGTACTGGACGAAGCGGGCAAGGTCGATCTGAACAAATTCCACCCCATCATCTTTGACGGAATGCAGGCGGCGTACCATGAGTTCGGCAAAAAGGTGGGCAACGCCTTCAAGGACGGCGCAGCCCTGAAATAACAGGCAAAGAGGACGCGCAGGTTTCTGTACCAGCAGAAAGCCTGCGCGTCTTTTTGCTCCTCTTTGCGCGCACACATTGAAATCCACGGAGAAATATGATAGGATGACGGTACATCAAGCGTTCAATAAGCGTTTTTTCCGCGGGAAGATGCGTCCGCCCTCCCTGTGGGAAGACCCGCTTTTACCCACGGAAAATCAAGGAGGGATCTCACATGACCAACGCGGAAAAGCTTTTCAGGGACCGGGTAAACGGATTTCTGCGGGCACAGGGAACGGAAATTGTAAACGGAGCCGGAGAACCCATTCTGCTTTCCGGCTGGGGACTGGGCAACTGGCTGCTCTGCGAAGGGTATATGTGGAAAGCCGGTCCCCGGGGCGACCGCCCGCGCAGGCTGGAACAGGTGGTGCGGGAGCTGGCAGGTAGCGAGTACGCGGAAAGCTTCTGGAAGCGGTTCCGAAAGAATTACATTCGCCGGGAGGATATCCTCCGCATGGCGCAGCTGGGATACAATTCCCTGCGGCTGCCCATTGGCTGGCGGGTGCTGATGGAAGACGAGCCGGGCGTTCGCTGGCGGGAGGAGGGCTTCCGGCTCATTGACGAGCTTCTCGGCTGGTGCGAGGAAGCCCGGGTCTATGTGTTTCTGGACCTGCATGGCGCGCCCGGCGGGCAGACCGGGGCAAATATTGACGACTGTATCGACGATTTCCCCCGGCTGTTCACAGACAAAGACAGCTGGGACAAAGCCATCGCCCTGTGGGGAGAGCTTGCCAAACGGTACGGCGACCGCTGGATCGTAGGCGGCTACGACCTGCTGAACGAGCCGATCCGCCCGGACGACGGACGCAAGCCCTGCCAGCATCTGGTCCCCCGGCTGCGGGACTTTTACAGGGCTGCCATCGCGGAAGTCCGCAAGTGCGACAACCGCCATATGCTGTCCATCGAGGGGCACCACTGGGCGACCAACACGGCGGTGTTCTGTGAAGACTATGACGACAATATGGTGATCCATTTCCACCGCTATGCGGTACCGCCGGACATGGGGGCATATCGGGAATTTCTGGAGCTTTCCCGGCGGTGGAACAAGCCCTTATGGCTGGGCGAAAGCGGGGAAAATCTCCCGGAGTGGTTCGCGGCGCTGTATCCCCTGGGCGTGCAGCTCGGCATAGGCTATAACATCTGGCCCTGGAAGAAAATGGAATGTACCAACTCCCCTTATTCCGTCAACGCCCCGGCGGGCTGGGAAAAATTCACAGCCTACACCGGCGGCGGAGAGCGCCCCTCCTATGAGGAAGCCCAAGCCATGCTGGACGAATACCTGAACAATATGCTGCTGGAAAACTGCCGGGAGAACCCGGCGGTGAGCGCGTCCGTCCGGCGGGAGCCGGGGTGCTCGGTGCGGGCGACAGACTTTGACGAGGGCGCCTGTCACGGGCTATGGCAGCAGGAAGCGCTCTGCCACTACCGGCAGGGCTCCGGCATGGAGATCTTAGAGCCGGAAGCGCCGCCGGAAAAGCGGTTCGGCTTTGACTGCTGCTGGGATTCGCTGAAGCTCGTCATGCGCCCCGGCGAGTATGTGGAATACACCCTGTACGGCGCAAGGGAGGGCAGCACCGTCAGCCTGGAGCTGGCGGGAGCGTCTGCCGGGACGATAGCGCTGTACCAGGACGGCAGGCTGCTGGGAGAGACCGGCGAAACGGGCAAGCCCTTTGCCCTTTCCCCCGCTCCGCAGACCGTGCTGCGGCTCTGCTGCACAGCAGGAAAGCCTGTGTTGGAACGCATTCTCTATCAATAAACGCGGCAAACACCCCCGCCCTGCCAACCGGCAGGACGGGGGTGTTTTGTTGTGCTATGCAGTAGGTCGATCAGTCTACCCGGATCAGGCGGACTGCCATATACTCCTTGCCGGGCAGGGCAATGCGGAACTTGCCGCTGTGAATCCCGGCGTCGGCAACGGTCATTTCCCATGTGTCGATGACTTCCGCTTTCCACCTGCCCCCGGGCTTGATAAAATCCCGGAAGCTGGGGCGCCCAAAGCCATAATAATGAATCTCATAGCCGCCGGCGCTGAAGCCCGCCGCGTCGGGAACGCCCACCGTTTCGTCAAAGCTGCCCTCTCCCCGCTTCAGCCCAAGACCCGGCGTTTCCGTCAAAATCTGATGGAGGAATTTAATTCGTGCCGGGCTGTCGCCGTGCAGCTCGCCGCCATGGCTCCACCAGAGGATATCGTGGTCTGGGTCAAGGAAGGTCTCGCCGTGCCCGGCATAGCCGCCCCGCAGGCTGGCTTCCCAGAACCGGCGGGTCAGCTCCTGCCCGGAGATATTTCCCCAGCCCATGTCGATATTGCCCTCGTAGGAAATTTCGTCCCACACAATGGGCTTGCCCCAGCGGGTGCGGTACTCGTCGGTATACTCCACATGGCGGTACAGGTCCTGCCGCTGCAGGGAGCAGTGTGTGATCCAGGGGCGGCTGTGGTCATAGAACGCCATGCAGTTGTGAATGCTCCGCAGGTGGCGATAAGGGTCGTTTTCGCAGAGGAGCTTTGCGTAGCGCTCCCAGTCCGCCAGCTTCTTCTGGAACAGCAGGTCATACTCATTTGCCAGGCTCCACCAGACGTTCCGATAAGCGGCGAAGCGGTTGATGACATAGTGCCAGTACAGGTCGTCCTGCTCCGGGGTCATGGCGGAAAAGCCCCAGCGGTCGTAGGGGTGCATTACAATAATATCCGCTTCCAGCCCCCGCTCCATCAGCTCTGTGATGCACCGCTCCACCCGCCGGAAATGCTTGGGGTTGAAGCGCGTAAAATCCCAATGGTTGCCGGAAAAATCCACCTGATAGGTGAAATTCTCCTCGCAGAGATTGGAATTGTCCACAGGCGTTCCCTCATAGGGGAAGGTCTCCGGGTCCCGGAAATTGTGGATATAGTGCTTGGGAAATACGCAGAAGCGCATTTTATTGAAATACCCCTTCTCAAGCTCCCGCAAGGTCTGCCGGTGAGTTTCTTCCGGCTGGTGCGCCCACGCATAGCAGGTGGTGCCCACGGAATAGTAGGGCGTGGCGTCCTCATAAGCAAAGTGGTACTGGTTGACCACCCGCACGGGACCGTGGTTGCCCGGACCGGGCGGGGTCACGGTAAACGCGCCGCCGCCTGACGCTTCCGGGAAGCTGCCGGAAAGCCCATAGGTGTACTCTCCCTCAAAGGAGGGCATGAACCGCACCCGGTAGACCCCCTCGCCGTCGTAGAAGCCCGCAACCTCTACCCGCTCGTTTTTTCCCGTGAACACCGCCTGAATGGTCTGCTCCGTAAAAGGGTTCCCATCGGCGGGACCGTTCACTGCCACTTCAAAAATTCCCCAGCGTTCCGTAGTTTCCATCTTGCTTTTCACTCCTTGATCCATTTTTGTATAAGGCTATTCAGCTTTACAATAACACTCGATCGCCTGCCCGACAAAATCCGCCGTGCCTGCGCCGCCTGCCTTGTCAATGTTTTTGCGGAAGCGCTCGTCTCCGGCATACAGCTTGCCCAGCCCGGCAAAAATTTCCGGCGTGCAGGTGTAATAGTGTTCGGTGATAAACTGCCGCAGCTTCTCTGTCAATGCCTGCACCTCGCCGTCGTCCGGGGAAAGGGATTTCCGCTTGCCCAGCTCCGCAAAAAGGCTCATAAGCTCTTGGGCGGTTTGTTCCATACCGCCTTCCTTTTGCGCCCGCTTCTCATATTCCCGATAGGCGGCTGTGCTTCCCCATCTTTCTTTTGACTCGGCGCTGCAACGCTCCAGCTCGCTTTTGTCAAATACAGTAAAATCCATTGTATTTCCTCCTGATTGTAAAATGTCACGGGCAAAGGAAATCAGACCGTCCAGCCTGTCCCGGCGCAGCTCCAGCAGGGCGATCTGCTGGCGCAGAGCCTCTTTGGGGTCAAAGCTGGGGGCTTCCAGGATCTGTTTGATGTCCTTTAAGGGAAACTCCAGTTCCCGGAACAGCAAAATATGCTGAAGCCGTTCCAGCGCCGTATCGTCATACAGCCGGTAACCCGCTTCCGTCACCGCCGTGGGCTTTAGCAGCCCGATGGCGTCGTAATGGTGCAGCGTGCGCACGCTGACCCCTGCTATTTCACTGATCTCGTGTACTGTTCTCATGATTCGGTTCCCTCTCCTTTTGTCCCGTACAGCTTCAGTATAAAGCATGACGCAGGGTAAGAGTCAAGAGAAAATAAGAATTTTTTTGATTTTTTAGGAACTATTCGCAATCCTAAAAAAATTTCCCCGCCTTTCCGTTGCCTTTGGAAAAGCGGGGAATATTTGTTTCAAAGTGCTGAGAACCTCAAAAGCGTGCCTTTTGCGCTCTGATTTTCCGAGATTTGTTTTCCAGAATCGTCTATCAGCCCTTTACCGCGCCGGACGCCACGCCCTTGATGATGTGCTTCTGGCAGAAGATATAGACGATGATGATGGGAATGATGCTGAACATGATGACCGCCATGGTAGCGCCCAAATCTACCGTGCCATAGCTGCCTTTCAGATATTGCACGTGAATGGGGATCGTCATATATTTGGTACGGTCCAACACCAGATAAGGCAGGAGGTAATCGTTCCACACCCACATGGTTTGCAGGATACCCACGGAGATCAGTGTGGGCTTCAGCATGGGAAGCACCACGCCGAAATAGGTGCGCAGCGGACCGCAGCCGTCAATGGCGGCAGCCTCTTCGATCTCCAGTGGCAGCCCCTTGACGAACCCGGTAAACATGAAGATGGCAAGCCCCGCGCCAAAGCCCAGGTACACGATGGGAATGGTGTAGGGGGTGTTCAGCTTGAGCTGGTCCGCCGTAAAGGTCAGGGTAAACATGACCATCTGGAACGGTACGATCATGGAGAACAGGCACAAATAGTAGAAGAACTTACAGAACGCGCTGTTCACCCGGGAAATGTACCATGCCGTCATGGACGTGCAAAGCAGGATAAGCCCCACGGAAAGCACCGTGATCACAAAGCTGTAGCCCAGGGATTTGAAGAAGGGGTAATTGCCGAAGGTCACGCCCTTGGCGTAGTTGTCAAACCCCACGAAGCTTTCGCTGCTGGGCAGCGCAAAAGGCTCCAGATTGACAAAGGCGTTGGACTTAAAGGAGTTTATGACCACCTCGACGATTGGCATGACCCACACGATGCTGAGCAGCCCAAAGACGATGGTCAAAATCCAGCTCGCTTTGGAAAAGCTTTTCTCTTTCATCACTGCTGCACCTCCTTGCTGCGGGTCGCGGTAAGCTGTGCGATCGCCAGCACCGCCACAAGCAGGAAGAAGATGACCGCCTTTGCCTGCGCAACGCCGTGCCAGTTCACATTGATATTATAGGTGTTGTAAATGTTCAGCGCCAGCATTTCCGTCGCCTTGATCTTGCCGCCCTCCACCATGATGGTGGGGTCCCCGGCGGTCAGGGCAAGGTTCTGGTCGAACAGCTTGAAGCCGTTGGTCAGCGTCAGGAAGGTGCAGATGGTGATAGAGGGCATCATGTTGGGAATGGTGACCCGGAACAGGGTCTGGAACCCGTTGGCGCCGTCTATCTTCGCCGCTTCCATCATATCCTCCGGCACCGCCTGGAACCCCGCGATATAGATGATCATCAGGTAGCCGATCTGCTGCCACGCCACCAGAATGATCAGGCCCCAGAAGCCGTAGGTGGAATTTGCGGTGAGATAGGTATTGTACTGCTTCAGGATACCGTCAAAGATCATGCTCCAGATATACCCCAGTACCACGCCGCCGATCAGGTTCGGCATAAAGAACACGGTACGGTACAGATTGGCGCCCCGCATTTTCTGGGTCAGGGCAAAGGCGATGAAGAAAGCGATCAGGTTCGTCAGAATGATGGACACCACCGCAAAGGCGGCGGTATTCCAGAACGCGTGGACAAAGCTGGCGTCGCTCAGCGCTTTCCAATAGTTGCTGATCCCCTGCCATGTGGCGTCCCGCGGGGTGTTGAATTTGCAGAAGGACAGATAAATGCCCTGAATAAAGGGCCATACAAAGCCAATGCAGAACGCCGCAAAGGTGGGCAGAATGAACAGCCAGCACCAGCGCTGGATCGGGCGGCGGATCAGCCGGCTGGTCACGGCGGAATTGCCCGGCGCTTTTGACTTCATTTTTTTGCTCAAAAGAAGTCCCTCCTCTAAAAAGTTTCACGAATAAGGCAAAGAAGAAGCCTTTTATCAAAAGAAAGGGGTTGGGCATTGCCCAGCCCCTTCCAGAAACTGTCAAATCATTGGGTTTTCAGAGCACAGCAGCTAAAATCAGCCGCCGTTCTGAACCTTGTACTCGTTTGCCCAGCCGTCAACAAAAGCAGTCTTCACGGCGTCCCAGTTGGCGTCGGTCTGGTCGGCGGAGTACGCGGCCAGCGCGGAAACCACGGAAGCTCTCCAGCTGTCCACGTTGGGGGTGTAGTTGAACACCCAGGTCACAACGTAATCGCCGTTGGCGATATGGTCGTCGGCATTCTGAAAGAACACGTTCTCCGGCTCCTTGGCGCTCTTGAAGGGGCAGGGACCAAACTGCTCTGCCATCATGGTGGTGCCGGCTTCGGAGGTGACGACCCACTTCATGAAGTCCAGAGTTGCCTTCTGGTCTTCCTCGGGAGCCTTGGAGTTCACAGCCCAGCGCTGCTCGGTGCCGCAGCACAGGCCCGCCTTTTCCTCGCCGTCAACGCCGCAGTAGATCGGGATCATTTCCAGATCGGCAGGGTCCATGCCGTACTTCTCGCCGATGATGTTGGCGTACTCCCAGGTGCCCTGCTGCCAGAACACAGCCTTGCCGGTGCCGAACTCAGCCTGGCTCATGTCGCCGGTGGCGGAGGTCAGGGAGGTGGGCTCCGCGGAGGAGTTGTTGATATACAGGTCCCAGATGTTCTTGTAATTGTCCAGATAAGCGCCGGTGATGGTGGCGGGCTGAGAGGTCACGTTGTCATCACGGAACTCGTAGAACAGGGGCATATTTGCCAGATGACCGGAGAACCTCCAGGAAGAGGAGGAATCCAGACCGGCGGAGGCAAACGCGTCAAAGCCCAGCTCGGCAGCCCTGCCGTGGATATCCTCGGCAACAGCCTTCAGGGAAGCAAAATCCTTGATCTCGTCAATGGAATGCCCTGCCTGCTCCAGCAGAGCCTTGTTGACGATGATGCCGAACGCCTCATAGCAGAAGCCGATGGACTTCACAACGCCGTCGGAAACCAGATTAAATTCCTCGGTGCTCATCTCGTTCAGAATGTCGGTGCCGGTAAGGTCCAGGCAGTAGTCGCCCCAGTTGATCAGGTCCTGCTCATTGCCGCAATGAAACATGGTAGGAGGAGCGGACTTTGCCATTTCGGCGGTCAGGGTGTCGCCATAGGTGCCGGAAGCGGCGGTAACGACCTTGACTTCCACGCCCGTTTCACTGGTGTACTGCTTTGCCAGCGCCTGCCAGGCCTCGTCGGCTTCAGGCTTGGCGTTCAGGTAGTACACCTTGCCGGTAGCGCCGGTGTTGGCGGTGCTGTTGTTTCCCTCTGTGCCTGTGTTGGAAGCGGGTGTGCTGGACGTGGTGCCGGAACTGGTGGAACCGTTGCCACAGCCCGCGAACACACCGATAACCATCAGGCAAGCCAACAGAATTGCGATGATCCTTTTCATGTTTTTGTACCTCCATAGAGAAATTTGCCGCAAAGCGGCTGATGAATAGCGGGGAGAAGCTTCACGTCCTGCTGCGCAAAAAGCGGCGTCGGCAAAAAGCCGCCGCTTCAAAGCCGGAACCAGCGATCCATGAAGATTCTCCACAGGAGAATCTTCCGTACAAAGAAAGCCGGACCCGGTTTTCGCCGAAAGTTCAGTTTCCATTTTGTGCCGAACGTGGGCTCTTTTCCCTTTTCGGCTCTATTCTAGTACACAATGCCGAATTTTTCAAGGTTTTTTTGGTTGAATTCTCCATTTTGGTTAATTGCACAAATTTCTACTAATATTTTAGAAATCCAGACAAAATTCGGAGGAAATTCATAAACCGCTCATCCGGCAGGACGCGCCCTATTCAGTTTTCCCGGCTTTCTTTCCGATATCCGCTGGGCGAGCGTCCTGTCCGCGCGTGAAAGACCTTGGTAAAATAGGCGGGGGTGGAAAACCCGCACCGTTCGGAGGTCTCCGCTACAGTATACCCCTTTTTTAACAGATCCATGCTCTGCGCCACGCGGTATTCCAATAAATATTCAAAAATAGATATCCCCATCTGCTTCTTGAAAAAGCGGCAGCACTCGCTTTTGCATAAATTGACCTGCCGCGCCGCATCTTCCAGCGTGACCTTCTCCGCATAGTGCCCGTGAAGGAAAGAGAGCAGCGCGCGCAACCGCTCTATTTTTTCCGCGTCCTCCACCGGAGCGCGCTGCACCTCGTCCCCATAGTTCCGGTACAGCCCCGCCCAAATGCCCAGCAGCAGCCTTTGCACCTCCAGCTCGTACAGCTCCGGCTTTTCCCGAAACAGCCCGTAAATGCGCCGCAGGCTATCCAGCGCTTCCCGCTGCCACGGGATTTCCCCGGTGAGCTGCAAAGAGGAAAGAGCGGAGCTTTCGATAATGCTTTCCACGTATTTGGTGCGGATCACGCTGCCCTCGTATCCGTACAGGAACCGCGGGTGAAAGGTAAGGGAAAGATAGTCGCAGTCCGCCCCCGCGTGCATGGAGCCGGTATGCAGGGCGTTGGCGTTGCAAAAAAGCCCCTCGCCCTCTTTCAATAGGTAGCTGCTGTCGTTGACACGATATTCCACCTCCCCTGCCAGCACCAGCGTCAGCTCGATCTCATTGTGCCAGTGCCAGGGGAACGACCCGGTTTCGTAAGCGGATATCCTTTTATGCCCCAAATTCACCGGGAACCCATATGTCCCATGCAGCTTGGTTTCCTGCCCCTGTTCGTTGACCTGCAGTTCCATAACCCACCTCAAATAAAAGGAAGAGCTCCGCCGTACTTTGAGCGGAGCCTTCGGTTTTTATTTCAATTCAAAAATTGCTTCAGTCTCCACAGGCATATTGCCCGGAAGAACGTTCTGCCCGATCGCCGACCGGGACGGCGCGCCTGCCTCCTCGCCGAACAGGTCGATCAACAGCTGTGTGCCGCCGTTCGCCACCTGCGGCTGGTGGTAGAAGTCCGGGGCTGACGCCACAAAGCAGGTGACCTTGACCGCACTTTTTACCGTGTCCAGGTCCCCGATCTCCCGCTTGAGCACCGCCAGCACATTGAGCATACTGTTCCGGGCATAGACATAGCCCTGCTCCTCCGTGACGCTCTCCCCCAGCTTGCCGGTGATCTGGCTGCCGTCCACAGAGGGACCGCAGCCGGAAATGTACACCAGCTTTTCCCCGAACCGCTTGGCGGGAGAATACAGCCCGCCCTTTGCGGGGGGTTCAGGCAGGGTCAGCCCCAGCGCCCGCAGCTTTTCTTCTACTTTACTCATGACACATCGCTCCTTGCAATTTTATTTTTATCGTTTTGTCCGACAACAGCGGCGCACTATGGCGCTATGTCCGGCGCTGTCACGGACCGATTCACCAAAAACTTGGGATTTATACCAGCATACCCCTTGCGGCTACCGGCATTCGCCGCAGCGCCCCATTTTCCCACACAAACACGCTGTTTTGCAGATTGACGGCAGTGCATACGTGAACGGGTATCAGTTCCAGAATCTGTCCCACCTGCAAGCCCGTGTTCCCGTTGACCGCCGTGAGAATGCCGTGCTCCTCATTCATGCGGCGCAATTGGAGATTTTCGTCAGGCAAGCCCGCCTTTCCCACGGGAATGGCGTAGCCGGGATAATCGTTCAGGGAAATATCGGTGGGAAAGGTTTTTGTGCCGCCGTCCACAATGGCATAACCGGGCGCGGGCGTGCTGACCACAGTCGCGTACAGCCGGACGGCGATATCCTCAAGCCGGGCGCAATGCTCCCGGGTGAGCATCCAGTCCCCAAAGATATACGTTCCCGGACGCACCTCCGTGACCAGACCCGTCCGCGCCACCTGTAAGCCTGTCGGGGTCGAGCCGGCGCTGATCTCGCGGACAGGCACCCCGTTTTGCCGAAGCTCCTGTGCCATATCGTACATCAGCCGGGCTTCCTCCTGCGCGGCGGATTCGTTGTCCCCGGTGGGCTGACCGTTCAAAATCAGACCCTTAAAGGTGTATATCCCGGTCAGGCGCAGGTGCGGCAGGGTGGAAATCTGCTTTCCAAGCTGCAAATACTGCTCCCGGAGGACCCCCGTGCGCCTGGCGCCGGTGTCAATTTCCAATCGTACCTCCACAGTCAAACCGACCTTGCCCGCGGCGGCGTTCAGAGCGGCAGCCCCTTCCAGGCTGTCTACAGCCAGAATCAGGCGGCGGAGCTTTTTTTGCAGCGCCAGGGCGCGCTCGATACGGAAGCTGCCCACCATGGGATAGGCGATAAAGATATCGTCCGCACCCCCAGCCGCCATGACCTCCGCTTCGCTTATCTTGGCGCAGGTAATGCCGTCGGCGCCGGCGGCAAGCTGCAAATTGGCAAAATACGGCATTTTGTGGGTCTTGATATGGGGACGCAGCTTACAGCCGCAGGCGTCTACCGCGGACTGCACCCGGCGGATATTTTCCCCGGCGGTCGCCGCGTCTACCAGAATGCAGGGCGTTTCGGGCGGCTGCAGCTTTCCCTGACGAATCAACTCAAAAGCGGTCGGCATTTCAGCGTTCTCCTTTGCTGGGTCCTACGGCTCGCAATGCCTTCCGGCACGTTGCAAAGCCTGAAATCCGTGTGGTAAAGTATAACACTTTATGGAAGTATCCGCAAGAGAGCGTTTGGAAAATGATCCGGGATAAACGGGCTTTGCAAAACGTGATCTTCCCCGCCGCAATTGAATAGAGACGCGAAAAAGCCGCGCGGCGGCACGGCTTTTTTACTCTTATCTGTAAAATGCGATCGCTCAGTCACTTGCGGCTTTCGGTTCATATTTGACAAACGCCAGCCGCCTGCTGTCCGGCGCCCAGGAATTGACATTGATGGTCCCCTGCCCGCCGAACAGCTCCGCCAGCTTCCGGCTGTGCGTGCCGTCGCTGTCCATCACGCTCAGGCTCACAGGCAGGTTTGCCACATGCTGGTGGGGGTCCAGGTCACCCTTTTGAAAGGTCAGGTACGCCACGCGTTTCCCGTCCGGCGACACATGGGGGAACCACTCGTTATGGGGCGTGTCCGTCATCTGGGTCAGGTTCTTCCCGTCCCGCTCCATGCGGTAGATCTGCATCAGCCCATTGCGGGTGCTGTTGAACCAGATGTGCTTCCCGTCCGGGGCGTACTCGGGGCCGTCGTTATAGCCAACGCCGTCGGTGAGCCGCCGTTCCCCGCCGCCCCCGGCGGGTATCGTGTACACATCTACCGACTGCTCCGCGCCGCGGAAGGCACAGTAGGTCAGCTCTCCGTCCTGCGACCAGCCGTGCAGGAAGCTGGGCGAATCGGGGGTCACCAGCACCGGCTCCCGTTCACCGCTCAAATCCACCCGGTAAATGCGGGAAGAAAAGCCTTTCTCCACGCTCATATGGCTCACCGCCAGCTCTTTCCCGTCCGGGGAAAGAACATGGTCGTTGTTACAGTTGGTGCAAAAGCCCGTATCGACCCTTGTGACCGTGTCCAGCTCCAAATCATAGCAGTAGATCAGCCCATCGGCGTTGTAATAGAGGGACTTCCCGTCGGCGGACCAGTTGGGCGCTTCGATGATCCCCTCAAAGCGGCGCAGTTCCGTGATTTTTCCGCTGTCCACGTCCATGGTGCACAAAATGCTGTCCGTCCAGTCCCGGCGGTTCTCAAAGCCCAGCAACAGCCTGGCGGCGTCTTCGATATCCGCCATCGTGCAGGTATCCATATCCATGATGTGGGGGATATTCTCCGCGCGCCCGATCTGCCAGCAGGCGTACAGGTTTAGTTCCCCTTTTCCGATGGGGCGCTCCTGCCCCCCGGCGCGGTCCTTGTAATGGAGTGACCATATCCGCGCCCGGTTGTTCTTCACCCATTGGACCGGATCCGCGCCCCCGGCAGCCAGCCAGCCCAGGTCCGGCTGGGCGCCCACCAGAGGTCCCGCCATGTCCAGCAGGAACTCATAGGCGGTCTTTCCATCTATGGTGACGGCGGTGGGTTCCGCGCCGCCGTTGTGCACCAGCAGGGCAATGCCGTGGCGGGAAAGGGTTTCCGCGCAGACACGGTAGCTTTCGGCAGCGGAGCGGCAGCTTTCCTCGGTCAGCTCCTGGGGCATACCCACCACATACTGGCGAATGCCGAACTGCTCCGCCAAAGAAATCATCTGTTCCAGCGCGGGAGCGGGGTCGCCCAGAATGTGGGCGGATACCGTTTCAAAGCCCAGCTCGTGAAGGTCGGTCAAAAACGCCGGCGCGTCCCCGGCAGGGCAGATGCTCCATAAATCCAGCGGGGAGGGCTCCCCAAAATTGAGAAAGGGCTCTACCAGGCGGTAGCCCATGGGGTACAGCTTCGCGAAGAAATCCCTGGGCACGGGCAGGGGCATATTTTGCAGACCAAAGCATTGGATCCCCAGTTTCATAACGCATTCCTCCGTAACAGATTCAGTATGTGACCTTGACCCAGCTCTTCGCCCGGTCAGACTGTATGGCGCTTTCGATCACCGCCAGGGTGTTGTGCCCGTCTATGCCGGTCACGATAGGCGCGCGCCCCTCCAAAAGGGAGGTGACGAACTCGTCGATCACGCCGCTTTTCAGTTGGTTCTGGTTGGTGCTGGCCGCGCCCACCTGATACTTTACTGTGGTGTTATCCCGCATTTCCAGCACGATGTCGTCGGCATAGTCGCCGTAAATTTTCATCACGCCGCTGTCCCCATAGATGACCGTGCTGTTGTCCTCCTGCCCGTAGTTCGTCCAGCTGAAGTGCATGATGCCGGGCATTCCGTTATCCATTCTGAACTGGCAGACCACGTTGTCCTCCAAGGAAATGGGCGTGCCGTCCGGGTACTTTTTATCCAGCGTCATCATGCTGGCAAACACGGAATCGATCTCCCGCCCTGTCAAAAAGCGGATCAGGTCGATCTTGTGCGCGCCCAGATCGCCCATTACGCCGAACTGCGCCCGGGATTTGTCAAAAAACCAGGTGGAATTGCTTTTTTCAATGCTCCAGTTTTCGGGACCGGAATGCTTGAAGTTGCATTGGAAAAACAGCGGCTTGCCGATCGCGCCGTTTTCCAAAAGCTCCCTAGCCTTCCTGTGGGCCGCCATCATGCGCTGGTTGTGCCCCAGCATAAGGGTTTTGCCGCTGCGCTTTTCGGCGGCGAGCATGGCGCGGGTCTCCTCCAAAGACTGCGCCATGGGCTTCTCACAAAGCACGTGCTTTCCCGCTTCCAGCGCGGCAAGGGTGTATTGGGCGTGAGTGAAGTTGGGCGTGCATACGCTGATGGCTTCGATGGACGGGTCTGCGAACATTTCCTCCGGCGACGCATACACCCGCCCGCCGAACCGCTCCGCCGTTTCCTCGGTGCGCTCCCGGTTCACATCGAAGAAACCGGCGATCTCCACATCTTCCCGGGCGGCGTACTCTGGTCCGTGGCGGTACCGGGTGATAGAGCCGCAGCCCAGCACGCCCACTACGATCTTTCTTGTCTGCTTCATAAAACGCTCCTCCTTTATGATAACGTTCTCACCAACTGTAAAAAGTACAAAAGCTATCGACGTAAATATTTTCCCATTGCGTAGTGCGGAAGCTTACTTTTGCGCGGTGGTTCCTCTTGCCACATAGGTGGTGCCCAGATATTCCGTCCTGGCGGGGCAGTCCGGGGCGTTTCTCCGCCGTTCCAGCAGGTTGAGCAGGATCTCCCCTACCTGGGAGAGGTCAAGGTCCACGGAATCAATGGGCGGGGAAAGGTACGCCGCAACGGTATTGTCATACCCCACAATGGAAATGTCCTCCGGCACCCGCAGCCCGTTGGCATACAGCGCCTGCATTGCCCCCGCCGCCAAAATATCCGAGGCACAGACCAGGGCGGTGGGCACACAGGATCGCGCAAGGAGCTTCAGCGCCGCCAGCTTCCCGTGCACGGTGCTGTAAGAATCCGTCAGCTCCACCTCATGCTGCTCCCGGGGTATCCCAGCCTCCTCCAAAGCCTGATGAAAGCCCTCCAGGCGCTGCTCTTCCACGCTGTCCTGGGGGGAAGGGCAGATCATGCCAATATGCCGGTGACCCAGAGCCAGCAGCTGCTGGGCGGCATGAAAGACCGCTTCCCGGTCCCTCACCTCAATATTATCCACGTAAGGGAGATCATAGGTCCGCTCTACGGCAACTACGGGTATGCCGATCTGGTGGAGCCGCCCAAACAGCTCCGGCGCAATGCCAAGGTGGGAGATCACCGCCAGGCCGTCCACCCGCATCTCGATAAGCTGCTGGATCGCCTGACTGCCGTCACCGCAGGTTTGCAGCGTGACGACGTGGAAGCCCTTTTCCTCCGCAGCGCTCATGATATGGCGGTTGATCCGCTGGTAGACATTGTTTTCGTTGCCGAAAACCAGGCTGCCGATCAGCCCGCTGCGACCTGATTTCAGTGCCCTTGCCATGCGGTTCGGCACATAGCCGAGCTTTTGGGCAGCGGCTTCCACACGTTCCCGTACCTCGGGGGACACGTAGCCCTTTTGATTGAGCGCCCGCCCCACCGTGGGGACGGAAACGCCTGCCAGCCGTGCAATATCCGACATCGTTACCGCCATTCCATGATGATTGCCCTGCAATCATTCGCCTCTTTTCCTGTGTGATAACGTTATCATATCATGGAAAGTCTATGCTGTCAAGAACATTTTTCAAGGCCACTTGACTGGGGCCACTCCCCCACGGCAGCAAGGTGAAAACATACCGAATGAAAAAAGGGTTTGGGGGCTGCCTCTCTTTTCAGAGAGGCAGCCCCCAAGAGGAAGTAAGGAGTTAAAAATGAGGATGTAATGAAAAAGATTTCGGTCTGTAGCCTTGCTCTTGACTACGATATCAGGATACCCCCGCTATGTGAAGATTTCCTGAACATTCCGTGTAGGTTTTCTAAAGATTTTGTAAACGAATTTTTTTCGATTCGGAAATCTTTTCCTGTTTCTCCCTTTTCGCTGCAATTTCACTTGACGTTCCGCCGTTTCGGGCGGTATACTGAAGCAAAGCACAAATAAGGAAAGGAAAGTGGTCATACCTATGAAATTCTCTGAAATGCCCTATACCCGCCCGGATATGCCGGCGCTGTTTGGCACGCTGGAAGCCCTCACGAAAAAGCTTCAAAGCTCCGCCGACGCGGCAGAGCAGCTGGCTGTGTACAGGGAAACGGAAACCCTGCTGAACCATTTCTATACGCAGGCAAGCATCTGCGCGATCCGTAACAGCGTGGATACCCGGGACGCCTTCTACGAAGACGAAATGGCATATATCGACGAGCAAAGCCCCCTGCTGGAGGAAAAGCTGCAGGCGTTCAACGAAGCGCTGGTCAAGTCTCCCTGCCGCCCGGAGCTGGAACAAACATTGGGCGCGCTGCTGTTCAAAAATCTGGAAATGCAGCTGAGGTCCTTCTCCCCGGAGATCATTCCGCTGATGCAGGAGGAAAACAGGCTCACCACCGAGTATCAAAAGCTGTACGCCAGCGCGCAGGTCCCCTTCCAGGGGAAGACCCTGACCATCGCCCAGCTGGGTCCTTATAAGGAGCACGCCGACCGGGATACCCGCCGGGCGGCGCTCACCGCGGAGGGTTCTTTCTTTGATGAGCACCAAAAGGAATTTGACGAGCTGTACGACAAGCTGGTGAAGAACCGCACTGAGCAGGCAAAGAAGCTGGGCTTTGAAAGCTATGTGGAGCTGGCTGCCCTGCGGCTGCAGCGCAACTGCTACACGCCGGAGGACGTTGCCGCTTTCCGGGACAGAGTGGTGCGCGATCTGGTGCCCCTGACGGTAAAGGTCAAGGAGCGTCAGGCAAAGCGGCTCGGTATCGAGGATTTTAAATTCTACGACAACGCCCTGAAATTCAAGGGCGGTTCCGCCCGTCCCCAGGGCACGCCGGAGGAGATCATGGCTGCCGGACAGAAGATGTACGAGGAGCTTTCCCCCGACACCGCGGATTTCATTCACATGATGTTTGAAAACGACCTGTTCGACGTGCTGGCAAAGGAGGGCAAGGCTCCCGGCGGATACTGCACCAGCCTGCCGGATTACGGCTATCCCTACATTTTCTCCAATTTCAACGGCACCTCCGGGGACGTGGACGTGCTGACCCACGAAGCCGGTCACGCCTTTGCGGACTATATCTCCCATAAAACCATCGACATTGACGCGCTCCGCTGCCCCACCATGGAGGGCGCGGAGACCCACTCCATGAGCATGGAGTTTCTGACCGCCCCCTGGCACCACCTGTTCTTCGGGGACATGACGGACAAATATGAGCTGTCCCACGCGGAGGACGCCCTCACCTTTATCCCCTACGGCTGCCTGGTGGACCATTTCCAGTATGAAATGTACACCCACCCCGAGATGACCCCTGAGGAGCGCAATCAGACATGGCTGCGGCTGGAAAAGCGCTACCGCCCCCTATCTGGACTTTGACAACCTGCCCTTCTATGCCCGGGGCGCGGGCTGGCAGCGGCAGCTGCACATTTACAGCAGCCCCTTCTATTATATCGATTACTGCCTGGCACAGGTCATGTCCCTCCAGTTCTTCGCCCTGTCTCTGGAAGACCGGGACGCTGCGTGGAAAAAGTACATGGACTTTGTGAATCTGGGCGGCACCAAGACCTTTATCGATCTGGCTCACGCTGTCAACCTCCGTTCTCCCATGGACGAGGACTGCGTCAAGACCGTGTGTGAAAAGACCTTCCAGTGGACGGAGGATCATCAGGTGCAATGACCGTATAGCGGGCGCATTCTGCGCTTATCGCAAATTGCGATGGAGGAAGCCATGAAACCAATTCCCGACATTTTGCTGAAAAAGGCGGAGGAGCTGGAGGAAAAGGTGGGAAAAGCCTATCCCGACCTGAAGCCTCTCGCTGCCCGGTGCTTTCTAAACACCATAGAGACCACGGTAACGCAGCTTCCCGACGGAAGCTTCTTCGTGATCACCGGGGATATCCCCGCCATGTGGCTCAGGGACAGCGCCGCCCAGCTGAAGCCATACCTGCCCTATGCCGACAGGGACGAGAAGCTGCGGGAGATATTGCGGAGCGTCATCGAAAAGCAGGCATTTTATGTCAACCACGACCCCTACACCAACGCCTTCAACAGTCAGGAGCAGGAGCGCGGCTACAGCGATGATGACCGCAGCAGCTTTTCCAGCAGGTGGATCTGGGAGCGGAAATATGAGGTGGATTCCCTCTGCGCCCCGCTGTACCTCGCCCACGAATATTACGCGGTCACCAAGGACAGCTCCATTTTCACGCTGGGCTTTGTGCAGATGGTGCGCGCCATTGTGCGGACCTTCCGCACGGAGCAGCGCCATATGACGGACTCCCCTTACTGGTTCGTCCGGGAAAACGCCTGGGCGCCCAGCGACACCCTGCCCATGCAGGGCAAAGGCAGACCTGTGAATTTTACGGGCATGACATGGTCCGGCTTCCGCCCCTCGGACGATTCCTGCAAATTCGGCTACCTGCTGCCCTCCAACATGATGGCGGTAGTGGCGCTCCGCAAGGCGGTGGAGCTGCTTACAATGGGCTGCAATGAAGCTGAGCTTGCTGGGGACTGCCTGGCGCTGGCGGCGGAGATCGAGGACGGGATCGAAACCTACGGCATTGTAGATCACCCAAGGTTCGGGAAAATTTACGCCTACGAAACAGACGGCTTTGGGAACTACAATCTGATGGACGACGCCAATTCCCCCAGCCTGCTGTCCATTCCCTATCTGGGCTACCGCCCGGCGACGGACCCTGTGTACCAAAACACCAGAAGGTTCCTGCTGTCCGAAGAAAATCCCTATTTCGTCCGGGGCAGCGCCGCCAGCGGCATTGGCAGCCCCCACACCCCGCCGGGGTATATCTGGCACATTGGGCTGACCATGCAGATACTGACCAGCATTGACGACCGGGAAAAACAGGAATGCCTTGCCATGCTTGCCCGCACCCACGCGGGAACGAATTTCATGCATGAGGGCTTTGACGCCAACGACCCCGCAAAATTCACCCGCCCGTGGTTCGCCTGGGCAAATTCCCTGTTCGCCCAAATGCTGGCGCAGGAGGTCGGGCTGGACTGAACTAGAAAAAGATAAAAGAAGTGCCGGACGCTTTCACGCCCGGCACTTCTTTTGCCCATAACCCCGGTCTTGTTATTTCGCACAGGATAGTAAGAAACTTCTCTTTGATTTCTGCTGTGTGCGATCTTCTTTTTTCTTGCAAAGGGGAGCTGTGCTCCCCTTTGCAACCCCTTATGATGTTCACTGATTTTTGACTATCTTCTGGAAAGAATCCTTTGCGTAATATGGACGTATCAGAGAAATAACCGCTTTCAAAGAAACTCTTTCCATACTTTTTCGAATCAAAACCACCAGTAGAACTGGTGGTTTGCACATCCCCTAGAAGGGGCAATTACGGACTTCGCCCCTGAAGGGGC